>CAWCJC010000012.1:0-129806 GCA_963795835.1 Bryobacterales bacterium | reverse complement strand
GCGGCGACCAACATGAAGCTCGAAGGAAAGGAAAGCGTCATATTGGAGCGCGAGATCGTGACGGTGGAGTCTTCGAGCGGTTGACGGAGCAGTTCCAGCACGTTGCGGGGGAACTCCGGGAACTCATCGAGAAAGAGGAGTCCGTTATGGGCCAGGCTGACTTCTCCGGGGCGCGGCGCGCCCGTTCCTCCGCCAATCAGGCCGGCGTCGGAGATGGTGTGGTGAGGCGCGCGAAAAGGACGCGTTTTCAGGAGGCCCGCGTTCTTTGGCAACACGCCCGCGATGCTGTGCACCTTGGTGGTTTCGATTGCTTCTAAGAACGTGAGGGGCGGCAGGATTCCTGCCAATCGCTTTGCCAGCATCGTCTTGCCGGACCCGGGCGGGCCGATCATCAGGACGTTATGTCCCCCCGCCGCCGCGACCAGAAGAGCGCGCTTCGCCGTGGTCTGACCACGGACATCCGCAAAGTCCGGAGCCCCGGCGTCTTCACTGGGGTCAGTGGAAAATGCCGCTTGTGTAGGAGTGAAGGTTTCCGGTTGTTTGAGCAGCGCAACAGCTTCCGGCAGATGTTTCACACCATAGACATTGAGGCCTTCCACCACCGAAGCCTCCGCCGCATTCTCCAAAGGCAGCACCAGATTCGCGATGCCCTGTTTGCGCGCGCAGACCGCTATGGAGAGGGCGCCGCGCACGGGCCGGATCGCACCGTCAAGCGACAACTCGCCCACAATCAGAAACTGGCTTACGTCCTGCCGCTCGGCACCCAAAAACCCGAGCGTCCCCAGGATGCCCATCGCCATCGGGAGATCGAACCCAGCGCCTTCTTTGCGCACATTAGCGGGTGCCAGGTTGATGGTGACTGCTTTGTTCGGATAAAAGAATCCGGCGTTGGTGAGCGCGGACTTGATGCGCTCGCGAGCTTCGCGCACGGCGGTATCCGGCATGCCGACGAGGGTGAAATCTTTGCCCATGCCGGTCTTGTAGAGATCGACCTCAACATCCACGGGCCATGCATCGATGCCGTAGACCGCCGCGCTTCGAGTTTTGAAGAGTGCCAAAAAGCAAGGTGTATACTGAGGGGAGTTTCTCGCCTTTATTTTTACCCGCACCGTTGGGGGAGTGGTGAAATGGCAGACACAGCAGACTCAAAATCTGCCGGCGTTCACTCGCCGTGAGGGTTCAAGTCCCTCCTCCCCCACCATCCGATGCTAAGCCGGCAGGAGAACTTCTTCCGGATCTTTCTGCTTCGCCTGTTTCTTCTTCAATCCGCCGTGCGCGCCGGCGAGATAAGTATACACAACCGGGGTGAGATACAGCGTGACCAACTGGGAGAACATCAGGCCGCCGACCACCACCAGGCCCAGGGGCTGACGCGCTTCGCCGCCCGCGCCGTAGCCGAGCGCGATGGGAACCGCGCCCAGCAGAGCGGCCATGGTGGTCATCATGATGGGGCGGAAGCGGATCAGGCAGCCCTGGTAGATCGCCTCCATGGGAGGCATGCCCTGCTGCGCTCGGCTTCGCAGCGCGAAATCGATCTGCATGATGGCGTTCTTCTTCGACGATGCCGATCAGCATGATCAGGCCCACGAAGGCGTAGATGTTCAGGTCCATGTGGAACAGGTACAGCGTGACCAGCGCGCCGAAGCCGGCCGAAGGCAGGCCGGAGAGGATGGTCAGCGGATGGATGTAGCTCTCGTACAGGATGCCCAGGACGATGTAGACCACCATGATGGCGACGATGCAGCAGCACGGCCAGATTGCCGAGCGAGCTCTGGAACGCTTTCGCCGCGCCCTGGAAGGTGGTGCTGATGGTGGGGGGCAGGATGCGATTGGCGGCGGCTTGTACTTCGTCCGCGACCACGTCGCCTAGCGCCGCGCCGGGCTTCAGATTGAACGAGATGGTGACCGCCGGGAGCTGGCCGTAGTGATTGATGGCCTGCGGGCCCGACTTCCTGCGTGATCTTCGCCAGGGTGTCGAGCGGAATCAAGCTGCGTTGGTGGCCGATTTGAAGTAGAGCAGCGAGAGCGCGTTGGGATCGGCCTGATACTTGGGCTCCAGTTCGAGCAGCACCTTGTACTCGTTGATCGACGCGTAGATGGTGGAGACCCAGCGGGACCGTAGGCATCGTAGAACGCGTTTTCGATCTGCTGCGCGTTGACTTGCATGGAGCCGGCTTTGTCGCGATCGATGGTGACGTCGACCTGCGGCGCGGAGATCGGCGAGATCGCTGGTCACATCCTGGAGGCCGGGGATCTTCGCGACTTCGTGCTTGCAGTTCGCGAGCTTTGGCGTACAGCTCCTTCTTATCGGGCGACTGCATGGAGAACTGGTACAGGCTCTTGGTGACCTGCCCGCCGATGCGGATGGTGGGCGGGTTCTGCAGGTAGACCTGCATGCCGGGAAGGTCGGCAAGCTTGGGCCGCAGGTTCGGCGATGATGTCGTTGACGAGCAGCTTGCGCTCGGCGCGCGGCTTCAGATGAACGACGAGTTGGCCGAAGTTCGGGCCGCCGAGCGTGGCCGACGCCGGTGCCGCCGACGGTGGACATAAGCGCGTCGACATTCGGGTCCGCGCGCGATGATCTGCGGCGACGGTCTTCTGGTACTCCACCATCTGCTAGTAAGAGGTGCCTTGCGCGGCTTCCGTGACGACGGCAATCTGGTCGGTGTCCTGGTCCGGGATGAAGCCTTTCGGGATGTCGCATGAACATCCACGACCGTCGCGACCAGCACTGCGGCGGAGAAGACCATGGTGATGAGCGCGGTAACGCAGCACCCATTGCAAGGAGATGTCGTAGAGATGCAGCCAGCCATCGAAGAAGCGCTCGGTGACGCGATAGAACCGGGAACGCTTCTGCTCATGCGGAGAGCGGAGAAAGCGGCTGCAGAGCATGGGCGTGAGCGTGACGGAGACCACGCCGGAAATCAGAATGGCGCACGCAGATGGTGACCGCAAACTCTCGGAACAGGCGGCCCAGGATGCCGCCCATGAAGAGCACCGGGATGAACACCGCGGCGAGCGACAGCGTCATGGAGACGATGGTGAAGCCGATTTCCTTCGATCCGATCAGCGAGGCCGCAAGCGGCTTTTCGCCCATTTCCATGTGGCGGACGATGTTCTCCAGCATGACGATCGCATCGTCGACCACGAAGCCGATCGAGAGGATCAGCGCCATCATCGACAGGTTGTCCAGGCTGTAGTGCGAGCAGGTACATGACGGCGAAGGTGCCGACGATGGAGAACGGCAGCGCGAGGCTGGGGATGATGGTCGCCGAGACGTTCCGCAGGAAGAGGAAGATCACCATCACGATCAAGCCCAGCGTGAGCACCATGGTGAACTGCACGTCGTGATAGGTTTCGCGGATGGTGTCCGACCGGTCGTAGAGGATGTCCATCTTGACGGAGGGCGGCAGTTCGGACTTGGAAGCTGGGCAGCAGGTGCTTGATGGCGTCGGTGACGGCGATGGTGTTGGTGCCGGGCTGGCGCTGAATTCCGAGGACGATGGCGCGCTGGTATTCTGGTTGTTCTTGAGGAACCAGGAGGCGGTCTTATCGTCCTCCACGCTGTCGACGACACGGCCGAGTTCGTCCAGACGGACGGGCGAACCGTTGCGGTAGGTGACGACCAGCGGCCGGTATTGATCGGCGCTGGTCAACTGTCCGGTGGCCTGGAGCGTGAAGGCGCGCTTGCGGGCCGTTGATGGTGCCGGTGGGCAGGTTGACGTTCCAGGCTTTGAGCGCGGTCTCGACTTCGTTGATGCCGATCTGGTGCGCGGCCATGGCGTGCGGGTCCATCTGGACGTGGACGGCGTACTTCTGCGCGCCGAGCACCTGCACCTGCGCGACGCCGCGAGATCATGGAGATGCGCTGCGCGATGCGCGTTTCGGCGTATTCGTCGAGCGTCTAGAGCGGGAGCGAGGAAGAGGTGAGCGCGAGATAGAGGATGGGCTGATCGGCCGGATTGACCTTAGTGAAGGTGGGCGGCGTGGGCATGCCTTGCGGGAGCAGGCGCTGCGCCTGCGTGATGGCGGATTGCACGTCGACGGCGGCGCCATCCAGGTTGCGGCTGAGGTTGAATTCGAGGGTGACCTGGGTGGCGCCGAGCGAGTTCGTCGAGGTCATGGAATCGAGACCCGCGATGATCGAGAACTGGTTTTCGAGCGGCGTCGCGACGGAGGACGCCATGGTATCCGGGCTGGCGCCGGGCAGGCTGGCGGTGACCAGGAGCGTGGGAAGATCGACGTTGGGCAGATCGCTGACACCGAGCGAGCGATAAGCGACCGCGCCGAACAGGGCGATGGCCACCATCAGGAGACTGGTGGCGATGGGCCTGCGAATGAAGGTTTCGGAGATGTTCATGAGGCGCTAGGGTACAAGAACGGCCGGCTCACCCAAGGGCACGGACGGCGCGAGCGGCTGCTGTTTCGGCTTGCGGCGGGTCTGTAAACCGGCCATGTAGGTATAGACAACCGGAGTGAGATACAGCGTGATCAACTGCGAGAACAGCAGCCCGCCGACAACCGCGACGCCCAAGGGACGGCGCGCCTCGCCGCCCGCGCCGTAGCCGAGGGCCATGGGAAGCGCGCCCAGCATGGCCGCCATGGTGGTCATCATGATGGGCCGGAAGCGGGTGAGGCAGCCTTCATGAATGGCTTCTTGCGGAGTCTTGCCCTCATTGCGCTCCGCAGCCAAGCGCGAAATCGATCTGCATGATGGCGTTCTTCTTGACGATGCCGATCAACATGATCAGACCGACGAAGGAGTAGATGTTGAGATCGACGTGGAAGATCATGAGCGTGAGCAGCGCGCCGAAGCCCGCGGAGGGGATGCCCGGACAGAATCGTGAGCGGGTGGATGTAGCTTTCGTACAGAACGCCCAGGACGATATAGACGACAGCGATGGCGATGATGAGCAGCAGGCCCATGTTCTGCAGCGAGCTTTGAAAGGCTTTGGCGGTCCCGGTGAAGCTGGTGGCGAAGTTACCGGGAAGGGTCTTTCGTGCGAGGTCGCCAATGGCATCGACCGCTTCGCCAAGCGAAACGCCGGGCTTCAGGTTGAAGGAGATGGTGACAGAAGGAAGTTGGCCAGTGTGATTGATGCTTTGCGGGCCGGTATCCACCTTCGGCTTGACGACGGCGTTCAGCGGAACCAGCGCGCCTGTTGCCGATTTCAGGTAAATCTCCGAGAGTGAATCGGCATGGGCCTGATACTTGGGGTCCATTTCGAGCAGGACGCGGGATTGCGTGTTCGCTCCATAGATGGTGGAAACCCAACTGGGGCCGTAGCCATCGTAGAGGGCACCTTCGATCTGCTGCGCGTTGAGCTGGAGCGCGGCGGCTTTGTCCCGATCGATCTGAAGCATAACGCGCGGGCTCTTCATCTGCAGATCGGAGGTGACATCCTGCACCTGAGGCAGGCGCGAGACCAAGCGTTGCAACTTATCGGTCTCGGCGTAAAGGTTAGTGGTATCCGGGCCGGAGACGGTCAGCTCGTAGGAGCTCTTCGAGCCTCTGCCGCCGATGCGAATGGCGGGAGGAACGGTCATGAAAACACGCAGCCCGGGGAAGCCGCTAATCTTAGGGCGCATTTTCTCCATGAACTGGGCCGCGGTGATATCACGCTGCTTGCGGGGAACCAGTTGCAGGAAGATGCGGGCCGTGGTGGATCCCCCTCCGCCCCATCCGCCGCCGACGCTGGACATGAAGGTTTCGATCAAGGGATCGCCCTGGAAGACCTTATTGACGCGCTGCTGCTGGTGAAGCATTTCGAGATAGCTGGTGCCCTGCCCGGCTTCGGTGGTGACGTAGACCTGGTCGTTATCGGTCTCGGGAATGAAGCCTTTGGGAACGGCGATGTAGAGATAGACGGTGGCGGCGACGACAGCGACGAAGACGACGCCCATAACCGGGCGGTGGCGAAGCACCCAGGTGAGGCTCCAGTCATACGCGCCATTGAGGCGGTTGAAGAAGCCGTCCATGGCCCGGGAGAAAACGCCCTTCTTGCGGACCGGGCCGTGGGCGCGCAGCAGGCGGCTGCACAGCATGGGCGTGAGGGTGACCGAGACGAAACCGGAGATCAGGATGGCGACGCAGATGGTGACGGCGAACTCGCGGAAAAGGCGGCCCAGAATTCCGCCCATGAAGAGCAGCGGGATAAAGACGGCGGCAAGCGAGATGGTCATCGAGATGATGGTGAATGAGATTTCGCGCGATCCGCGGAAGGCGGCCTGCATGGGCGATTCGCCCTTCTCGACATGCCGGACGATATTTTCGAGCATGACGATGGCGTCGTCGACAACGAAGCCGACGGAGAGGATGAGCGCCATCATGGACAGATTGTCCAGACTGTAGCTGAGGCAGTACATCACCGAGAAGGTGCCGACGATGGAGAACGGCAGCGCCATGCTGGGGATGAAGGTGGCGGAGACGTTGCGCAGGAAGACGAAGATCACGCCGATGACCAGGGCGAGCGTGATCATCATGGTGTACTGAATGTCCTGGAAGGCTTCGCGGATGTTCTTCGAACGATCGCCGCGGATGGTCAAGTTGACGGAGGGCGGGAGCTGCGCCTGGAAGGAGGGGATCAGCTTCTTGATGGCATCGGTAACCTCGATGGTGTTGCTGCCGGGCTGCCGCATGATCATCAGGTTGATCGCTTTGTACTCCTCATGCGGGTAGATGAGCCAGGAGACCGTCTTATCGTCCTCCACGCTGTCAAGCACGTTGGCGACATCCTGCAAGCCTGACGGGAGCACCGTTCCGATAGGTGACGATCATGGGCCGGAAGGCGGCGGCGTTCATCAATTGGCCGTTAGCCTCCACATTGAACGCGGTGTTGCGCCCGTAGAGCGTGCCGGTGGGGAGATTGGTGTTCCAGTTCTGAACTGCGGTGGCGACCTCATCAATACCGATCTGGCGGCTGGCGAGCTTGCGAGGATCGACCTGGATGTGAACGGCGTACTTCTGGGCGCCCATGACGCTGACCTGCGCGACGCCGCTGACCATGGAGACGCGCTGTGCGACCAGGGTTTCGGCGTATTCGTCGAGCTTATAGAGCGGGAGCGTTTTGGACGTGAGGCCCAGGAACATGATGGGCGAATCGGACGGGTTCGACTTGCGGAAGGAAGGCGGGCTGGGGATGCCTGGGGGGAGAAGCGGGGTGGCGGCGCTGATGGCGGTTTGGACGTCGACTGCTGCACCATCGATGCGGCGGTTGAGATCGAACTGAAGGGTGATGGATGTGGAACCGGTGGAACTGCTGGAGCTCATGGAATCGAGACCGGCGATTCCGGTGAACTGGCGTTCGAGCGGTGTGGCGACGGAGGACGCCATGGTGGCGGGGTCGGCACCGGGAAGGCTGGCACCGACGCTGAGGGTGGGGAAATCGACATTGGGCATGTCGCTGACCGGAAGGGCGCGGTAAGCCACGATGCCGAACATGGCAATGCCCAGCATGAGCAAGCTGGTGGCGATGGGACGCCTAATAAAAAATTCCGAGAAGTTCATGTTTGCCGGTCCCCCTCTACTTCAGTGCTAGCGGTTTGTCGCGGGTGGTTGGTTAGCATGGAAGACGACTCCCTTACGGTCGCGGCTCAGAAAGAGCGGATTAACCCTTCTGCTTGCGGCGTCCGCCGCCGCCACCGGGTACGCCGGGACCCTGCCCTGGCTGCCGGACCACGACTTTCATGCCGGGGGCCAAACGTAACTGGCCTTCGGTTACCACGATCTCGCCTGTCTTCAGACCGGTTTCCACGACCAGATCCTGATCCACGCGAGCGCCTGTGGTGATGGGCCGGTTTTCGACCGAGCGGTCTGGTTTTACGACGTAAACGAAAGAGCCGTCCTGGCCGGTTTGCACAGCCTGGTTCGGAACGACGACGGCGTTCTGTTCCGTGGTGAGGCGCAGCGTAACGCGGACGAATTCGCCGGGCCACAATTTGCGGGCCGCATTGGGGAACGTGCCTTTAAGCTTGATGGTGCCCGTGGTCATATCGACGTTGTTATCGACGAATGTCAGGAAGCCGGTTTCAGGAGCAAACGACTCGTCCTGCCCGGTTGCGGTAACGGGCAGCTTGCCGACGGCCATGTACTTTTTGATATCGCCCAGCTGCGCCTCAGGAACGGAGAACGTGACGTAAATGGGCTGAACCTGGTTGATGGTCATCAGGTCAACCGTGTTGGCGCTGACGATATTGCCCTGCTTGACATTGATGTTGCCCGTTCGGCCATCGATGGGGGAGCGGATCTCGGTGTAGCCGAACTGGACCTGCATGGTTTCGACGGACGCTTTCTGCGCGGCGATTTCCGCTTTGGCGCTATCGATAGCCGCCTGATCCGCAGTAAGCGCCTGGCCTGAAGCGTCGGCCGCACTGCGAAGCTGTTCGGTCTGGTCCTTCGACACGATGCCTTCTTTCTGCAAGTCGGCATAGCGGGTAGCCTGATCGCGGCTGTACTTGTTCTGGGCCTGATCGCGGGCCAGATTGGCTTGAGCCTGGGCCAAGTTCGCCTGATCGCGAAGCAGTGTGGCCTGGGCCTGCTGCAATTGAGCCTGCATGGCGCGGGGATCTATGGTGAAGAGGCGTTCGCCCTTGCGCACGTAATCACCTTCATGGAAATAGACATGGGTGATCTCGCCTGAGACCTGTGCCTTGAGGGCAATCGCGGAATACGCTTCGACGTTTCCAATAACCTGCAACTCTACAGGCACATCTCGGGTTGAAACAGTAACAACCGTGACGGGAACATCGCCTCCGCCCTTTTTTGTGTTCGTGGGTGTGGAGCTAGCTCCAGTGCAGCCCAACAATGAGATGGCAGCGGCGGCGAGCAAGGCGCAACAAATCGTCGGCCTAGTTTGTGCGCGTATTATCAATCGGTTCCTTTAGAATTAGGCGTCGCAAACAGGGCGAAAGTTACCAGCTCACTTCTTTAGGGAAGTACTCGCCAATCAAATCAGTGTAATACGGCTTTAGGGCCTGCACGTCCGGACGAGTGGCGGACTTTGAATAGAGGTCGTAAGGGTTGAAGGCGCGGACCCACTTGAACATTGCGTGGTCGTGATCGTTGAACAGGTGGTTATAGGCGTTTTCGCGGTGGCCCGGATAGAAGGAATGGTACCGGAGCATGGCGAGCGCCTCTTCGGGCAGGTAGGGTTTCACGACGTGGTAGAGATACTCATCGTGGCCCCAGGAGAGATGGACGTTTTCGAGGCCGCAATGGCGTTCGTAGATTCCGAGTTCGGTTTGGTAACGGGGCACCTGGGAATCGGGGTTGGCGGCGAAGAACTCGGGGTACACGATTTTGTCTGAGTAGCGGCATCCGACGGGGAAGGTATCCCCGACGACGGCCCACTGGGGTTCGCCATCGAAGCAGAGCATCTTGCCCAAGTCGTGAATCAGACCGGCGAGGACAAACCAGCGCGGGTGGCCATCGGCGCGAATGGCTTCGGAGGTTTGCATCGCGTGTTCGATTTGAGAGAGGTCGGTATCGGGGTCGCTATCGTCGACGAGCTGGTTGAGGTATTCGAGAGCTTCCCAGATGCCCATACGGCGTTTGGCAAGCGGCGTATATTCGGCTTTCTTGGCGAGAACAAAATCGAGAGTCTGGTGGGCGTGATTCTGGCGATAGAACTCCTCGACCCCGGGGTTGGCTCCGGAGCGGTAATCGCGGAACTCGGTCTTCTCTTTATCTGCGCGGTATCGCGACTTGACGAAATCGTCCCATTGTTCGAGCGATTCGAGGGGTCCTTCGGTTAGATCCGGGTTCAGAGTCAGCATGGGAAGTCCTGCCCACCATTATGCAAGAATGAAAACGTATTTCCCCCATGCCTAATCAACAGTCCGCGGACTCCGAGACGGAAGTGTCGTCTTTCGGAGATGTCCTCAAAGAATTCGAACAAACACAACCCCGCAAACCGGCCACCGGAGAAGGCCTGGAGGGCACGGTACTCACCATCTCCGGCGACCTGATTTTCCTGGATCTCGGAAGGAAGGAAGAGGGTGCGCTGCCGGCGGCGAGTTTGCGGGAGCCGAATGGCGAGTTGCCGGTGAAGCCGGGCGACAAGATCCACGTGTCGATTTCGGGGCACGACCCGGAAGGCTACTTCAACCTGACGCTGATCCGGTTTGAGAAGCCGAAGGATTGGAGCGCTCTGGAGAAGGCGTTCGCAGACAAGTCGACGATTAGCGGACGCGTGACGGGCCTGGTGAAAGGCGGCTTGACGGTGGACGTGAGTTCGCGCGCGTTCATGCCAGCTTCGCGCAGCGGAGCGAAAGACGCGGCGGAGCTGGAGAAGCTGGTGGGGCAGGACATCAGCTGCCGCATCATCAAGCTTGACGTTGCCGAAGAAGACGTGGTGGTAGACCGGCGCGTGGTGCTTGAGGAGGAAGAGAAGAGCAAGCGGGAGCAGATGGTGGGCGAGCTGCGCGAGGGCATGGTGGTCCATGGCACCGTGCGGAGCTTGACGGATTACGGGGCGTTTCTCGATATCGGCGGCGTGGATGGCATGCTGCATGTGGCCGAGATCTCGTGGGGCCGCATCGCGAAGCCTTCCGATGTGCTGACGGTGGGGCAGCAGTTGGATGTGCAGATTCTGAAGGTGGACGCCAAGCGCAAGCGAATCTCGCTCGGGTTGAAGCAGTTGCAAGCGGACCCGTGGAGCCTGGCGCAGGACAAGTTCCAGGTAGGAGACCGGGTGCAGGGCACGGTCAGCCGCGTGACGGATTTCGGGGCGTTCGTGGAGCTGCTGCCGGGGTTGGACGGGCTGGTGCATTTGAGCGAGATGTCGTGGTCGAAGAAGGTGCGGAAGCCTTCGGACGTGGTGAAGCCGGGCGACATGGTGGACGTGGTGGTGCTGGGGATCAACATCCCGGAGCACCGGATTTCGCTCGGGTTGAAGCAGACTTTGGGCGACCCTTGGGCGGACGCGGAAACCAGGTTTGCGGTGGGGAACGTGGTGGATGTGCAGATTACCAAGCTCGAGAAGTTCGGGGCGTTTGCGCAGTTGGCGGAGAATGTCGAGGGCATGATTCATGTCGGGGACATCAGCAATGAGAAGCGGTTGAACCACCCGCAGGATGCGCTGAAGGTGGGCGAGACGGTGAAGGCCGTGGTGCTGGAGCTGGATAAGGCCAAGCGGCGAATCCGGTTGGGTGTGAAGCAGTTGATTCCGACTTCGGCCGATGAGTACATTGCCGAGCATAAGGAAGGCGACGTGGTGACCGGGCGCATTGCGGATACCTCGCGCGGGCGGTTGAGCGTGGAGTTGGGGGAGGGTGTGATTGCCTCCTGCGCGGTTGCCGGGGACGCGAAGGAAGAGCGGAAGGCTGCGGAGAGCCGGGCTGATGTTTCGAGTTTGAGTTCGATGTTGGCCAGCAAGTGGAAGTCCGGGGGAACGGGGGATGCAGCTCAGCCGGCGCGGAAGGAAGTGGCGCGCGAGGGGCAGGTGCGGAGTTTCCGGATTACGAAGCTGGATGCGGAGAAGAAGCGGATTGAGGTGGAACTGGCGAGTTAGTGCGCCGTTTGGGAGCATAAAAAAGAACAGCCCGGACACCGATTGCTCGGTGCCGGGCTTGGGTCAGGTTTGGTAGATCGTTAAGTCTTCAGTTTTTCGCGTTGTTCTTTGAGGACCGCTTTGCGGCTGAGCTTGATCTTGTTGCCCTCAAGCGCGAGTACCTTGACCAGGATCTGGTCGCCCTCTTTGAGTTCGTCGCGAACGTCTTTGACGCGGCTTTCGGCGATTTCGCTGATGTGGAGCAGACCGTCGGTGCCGGGGAAGATTTCGACAAATGCGCCGAAGTCTACCAGGCGGACTACTTTGCCTAGATAGGTCTTGTTGATTTCGGCTACGGCCGTGATGTCTCCGATGATTTGGAGAGCCTTCTTGGCTGCGACCTGATCGTTCGAGGCTACGTTGATGGTGCCGTCATCTTCGACATCGATCTTGACTCCCGTCTGTTCGATGATGCCGCGGATGACTTTGCCACCGGGTCCGATGACGTCGCGGATCTTATCCACCGGAATCTTGAGAGTGTAGATTCTGGGCGCGTACTCGGACATGTTCGTACGCGGCTTATCGAGCGCCTGGTTCATCTTGTCGAGGATGAATAAGCGGCCTTTGCGGGCCTGTTCGAGCGCTTCCTTCATGATGGCCGTGGTCACGTTCAGGACCTTGATATCCATTTGAAGAGCGGTGATGCCGGTCGCGGTACCGGCCACCTTGAAATCCATATCGCCGTAGTGATCTTCCGCGCCGGCAATGTCGGTGAGGATGGCGTAGTCAGACCCTTCGGTGACCAGACCCATTGCGACACCGGAGACGGCGGAGGAGAGAGGGACACCAGCGTCCATCAGCGAGAGACTTGCGCCGCAGACGCTGGCCATGGAGCTGGAGCCGTTCGATTCGAGAATGTCGCTGACGCAGCGGAGCGTGTAGGGGAACCCGCCTTGATCCGGGAGCACAGCGGTGAGCGCGCGTTCGGCGAGCGCGCCGTGTCCGATTTCGCGGCGGCCAGCGCCGCGCATGAAGCCGACTTCACCGACGCTAAACGGCGGGAAGTTGTAGTGCAGCATGAACCGCTTCGAGACTTCGCCCGGTTCGAGGAGTTCGATGCGCTGCTCGTCATCTTTGGTGCCGAGCGTGGTGGTGACGAGAGCCTGGGTTTCACCGCGCGTGAAGACGCAGGAGCCGTGGGTACGGGGCAGGACGCTGGTTTCGATCCAAATGGGGCGGACTTCGTCGAAGGCGCGGCCATCGGGACGGCGGCGCTTTTTCAGCATTTCGTCGCGGAAGATGCGCTCTTTGAGAGCTTCGAAGGCCTTGATGGATTGTTCGAGCTCCTCGACGGGAGCAGCTTCTTTCAGCTTGGTTTTCAGGGCCGCGATCTTGGCGTAGCTTTCGAGCTTCGGGTACTTCTTGGTATCGAGAGCATCGGCAAGTTCGGCGCGGTATTCGGTATCGATCTTTGCGACGATTTCCGGGTCGAGTTCGGGTGAGACGAAGACGCGCTTGGTCTTGCCCAACTGCTTGACCATGGTTCCGATGAGCGCGGCGATCTTCTTGCAGCACTCGTGACCGAATTCTATGGCCTCGAGCACTTCAGCTTCGGTGGCCTGGGTGGCGGAAGCTTCCACCATGACGATGCCTTCTTCCGTGCCCACGACGACGATGTTGAGTTTGGAGGCGCGCGATTCGGTGTAAGTGGGGTTCGCGCTGGGTTTGCCCTCGACAAAGCCAACACGGACGGCGCCTACATGATGGTGGAACGGGATATCGGAGATGGCGAGCGCGGCGGCGGCACCGATGATGCCGAGGATGGCGGGATCCTGTTCGGGGTCGGCCGAGAGGACCATGGCGATGATCTGGGTTTCGCACATGAAGCCTTCAGGGAAGAGAGGGCGCATGGGGCGGTCGATGAACCGGCTGGTGAGGACTTCCTTTTCAGAAAGCCGGCCTTCGCGTTTGATGAAACCGCCGGGGAAGCGGCCGGCCGCGTAGGTGTATTCGCGGTAATCGACAGTAAGGGGAAAGAAGGCCTGACCAGGTTTGGGGTTCTCATTCGCGCAAGCGGTGACCAGCACCACGGAATCGCCCGAACGGACAATGACGGAGCCATTGGCCTGCTTTGCAAGCTTGCCAGTTTCGATCGTAATCTTACGACCGCTTAATTCAATTTCAAATGTGTGTTCCATGTATCAACAGAAAGGGTACGTTCCCCGACTGAGTCCTTTTGAATAGGTTTGGTGAGCGAACGAGGGTGGGAGAGTACAGAAGGGAACGGCTACCGGGGTATACCGGATAGGCGCGTTCAGCGGATTAGTTCCCATCCACCGGGACGGGTCAGCGAAGTCTGCCAATGTTGCAGCGATACGCCGGGAATAAGGAAGAGCTGTTAGTGGCGGATTCCAAGCTTCACAAGAACGTTCTTGTAGCGCTCGGGATCGTTATTTTTCAGGTAGGTAAGGAGGCGGCGGCGCTTGGAGACCATGGTCAACAACCCTCGGCGGGAAGAATGGTCTTTTTTGTGGCTTTCGAAATGCGCCTTGAGCTGTTGTAAACGCCCGCTCAAAATCGCAATCTGGACTTCCGGGGAACCGGTATCGCTCTTATGAACCTGATTTTTTGCGACGATGTCTCGCTTTGTTTCTAATGCTAACGCCATTACAGTTCAACTACTCCTGGTCTTCTCTTTCTCTCGTTATCTTACAGGAGTAGAGTAACACATTGGACATGGAAATGGGCAAGCCGCCTCGCTTCGGACGTGTAGCGTTGAGACGCTCAGCTTCGCAGCCGCGGCCGGGGAAATAGCGAGATAGAATCTTACGATGCAAGACGACCCTGAAGCAAGGCTTTCGATTGTAGCTTACCGGCCGAAGCCGGGCATGGATGCGGAGTTGATGGCGCTTACCCTGGAACATGTTCCTTACCTGCGGAGCTTGGGATTTGCGACGGAGCGCCCGCCCGTGATTGCGAAGGCGGGAGACGGCACGATCCTCGAGATTTTCGAGTGGGCGGAAGGAGGGCTCAGGAAAGCGCATGCGCATGCGGGGCTGGGGGAGATGTGGGGACGGTTTTCGAGCGCTTGCGATTCTGTTCCGTTGGCCAGCTTGGCAGAAGCGGGGATGATTTTCGCAAATTTTGTGCCGATTAACGCTTAACAAGCTCCGGGTTGGGGTGCGGGGGAGTGGGGTAGGGGTTCTGAGGGTCGAGCGTTTCGAAGGGCGATAAAACGAAGCCAATTTCGGGAGTGTCTTTTGTTGGCTTGGGCTTTGTTTCGGCTTGCTGCCGCTTTGCCGCTTCCTTCTTGCGTTCGGTTTTGAAGCGTTCCAGAAGTTCGAGCGCCCGGTGGAGCATGCGGTCTGCCTGATTGATCATCTTCATGAGAACGGGATAGGACAGGATTGTTTCGTTGCTGAAATGGCGCGTTTCGGCATTGTGGAAGTCCGGCATCTTTTGGAGGAAGCGGCGCTTCAGGAAGTAGGCCTGAAGGTATTGCTCGATCAGGATGTAGTCGGTTGCGGTTTCAGGTTGGTAGTCGTGGATGAGCTGGTCATGGAAGACATGGTAGTCATCTTCGCTTTCGATATCGGTAAGGAAATCATGAGAGTGGAGGCCGTGTGTGATGGCATTTTGGCTGGCGCGGCGCTTGCCTTCGGCGGTGCGCGGGCCGGTGCTGCGTTTGGCGTTTTCCCGGTTGGCGGCGATTTGTTTGAGTGTGGTCATGACGAACCCTGATTAGCAGGGCGCGCCGGGGCAGGAATGCGTAAGTTGTTGAGGGGATTGGGGTGAGGTGTTGTGAACGGGGTGAAACCTCCCCGGGCATGGCCGGGGAAAACTTAGGCCGACTATAGGCTTGCCGAATACGAACCGCCAAATTCGCCGCAATCGGTCCAACAACTCGAGCGAAGAGTGTGGGAGCCTACCGTCCTTTTGGCCGACTTTCAGCAGGGACGAAATGGCAACGATCAATCAGTTTCTGGAGCCAGGGATGGTTCCGCAACATATCCCATTTCGCATCCACAAGCAAGAAGTTCAAGTGCACGTCTCTGACAGCAAGAGCATCTTCCAGGCAGGCTTGGGCGTCATCCCACTGGTCCAGCCCGAGATGAATGAGAGCTTTGGTGTAAGGCGGGATAAAGCGTTGCGTGGATAGCTCCTCGAGGGTTTGCAGAACTTCCCGCGCGCGTTCTCGTTCGCCGGTACGGGCCAGGATGTATCCGCGCAAACCATACACCTTGCTATTGCCGCTGCTGAAAACAGAAGCACGGTCTAGAGCTTCCAGCGCCAGTTCAGGTCTGCCAAGCCGTTCCGCGGCTTGGGCGAGTTGGAGGTACCCTACCCAGAACTCGCGGTCCAAACTGGTGGCATGCTGGGCGCACTGGAGTGAAGACTCAAAATCCCGCCGGAAAAACGCAACCTGCGATTGCAAAGCATAATGTCCGGCGTTAAGGGGGTCAAGAGCGCAAGCGGTAGCCGCTGCCTCCGCTGCTTCTGCGTGGTGGCCAAGGTAGGCGAGCACAATGCTGAGAGTTCGATGGGCCAGGGAGTCGCTAGGATCAAGCGTTAGAGCGTGGCGGAAGATGCCGGCTGCCGCGGGCAGGTCCCAATCCAGCCAAAACGTCACGAACGCGGACGCGGTTTGGGATTCGGCAAGTTCCGGGGCGGAGCGGATGGCTTGGTTGGCCGCATCACGCGCGATGGAGCGCACCTGAAGCGCGGGGGCGTCCCCCGTGATGGGCGCGGCTGCGAGGGCGATCGCAAGGCCGGCCCAAGCCAATCCATAGTTCGGATCGAGCGAAGCGGCGCTTTTGTAATGCTCGATGGCAGAGCGCGTGGATTCGGCGGATAGGCGGTGCCACAAGAATCTGCCGCGCAGGTAGCTATCGTAAGCGGCAGCGGTTTTGGGATGCCTTTCTTCAATACGGCGAAGCCGTTCGGTGGGTATTTCCGAGCTTACGTGCGTGGCGATGGCGAGGCTGAGATTTCGATGTAAGGGCAGGACGCTTGTGCCTTGGTCTCCATCGAAGCACTCGCACCAGAGTTGCGATTGGTCGGACGCGCGGATCAGGCGCGACACGATTCTCGAGGTGGCTCCCTCGGTGCGGATCGACGTTTCTACAATGAATTCCGCGCCGAGTGCCTGACCGATTTCACGAAGGGATACCAATGCGCCCTGGAACTTCATTACGGAGGTGCGGCCAATGACGCGAATCCTGGCGGGGTCTGCCTGACCAATGGCGGCAATGACCTCTTCGGTGAGGCCGTCGGCTAAGTATTGGTGCTCGGGGCCGGGGTCGAGGGCAACGACGGGAAGGACGGCGAGGGTAACCAGGCGAGGTTTCTGCACTTCTGCGATGAAGCGATAGCCTTTTCCCGGCACGGTCTCCAGAATCGTGGCTTCTCAGAAGAGTCGTGCAGAGCTTGGCGCACTTTTCGAATAGCCGTGTTGATACCGGCTTCAGCTTCGACAAAAAGTTCCGGTCCCCAAACCCGATGAGCGATTTCCGCGCGTGCGACGAGTTCTCCACTCTTTTCGATCAGCAGCGTGAGCAGATCCATGGGACGGCGTTCGAGATGCACCATTTCACCCGCGCGGCGCAGCGTATACGCCGCGCGGTCTAACTCAAAGTCGCCGAACCGGAGTGTAGGAAACCTGTTCAACCTCCATTTTGACCTACTTTATTCGATCTTCACGCCGGTGACGGTGATCATGACGGATTGAGGAGAAGTCACCACGCTTCGAAATTCTTTACCGTTGTTGAAGACAACCATAGTATTGACAAGGGGCGCCGGGAGTTGGGGAAGCACAACGCTGAAGTTGCCAGTGCAATCGCCATTCAGCGTATAGACGCCGCCGCCGGGCTGATCGGGAAAGAGACCGCTTAGGGCTCCCTTTACGACAATTGGGGCGGGTATTTTGAAGGTGCCCAAGCCGTCGAAAACCAGGATAAAGATGCCGGTCACTGCTTCGGTTGTGCCGGGGGTGGCGTTGAAACCGGGTAGCACCAGAGGTGCGGGCCGGGTTCCGCTGATGGTGAGCAGATAGGAGCCCTTTAGGGACCAGAGTTCGCAGCGGCGTGTATCGGGAGAGGCCGTTTGCGCTGAAATTGCCGTTGCGAGGGTGAAAAGGCACGATACCAATGTCCAAGATGTTTTCATAAAGAATTACTCCTGGGTTCATGTTGCTGGATGGAGTGATTTTGGGCGATGGATAGGGTCTGAAGAAGTTGTGAAGAAAAGCGTTCCCTGACGGTCACGACTCAGAGTGGGGGTTGCGAAACGGGTGGGGGTTGCGAAACGGGTGGGGTTTGCGAATCGGGTGGGGGTTGTGAAACCGGGTGGGGGTTGCGAAATGGGTGGGGTTTGCGAAACGGGTGGGGGGTTGCGAAACGGGTGGGGGTTTGCGAAACGGGTGGGGGTTGCGAAACGGGTGGGGGTTGCGAAACGGGTGGGGGTTGCGAAACGGGTGGGGTTTGCGAATCGGGTGGGGTTTGTGAAACCGGGTGGGGGTTGCGAAACGGGTGGGGGTTTGCGAATCGGGTGGGGGTGCGAAATGGGTGGGGTTTGCGAATCGGAGAAGCGCGCTTTGTTGCTAAACGCGCGCGCGGCGACGGGTGTAGGTGGCTACCGGCATCGATTCGGTGAGCGGGACGAAGCGGGCTTCGGCGGCATCGAAGTTCAGGATTTCGCCAGTACGGATTTTGTAAATCCACGCATAAAGCTTCATTTCGCCGCGACGTAAGGCGGCTACTACCGAGGGGTGGGTTTCGAGGTGTTCGAGTTGGGCGAGGACGTTCTCTTCGATGAGATCGTCGACGAGTTCTTCTTCGGTGCGGCCCTCTTTGTTTTCTGAAACGATCACTCTCGCAATTTCAGAGTTTCTTAGCCACGCCGAGACGGCGGGGAGATGCTGGATGCCTTCGGGGTGAAGGAGCGCTTTCATGGCGCCGCAATCGGAGTGGCCGCAGACGACAATCGACTTCACTTTCAGGACAGTGACGGCGTATTCGATGGTGGCCGAAACACCGGCACCCACGCCTTCGTTATAGGCCGGGACGATGTTGCCGGCATTGCGGATAACGAAGACGTCGCCGGGCTCGGAGCCGATAATCAGACCCGGGACAATGCGGGAATCCGAACAGGTGATGAAGAGGATTTCCGGATCCTGGGTGTTTTGCAGACCCTCGTAGAGCTTTTGGTGTCCCGGGAATAGTTCTTCGCGAAAGCGCCGGTAGCGATCGAAGATGTTTCGCATTGTTTAGAATTCCAGGCGCAGGGAGAGTTGGCCCTGGCGCGGGTTGTTCGATTGAGAAGTGATCCGGCCGAAGCTGGCGTTGCTGGCGTTAACGGCGGGCGCGCCAAAGACGACGCGGTTGAACACGTTGAAGAACTCGGCACGGAAGGTGAGGGCAACGCGTTCGGCGATGCGGAAGCGTTTGAGAAGCGCGACGTTCTCGTTGTAGTAGCTGGGGGCGCGCAGATCTTCATAGGAGCGGGCCGCGGTGCCGAAGGTGTAGGCCGCGGGGACAGAGAACGCCGCGGGATTGATCCATTGCGGATAGGTTCCGAGTTGGCGTTGCACGCCGGCTATGGCGTTGGGGCGAAGAGTCTGGTTAAAGAGCGGCAGCGTATTGTTGACGCTGAGCACCAGCGGCACGCCCGTGGAGTACTGGTTGATGCCGGAGAAGACAAAGCCGAAAGGCAGTTCATAGCTGTAGCCGAAGGAGACGATGTTGGGAACGTCGGTATCGGCAAGTGCTTTTTCGAGGCGGCGATTGTAGGTGGTTTGTCCAGCTGGGCCACCGCCGGCGAGGACGTCGGAATCGGAGATGGTCTTGGCGTGGGTGTAGGCGAATTGAAGATCGAAGCCCCGGGCGGCGCGAACGGTGAACTGGGTTTGGAACGAGTGATAGGTGGAGCTGCCCGAGGGATCGGCGCGGTCCCAGATGTCGAGGTATTGGGGGTAGGGGCGGAGAGCTTGCGCGACCGAACCGGTAAAGCCGGGATAAGGCTGCGCGATTCCGGCAGCTACGGCCGCGGGCGAATTATAGGGTTGCGTGAGAAGCGTGCCGAGGCTGAGGAGCGATGGATTCAGTTCATTGAGATGAATGAGCCCGCTGCCCAGGCGCGTGCCTTTGGTGCCGAGATAGGAGAGTTCGAGCGAAACCCGTGAGGCGAGTTCGCGCTGCACGGTGAAAGACCAGTTTTGGAAGTAAGGCGGGCGGCCATCATTCCTGAGGATGGTGCGGACGTTGGTGTTGTTGGCGGCGGTGGGATCAATGAAAGGCGGGCGCGGGAAGTTTTGGGGGAAGCCGTTATCCCAGTTGAAGGCGGGCGTAGCGCCCTGGTTTGTCGTGGTGAAAACCGGGGTGGAGCTGAAGCCATAGATCTGGGAGATGGAGTCTCGCAGACCGGCGTTGGCGTTGCCTTGGGCGTAATAGATGCCGTATCCGGCGCGGAGGGCGGTCTTGGTGTTCAGTTGGTAGGCAAGGCCGAAGCGCGGAGCGAAGGCTTTGAAATAGGTATTCGCAAAGGAGCTTCGTCCGTTGCGTCCGGGTCCGTTGCCGAGAAACACCAGCGCGCCTAAGCGGCCACCCGCGCCAGGGTTGGGGACGGTGGGATCGAAGGTGGACAGGTTATCGAGTTTTTCGGTGCGAGGGAAATAGAGGTCGTAGCGGAGGCCATAGTTGAGCGTGAGCTTGCGGCCGATCTTCCAATCGTCCTGCGCGTAGGCGGCAAGGTACTTGTATCGATTGCGCGGATAGTAGGCGCTGATTTTGTAGGTGCCTGTATCGACCGCGCCGAGCAGGAAACTTGCGATGGCGTTACCGGTGCGCGGGGTACCGGGCAGGCCCGTGTCCAGCGCGTTGAAGGCGAAGACGCCGGCGGAGTTGAAGTTATCGATGCCGTTTGTTTCGAAGAAGCGAAAGTCGCCGCCGAACTTGAGGGTGTGGGCGCCGCGAACCATGCTGAGCGATTCGCCGGCCTGAAACGCGTTATTGGTCTGGAGCGCGCGGCCGTTGCAATTGGGTTGGCCGAGGCGCGTATAACCGCCGCTGGTGAGATCGATGCAGGGGAAGTAATTGTTGGGGCCGGTGTTGATGCCGGTGAGGCCTAGCTTTTGAGGGTAATCCTGGTTGACGCTGGCGCTATCGATGGTGCGCCAGAAGCGTGTGAAGCCGAGCTGGATGTGGTTGATGACGGAGGGCGAGAGGACCAGGTCATGCGAGACGCGCGCCCAGTGGTTGTGGTTGGCGGTGAGTGAAGATTCGGTGGCGGGACCGGCGATGGAGACCTTATCGGCGCCGGCGCCGGTGGGATCGACCTGGGTCTGGTGGTCGCGATAGTAATAGACGCTGACGCGATTGGAATCCGAGAAGCTATGGTCGAGTTTGATGTTGTATTGATCCTCATCGACATAGCCGCGGCCGGTGGAGGTGTAATTCGAGAAGAGCGCGTTCGTGGTGGGAGCAGGCAGGAGCGCGAGGACGTTTTGCGAGACTTTCGAAAAGCGGTTGGTGGGGATGATGTTGTTCGGGAAGGGCTGACGGGTGACGCCGGTGGCGGTAAAGACGGTGGTGGCCGGGTCATAAATGACGGTGTTGGCGGCGCGGAAATCCCCGTTGCGGAAATCGAGCGGCGGCAAGCTGGCGAGCGTGTTGGGGGCGCTTTGGCGGAAGCGATAGCCGCCGTAAACGAAGAAGAAGAACGTCTTGTTGCGGCCGTTATAGACCTTGGGAATGTAAGCGGGGCCGCCGAGCGAGAAGCCGTATTCGTTCTGTTTGTTGATGGCGACAGAGGGGAGGAAGAAGCCGCGGGCGTCGAGCGCATCGTTGCGGAGGATGTCAAAGGCCGCGCCGTGCAACGCATTCGATCCGGAGCGCGTGGCGAAGAGTTCGATGCCGCCGCCGGTGCGTCCATACTCGGCGTTGAAGTTGGCGCGGAGGAGTTTGAACTCGCCAATGGTTTCGACCGAGGGGCGCGTTTCGCCCGGGATGATGCCGCCACTTTCGATGCCGGTGGAAGCAATGCCATCCACCAGGACTTCTTTCGCGCGGCTGGGCGAGCCGCTGATTTGCGTGTTACTGGTATCGCCCGTGACGCCGGGGGCGAGAAGCGTGAACTGTTCGAGGTCGCGCTGTTTGCCGGCGACGTAGAAGGGAAGTTCGAGGAGCTTGGTGCGGTCGATGGTGGTGCCGAGGTCGGAGGTGGAGGTTTGGAGGGTGGAGACGTCGCCGGAGACATTGACGGTCTGATCGACCGCGCCTAATTCGAGAGCGGCATCGAGGGTGACGGTTTGCGCGACGTTGAGGCGGACGGCGGTGTGGGTGTAGCGTTTGAAGCCGGTGGATTCAATGGCAACGTCGTAGAGCCCGACGGGAAGTTGCTGGAGCGCGTAGGTTCCGGCGGCGCTGGAGACGGTTTTGTAGGGGACCTGGGTGGCCGTGTTTGTAGCGGTGACGTTGGCTTGGGAAACGGTGGCACCGGTAGCGTCGGTAACGCGGCCAGTGATGGAGCCCAGGGTGGTTTGGGCCAGGGCGGGGAGCGGCCGTGAGAAGAAAGGCGAGAAAAAGCGGGACTTAAGCAAGACATTGAGACTGCTGTGATTTTAGCGTCCTGGCGGATGATTGCGGGCATGTTCCGCCCAATCGGCGGGGGTGCCGTTCCAGGTGTCTTCTTTCGCGTTGGGGTCCGCTCCGTTTTTGAGAAGCAGGTTTGCGATTTGTTCGTGACCGAAGTAGGAGGCCCAATGCAGGCCGGTCTGGCCGTTGACGCGGCGGCTTGTTGCTAGGGCAGGGCGCTGTTTTGAGGAGGAATTCGACGATTTGTAAGTGGCCGAACTCGCAAGCCCAACAGAAGCCGTCAATCAGCTGCGTCCTGGTGGCGGTGGGGAAGAGAGAGTGCGCGTTTTGCAGGCGGCCCGTACCGGCCGATTCTTCAAAATCGAGCGGCGCGCCTTGAGCTGGCAAGGAATTCGGCGGCTTGACCGCGGCCGTTGTGCAGGCAGCTTCGGACGATATGGGGCTGCAGGGTTGCGCCGCGATTCAGCAGAAGCTGCATCAGCGCAATCTGCACGCCCGCCTGCTCGGGATGGACGCTGGTCGCGGTCAGCATCAGTGTGGTGGACTTGCCGCCATAGGCTTCCGATTCTGCATTCACGTCCGCGCCGGCATCGAGGAGCAGCGTTGCGATTTCAACGATGTTGGGCGGGGTTCGCTGGTTTTCGTTTTCGACGCCGTTCGCGGAGACGTAATGCAGGAGCGTGGAGCGGTGCTCGCGTTCGGAGCGGGCATGGACCAGATCCGGGTGCTCGCGCAGAAGCTGGGCAAGCTGCCGGCTCTCGCCATGGATGAGGGCGCTTACTGCCTGTTCGAAGCCCATGCCATACCGTCCGGTTGCGGGCCGGCGTCGAACTTGCCGGTGACTTGGAGTGTCTTAAGATCGAGCACAAGGACGTAATTCTCCCTGGTGCAGGCGATGAAGGCGCGGTTACCGTTGGGTTCCATTTGGATTCCAGCGGCACCTTTGCCGACGTCGATACGCTTCAGCTCCTTGTGGGTTGCGGCGTCGAGAATGGCCAAGCCGGAGCCAGTCAGCGAGGAGATGAGCACCAGTTTGCCATCGGGCGTGAATTTCAGGCGGTTGGCGCCGGGGACGTTGGCCGGCAGCGTGAGCGGTAACTTGCTTGGTAGCCAAGTCAATGATGGAGACTGTGCCGGATTGCGCG
Organism: Bryobacterales bacterium; assembly: GCA_963795835.1. Lineage (GTDB taxonomy): Bacteria > Acidobacteriota > Terriglobia > Bryobacterales > Bryobacteraceae > JALYXI01. The sequence continues at coordinate 106,583 of CAWCJC010000012.1, read as the reverse complement.
TTGGCGGTCCAGAGCTCCTTTCCATCCGGAGAGAGGTCGAAGCCCTCTGCACCTTTGCCGACGGGGACGACGGTTTCGTCAAAATTGGGATCGATTATGGTTACTGTTGCGGACCGAATGTTGGTGGTGTACATGCGCCCGTTGCCGGAGATGTAGATCATGTGGGTGCGGTCCTGGCCCGTGCCCAGTATCCAATCCACCTTCTGCGATGCCGGATCATAGCTGGCGATGGCCCTGGCTATTTCCGACGTGAAGTAGATTTTGCCGGCGAAAGCGGCGAGCCCATGGGGCCCACGGAGCGGGCCCAAATCGATGGGAGGTAGCGCTTTACGCGTGACGAGATCGACGACGGCGAGGGTGTTGTATTTGCCGCCACCGTAGTTGGATACGTAGGCGGTTTTCCCGTCCGTGGACGCGATGACTTCGTGGGGGTCTTCACCCACGGGAGCTTTGCCGATGACTTTCAGGGTGGCGGGGTCGACGATGGCGAGGGTGTGGTCCGCTTTCGAGAGAACCAGGAGCGTGTCCTGGGACCAGGCGAGGGCAGGGATGAGGAAGAGCAGCGCGCGCATGGAATTACTTGTACCAAGAGTGAGCGTGAGCAGTTTCCTAACTGGCCAAAACTTCGTAAGTCTCCGGGCCGCAGATTTGCTCGAGGCGCGCGCGGAATTCGCGGTCGGCTTTTACTTTTGCGGGGACGTCGAGCGTGACGGAGAACGTTTGCGGATTTTCCAGTTTCAGGCGGACTTGCGTTTCGCCGGGCTTCTGCTTGAAGAGTTCTTCGAGGGCGGATGCTTTATCGGGCGTGCCGTTGCGGTTGAGCCATACTTTGATCGCGATGAGGGTTGGCTGCGGGACGCGCACTAGATCGAGCGGGATGATTTCCTGGACGGAAATTTTGGTGGCCGCGCTTTCTTCCGGGAGCGCCAAGCCGCGGACGAGCACCGCCTGATCTTCTTTCAAAACCTCGCAGAGGCGCTCGTATTGTGTGGTGAAGACCAGGGCCTCCGTGGAGCCTACGCGGTCTTCGAGCAACATGGACGCCCAGGGTTTGCCTTCGCGGTTGCGGCGCTTTTGAATGCCGGTGAGGACTCCGCACATGGCGACTTCGACGCCTTTTTCCAGGCCTTCGAGCGAGGAGGAGTCCTGTTTCGCGATCTCGCAGATTTTCTCGGCGTGTTGATCGAGCGGGTGGCCGGTGACATAGAAGCCAAGCATTTCCTTTTCGGCGTTGAGCGTTTCGCGCGGGGTCCAATCGGGGACTTTGGGGAGGGGCTGTACGGTATCGTGTTGGTCGTCCGTGGCGAACATGTCGAACTGGCCGTGAGCCGTGCCGCGTTGGTGGCGGGCGCCGGATTCCATGGCACCTTCGACGGCTGCGAACTGTTGGGCGCGCGAGCCCTCGAGAGAATCGAGCGCGCCGGCGCGGATCAGGCTTTCAATCATCCGGCGATTCAGCGCGGTTAGGTCGACAAGTTCACAGAATTGATGAAGAGAAGTGAAGCGGCCGGCTTTGTCTCGCGCCTGGCAGATAGCCTCAATGGCATTGCCGCCGACGTTCTTGACCGCGCCCAGACCGAAGCGAATGGCCTCGCCATCCGGAGTGAAGTTTTGCGCGCTGGCGTTGACGTCGGGCGGCAGAACCTTGATGTTCATTTCGCGGCACTCGTTGATGTACTTCACGACCTTGGGCACGTTGCCGGTTTCCGAGGTGAGGAGTGCGGCCATAAAATCGACCGGGAAGTGGGCTTTGAGATACGCCGTCGCGAAGGCCAGATAAGCGTAGGCGGCGCTGTGGGACTTGTTGAAACCGTAGCCGGCGAACTGCTCCATCAGGTCGAAGATCTTTTCGATTTTCTTCTGCGGGAAGCCATTCTTCAGGCCGCCCTCGGTAAAGCGGCTGCGCTGCTTGGCCATCTCTTCGGCCTTTTTCTTGCCCATGGCGCGGCGGAGCAGATCGGCATCGCCCAGCGAGTATCCTGCCAGGCGGCTGGAGATTTGCATGACCTGTTCCTGATAGAGGATGACGCCGTAGGTTTCTTCGAGGATGGGCTTCAGGTCCGGCAGGTCGTAACGAACTTCCTTGCGGCCGTGCTTGCGCTCGATGAAGTCGTCCAGCATGCCGCCCTGGATGGGGCCGGGGCGATAGAGAGCGTTGAGCGCGGTGAGGTCTTCCAGACGGCTTGGCTGGTACTTGCGCAGAATGTCGCGCATGCCTTGCGATTCGAACTGGAAGATTCCGCTGGTGAAGGCTTTGCAGAAGATTTCGTAACTCTTGGGATCGTCAAGGGGCAGGTCTTCGAGCACGATCTTCGCGCCGTGGCGCTTTTCGATGAGCTTGATGGCATCGTCGATGAGCGTGAGCGTGGTGAGGCCGAGGAAATCCATTTTGAGCAGGCCTAATTTATCGAGCCCGTTCATGTCGTACTCGGTGACGATTTCGTCGCGGTTGGTCTTATAAAGCGGGACGATAGACTTGAGCGGGACCGGCGAGATGACTACGCCCGCGGCGTGCACGGAAGCATTGCGGGCCAGGCCTTCGAGGCGAACGGCGGTATCGAGAACGTCCTGGATGCGCGGGTCTTTCTTGCCTGCTTCGGCGAAGCCCGGTTCCATTTCAAAGGAGCGCTTGAGATCGATATTGAGGATGCCGGGGACGAGCTTAGTGACCTTTTCGACGTCGGCATAGGGCAGATCGAGCGCACGGCCCACGTCTTTGATGGCGGCGCGCGCGCCGAGGGTATTGAACGTGATGATCTGCGCGACCTGCTCGCGGCCGTACTTCTGGGTTACGTACTGGATGACCTCACCGCGGCGATTCATGCAGAAATCGATATCGATATCGGGCATGGAGACGCGTTCGGGATTGAGGAAGCGTTCGAAAAGGAGGCCGTATTGGAGGGGATCGATATCGGTGATCTCCATGGCGTAAGAAACCAGCGATCCGGCGGCGGAACCGCGACCGGGGCCCACGGGGATGTGGATGTTTTTGGCGTAGCGGATGAAGTCCCAGACGATGAGGAAGTAGCCGGAGAACTTCATCTGCTGGATCATCTTGATTTCGAAATCCATGCGTTCGGCATAGGCTTCGATGGGGCATTTGAGGTAGCCCTTGGCGGCCAGAGCTTCCAGGCGGCCCCGGCGTTTTTCGAACCCTTCGCGCGCGACGTGTTCGAAGTAGGAATCGGTGGTGTGCGCTTCGGGAAGTGGAAATTTTGGGAAGGGCTCGTCGACCTTTTTGAGCTTTACCTGGCAGCGTTGCGCGATTTCCCACGGGCGGTCGACCGCGTCAGGAATTTCACCGAAGAGCGCCATCATTTCCGCGCGGCTCTTCATATAGAACTCGGGATGGCTGAAGCGCATGCCGGTTGGGGTCCGACATGGTTTTGCCAGTCTGGATGCACATCAGGATTTCATGCGCGCGGGCATCGTCACGGCGAAGGTAATGCGAGTCGTTGGTAGCGACAAGCGGGATGCCGGTTTCGGACGACATGCGGACTAATTGAGGCGTGACGACTTTGTCCTGATCGAGCTGGTGATCCTGAACTTCGAGGAAGAAGTTATCGCGGCCGAAAAGGTCGCGATATTCGTTGGCGAGCTTGAGGCCTTCGTGGTAGCGATCGGCCATGAGAGTTTCATTGATGTCGCCACGCAAGCAGGCGGAGAGCGCGATCAGGCCTTTCGACTTTTGCTGAAGCAGTTCTTTATCGATGCGGGGCTTGTAATAGAAGCCATCGGTATAAGCGGTGGAGACGAGGTCGATCAGGTTGCGGTAGCCATCCTGGTTTTCACAGAGCAGGACAAGGTGGTTGTAGCGATCGGTATCGGAGCGGGTTTTGTGGCCCTGTTGGGACACGTAGACTTCGCATCCGATGACGGGATGAATGCCTTTGGCGTTCGCTTCGTTATAGAACTTAACCGCGCCGAAGAGATTGCCGTGGTCGGTCATAGCGACGGCGGGCATTTTCTGTTCGGCGACGACTTGCATGAGCTGCTCAATTTCGCAGGCGCCATCGAGAAGCGAGTAATCGGTGTGGCAGTGGAGGTGAACGAAGGGGGTTTCGGCCATGTTTTACGGCGGGGGAGTTATTTCAGTTTAGCGCTCTCCGTTCGGGGCAGGAAGCTTGTACGCTAAAAGCTGAACTCCCTGTTATGACAATTAATCCGTTGCTGCGTGAGCAATTTGAAATTCCGTTTGACCAAGTGCATCCCGAACATGTGGAACCCGCGATTCAGGAACTGTTGCGGGACGCGCGGGAGCGGCTGGAGGTGCTGGCGGCGGACCCGGAGCCACGAACATTCGCCAATACGATGCTGGCGCTGGAGAAGGTAACGGAGCGATTGGATTACGCGATGAGCGTGGTCCGGCATCTGGAGGGGGTCCGCACGACGCCGGAGCTGCGCGCGGCTTACAACGCGGTGGAGCCGCTGGTGAGCGAATTCTATGCACGGATTCCGCTGCATGGAGGGCTGTGGAAACAGTTACAACTGTTCGGCGCGACAACGGAGGCGAAGAGTCTGACGGGCGTCCGAAAACGCTTCTTCACAAAGACCCTGGATTCGTTCCGCCGCCATGGTGCGGATCTTGCGGAAGAAGGTAAAGCCCGGCTTGCGGCGCTTGATGTCGAGCTGGCGAAACTGACGACGAAGTTTGGCGAGAACGTTCTGGATTCCACCAATGCGTTTGAATTGGTGGTGACCGACGAGCAACGGCTTGCCGGGTTACCCCCCACTGCGGTTGCGGCGGCGCGCCAAAGCGCGAACCAAAAGGGCCAGGAAGGCTGGCGCTTCACTTTACAGGCCCCAAGTTATACGCCGGTGCTGACTTATCTGGACGATGCGGCGATCCGTGAACAGGTGTATCGAGCGCACAGCACGCGGGCGTCGTCCGGAGATTTGGATAACCGCGGGAATGTGGCGCGAATTCTAGAGTTGCGAAGAGAAAAGGCGCACTTGTTGGGTTTCGAAAACTTTGCGGATTTCGTTCTTTATGACCGGATGGCGCACACCGGAGGCCGGGCGCTTGAGTTTCTGCGGGCCATTGAACACAAGGTGCGGCCGCATTCTGACCGGGAGAATGCCGAATTGCGGCAATTTGCGGGAAAGGAGCTGGAACCTTGGGATGTTTCCTACTATGCCGAAAAGCAACGCAAAGCCCTTTACGATTTCGATGAAGAAGAGTTGCGGCCGTATTTTTCAACAGAGCGGGTGGTTGCTGGAATGTTCGAAATTGTGGAACGGCTCTACGGAATTTCGGTGGTGGAAAAAGCGGGGGTGCCGGTCTGGCATCCTGATGTGAAGTATTACCAGATCAAGGATGAGACGGGACAGTTCCTGGGTGGGTTCTACGCCGACTGGTATCCGCGCGAGGACAAGCGGGGAGGTGCCTGGATGGATGCGTTTATTACGGGGGTGGCCCAGCCGGACAATTTTGAGCCGCACTCCGGCGTCATCTGCGGGAACATGACTGCGCCTTTGGGCGATGCGCCCGCTTTGCTCAGCCATCGCGACGTGGAGACGATTTTTCATGAGTTCGGGCATTTGCTGCACCATAGCCTTTCGCGAGTGGAGATTCGCAGCCTTGCCGGCACCGCGGTTGCGTGGGACTTCGTTGAATTGCCGAGCCAGATTATGGAGAACTGGTGTTGGGAACGCGACGCCCTGGACCTGTTCGCGCGGCACCATGAAACCGGTGCTCCGATTCCGGAGGAGCTGTTTCAAAAGATGAAGCGGGCAAAGAACTTTCGGAGCGCGAATAACCAGATGCGGCAGCTGGGTTTCGGGATCATGGATCTCAGTTTGCACTTAGAGTATTCGCCGGAGCGGGATGGTGATGTGCTGACTTACTCGCGTGAAATCGTGCAGAGCTTTTCGGCCGTGAAGTTACCAGAGGATCACGCGCTAGTTACAGGGTTTACTCACTTATTCTCGAGTCCGGTAGGTTACGGGGCGGGTTACTACAGCTATAAGTGGGCGGAGGTTCTGGACGCCGATGCGTTCTCCCGTTTCCGCACTGCCGGAGTGTTCGACCGAAAGGTGGGCATGGATTTTCGCGAGAGTATTCTTGCGCGGGGCAACAGTGAGGATGCGGCGGATCTGTATCGGAGTTTTATGGGGCGGGATCCGGATCCAAATGCCCTGCTTGAGAGGGCCGGACTGCACCCATAAGTGCTCAGTACCATAAGTACTTTGGTATGTACGAATACCTACCAAAGTATTGATCTTCCGAAAGGGACTCGGTAACTTGGGTTTGTTCGGAGGACATATTGGTGAGAAGGTTTCAGTTACTCTTTGTTGTATCGGCCGCTGTTCTGGCTATGAACGCCCGTGGTGCCACGCTCAATCTAGATTCGGTGGATGGCGTGAAAGACACCTCGGGAAATTTCGTTGGGCCCTATCAGGGGAGGCTGGACGGCGTGGCTTACGCGCTTTTTTGCGCGGATTTCGATCACAACATCAAGGACCCCGACACAGTTACGGTGAATGTTTCCACCCTCAACAACTTATCCCTTACGCGTTTTGGCGGATTGGCGGCGGCAACCAGCTTGTATGAACAGGCGTTTTACCTGTCGAGCTTTTTGCTAACAGCCAGCAACACCGATCGAGGAAACATTCAGGATGCGATTTGGAGTTTCTTCGCGAGCGATGCGCCGAACCAGAGCAGTACGGCAGTGAAAGGATGGGAGACTAAGGCCGCAAGTAACTATCAAGGGAAGGATTATTCCAACTTCCGAATCCTGACGGATGCCGGCAACCAGGCCGGCGGGAAGCAGGAACTGTTCCTCAGCACCGGAACGGTGGGACCGCCTGGCCTAACCAGCACTCCGGAGCCGAACACGTGGGCTCTGTTGCTGACTGGCGTTACGAGCCTGGCGATCGCGCGCTCTCAGCGTAAGAAGGGATAAGAATCGTTCAAAGTAAGCGAGTTTGCGATAGGTAGTACTTGGGAGGGGACAGGAGACTGTTCCCTCCCGTTTTACTGGTTACCCTAAATGTTAGAGGCTGGCGGTTGTTATTCTGAGCAGTGATGTTTCTTAAAATCCTGGCGCACCCCGTCTTTGTGCAGCTCAATTTCCACATGCCGATGATTGTGGATCTGTCCCATCCTCTGATTCTGCTTACCGGGGAGAATGGGTCCGGCAAGAGCACTCTGCTTCATTCGATCAAGGTGGCCCTTGATGGGGAACAGGTGCCCCAGTATGTTTATCGGTTGGAGCGAAACGGAATTGCGACTCCCGTTTCTTTTCTTTTCGACGCCGAGTTGCATAACCCGCGCACGCAGTTGGAATACTTCAGCGAACAGCCGGAGATGCAGGAATTTCTCCGCACGGCCAGCCACGGGCAGATTATGCTGTCGCTCTTCCGCGAAACATTCCCAAAGATGCCGGACGGTAGTGTGTTGTTGCTCGATGAGCCGGAGATGGCGCTTTCGGTGTCGAATCAGAGCCGCATTTTGAAAATGCTGTTTGAGTTAGTGGAGAAGAAAAACTTCCGCATTATCTGCGCGACGCACTCCCCCGTGCTGGTGAATGCCAAGGAAACGTACGTGATCAACCTTGATAATTACACCAACAAGAATATCCTGCCGGACGATCAGGGCCGGGAAGGCCAGAGCACGATTCAGTAAAGCATGGTGGGCACGAGCAGATTCGAACTGCTGACCTGCCGCTTAGGAGGCGACCGCTCTATCCAGCTGAGCTACGTGCCCGTTGCACTCACTTCTCTTCCCTATGATACCGATTCCCACTTGCGGCCGATATCGTTTCGGTAATGCATTCCGTCAAAGTGTATGTGCTGTAAACAGCCGTAGGTCTTCCGGGAGGCTTGCTCGAGATTCTCCGCGGAAGAGGTGACCGTTAGGACACGGCCACCCGGCGGTGGCGTAGCCGCTCCAACCCACGCGGGTTCCGGCGTGGAAAACAGTGGCACCGCACTGTTCGGCCTTTTCGATTCCCTGGATGGGATCTCCGGTACGGAAGGGACCTGGATAGCCCTGGGCCGCTGCGACTACGCAATGGGACACACCTTCGCGCCATCTGAGCGGATCCGTTCTTAAAGCGCGGGTTGCAGAGGCAAGGAGGAGTTCTTCCAGATCTTGGTCAAGGTGATGCATAAGCGCCTGGGCCTCAGGATCCCCCAGGCGCACGTTGAATTCGAGGAGCTTTGGGCCCTGTTGGGTCATCATCAAGCCTGCGTAGAGGAAGCCGGTGAACCCAGTGGCCTCGACAGTGGGGTTGATGATTGATTCCATAATTTCCGCGGTCTGGGTCGCGGTGAGGAGGGAGGAATCGCAATAGGCTCCCATTCCGCCCGTGTTCGGTCCAAGGTCTCCATCGAGGGCGCGCTTGTGATCTCTCGAAGGGAGAAGGGGCACCACTGAGCGGCCGTCGCTCAAGACGATGAAGCTGACCTCGCTTCCCTCCAGGAATTCTTCGATGACCAGGGTGGGGCCGAGGTTCTGAATCGCTTGTTGTGCTTCATCGTGGGTGTGGACGATGGCGACCCCCTTGCCGGCTGCGAGGCCATCGGCTTTGATTACTAACGGGAACCCGAATCCGGATAAGGCATCGAGGGCCTCGGCAGGGCTGGTCGCCGTGCGGAAGCGAGCTGTGGGGATGCGGTGCTGCTCGAAGAATTGCTTTGCATACAGCTTACTGCCTTCCAGGCGAGCCGCTTCAGCCGTGGGTCCGACGATGGGAAGACCGGCGGCGCGGAAGAGGTCGACGACACCGCCGACCAGGGGAGCTTCCGGGCCGATGACGGTGAGGTCAACCCCAAGGGAGTTTGCGGCAGCCAAGATCGATGTCGGAGAGAGACCGGGCGAGGGGATGCACTGGGCCAGGCGGGCAATGCCGGGGTTGCCAGGCATGGCGAACAACTTAGCTCCGGGAGCGAGAGCAAGGCGCCAGGCGAGCGCATGTTCCCGCCCACCGGAGCCTACGATAAGAATCTTCATTTCGTGGAGTAGAAAAGGTCCTTCAATCCGTAAAAGCTACAATAAATCAAGCAGGCATGCATTACAAATATGACGTTGTGGTTGTGGGCGGCGGCCACGCAGGGTGTGAGGCGGCGCGCGCGACAGCCCGGCTGGGCCTGAAGACGGCCTTGGTGACGATGAATGCGGATCTGATTGCGCAGATGTCGTGTAATCCCGCGATTGGCGGGATTGCGAAGGGGCACCTGGTTCGTGAGATCGACGCGTTGGGCGGCATTATGGGTGAGGTCGCGGATGCAACGGGGATTCAGTTTCGCCTGCTAAATACCAGTCGTGGTCCGGCGGTGTGGTCCCCGCGGGCACAGTGCGATAAGAAGCAGTATCGCATCCAGATGAAGGGGTATTTGGAACGGGAGCCGAACTTATTCCTGAAGCAGGGAGAAGTCGCGGGTTTGTTGATGTCGTCCGGAGCAGCAGCAGGCGTTGCTTTGCGGGACGGCCGGACGATTTCGGCAGGGGCCACAGTAGTCACAACCGGAACGTTCCTGAACGGCAAAGCGCATATCGGCGAGGAACGGTCCAGTTGTGGGCGGAGTGGGGAATCCGCTTCGCAGCTGTTCGCAGAGGTATTGAAAGACGCCGGATTGCGGTGGACGCGGTTGAAGACGGGAACTCCGCCCCGTTTGGATGGGCGGACGATTGATTGGGGCGCTTGTGAGCCGCAGGACGGGGACCCAGACCCGACCCCGTTTTCCTTTCTTACGAAGCGAATTGAGCGTGAACAGATTCGCTGTTATCTGACGTATACATCGGCGGCGACCCAGAGGACCATTCAGAACAGTTTGGCTCGTTCCCCGCTGTATAGCGGGCAGATTGAAGGAGTTGGGCCGCGCTATTGCCCTTCGATAGAAGACAAGTTTGTGAAGTTCCCCGATAAGTTGCGGCACCAGATCTTTCTGGAACCCGAGGGCGTGGACACGAACGAGGTTTATGTCAACGGAATGTCCACCAGCATGCCGATTGACGTTCAAGCGGACATGATTGCCTCGATTTCTGGCCTGGAGAGGGCCGAGATGATCCGGCCCGGGTATGCGATTGAGTATGACGCAGTAGACCCGAGGGAGCTTTGGCCGACTCTGGAGGCAAAAAAGATTCCCGGGTTGTATTTAGCCGGCCAGATTAACGGAACTTCCGGGTATGAAGAGGCGGCTTGCCAGGGCCTGATGGCCGGGGTAAATGCGGCGATGAAACTGGGCGGGAAAGAGCCTGTGGTTCTGGGCCGTTCTGAGGCGTATATTGGCATTCTTGTCGACGACCTGGTGACCAAAGGAGCGGATGAGCCGTATCGCATGTTCACGTCGCGTGCGGAATACCGTTTAAGCTTACGAATCGACAACGCGGATGAACGATTAACGCCCGTTGGACGCCGCGTTGGGCTGGTGAGCGATGAGCGTTGGGGTGTGTTTCTGGAAAAGGCGGCTCAGAAGTCCGCATTGGCCGCTGCATTGGCCAAGGGTGAGGAAGGGAACTGGTTGAAGCGGCCGGAATCGCGGCTCCGCGATATTCCGGAGTGGGTTGATTCGGTCTTGGGGAAGGTTATTTTGCCGGGCGTAATCTCCACGGTTGAGACTGAGTTGAAGTATGCCGGTTATATCGCACAGCAAGGGCGACAAGTAAACAACTTGGCTCGGGCAAGCGGGCGTGAGATTCCGTCCGGCTTCACCTTTCACTCGATTCCTGGGCTTTCGCGGGAAATTTGTGAAAGGCTGACCACGGTTCGACCTTCAACGCTGGGCCAAGCTTCGCGTATCCCTGGTGTTACGCCCGCAGCGGTTGCAATTCTCGATGTATATCTGAGACTCCAGCATGCCTGAGCAATGTTTCACGTGAAACATTTTGGTATTCTGAAGTCGCGTTGAGCCGGGTCATTGCAGTTGCGAACCAAAAAGGTGGAGTTGGAAAGACAACGACAGCAATCAATTTAGCTGCCTCTTTGGCCGCCAGCGAGCTTGCGGTCCTCTTAATCGATTCGGACCCCCAGGGTAATGCGACAACCGGCTTAGGAATTTCTAAAGAGGCCGATCAAACCACCCTATTCGATGTGTTGTGCGGTGATACGCCAGCTGCCGACGCGATTCTCCGCACAAACTTGGATGGTCTCGACATCATCCCCGCCAACAAGAATCTTGTGGGCGCAAACGTGGATCTGGTGCCCATCAAGGGTAGAGAACACATTCTTCGAGATAAACTCGCCCCCATTCGCGCGAAATACCAATTTATTTTGATTGACTGTCCTCCCGCACTGGATTTGCTGACTCTGAATGCCCTTCTGGCCTCGGATTCCGTACTCATACCCATTCAGTGCGAATTCTTTGCGCTAGAAGGCATTTCCGGCCTAATCGATACAATCGAACGAATCAAAGAGTCCTTTCATCACAAGTTGCAGATGGAAGGAATTCTCCTCACCATGTTTGACGATCGGACGAATCTGACGCGGCAGGTCGCCGCCGATCTTCGGGAATTCTTCGGGAAAGAGGTTTTTCGTACCGTAATTCCGCGAAGTATCCGCCTCGCTGAGGCACCCAGCCACGGCAAGCCGATTCTTACCTATGACCTTCGCTCCAAAGCGGCGGAGAGTTATATTCAACTTTCGAAGGAAATCATCGCCCGTGAACAAAAAGCAAGCGCTCGGTAAAGGACTCTCTTCTCTCCTTCCCGCCCGCCAGAAACAGGAAGCTGAACCAGAACAATTGGTTTTGGCGACCATCCCGGAATTACCGATTGGCGATATCCAGGTAAACCCAAACCAACCCCGCCGGGAATTTCGGGAGCAGCAGCTCAACGAGTTGGCGGAATCTATCAAGCTTGATGGCATTATTCAGCCTTTGGTCGTTCGCAAGGCAGGAAACACTTATCAGTTGGTTGCCGGAGAACGCCGGCTCCGTGCCGCCAAAATTGCCGGGTTGGATAAGGTTCCCGTCGTGGTGCAGGACATTGCCGATGAACGGTTGCTGGAGGTCGCGCTGGTCGAGAATATTCAACGCGAGGATTTACACCCGATCGAACTAGCACAAGCATTTGAACGCCTTTCGACGGAACTGGGCCTCAATCACGATGAAATCGGGCGGAGAACCGGGAAAGACCGGGCGACGATTACCAATTCGATTCGTTTACTGCAATTACCCGCCGATCTCCAAGGGTTGGTTGCTGAACGGAAGCTGTCTCCCGGCCATGCGCGAGCACTTCTGAAGCTAAAAACCGAGGAAGAGCAGCGGAATATGGCGTTTCAGGCTATCGCCGAGGGCTGGACTGTCCGCACAATCGAAAGCGCGGCACAGCGGCCTGAGCGCGCCCCGAAACCAGTCGTTGCCAACGAGCCGGATCCCAACTTGAAGTCCGCAACGGACGAATTGGAGCGCTCTTTAGGAACGAAGGTCCGAATTTCCAGCTCAAAGAACGGGAAGGGTAAGATCGAAATCGAGTATTACGACCTGGACGACTTAAACCGGCTGTATTTCTATATCACTCGTCAGGATTAGGGCTCGGACGTCACCGGCTGAGCAGGTCGAGGAGTGAGGCCAACTCTTCGCGAATTTGCGGCATGGGATCAGTGGTTGGGAACAGTGATTGCTGCGTCTCCGACTTCCGGGGTTGACTCAAAGTCTGCCGCGCGCCTTCGATGGTGAATCGTTTCGTGTACAGCAGGTCTTTGATTCGAAACAGCAGTTCGACGTCTTTCCGCCGAAATAACCGATGACCGGTATCGGATTTTTTAGGTGAAAGGGCAGGGAACTCCGTTTCCCAAAACCGAAGGACATAAGGCTCGATCCCGAGCAGCTTACTGACTTCCCCGATCCGGAAATACAGCTTGTCCGGGATTTCTCCGGGATTTACTTCCTGACTCATCCGTCTGAGGCCATGCTATCACCGTGTGTCGGCCTCTGGGCAACATCGCCACTTCTCTAGGCCCTACCAGCGGGAACGCTTGCCCGTCCACCTGAAGACTTGATACTGGATTGCTGAACCGGGCGATTTCGCGGCTCTCGGCTTCATAACTGAATTCAATTGCCGGCCCTTGGTACCGGGCAGCAGTCAAAGAACCTGAAGAACTGAGCAAGTGCCAGCTTCCGGAACCGGAAGCACGTTCCAGTACATGCGAACCCGACGGAAGCCACACGATTTCGGATTCCTTCACTGGCCAGGGCCGACCGTCAACATTACAGTCTCCCTGCCAGCGTACTCCTCCCCCGAGCTTGGTTTTTGTTACGAATCGAGACCCTACCCAGGCACCCTGGTCGAAAGTTGACGCCGCGGATGAAAGAAGCGCCAAATCAGGTCCCGCAAGGGAATTCTCAATATAAAGGGCAACACGCCCGAAACTCTGACTTGCCAGGTGGACGAGCCCAAATAACTCGGCACCGGTCTGTTGCTTAGTGGGGTAAACATTCTGATATCTGTCTACTATATTGATATCTACTGCGACCCTTGATGTCTGCGGGTACTTTGATGCAATTACTGGGTAGCGTTGTGGCCCTTGGTCCCATACCGTTGCCGGATCCTCCACGAGAAATGTGAACTGGTGCTCAGTCAAAAGAGCATTCAGCCGGGAGGTGTCCGCGCCAATGGCGTCGTGCATTTTGGGATCGAGACGGTCGTCGACATGGGTGAGAACGATATCCAGTTGCGGGGCGAAGCTTCGGTAGCTTTCCGCCTCTCTTAGCCATTCGTCTTGCAGGGATCGAGCAAGCCCGGCGCGAAAATCCAGAAATCTTCGGAGCGAAGCCGCGTCTTTGCGGCTGGACCAGAGTTCCGCCGGATCGAACCCATCCGGTGCGGCCTGGAAGAGCCGCCGTACATCGCTTGTTCAGGGGAGTGAAGCGCGCCGGGTTATCGGCACCTTCCAGAGATTCATAGTAGAGCTCGGCAAAGTTCACGCCATCCCAATCGAAGCGGCGCATCAGCTCGCGCGTGCCCTGGTGTATGGCTTTCGCGCACTCGGGGTTGGCCAGGTTCATCAGCTTGCGCCAATCCAGTTGCGCGTCCTGCTGCAGAGCCGTCTTTTCACGCCATTCCGGGTGGTCCGCCCAAAACCTCTCACTCACGTGGGGCAGCTCGAGCCATGCGTAAACCAGGACGCCCTCACGATGACAGGCCTCGATCAAAGCATTCAGGTAACGGTCACGTTCGGGGTCAGACTCGTAAAAGTGCCAGGCCGCCACTTGCAGCGCCGCAATTCCGGACTGGTGCCAGCGCTTGGCGAACCAGTTCACATCCACGCGGGTGCGGTAGGAGTAATCGAAAAACGCCCACAGGCGATTGCTACGGAACGGCGGCTCAAAGCCGAGATCGAGCAGTGCGTTGACAATATAGGGAAACCGCTCATAACCGTGCTTACCGGGACTGGTGGCTACCCAGAGCACGGCGCCTTTGCCCTGGCGGAACCCGGCAATAACTGGCGCGTTGGTCCATCGTTCTCGCGCGAAGATCCGTGCTGTTTCGGGGACTGCGGTCTCACTGAGTTCAACGGCATGTTCAAGGATGAGCGGGATGTCCGGGCGGTGGACGTCGATAACGGAGGCAACGCGAGTCGTTCGGTCCAGCAGACGGAAACCGAGACTGCGTGCCAGAGGCGAGTCCCCTTCGAGGATCAGGAAAGCGCCGCCTTCCACGCGTTGCGCCCACGATTTGTCGACCGCCGTACCGGCGCGGCCGATGTAGATGGAGGCTTCAGGAACGGGTTGGGCGAGCAGCCCGATGCTGGAGAGGATTTCCCCCCAGGGGCCGACGTCCTGAGTGATCCCGGCGTACCCGAATTTCTGAGCGGGAAGAAGGGAGGAAGCAAGAAGAAGACTAATGAGTAAACGCATACCAGAATCCGGCTCGAACGTCGAAGAAATTAGGGCGGTGAGGGTTGTTTCTGTTTAGCAAATAGACGCCGCGGAATCCGCTCACGGAAAAGAGCAGACCCGCGGGCCCGCCGGGGATTCGGAGACGCACGCCGGGGCCGGTTTCGACGAAGTTGGCCCAAGGCTCGCGCTTGGAATCGACGGTGAGATTTCCGTTCCACAGGAGCTGCGCGCCGTGCAGGGTGTATCCGCCGCGCCACTGCGAGTAGGTGAGGAAGTCGTTCCCGAAACGGCTGAGATAGACTTCGTCGGCGTTGGTTTCAACGAACGCTCCCGGCACTTCGGCGCCGATCATCCGGCCCCAACCACGCGACCAGGAAAGGCCGCCGCGATAATCCGGCAGCATCTTGCGGTTCGCGTAATTAATAGCGTTTCCCGCTTCGCCCCAGGCAGTGATGCCGTGCAGGCGCGCGGTGGCTCCCACAGCAACGATGAAGGAACTTTCTGAAAGGGATTGCGGGCTTGGTCCGGATGTGGTCTGGCGCGTATCGCCGATAAAACGCAGCGAGACATAGGGGCGAATGGGAATACCATCCAGACGCAACTCGGTCTTGATTTGTCCATAGGAAAACGCGTCGTGCCAGCGCGTAGAAAAGAACGGAAGAATCCAGGCTGTGGTCCGGAAGCGCGCGAACTCCGGGCGCAGATTGTTGTACGCCTGCTTCGCTTCGGAAGCAATGGAAGGATCGGCACTCTGGCGCGCGCGGCGAAACCAGTCGAGGGCCTTGCGATCATCGTGCAGCAGGTTGTAGGTCCAGCCGAGCTTCATCATCACGTTCGCATCGGAGGGATCCTGCTCGTAGGCGATCGTCAGATATCGGAGCGCATCTTTTAAGTACCCGGCGCGGTAACTGCGTTCATACATGACGCGGACATCCGTTTCGGCGGACGGTTCCGGCGCGGTAAGCTTGCGGGGCAGATTGAGGGCTGTCCGAACACGATTGGCCAGTTCCTCATCCGCGCCTTCGAGGACGCGGGTGAGCCAGGGTAGGGCGCGGTTTTTCTCCCCGCGGCCTAAGAGAAGGAAGCCCAACTGCGCGGCGGAGAGCAGGTCGGTTTGGTCGGTAGAGGCGATGTTGGCGAACTCGATTTCGGCATCGGCCTTGCGATCCATCTTTCAGCAGAAGATAAGCGAGTTCGCGGTGGAGTTCGGTATTCGCGGGGTCGAGCGCGATGGCGTTCTGGAATTCGTAGACGTAGGGATAGCGGGCCGGCAGAAGTTCGCGGGCTTGATCGGCGCAGCGGGGTTCGCCCCCGCGTGAGGCAGCCAGCCATGCAGCGGTGGCCTGTTCCGGATTCTTGCGAAGTTGCTCCACGCGGCCCAGATCGATGAGCACGGCTTTGCGTTGGGGCTCCAATCGCCAGGCGGCCAGGTAATGCGTTGCGGCCAGATTCCACTCATCGCGCTGCTCGGCCAGTTGGGCGAGTTCATAATGAACGCTGAAAGTGGGGGCAGCTGCTTGAAGAGCGGCGGACCAGCGCGCGATGCCGCTGGCTAAGGGTTGATCAATATTCTGGAAGGCCTGTTCAGCGGTGGCGGCGGCCGCGGGATCAACCGTTTGGCTGCGCACGCGATCAAACACACGGCGCGCTTCGGCTTTGGCGGGAATGGGATTCTCCGGCGCTTCGAAGCTGAGGAAGGCATACTCCAGGGCAGTGTGAAAGTCGGAGGGGTCCAGTTCTACGGCGCGATGGAAGTGTTCCCGGGCGGCACGATTTTCGCCGATCTTCAGGCAGGCATAGGCTGCATCTTTATGAACAGAGGCGCGTCCGGGGTCAAGCGCTAAAGACTTTTCGAAGTTCGCAAGGGCAGCTTCGTAGTGGCCGGCCTTCAAGGCTGCGTATGCATCGGCGAGGGGCTGATAGCCGGGCGACTGTGCGCCAGCAAGGGCAGCGCAGAAGAGGAAGTAGTAACGCATGTCCGGTTAGCAACGGAGTGCGGGCAGACGAGTTTTTGTCTCCAGGAAATCGATAAGATGAGACGACTCTATGCCTTCTCAAAACACGATTGTCATTACGACGATCAACCCGCCGACCGAAGCAGTCCGCAAGATTGCGAGCACGTGCGCAGATTGGACGTTCCTGGTTGTCGGCGATAAGAAGACGCCGGCGGCTTGGCAGTATCCGGGGGTCAGCTTCCTTGCCGCAGAGGAGCAGTTGGGGATGGGCCGGTTTGCGGCGGAGTGTCCGTTCAATCATTACGCCCGCAAGAATGTGGGGTATCTGTGGGCGGCGGCGCGGGGCGCGGAGACCATCGCCGAGACGGACGACGATAACATTCCGTACGATTCGTTCCTTCAGGGGATCGGGCGAGAGGTTACCGGCAGGCCGGTGCGCAAGAAAGGATGGGAGAACGTCTACACACATTTCACCGAAGACCGGATCTGGCCGCGCGGCTTCCCTCTCGAATTGATTACCGAGAGCCTGGCGCACCGTTCCGAATTGGGTGAAGCGCGCGCGTACGATTGTCCCGTTCAGCAATATCTTGCGGATGGGGACCCCGACGTAGATGCCGTGTACCGGCTGACCACGGTGGCCGAAACGAAGTTCCATGCCAACACAGTGGTGCTGGAGCCGGGGACGTATTGTCCCTTCAATTCACAGAACACGATTTTCTGGCGCGAGGCGTTTCCGCTGCTCTATCTGCCTGCCTATGTCAGCTTCCGCATGACCGATATCTGGCGCTCGTTCGTGGCGGAAGCCTGCCTGTATGCCATGGGGAAGGCGATTGCATTTCGGGAAGCGACTGTATTTCAAGAGCGCAACCAGCACTCCCTGATCAAAGACTTTCGGGACGAAGTGCCGGGCTATTTAAATAATGTGCGGATTGTAGAGATCCTAAGCGGTCTTTCACTTGCGCCGGATCCGAAGGAAACCGGGAAGAACGTCCTGCTGTGTTACGAAGCACTGGTGAGAGCGGACATCGTACCGGCGAAAGAGCTGCCCCTGCTGCAGCTATGGCTGGCGGAACTAGCGGGCTGAGCGGGTTTTTCGCGCCACCACGAAGGAGTGAATCGCCAGGCCCACGAAACAGGCTGTAATCAGCGCCATTAGTCCTTGCGCTTCGACGGCCATTGGGCGGGTCTGTATCGCTCCGCCATTTACGCCTTTGATGAATTGCACGATACTGCCGAGGAACGCGAGCAAACCCAACCCCACCGCGATGTGCATCACCAGGGCGCGGCGGGCGGCCTTGGCGGCCAGCAGACCGCAGATCAGAATGGGGATGCCGAAGAGCACTGGGATCAGCGCGGTCTTGTGCTCGCTGCCGGTGCCGACGTAACCGCCTATGCCGAGCGCGATCAGAAGTACACCCGTGAGAACAGTGGTAATAGCCATAAGGACTTATTTCATTGTAAAGGTAGCCGTGCAATGATGAGTGTTCGAAATGGAGACTTCGTATCGAGTGAACGCAAAACCCACCCTGATGGGCCACTTGCAGATTGCCAGGGCCGATCACTGGGTGAAGAACGTTTTCGTGTTGCCGGGCATTATTGTTGCGCTCTCACTCGAGCGCGACAAGTGGCATTCGTTGAACCCGTGGACGCTTCTGATCGGGTTTCTGGCAATCTGTCTGATTGCCTCCAGCAACTACGTCATCAATGAAGTTCTAGACGCGCCATTCGACCTGAAGCACCCCACGAAGTACTTGAGGCCTGTGCCTTCGGGCAAGGTGAGCCTGCCGCTTGCGTACGCGGAATGGATTGCGTTGATGGTGGCGGGCTTGTGGCTGAGCTGGCAGGTGTCGCTGCCGTTTACCATCACAATGCTGACGCTGTGGGTGATGGGCTGCATTTACAACATTCCGCCGGTGCGCAGTAAAGATGTGCCCTACCTGGATGTGTTGTCCGAATCAGTAAACAATCCGCTCCGTATGCTTGCGGGTTGGTACATGACCGGGATTGTGGCTGTCCCTCCTACGTCATTACTGATCAGCTACTGGATGGTGGGCTGCTACTTCATGGCGATCAAGCGCTATGCGGAGTATCGGGACATTGGCGATGCCACCCGTAGCGCCGCGTACCGTAAGAGCTTCCGTTATTACACCGAACAGCGCTTGCTGGTTTCGATCATGTTTTACGCGGCACACGCCATGCTGTTTTTCGGCGCGTTCATCGTGCGGTACCGGCTGGAGCTGATTCTGTCGTTCCCTCTAGTGGCCTTGGTGATGGCGCAATATCTGGCGCTGTCTTTCAAGGAAGACTCCGCCGTGCAGCGCCCGGAGGGCCTGTACCGCGAGCCCGGGTTGATGGCAGCGGTGATCTGCTGCACCGTGGTGATGGTCTTTTTGCTGTTTGTGGATGTTCCCGTTCTGCACCAGATCTTCGTGCCGACCGCTGTCATCGCACCCTGACGCTGGTTTCCTTCCAAAGCGCGCGGGGCGGCACGAAAAAGATTTTGAGCGCCATGAACGCCGCTGCCATCAGGACCACGAAAGTTCGAACCGGGGAGGAAATGCGCTTCAGAGGTGAGCGTTGCGGAATCCATTGGTCCGCCAGGGCAGTTAAGTAAAACAGCGCCTGGCAGGTAACCGCGATTTCGCGAAAGGGTTGCGGTAAACCCAGGCTGGAGATTGCTACCAGGATCAACAGAAAGGGCATCATCAGGCGACCGAACTTGGCCGAAAGGAAGTGGACCCGCATGCGATTGCATGAGGAGAGCAACTGCGGATATTGCTGCAGGATTTGGTAAAGCCCGGCTTGAGTTCGCACTTTCCGCTGAAATTCGGATGTGAGGTTTGTAGGGTAATCGAAAGCCTTTGCGGACTCCTCCAGGATCAAACGATAGCCCTGGAAGAACGCCGCCAGCGGCAGGTAAACGTCGTCGAGGAGGGTATCTTCGGGAATGGGAACCGCCAGCGACCGCCGCAAAGCATAGAAGGGTCCATTGGTGCCGAACGTGGAATCCACGCGGCTCATTTGCTTGCGGATGAAGACCTCGTAACGCCAGTAAAGGCCTGTATCGGCCTCTTCGGCGCTCACACCCTGGCGGATGGACAGTTCTCCGGAAACCGCGCCTACGGTTGGGTCGCCAAAACAAGCCACCACGTTTCGGATGCTATTCGGGTCCAGCGTCTGGCGCACATCGGTCAGGATCAGGATTTCGCCAGTGGCATTCGCGATTCCTGTGTTCACAGCGGCCGCCTTGCCCCTGCGCTCATTCCGAAAGAATGCGACGCCGCTGTCCTGAAAGGAACGGGCAATTTCATCGGTGCGATCGTCCGATCCATCGGAAACCACCGTGATCTGCATGCGGTCGCGGGGATAGTTCGAGGCCAGGATGGAATTCAACTTGGCGGCGAGGAAATTTTCCCCATTTCGAACCGCGATGATGACCGAGACGGTGCGTTCGGTGTCGTCCTTCTGGATGGTGCGGACCTGGCGGCGGGCGATGCGGGCCAGCAGCAGAGGGTAGCCAGCCAGGACATAGAGAATCGCGCTCGTGCTTGCCACGAAGACCGCGCTCGCAACCAGGCTAGCTACGGCCATCGAGGTAGTAGATCACGGTGTGGGCCGGATCGCCCACGTCTTGTTCGCGCATTTGGCGGGCCTGCAGCTGGGCGGGCAGGGTATCAGCGGGTCGGGGCCGATAGACAATTCCTGAAGCATCGTAATCGCGGAGCTTCTGCTGAACAGCGGCGGCATCATCCGTAGTCAGGTAAGAGTGCAGCTTGAGCTGGGGAAAGTAGTAACTCAGCGTGGGAAGAATCTCATAAGGCACGATCAAAGAGCGGTCCGTAAAGCCGGAACTCCGTATGGATGCGATTAACTTAGCGTCTGAATTGGGGCCTGTGGGATCGTCCGCGTGGCGCAAGACCAGGGCATAACCACCCATAGCTGTTGCGGCGAGAATCGTCGCAGTCACCGCGACCCGAACCGCGGCGGAGATGCGTTCGGTAAGGGCTGCCAAGGCGGTTCCGCTCACGATCGCTAAAGGGGGCAGGATGGACGAGACGTAAGTCGGGTTGAGTGACGTGTTCTTCAACGTGGTGAGCAGCATGAAGAAGGCATAAATCAGACAGGGCAACAGCACGGCGCGGTACTTGCGTACGGAGGGCTGGCGCCAAAGCGCAAAGACGCCGACCAGCGCCACGAGATCGATCGAGTATTCCACTGGAGCCCCGATGAAGCGCTGCCACCAAACGGTGAACGGGCCATAGTCGCCATAAGAGCCTTTGCGCTGCATGGCCAGGTAGGCGATATAGAGATAGCCTTTCAAAGCCGACAGCTTCAGCACACCGAAAGGCCAGAGGACAAGAAGCAGGCCCAGGAACAAAAGAGCGGAGCGGAACAGCATGGGCCAGGGCAGAGTCCGCTCGCGCCGAAAGAAGAATAGACAGAGCGCAAAGGTGACCAGCAGGAGAATCGCGTAATCGATGCTGCAGAAAGCACCCGCGAACGCGGCCGTCGTGAGATACCACGTCCGTGGAGAACCGGTTTGCAGATAACGGGCGAACAGGAGCAGGGTCAGCGCTGTAAAAAAGACGTAAGGCGCGTGAGACGCGATGGTGGCGGCGGTAGAGATGCTCGCCTGGCCGAAGAGGTAAAGAAACGATGCCACCAGTGCGGCAGAGCGCCGGCCCGTCAGGACGAAGACGCCGATCGCGATTGCGAAGAACGTCAGCAGGTGAAATACGAATCCGGAGAAGCGCATCCAGTATTCGCTTCCATGGACCAGCGGGGAGACTAACGCGATCCAGTAGTAGTAGATCGGCCCGTGGAAATGGCGGTAGAAATCGATGTCATGGCTACCACGAACAATATCCGAAAGACTTGCTCGCTGGTCGAGTTTGTTGTGGTGCAGCCCGATGTCGACGAATCCAAAGAAAGACGTAGTAGGCGTTTCGAGAAAGTTGTTCAAGAGGCCGCGCTCGCCCGCATTCATGTAATCGGATTCGTCGTAGAGATACGGCTGCGTAGAGGGGACAGTGCGGAAGAAGAACAGGAATGCAGCGGCGATCGCGATCAGCACCGCGTAATCTACGGAGGTTAAGCGGCGCATGCAGATTCCAGAATCGATTCGAAATGGCGGCCCACCTGCGCCCAGGAGAAGCGCTCCGTCACCAGCGCGAGCGCGGAAGAGGCTTGCCTGGCCGCACGCTCCGGCGAATCGAGCAGCTCCAGGCAGCGCGCGGCAAAGGCTTCGGGCGTATCGGCCAGTGCGATGTCGCGTCCGGAGGTAACGGCCAGGCCCTCCGCCCCTACGGTGGTTGCGACGACGGGAACGCCCGCCGCCATGGCTTCGTAGATTTTCAAGCGCGTTCCGCCGCCGATGCGCAGTGGCACAACGGAAATGGCGGCATTCCACAGATACGGGCGCACGTCGGGGACGGTGCCGGTTACTTCAATCAGCGGATCCGAGGCGGGCAGGCGCCAAGAGTTCCGGGACCGGGGAGCGGCCCGCCAGGATCAGCCTGGTTCGTGGACGCTTCAGCCGGATGAGAGGCAACACTTCCGTGGTGAACCAGCGAGCGCCATCGATATTCGGCAGCCAGTCCATTGCGCCGACAAAGACAATCGAGTCGGCGGTGGAGGAGTTTGCGGGCGCAGCGAAGTAATCGAGGTCGACACCCGTCGAGACGGGAGAAACACGGGTCACGCCGAACAGCGTACGCATCTCAGAGGCATCCTGCTCGGAGACGGCGATCACGTGTGCGGCCTCACGGCAGGCTTCGCGCTCATACCGGAACATGCGCTCAGCCTGCAGTTTGAAATACGCTTTCCGAGCGGCGGAACCCGCATGTTCGGCATGACGCCGCCAAATTACGGTCTCCACATTGTGCTGGAACAGGACGGAACGCGACAGATTCGGCAGGTTCGGCGCGACGGAGAGAAAATCGCAGACCACGCAATCGAAACGGTGCGCGGTGGTCAGTGAAAGCAGCTTGCTGCGCATTTCAGCCGAAACATAGCGCCCCACGGCCAAGGGCAGCGGCGAAACCAGATTGCGGGCAAGCTGGCCAAAAAACCTTGGTGTGCCGCGGCTGGGAATCGGGCGGTTGATCGGATAAGCGAACGAAGAATACTCCGGCGCGCGGCGAACGCCTTCCGGCTCCGACGGATTGTCGTAGGCGATGTAGTGGACTTCGTTATTCTTATGCAGTTGACGCAGTGTTTCGAGCGTGCGGATCTGCCCGCCCGCGATTGGTCGGATGGAGGAAGTCCGTTTTGACCCATAAAATTTTCATTGGGTCAGGCTGCCACTGCGGGGAACATGCCTTCCGCCCAGCGGGCCCGGCGGCCGCGCAGGAAGATGTCGCCCCACAATTGGAGATTGAGCAGATTCCAGATCCGGTCCGTGGCGTCTTCGCTGCCGTTTCTGTGACGGGCCAAAAGCTGAGTGAGGGCCGTCCGATCCAGGTGCTCGGCTAGCAGCGAGTCCTTTTCGAGCAGGAAATCGTAAAGAGAGGCGGCAGAAGGGTCAAGCAGCCATTGTTTGAGCGGCGTGGGAAAGCCCATCTTCTTGCGGTGGATGATGGAGGCGGGAAGCAGATCCGCAATTGCTTCTTTGAGAATGTATTTCCCCACTTTGCCGCGCAGCTTCAAGTTCGGGGGGATTTGCGATGCAAACTCGACGAAGGGATGGTCAAGGAACGGCACTCGGCTCTCAATCGAGGAGGCCATGCTCATCTGGTCCTGCTTCATTAGGAGTTCGACGAGATAGGTCTTCTTGTCGGCGTAGAGGAGGCGCTCCAAATAGGGCAATCCGGGCACGCTTTCAAACCACTTCGTGAATGTGGCGTAGGCGGCGCTGGTATCGGCGCCCGCGCCCAGAAGCTGTTCAACATCCTTCGCGGAGAAGGCACCGTAAAAGTTTTCGAGATAAAGCGATTGGAGCGAGCCGCTGCGGCCCAGCACCGTGTGTTTCAGCTTGCGCCGCAAGTTCGCTCCCAGCAGCGGCGAAGTGGCAATCTGCTTGCGGATGGATGAGCGAATCCCTTCCGGAACCCTGCCGTAGGTTTGCATCTGCGCCTGGCTCATCAGTTGATAACGATATCGGCCATAGCCGGCAAACAATTCGTCACTGCCCTCACCGGTTAAGACGACTTTCACCTTTTTGGCCGCAAGCTCCGACACGTGATACAGCGAGACGCTGGACGGCCAGCTGATTGGTTCGTCTTCATGCCAGATCAGTTCGGGAAGCGTGTTGAAGAAATCTTCCATCCCGATTACGATCTCGTGATGATCCGTTCCAATCTGGCCGGCTACATGGCGAGCGTAATCGAGCTCGCTGAATTCCGCTTCCCGATATCCGACAGCGAAGGTCTTAACCGGTTCGCCCACCATGCGCTGCATCAGAGCGGCGATGGCGCTTGAGTCCACGCCGCCGCTTAAGAACATCCCGAGCGGAACATCGCTCATCAGGCGCAAGCGGACCGCTTGCTCCAGGCGCTCGCGGCAGTCCCGAATCCATTCGGCATCCGGGCGTGTCTCAGCGGTTTGCGCTGTGGGCAGCTCCCAGTATTGGCGAATCTGCGGCTCGAAACCATCACGGGAAAGGGTGAGCGTATGGCCGGGCATCAACTTGCGAATACCCTGGAACAAGGTTTCTTCACCGCTCAAATAACCGAACGAGAGATACTCGGGGATCTGGCGGGAATCCAGGCGGGCAGAAACCGAAGGATGCTCCAAAAGGGCTTTGATCTCCGATCCGAAGACAAATACCTGTCCATCGAAGTAGTAGTAAAGCGGTTTGATGCCCAGTCGATCGCGAGCGCAGAAAAGAGTCCCGGTTTTCGCGTCGTAAATCGCGAAACGAGAACATGCCCCGAAACTGCCGCACGCAATCCGGGCCGTGCTGTTCGTAGGAGTGGATTATTGTTTCCGTGTCGCAATGGGATCTATAAACATGGCCGGCCGCTTCGAGCGCCGGACGGAGATCGCCATGGTTATAGACTTCGCCGTTGTAGATGATCGCGAGATCGCCCGTCTCATTGAACATCGGCTGATGGCCGTGGCTGGAGACGTCAATGATGCTGAGCCGGCGATGCCCTAATGCGACACCCGGGGCAGTGAAGAAACCCTGGTCATCCGGCCCACGATGGGAGATGACATCCGTCATGGCTTTGACGGTGCGCTGTTGAATCGCGGGATCTATGCCGCGATCACGGGTGAAAAAGCCGGCGATTCCGCACATGAGCTAACGAACAGAAAAAGCCGAAGTAGCGACTTGTGCGTATTTACTGGGCTTCACCGGAATGGATTGACGGAAGTGCTCCAGCCGCCGCGCTTCCGCCTGTACCAGGATGGGTCTGGCAATCCGGTCCAGAGCCGCGGCGAGCCCCGCCAGCAAAGGTAACTGCGCTGTGTAGGCATTCGTGCTGAACACGCCACTCGAGGCAAACGCAACCAGTCCCATCAAGATACAAAAGGCCATGTTGGCGAGATCCTCCAGCCCTGCTTCCCGCTTAGCGGCGCGTTCGATTCTGACCAGGCTCGCGAAAGTAAAAATGATCGTTGCCATATAAAGCACAATCCCCACCACTCCCGTTTCCGATGACACCAGAAGATAAATATCGTGAGAAGTGAACCAAAGTGGCTGATGTCCCTTCGATATCTCAAGCTCGGCGCTTTGATTGGAGAAGTTTCCCAGGCCGACCCCAAAAACCGGGTGCCGCAAAGTAAGTTCAATGGCGTTATAAATCAGTTGTCTTCGTGCCTGAGTGGACTCCACGGCCGAAGCTACATCGTCAGACATGCCGGCGGTAACGGAAGTCTGAAACATAGTTTTGTAACGGGCCATCAGAGCATTGCCGGCGACCAGAGGAAGAATCGCGGCGGCGACTGCGCAGACGACCACGATTTTCAGTTTGTTGCCAGCGCTGGTTTTAAAAAAAACCAGCGCGGCCATGACCGCCATCGCGATTAAGCCGGACCGGGACCCCGTTTTGAAAACAACCAATAGAAGAACGCAGGTTAGTCCTGAGAAGATCAGGCGAATCAGAGCCGAGCGCTTCTTATCCAGAACAACATAAAGCAGAAACGGCAATCCCATTAGCAACGCGCCGGCGAGATCGTTTGAATTGCCCAGGCTGCCGTATTCTACCGAGAGCCGGCCATCATCGTTCATCTTTGTGGCCTTGAAGGAGAAATATATAATTCCGATAGTCCCCAGACCCAGCACAAAGAGCGATTTCCGCATTTGCTGGGCGGTGAAGATGAGCGAGCCCACCAGGAAGAAAGCAATGTACGACTTCCACCACGAATCGAGGAAACTGTGAAAACTGCCCCCTTTCCAAGAGCTGAAAGGGATACTCAGGATGAGGAACACAGTGAAAAGGGAAAGTGTCAGCCCGGCTTTCGACTCAAACAGGCTAGGGATTTTGCCCGAGGCAATTGCTGCAATCGCGGCAAGCAGCGCGACGAAAACCACCATGTGCAGCCTTCCGGTAGTATCAATAAATTCCGAGGCGTGGCTGAATAAGAAAAAAAGATAGACAACCCCGATGCCATAGGCCGCCGCAAAGGTGTTTTCGGGACCGGAAACTCCAGTGGCTTGAAACGTTGGAGCGCTTCCATAGGGTTGCACCACTGGTACAAGTGTCTTTGGAATGAACCGGTTCCTGAGGTTTTGAGCTTCCATCGAAAAAGTACGAGAATCTCAATGGTATCATCGCCCCGATAACCGGCAGATAACCTCCACCGTACTGAGTAATATTACTTCTGGTTTGGAGGCGGAGCGAGCGTCTTCGTAATATCGTCGGCCAGCTTCTTTGCAGTTCTTTCTAATTCGTGCGAACTCGAGTTCTTAGGATGGCGATAATCGGACCAAACTACCTGGCGCGATTTCGAATCGACCAAAAAGATTGTGCCTTTTCCGCGCGAAAAGCTGGATCCATGCGGCTCGGTTTCAGCGGGCGCTGCTGCCAGGCTTACCGGTGGGGCGGGCTGCACGGCCGGTGAAGTGGCAACGGGGGTCGGCGCTGGGGCGGGCTCCCTCTTGATGTGGTCCACGCGGTACTCGAAGGGCTGGCCTAGTTGCTCGGTAAACAACGCATCGGCAAGTTTCGGGTCGGAAACCACGCGGAAGACGTGTTCTTTGGTCAGCATATTCGCCAGATGTTGATCGAGACCTCCCGCCATGGGATACAGGTAGACGGACTTCACATCCTTCAGTTCGGCGGCGCACACCAGCGCGGGCATCACTGCGCCGAAGCAGACCAGAGCAACTAACTTTGCCTTCATAACAATTACGATGATACAGCCGGACCGAACCGCGAATGTATAAAGGCAACCGAATCACCGTCATCATCCCTTGCCTGAATGAGGAGGAGGGTATTCAACTGGTGCTGCGCGACATCCCGGATTTTGTAGATGAAACCATTGTGGTGGACAACAATTCCACGGATCGGACACCCGAAGTGGCCGCACAAATGGGCGCCATCGTCATCAAGGAGCAGAAGCCGGGTTACGGTCGCGCCTACAAACGGGGTTTTTCCGTTGCGACCGGAGACCTGATGATTACTCTTGACGGCGACCACAGCTATCCGGTGAACGGCATTTCTTATCTTCTTGAGGCGTTTCTCCACCTGGAAGTCGATTTCCTAAACGCCTCCCGCTTCCCGGTACGTGACCCGCGCGCCATGAGCTTCAAACATAAGTGTGGCAACCTGCTTCTGTCGCTCGCCATGTCCATTCTCTTTCTGCGGTGGGTGGAAGATTCGCAATCGGGAATGTGGGTATTCCGCCGCCGCATTCTGGAAGAGATGCGCCTCGAAGCGGACGGCATGGCCTTTTCAGAAGAAATTAAGATTGAGGCACTGTTGAACCCAAAGGTGCGTTTCGGCGAGATTTCCATTCTTTACACGTCGCGCACCGGCGAGATCAAGCTAAACCCTTGGCGCGACGGCTGGAACAACCTGATTTTTCTGTTCCGCAAGCGGTTTGCCCGCCGCCAGTGGAAGCAATGATTTCAGCCGTAATTCCGGTTTGGAACGGACGGGACAAACTCGAACGGCTGTTTGACACGATGGATCGCCAGACGCTCGCATTCGGCGAAGTCATCGTCGTCGACAACGGCTCTCAGGATGGGGCGGGAGATTTGGCCTTGGATCGCGGGGCCACGGTCATTCGGTTTGCGGAGAATCGTGGATTTGCCGCGGGGGTAAATCGCGGGGTTGATGAGTCACGGGGCGAACTGATCGCGGTTCTGAACAGCGATGTCGAGCTTGCACCCGATTGGGCCTCGGTTCTGGAGGGAGCTTTTTCCACGCCTTCTGTATACTTCGCGACGGGGCGGGCTTTGTCGTTGCGCCAACCGGACAAGATCGATGGATGCTGGGATTTGGTCAGCAGAGCGGGCATGCCCTGGCGCGCGGGGAGCGGAGCGCCTGCGGACCACCCCGCTTTTCAAAACAGCCGCACCATCGACATGGCTTCTTTTACCGCGGTTCTGTTACGGCGCGAACTTTGGAAGCAGATTGGGCCACTCGATGAACGTTTTGAATCCTATCTGGAAGACGTTGATTTCGGGTTGCGTTGCGTGGCCGAGAGAGTGACCGGGCTCTACGATCCAATGGCCCTTTGTTTTCATCACGGCAGCGCCACGTTAGGCCGGTGGAATCGCGAAAGCGTCCGGCGCATGTCACGCAACCAGGTTTTCCTGGCACGGAAACATCTCGCGTCAAGTTGGTGGACTCTGCTTGTCGGCCAGGGTCTTTGGGGCTTAATGGCATTTCGGCACGGCGCGGGACTTGCCTGGCTCCAGGGCAAACGGGAAGGCTGGTTCCGAAGGCAGGAATTTGCACCGAACGCAATCGACGCCGGGCCCCTGGAAGCGCAAATTTTTCAACTTCAGTCGGAAACGGGTTTCGATCCCTATTGGCGCTGGTACGCACGGCTGACGGGGCAGAAGGACACAGGGCGCGCGCGTGGATGACACCGCGATCGTGATTGTTACCTACAATTCCGCGCGGGAACTCGGGGCCTGCCTAGAAGCGGCCCTCCTGACCGGAGCCAAGATTTTGGTGGTCGACAACGCGTCGCAAGACGAGACGGTCGCGGTCGCCGCGCGGTACCCCGTGGAACTGATCGCGAACCCAACCAACCGTGGTTTTGCCGGGGCGGTGAACCAGGGAGTCGCGGCGTCACGCGCAGATTTCATTCTCCTGCTTAATCCCGACGCGGTTTTAGCTGGAGGAATTGCACCCCTGCGGTCGCTTTGCAAAAAGCCCGGGGTCGCGGCTGCGGCTGGCCTGTTGACGGACGGGTCTGGCCGCCCGCAACTCGGGTTTACCGCCCGGCGGCTCCCGAGTGCTCTTGCGCTCTGCTTCGAAGTTTTAGGCCTGAACCGGATTTTGCCGAGGAACCCGGTTAATTGGCGATTCCGTTGCTTCGATATGGACCTGAGAGGAACAGCCCCTATTCGGGTGGAGCAGCCGGCGGGAGCCCTTTTTATGTTCCGCCGTGACGAGTGGGAGGAGCTTGGCGGATTCGATGAAAGATTTTATCCTTTATGGTTCGAAGATGTCGATTTTTGCGCACGCCTTAGGCAGAGAGGAAAGGCAATTCTGCTCAGCCCGGAAGTGGTGGCGAAACATACTGGATCGCACTCTATCCTCAACATGGCGCGAGAGATCCGTCATTTGTACTGGTATGGTAATCTTCTGAGATACGCGTCGAAACACTTCTCGCCGCCTAGCCGGAAATTGGTGTGCGCCTCAGTTGTTATGGGTGCCGGCCTCCGGTATCTTGGAGATGTTTTGAGCGGGCATAAACAAAACGGCGAGACGGGAGTCTGGAAGGAAGTGGCTCGACTTGCAATTCGGTCTTTTTCGGGAGCGCCGATTTAAGACGATGGCGAACAACGATTCTGTTTCCGTCACCATCGTTACCTACGATAGCGGCCGATTTATCAAACGATGCCTCGAGTCCGTCCTCGATCAGAAATACCCTTTTCTCGACATCATCGTTATCGATAATTGCTCCACCGACGGCACCACGGACATTCTCGAACCTTTCGAGGATCGCGTCCGGATCATCTATAACGACGAGAACATCGGCTTTGCGGCCGCCCAGAATCAAGCCATCGCCCTCTCCGATTCCGATTGGGTCCTTACCCTCAACCCTGATGTTCTCCTGCTTCCGGATTTCATCGAGGCCTTGGTCCACGCCGGGAACCTAGATCCCCGGATCGGCACGGTTTGCGGCAAGCTGCTCACCATGAGCTCCGGCTTCGACTTTCCCGAAAAACCCGTCGTCGATTCCACCGGCATTTATTTCACGCCTACGCTCCGCCACCTGGATCGCGGGTCGCTCGAGATCGATAACGGCCATTACCGCCAGTACGAATACGTTTTTGGAGCCACAGCCGCCGCAGCCCTCTACCGGCGCGAGATGATCGACGACATCTCCATTGAAGACGAGTTCTTCGATTCGGATTTTTTTGTTTACCGCGAAGATGCTGACGTTGCCTGGCGCGCCCAACTTTTGGGCTGGCGCTGCATCTATGCTCCGTACGCCCGCGGCTATCACGTGCGCAAAGCTCTGCCCGGTAACCGCCGCGCCCTGCCGGCTGAAATCAATATGCATTCGGTGAAGAATCGCTTTCTTCTCCGCATGAAGAACATCTCCGGCGATCTCTACCGCCGCAACTGGGTTCAAATTACCGGCCGCGATCTTGTCGTTGTCGCCTGCTGCGTACTGTGGGAGCATAGTTCGCTGAAAGCGTTCTGGTTCCTGGCAAAGAACTATAAGCGCGTGCTGGCCAAACGCCGCCTGATCCTGCAACGCCAACGAGCCGACAACGATTACATCGCAAGCTGGTTTAATTTCGAACCCGTGGCGAAACCCGCCCCCCGCAAATTTACAGCCGTGCCCGCCCGCCCCAAGCCGACCAGCAAATAAGCACCTCCATGCGCATCGCGCTTCTCGGCACGCGCGGAATTCCCGCAAATTATGGCGGTTTCGAAACCTTCGCGGAAGAACTCTCCACCCGCCTGGTGGCCCGTGGCCATCAAGTTACCGTCTATGGCCGCCAGCGCTACCGCTCGAAAACCTATCGCGGCGTGGATCTGCAGTTCCTCCCCACCATCCACAACAAGTATCTCGATACTCTGACCCACACGTTTCTTTCCACGCTGCATCTGCTGTTTCACCCCGCGAACGTGGCCCTTTACTGCAACGCCGCCAATGCGATTTTCCTTGTTCTGCCGCGGTTGCGGGGGCTGCCTGTGGCCTTGAACGTGGACGGAATCGAGCGTAAGCGCAAGAAGTGGAACTGGTTGGCCCGAACCTGGTATCGCATGTCGGAGTACCTGGCTACGGTGCTTCCGGACCGCATGGTCAGCGACGCCGAGGTCATCGAAAAATACTACCTGGAGCGCTACGGTAAGGCGAGCACGTTTATTCCTTACGGCGCGGTGACGGAGAAGCTGGCGACAGAGGACGCGCTCCGGAAATTAGGGCTGGAAGCCGGCGAGTACTTCCTTTACGTCAGCCGCATGGAGCCCGAAAATCACGCTCTTCAAGTGCGCCGGGCCTTTGAGCAGGTGATCACCGCGAAGAAGCTGGCGTTGATTGGCGACGCGCCTCATGCGGCGGAGTATATCCGGCAGGTCCGCGATACCAAAGATCCCCGGATCATCATGCCGGGCGGCATTTATGGCGCGGGCTACCACGAGCTGGGCTCGCATTGCTTCGCCTATGTCCATGCCACCGAGGTAGGCGGCACTCATCCCGCGCTGATTGAAGCCATGGGCAAGGGGGCGCTGGTTCTCTACCGGAATACGCCGGAGAACGCTGAAGTCTGCGGGGATGCGGGGCTGCCGTTTGAAGACGAAGCCGGCCTGATTGCACGCATGAGAGAGGTCCTGATGATGCCGGAGCGGACGCGCGAGGAGTATCGCAATCGTGCCCAAACGCGTGTGCGGAAGCTTTACGACTGGGAAGTCGTGACGCGCCAATACGAACGCATGTTCGAAGAAATGCGCGGCTGATGATGCGAACCTGGGCGGAAGTCTCGCTGCGGCAACTGAAGGAAAACTTCGAGGCTTTCGGCAACAGCGCCATTGTGTGCCCGGTAGTGAAAGCGAACGCCTACGGACATGGCGCCGTAGAAGTTTCGAAGACGCTTGAAAGCGTGGGCGCGAAGTGGCTGGCGGTCAGTTGCGTCTCCGAAGGCGCGGCGCTGCGCGAGGCAGGTATTGGAACGCGCATCCTGGTGATGGGCGGGTTGCTGCCGTTCGAACGTGAAGCGGTGTTCCGCTACGCGCTCACCCCCGTGGCCCATTCCCTTGAAGAACTTTCCGAGTGGGACCGCCAACCCGTCACGATTCATCTGAAGATCGATACCGGAATGAGCCGGC
Source organism: Bryobacterales bacterium (assembly GCA_963795835.1). Taxonomy (GTDB): domain Bacteria; phylum Acidobacteriota; class Terriglobia; order Bryobacterales; family Bryobacteraceae; genus JALYXI01. The sequence goes on along the minus strand of CAWCJC010000012.1, from coordinate 74,437 downwards.
TGGGCGCCACCGCAACGCCCGCCGAAGTGGCCGCCGCGCTCCGCTCCTTGCGCAACGCACGCGTGGAAGGCCTGATGTCCCACTTCGCTTCGGCAGAAGACTTCACCACCAACCAGAGCGCCGAGCAAATCGCGCGCTTTGAAGCGGTGCTCGCCGCCGTGCGCGAGGCGGGAATCCCGATCGAGATCGAACACCTCTCAAGCACCAACGGCGTGGTCTACCGAAATGCACGGTTCTCCATGATTCGGCCTGGGCTCGGCATCTATGGGTACACCAGCGGCCGGCCGGTTCTTACCTGGTATGCGCGCCTGCTGAAAGTGCGCGACATCGCTGCGGGAACACCAGTGGGTTATCTGGCAAGATTCCGCGCGCCTCAAGCCATGCGGATCGGCACCATCGCCGCCGGCTACGCCGATGGCATCCCGCATCGCCTTTCAACGCGCGGCAGCCTGATCAGCCAAGGCCGCCTCTTACCCATCCTGGGCGCCGTCTCGATGGACCTCACCACCATCGACCTTTCCGCCGCACCCGAACTACAGGAGGGCGATCCCATTACCGTCCTCGGCCCCGACATGGACGCGCAACAGATCGCCGAGATTGCGGGCGAGATTCCTTACAGCGTGCTTTGCGGAATCGGAAATCGCGTGAGCCGAATTTACACCAACGACTAGAAATCCAGATTCCCGCCGGACACGATCACACCGATGCGCTTGAATCCGGAGGGAAGTTTCCCGGAGAGAACTCCCGCCGTTGCAGCCGCACCGCTCGGCTCCGCGACAATCTTCACCTTCTCCATCAGAAACCGCATTGCGGTACGCAGCTCATCGTCTGTCACCAGCAACACGCGTTCGAGCAAGCTCTGCAGAATCGGAAACGGCACCTTGCCCGGCATCACCGTGCGTAAGCCATCGGCGATCGTGGGCGGAGGCGGAATCTCCACTCGCTCGCCCTTTTTGAGCGAGAGAAACCAGTCGTTTCCCGTTTCGGGCTCCACGCCGAAAACGCGAATGGCGGAGTTGATCTCCTTGGCGATCAGGCAGCATCCGGCGGTGAGTCCCCCGCCACCAAGACACGTCACCAACGCCTCAATTTCCGGCACTTCGTCCATCAGTTCCAGGGCGGCGGTTCCCTGCCCCGCCACAATCATCGGATGATCGAACGGGGGCACGAGAGTAGCGCCTGAATCACCCATCAGCTGGCGCGCCACCTCTTCCCGGTTCTCCGTCATGCGGTCATACGTCACCACCTGCGCGCCGTAAGCCCGCGTGGCGTCCATCTTCGAGGCCGGCGCATCGGTGGGCATGACGATCGTGGCCTTCGCACCCACATGCCGCGCCGCCAGCGCCACACCTTGCGCATGATTTCCCGAGGAAAATGCCACGATGCCCCGCCCCAGTTCATCCGGCGTGAGCGACAGAATCAAATTCGCCGCGCCCCGAATCTTGAACGATCCCCCAAGCTGCAGGTTCTCGCATTTCAGGAATACCTGAATGCCATCGATTTCCGTTTCGAGCACGGGCGTCCGGCGCGCCAGGGGTTTGATGCGGACTGCGGCCTCCCGCACCATTGCGGCCGATATCGTCATCGCGCTGCTTGTAAATGAAGTTTCCGTTGACGCCCTTGCTGCAGCCGTTCCTGGTGCTCCTGATAGAGGGTGGCAAACCCCGCCCAATAGTATCCGGCTACGAACAACAGCAGGAACGGAGTAGACAGATAATTCCCGCTATCGATGGCAAAGAGCACCATTCCCAGAAAATAGGTGCCAAAAAGAAGCTCGATATAGGGCAGCCAGCCGCTGCGGCCCCGATATTTCTTCTGCTCCGTCTTTCGCGCCGGCGCCGTTCCCTCGATTGCAAACTTGGGCGTTCGCACGAACCCGGTCTGCACGTTGAACAGGGCTTCCAATACCGCGCGCGTGTTGATGATGGTTAGCGCCACCCCCACAGCCATCAGCATCGGCATCATCAGAATGGAACGCTTCCAGCTCTTTGGATGGAGTTCCCGTTGCGCGAGCAGATAAAACGCCGAGATGGAGACGAACGAGGCCAGAATCAGGGGAATATCCAGAAATATCATCTGGGCCCAGCCCATGTAGAAACGGCAGATCATCACCGGCAGCATCAGCGCGGAAACAACCACCATCAGCGGGTAGGAAATGTTGGGGGTTAAGTGCAGAAACGCTTCCAGCTTCACGCGAAACGGCAGTTTCGCCCGTAAAAGCGCGGGTAGCAGCTTTTTTGCGCACCTGCGTAAGTCCCTTGGCCCACCGGAACTGCTGTACCTGAAAGCCATGCATTTCGACGGGCAGCTCAGAGGGGCAATGGAGGCCGGGCAGGTAAACGAATCTCCAGCCTTTCATCTGCGCGCGATAGCTCAGGTCGGAATCTTCGGTTAACGTATCGTGCTGCCAGCCCCCCGCATCCGCGATCATGGACTTTCTCAAGATCCCCGCAGTGCCGTTAAAGTTGAAGAACAACCCGGAGCGCGACCGCGCCCCATGCTCCAGCACAAAGTGACCGTCGAGCAGCATCGCCTCAACCTCGGTCAGGAAGTTGTAGTCCTTGTTTAGATAACTCCACCGGGTCTGCACCACCCCCACCTTGGGATCCGCGAAATGGTGGACTGTACGCATCAGAAACTCAGGTGGCGGAATGAAATCGGCGTCGAACACGGCGATGAACTCGCCTGTGGCAGTCTCCAGCCCCTCCTGGAGAGCTCCGGCCTTGTAGCCATGGCGATTGGTGCGATGCCGGTATTCCACGGGGAAACCAAGCGCCTGATATTTCTGCACCAAAGCTTCAGCAAACTCATGGGTCTCATCCGTGGAATCGTCCAGAACCTGTATTTGCAGCAGATGCTTCGGATAATCCACTTTCGTGGTTTCGTCGATCAGCCGTTCCACGACGAACCGTTCGTTATAAAGAGGGAGCTGAATCGTGACGCGCGGCAATTCCGCAAAGCGCGCAGGTGCCTGATCCACTGCCTCTTTTCGGTGCTTGAAGTAGGAGTGAATCACTTCATACCGGTGAAGGCCGTAAATCGACAGAATGAAGAGGATGCCGAAGTACGGGACCAACATGGCCCAATCAAACCAGCTTGCCTGGTGAATGCCTGCAAACGTCGTATCTGTGAGGCTACGCCGGAGCTGGTCGAACGCGCTACTCGCCAGAAAGAGGCAAAGCATAAACTTAATTATAATGCCGCTCTAAACTTCCGCTTTGACGTAGCAACGGAAATTCCGTTTGCATCGGTATGAGAAAAAAATTTACGCCTAGGCGAAAACAGTGTACGATATACCAATTCCGCTGCTTGCCGTTGTAGTCCACATTTGAACTTTAAAGATACAAGGAGTGACGCGATGACGTTTTCGAAGGGTCTCCGCAACTTAGTCCATCTCTCGATTGCGAGTTTGCTCTGCCTTTCCGCAGCTTTCGCTCAAGAAAACTACGGAACTATCAACGGGCAGGTGACTGACGCATCAGGGTCCTCCGTACCGGCCGCCCAAATCTCCGCTGTCAGCGAACGCCTGCCCCGCGGTATCCAAACCAAAACCGATTCGAATGGCAACTTCACCCTGGTGAACCTGCCGATTGGCACCTACACGGTTACGGTGACCGCAACCGGTTTTGTCACATTTAAAGCAGAACAAGTTGAAGTCAAGCTGGGCGCTCCGACAAGCGTCAGCCCGCGTCTCTCAGTCGGTCAACTGTCCGACACGGTTGAGGTTACATCAAACGCTGTCGCGCTCGACGTCACAGACAGCAGTACCTCAACGACTATCGGCTCCAAGACCTTCGACAATTTCGCTAAGGGACGGACATTTAATTCTATTCTTGCCATTGCCCCGGGCGTTCGGCAGGAGGTGAAGGGCGGGGCGACGGGAGTCGGAGGCTTTCAGGTAGATGGATCAAGCGGCCTTGAAAACACCTATTACTTGGATGGCGTTGAAGCTTCGGATGTACTTTCTGGCGCGTTGCGGTCTGCTAATTCGGTGCCGCTCGAATTCGTACAGCAGGTGGATATCAAGACGGCCGGGTTCGATGCGCAATACGGCGGCGCGACGGGTGGAGTGATCAACGTTGCCATTAACGGCGGCTCGAACGCCTTTCATGGGCAGGTTTACACGCAATACACCGGCGATAATCTCAACGCTGGTGACAGAGGTTACTGGCAGCGTTCTCCCGCAAATGCGGACTTGGCGGACTTTTTTCGCCCGAAGGAAGATGGGTACACGCTTTGGTATCCGGGCGGCGTTCTCGGCGGACGCATCATCCGCGACAAATTGTTTTTCTTTGCCGGATACTCGCCGGAACTAGAACACACCGACCGCAGCATCGCATACGCCTCAGGAACCAAGCTTTACAAGCAGGACCGGATCCGCCATTATCTGACCGGACGCCTGGATTACACCGCGACTTCCAAACTGCAACTCTACGGATCGTGGGTATGGTCACCGCAGCGCCGATCGGGAAGTCTTCCGAATCGCGACATTCGCATCAGCGCACCGAGCAACGATCAATCCATCCTTGGCGGCTTTACCCCCAATCAACTGGTCAACTTCGGCGCAACCTATTCGCTCACGCCCCGGATTACGCTAAGCGCTCGCTACGGGTATAAGTACCTGAACGATAAAGACGGTAACTACGGAGTGCCCGGCGATCCCTATGTGGTTTATCAAACGGCCTCCGCCGCCGCGGGTCTTCCCGTGCCCACCGTGGGGGGCACCGGATTTTCAAACGTCAGCAGCACGCTAACCACCTTTCGCGACGTGACCACCCGGAACAACCTTTATGTGGATGGCTCCTATCTGGTAAATTTGTTCGGCCAACAACATAATTTTCGCGCCGGCTACTCCCTCAACCGCTTGACTAATGACGTCGCCACGGACTACACAAACGGCGACTTCAATATCTTTTGGGGCCAGTCATATAGCCGGGGCAGCATCGCCAACCAAACTGGCACATACGGCTATTACACTTGGGAAGACGGAGTCCGCCTCAACAGTAAGGTCAGCGGCCGCAACCAGGGTTTCTATGTGCAGGACGGATGGAAAATTCACCGCCGAGTCAGCGTGAACATCGGTGTCCGATTTGAAAATGAATTTCTTCCTCCCTATAAGGCTGTTCAAAATGGGATCAAAGTGGCAAACCCCGTCAGCTTCGATTGGGGTTCGAAAATTGCTCCGCGCCTGGGCGTAGCCTGGGACGTGTTGGGCGATGGCAAGTGGAAGCTTAGCTCCAGTTTGGGGTACTTCTACGACGTCCTGAAATATAACCTGGCCCGCGGGTCGTTCGGGGGCGAATATTGGGTCACTCACGTCTATACCCTCGACAATCCAAATGTCCTCACCCTGACCAAGGCCAACGCGGGAGCTCTTGGCAAATCGATCATTGCCTATGACAACCGGACAATTCCAATCAATGCGCAGGGGCAGCTCGATGGTATCGACCCAAATTTGAAACCGTACGAATCACGGGATTTCAACGTGTCGTTCGATCACCAATTAGCGGCTCGCCTCACCGCGACGGTTCGCTACACCAGAAAGGATTTGATCCGCACCATTGAAGATATTGGTGTTCTGGACAAAGACGATAATGAGGTTTATCTGATTGGTAACCCGGGTTCCGGCCAGACCCGCAACGACCCTACCCATACCTACGATGGCAAAACGCCTAACGGGAAAGAGTTTCTGGTTCCGAGGGCCGTCCGGCAGTACGACGGCGTGGAGTTTCGGGTACAAGGCCAGATCGGCCGCTTCAATCTGATTCCGTCCTACACGTGGAGCCGCCTGTACGGCAATTACTCCGGTCTCGGAAACTCCGATGAATCAGGACGCGCCAGTCCCAACAACAATCGAGCCTTCGATTTGCCGTATTACTACTTTGACGCCTCCGGAAGCCAGAAGAATGTCTTGGGTCTGCTGGGAACGGACCGGCCTCACACCTTCAAATTGTTCGGCTCCTACGATCTTAAGACCAAAGCTGGCGATACAAATATCGGCCTAAACCAGATCGCCTACAGCGGCACAAACGACACGACCTCCGTAATCTATCTATCCGCGCCGACTACTCCCTACGGGCGGGGCGATATTCCACGGACATCCGCGCTCACGCAGACCGATATCCTGGTTTCCCACTCGGTCCGGCTTCGGGAGCGGTTCACCGTTCGGGGCGAAGTGGAAATTCGCAACTTGTTTAATCAATCCGCCGTGCTTTCCCGGGTGAGCCAACTTAATCGCACGGGCGCGATTTCAGAGTCTGCACTTCCTATCAGCCAGTTCTTCGCCGGGTATGATCCCAGGACGTTCGTCACCGTGGGAAGCAAGACAGTCCCGTACAACCCGATTTATGGTTTGGCCGGCGCCAGCTACCGAAACGGCGGTGCGCCTGCAATCGCCGGAGTCGTGGGTAGCGGCAGCAGCGCTTTTGCGGCATCATTCCCCGGATTCGGCGGGTATCAGGACTTTCGCACGATTCGCCTTGGCCTGCGCTTCCAATTTTAGGCGGACCCTCAATTTTATCGCTTTGGATACCCCTAGAAAGCCGGCTCTCTGATCGTGCTAAGATGTGACAAATACGACATCTTCCTCGTTCGAAGTTGCCACAAAACTGAAAGGGGTCTATGTCCAAAATAGTAAGAATCGCGTTTGCATTCGCAACGTGCAGCAGTTCTCTGTTTGCACAAGCCACAGCTACCAGCACGCTGCAAGGTACCGTTTTCGATCCTTCACAAGCCGTTGTCCCTAGAGCTTCGGTAGTTATATCGAGCACCGCAACCGGTCTTCGCCGCGAAGAGACCACTACCGAGAAGGGTCTTTATACGTTCAATCTTTTGCCAGCCGGGGTTTACACAATCACGGCCAAAGCTCCTGGCTTCTCCACCAAAATCTACGACAAGTTCGAGGTCCTGGTTGCCACCAACGCCGAGTTGGACATTAACCTGGCCACCGGTGCCCAATCCGACCTGGTCACCGTCGACGCCGCTCCGCCGCTGGTGGATGTGAACAAGACGGAAGTGAGCCAGAACATCACACCGAAAGAAGTTCAAAACCTGCCGATCAACGGTCGAGACTTCGCCAACCTGGCCTTTCTCGCTCCTGGCGCAAAACCCGTCGCCTCCTACGATCCTACGAAGAACCGGATCGCCGTCTTTGGCGTCAACGGATCTTCCGGAAGAAACGTAAACGTGACGGTAAACGGTGTTGACGATAAAGATAATACCGTCGGCGGTCCCGTGATGCAGCTTCCCCTGGAGGCGGTCCAGGAGTTCAACATCAGCACGCAACGTTTCAGCGCCGCCAACGGCCGGAGCGAAGGCGCGGCTCTCAATCTGATCACGCGGTCGGGCGAAAACCAACTGCACGGATCGCTCTTTCTTTTTGAGCGCGACACAGCCCTCAACGCGAACGATTACTTCTCAAAGCAAAGCGGCGCTGATACTGCGCCCTATAGCCGCCAACAATACGGCGGGTCTTTCGGTGCCCCGATTGTGAAAGACAAAATGTTTGCGTTCTTCGCGATCGAGCGACAGCGCGAATCGAGCAACGTAGTGGTGAATGGAACAGCTTTCAAAGAACTTACGCTCGCGATTCCTCTCGGTGCTCAGCCCGCTCAGAATCTCCCCACTCCCTATAATGACCAGCGCTACAACGGCCGCTTCGATTACCGCATCAATCAGAGCAACACGTTTTCGACCAGCTATAACAACCAGCACAACAGCGGTCTGAACGATCAAGCCAACTCCACGAATGACCTTACGGCCGGCAATTTCACCACCAACCGGCTGATCCTGGCGAATGCAACTCTGAATTCGGTACTCACCCCAACGGTGGTGAACTCCTTCACCTTTGGCTATCAGTACTGGAATAACCTGATCGATTCGAACAATAAGGTTCCCTACATCAGCTTCCCCGATGCAGCCCTGGGGACCAATCCGAACGTGCCGCAGCAGTCCTATCAGAAGAAATATCAATTCCGCGACGATTTTTCCGTGAATCGTGGAAGGCACACTCTGAAGATGGGCTTCGATTTCGTGAATGTCCCGAAACTGGGCGGCTTCTTCGTCACGACGGGAACACCGAATATCACGTTCTTCGATGACCCCAGCGTGATTCTGAACAACAAGACGCTTTACCCGAATGGCTTCGCGACTCCGGGCGCGGTAAACAGCATCGTCCTCAACGCAGGGAATGCGTACTTTGCCACCAAAGACGCAAAGATGCTCGGCTTGTATTTCCAGGACGATTGGAAAGTCACCAAGCGGCTCAACCTGAACTTGGGAGTCCGCTGGGACCGTGACTTCAATCTGACTGGTGGCAACACTCAAACGCTCAACCGCACCTACCAGGAACTTGCGGCTATCGGCAGCCCTTATGCCGCCAAGCTTCCCAAGGATGACACCAAAGACTTTAGTCCGCGGGTCGGTTTCGCCTACGACCTGAATGGCTCGGGCAAGTACGTCATCCGCGGCGGATTTGGCATCTATTTCGGCCAGATTTTCCAAAATATCCCGCTGTTCGTGGAGCAACAGGAAGGCGCCACGGTCTTCGGTTCCGTACTGAACCTTAATAATGCCAGCCCTCCAGGCCAGACTCCCGATCCGAATGCAAGCATTGTTCCCGGCGTGGGCAAGCCGCTCTCCCAGTACCGCTACGGTGTCGATCCGTTGCCCATTCCCGGCGCGCCGTCCACCTTACTCCCGGCCGGTGCCACGGGACGTTTAGTCAATCCGAATTATCAGAATCCCTATAACCAGGAATTCAATCTTGGCTTTGCCTGGTCGCTGACGCCGAACGACGTGATTACCTTCGAAGGCATTCACAGCTTGGCCCTCCATGAATCGAAGCGCATCAACATCAACGCGCTCAACTACGTCACCGGGAAACGGCCGCTTCAGGATGCGCTGGCCGCGGCGGGACAGCCTCAGCTGGCGCAGGTCATTATGGAAAGTTCGGTGGGCCGCTCGCGTTATGACGCATTTAATGTCACCTACGCCCGCCGTCTTACCCGCCGGTTCACCATCAACTCAAATTACGTAATTTCCCGCGCGCTGGCCTATAACGGAGGACCAGCGCAATTCAGCAACACGGCACCTGACCCCAATAACTATCTGGCCCGCAATGACTATGGCCCCGCGCCCAACGATGAGACGCATCGCTTCGTCTTCAGTGGTCAGGTTTCGTTGCCCTTCGGCATTCTGGTTGCGCCCATCTTCCAGGCTGCGACAGGGCGGCCCTGGAATCCCACTGAAGGCATCAACGTCTTCGGTACCGGCAACGGGAACGGAACGTGGCGCGCCATCGTTCCGGCAAACGGCCTCACGGTCGGCACTCCGGTCGGGGGCGGCGGGAACAATTACAGCGTCTACACCGCTACCAAGAGCTACACCGCCGCACAGCTCCGCGCTGGTTTGGCGGACGGGTCCCTGGTTACCATTCCCTACGACAACGTTCGCGGGAATGCCTTTGTCCAATTGGACCTACGCGTGAGCAAGAGCTTCACCTTCCGGGAGAGGCATCGCTTAGAAGTGTTGTGCCAGGTATTCGATCTGAACAATCGAGCCAACTTCGGCGGCAATTACAACGTCAGCATCCGATCCGCCGCTTTCGGGACACCCGCAGGTTTCCTGTCCGGCAGCGGAACCGTCCAGCCGCACTCGCTGAACGCCGAAGTCGGATTCCAGTACCGATTTTAGAATCTGATCGTGTTACTCTAAACCGGGCGGTGCTTCGGCACCGCCCTTTTTTATTGCAAATTCCTAATTCGCTATAATCTTGGTGAACAAAAGAGTACGTTTCTACGTCTCACCCTACCGAGGAGTCCGTTCGTAGTGAAAACAAAGTGGAAATTCGTTATCGGGATTGTTGTGCTTCTGGTTATTGCCGCTGGCGTGTTCGCCAGCGTGAAATATAGCCAGAAAGGCATCGTCACCGTACAGACCGGCCACGCTGTCCGGCAGGACCTGGCAAGCGTAGTCACCGCGGCCGGCGAAATCAAGCCCCGGAACTATATCAATATCGGAGCGAATGCTCAGGGCGAACTCACCGGAATCCTCGTAAAAGAAGGCGATCATGTCCGCAAAGGCCAACTTCTTGCCCGTATTGAGAACATTCAACCAGCCGCTGACGTGGAATCACAGCGCGCGAACATCAGCTCCGCCGAGGCCGACGCCGCTGCCAGCGAAGCCAGCCAGAAGGCGGCCGAAGACAACTTAATTACCATGCAGGCCACCATAGATCGCGCCCGCGCGGATCTCGAGAAGGCTTCCGTGGATAACGACCGCTATCAGAGCCTGTTCGAGCAGAAACTGGTTGCCAAGCAGGAGTACGATCAGCGGCGCACCACCTTTGACAGCCAGAAAGCCGCCCTCCGAGAGGCGGAAGCGCGCATGGTGCAGGCCAAGGCGCAGATCGCGCAAGCTGTCGCCCAAACCTCCGCGTCCCAACGCCGCATTGCGCAATCGAAGGCCGGCCTGGTCCGCTTCAACGATCTTCTGAACAAACGCAACGTCATCGCCCCACTCGATGGCGTGGTCACCAACCTTCCTGTACGCCAGGGAGAGGTGGTGGTCCCCGGTATTCAAAACTCCGCTTCCAGCACCATCATGACGATCGCCGATATGTCCATCATCACGGCGGAAGTGAAGGTGGATGAAAGCGACATCATCAACGTCAAGCTGGATCAGGTGGCGGACATCACGATCGACGCTCTCCAATCGAAGATCCTGAAAGGCCATGTAATCGAGATCGGCAACACGGCAATTTTGCGCTCCACCGGCGTCGCGGCATCCCAGAGTTCGGTCTCGAGCCAGGAGGCGAAGGACTTCAAAGTCGTTATCGCCCTCGACAATCCACCAGACGAAATTCGCCCCGGCCTTTCCTGCTCCGCCAAGATCACCACCGCACAAAAGAAAAATATCGTTACGATTCCAATTCAGGCCCTCAGCACCCGTCAGAAAGGCGATCTGGAGCCGAAGCCAAAGGGCACGCCCGAGCCGTCCGGGGTATCCAAGCTAACGCCCGCCGAGCAACGCGCCAAAAAAGAAGAGGTGCAGGGCGTGTTTCTGATTGAAAACGGAAAGGCTAAATTCACTAAGGTGGAGACCGGGATTACGGGCAATACGGATATCGAGGTCCTCTCCGGAGTTGCGGATGGGGCTGAGATTCTGGTTGGCCCTTATCAGGTGGTTCGGACACTTCGGAACGAAACCAGCGTCAAAGTAGATAACAAGCCGCCGGTCGTGAAAGCGGCAACTTAGGGACGACAATCATGGCAACCGCTACCGTCACCGAAACTTCTTCGGCCGAATCCCGCGCCGAACAACTCAAGCGCAATAACATTGTTATCCGTACCTACGATCTCTGGAAAACCTATGTGATGGGCGATCAGACCATCAACGCCGTCTCCGGGGTGGATATCGAGATCAAGCGCGGCGAATACGTTGCGATTATGGGGCCTTCCGGGTCAGGAAAATCGACCCTGATGAACCTGATCGGCTGCCTCGATACGCCCAGCCGCGGCGAGTATTACATTAACGGAAGTCTGGTGAGCGCCATGTCAGACGACGCTCTTGCCCAAATCCGGAACAAGGAAATTGGGTTCGTTTTTCAGACTTTCAACCTGCTGCCCCGTGCAAGTTCGCTGCACAATGTGGAGTTGCCCCTGATTTATAGCGGGATTCCTTCCGCGGAGCGCATCGAGCGGGCCCGGAAAGCTCTGATGCAGGTGGATCTGTGCCCAGCGCATGGACCACAAACCCAACGAACTCTCGGGCGGACAGCGCCAGCGTGTTGCGATCGCGCGAGCCCTGGTCAACAACCCTTCCATCCTTCTCGCCGATGAACCGACGGGAAACCTGGATAGCGCGACGGGTGTCGAAATCATGGCATTATTCGAACGGCTCTATCGGGAAGGCAACACCATCATCGTCGTGACGCATGAACTGGATATCGCGCTGCACGCTCATCGCATTATTCACGTGCGCGATGGCAAAGTGGAGAAAGACGAAGTCGTTCCGCACTAGCGCGCAAAGGCAAGAACCAGGGCGCCAGCCGCGATTAGCAAACCGCCCAGTCCCTTCAGCCAGGTAATCCGCTCTCCGAGGAACACCGCCGCGAAGAGGATGACGAAAACCACGCTGAGTTTGTCAACGGGAGCAACGCTCGACGCCGTGCCCAACGAAAGCGCGCGGAAGTAACACAGCCAGGAGCAGCCGGTCGCGATCCCGGAGAGCACCAGAAACAACCAGCTTCGCCCCGAGATTTGCACCAAAGAGATCTGCCCCGCGCCCGTCGCCGAAGCAATCAGCCAGGCGAAGATCACGATCACCGTAGTCCGGATTGCGGTCGCGAGGTTCGAATCGACGCCTGAGATTCCGATCTTCGCCAGAATCGCGGTTGCTCCCGCGAACACCGCCGAGAGCAGCGCCCAGCCGACCCAGCCCATTGACCTAAACGTCCAGGTTTTTCACTTCGAGTGCGTTGTCTTCAATGAACTTGCGCCGGCTTTCGACATCCTCTCCCATCAGGGTGGTGAAGATGGCATCGCTTTCGACCAGATCTTCGAGCCGGACCCTCAGGAGAGTGCGCTTCTCCGGATTCATCGTAGTTTCGGCCAATTGCTCGGCGTTCATCTCACCCAGTCCTTTGTATCGCTGGACGGTGATCTCGCGCTTGCCTTCGGTCTTCAGATAGTTCAGAAGATCGCGCCAGTTCCCCTGCTTGTCGCGCCGGTCGCCCTTAATGACCATATAGGGCGGAGTGTTGTACTTCGAAACCTGCTTGGCGAGCGAGCGCAGCTTCTTGAACTCCGGTTGCGCGGCAAGCTCCAGATCGATCGCGCGTTCGGCGTTGGTGGAATCATGGAAGATGACGCGCCAGGCGGAATGGCCTTCGTCAAAGTGCAGTTCAGGAGGAACGCCGGCGTTCTTCAATTGCTCGAACACCTCTTCCAGATTGGCTTTTTCCGCGAAGTCGTCTTTCTTGTCGATTTTGAGCGCCGTGTTTGCCAGGATTTCGACCACCCGGCCGTCCCGCAGACGCCGCTCCACTTTGAGAGCGATCTGTTCCAGATCGTCCAGCGCGAGAAGATAGTTGCGCAGCTCGCCGCCCTCGATCTTTACCAGCTGCTCACCCTGACCGATCTCGAGCGTCAGGTTTTCCGTGGCGCGCCGCATGATCTCGCGCGTGAATTCCTTCTCGTCTTTGATGTACTTCTCGTTCTTGCCCTTCTTTGATCTTGTAGAGCGGCGGCTGGGCGATAAAGATGTTGTCGTGCGTGATCAGGTCGTTCATGTGCCGGAAGAAGAACGTCAACAGCAGCGTACGGATATGGCTTCCGTCCACGTCTGCGTCGGTCATGATGATGATCTTGTGATAGCGCAGCTTTACTAAGCTGAAATCCTCTTTGCCGATGCCGGTACCGAGCGCGGTAATCAGCGTGCGAATTTCCTCGTGCCCCAGCATCTTGTCGTACCGGGCTTTCTCGACGTTGAGAATCTTGCCTTTCAGCGGCAGAATTGCCTGAAAGCGGCGATCCCGGCCCTGCTTGGCGGTTCCGCCTGCCGATTCGCCTTCCACGAGAAAGATCTCGCATTTTGCTGGATCCCGCTCCTGGCAATCAGCGAGTTTGCCGGGCAGCCCGCCCGAATCGAGCGCGCCTTTCCTGCGAGTCAGATCGCGGGCTTTACGGGCAGCTTCACGGGCGCGCAATGCGTCGATCGCCTTGCTCACGATCTTCCGCATTACCGCCGGATTCTTTTCGAAGAACTCGCCCAGGCGGTCGTTGACGAACTGCGTCATGATGCCCTGAATGTCGCTGTTCAGCTTGCCTTTGGTCTGTCCTTCAAACTGCGGCTGCGGCACTTTGACGCTGATTACGGCTGTGAGGCCTTCGCGAACGTCATCGCCGGTGAGTGTTTCCTTGTCTTTGAATAGTCCGCCCGATTGGCCGAAGGCATTGATGGTCCGCGTCAACGCGCTGCGGAAGCCCGAAAGGTGCGTGCCGCCATCCACGGTGTTGATGTTGTTCGCGAAGCTGAAGACGGTTTCCGAATAGGCATCGTTGTACTGCATCGCCACTTCCATGGTGATGTCGCCGCTTGGCCCTTTCGCGGTTGCCTCAAAGTGAATCGGCTTCTCATGCAGCACCGTTTTGCCGGTGTTGATGTGCTTGATGAATTCGGCAATTCCCCCCTGATAGAGGAATTCCTTCTCCTTTACGGGATCCTCACGCTCATCGGTAAGCGTGATTTTCAAGCCTTTGTTCAGGAACGCCAGTTCGCGCAGGCGTTGCGCCAACGTGTCGAAGTTGAACTTCAAAGCATCCATGATCTTCGGATCGGGATGGAACGTGACTTTCGTGCCCGTCCGCTTACCGGCCTTGCCGGCCTGCTTCAGAGGAGCTTTCGGAACCCCTTGTGAGTACTCCTGGGTCCAGGTGTAACCCTGACGCCAGATTTCGATATCAAACTGATCGCTTAACGCGTTCACGCAACTCACGCCCACGCCGTGCAGACCGCCCGATACTTTGTAGCTGTTGGAATCGAACTTACCGCCGGCATGCAATTTCGTCAGCACGACTTGCGCCGCGGACACACCTTCGGTGGGATGGATATCTACAGGAATGCCGCGCCCATCGTCGATTACGGTGACGGAATTATCGATGTGAATCGTGACAGAAACAGCGCTCGCATGGCCCGCCAGAGCTTCGTCTACCGAGTTGTCGACCACTTCGTAAACCAGATGATGGAGCCCCATTTCGCCCGTGGAGCCGATGTACATGGCGGGCCGGAGACGCACCGCCTCCAAGCCTTCCAGCACGCGAATACTACTGGCGCCGTATTCTTCGATCGGGTTCGCAGTTTCTTGATTCAGCATAAGTTTTCAGATTCTCATCGGCATTACGACGTAGCGGTACTGATCTTTCGCCGCTTCGCCTACTGGTTGCAATTCACCCGCGCTCTTCTGGTCTTTCAAGGCGAAGACCAGTTGATCCTGCGGAATGGCTTTAAAAAAATCGAGAAGATATTGGGCGTTGAAGCCGATTTCCAGTTCGGGGCCGGCATATTCAGCTGGAACGCTCTCTTCGCTTTCGCCCATTTCGACTGATGAAGCGAACACCTTCACTTCGCCTTCGGAAAACTGAACGCGAATCGCGCGGCTGCGTTCATCGGCAAACTGCGCCACCCGTTCAATCGCGCCGCGAGCTTCACTTTTCGAAAGCTTGGCCAGATGGGAGTTTTCCTTCGGCAGCACGCGTTCGTAATCGGGAAAATTTCCTGTCAGTTTGCGAGTGATCAGGAGACGTCCGCCGAACTGGAAGAACAAGTGGTTATCGTCACCCGATACCACCACCTTGGCATCGGCGGCGCCTTCATCCGCCAGACGAACAATCTCGCCCATTGCTTTGCGCGGGATCAATGCACGGAAGTTCTGCGTGATATCGGAAGGAGTCTGCACAAAAGCTAGCCGATGCCCATCCGTCGCCACCATAGTCACGGTTTCGTCCTTGAGCAGCAGCAAAGCGCCATTCAGAGTGAAGCGGCTTTCTTCCATGCTGATGGCAAACACGGTACGGCTGATCATGGAAGCCAACTGCTTCACCGGTATCTCTGCCACAGGCGCAGGCATGGTGGGCAATTCCGGGAAACTGTCGCGAGACATGCCCGCAATTTTTGTCTTGGACCGGCCGCTGGTCAGGTTCGCCCAATGATTTTCCAAAAACTTGATGGTCAGGTCACCTTCAGGGAGCAACCGGACGTAATCGAGCAGCTTGCGCGCGGGAACGGTTCCCGCACCAGGAGTTTTCACCCTAGCCGGGCAGGAACAACGAATTCCCAACTCCAAATCCGTCGCGGTAAGCGTCACCCGGCCGTCTGCTGCTTCCAACAGAATATTCGACAGGATCGGGATCGTGGTCTTCTTCTCCACAACGCCTTGAGAGAGGCCAAGCTCACGAACGAGATCTGCTTTGCTGACGGTGAATTCCATGGATGGCGCTCCCTACTCTTCTATTCGTTAAAGAAATCTAAAGAAAATAACCCGTATTAGTGGGTCCTGTTAATCTGTGGATCTCTCTCTAAATTATACAAAATTCAGTATGTTTAAGCTATTCTGCCCTGCGCAAAACGCCGCAAAACCCAACTGGAACCAGGGTGTGTCACCCGATATACACAGAGCCGCACCGGCTGAAGCCCGGCTTGCTGTGAAGAAAAGTTGCAAACTCATGAAAGGGCATCCGTTAAGCTGTGCAAAATCCTGTTGAGGTCTGCATCATTACCCCGCAAAGCCTTAATTTTCTCTACCGAATGCAAGACGGTGGTATGGTGCTTGTTTCCGAACGCCCGTCCAATCTCGGGGTATGAAGCCGTGGTCAATTCCTTGGCTAGAAACATGGCAATCTGGCGCGGATACACAATCGGCTTGGCGTTGCTCTTTTCTTTCAAGGCTGATTGCTTCATGCCAAACTTCTCCGCCACGGCTTTCTGAATGCCATCGATGGTCAGGCGCCGGTCCGCCTGATGAAGCTGATTCTTGAGCGTCTGTTGCGCCATGGGGAGGGTGATGGGGGCGCCGGTCAATGAATTTACCGCCACCAGTTTAATCAGGGCCCCTTCCAACTCGCGGACGCTGCTCTTAGCGCGTGTTGCGATGTAGGTGCTTACGTCTTCCGGGATGACTACGCCCATCTCTTCGGCCTTTTTTTCCAAAATTGCAATCTTCGTCTCGAGATCAGGCGGTTGAATATCGGCGATCAAGCCCCATTCGAAACGGGACCGGACGCGATCCACCAACCCAGGAATCTCTTTCGGCGGAGCGTCGCTGGAGATCACGATCTGCTTCTGGTTATCGTGCAGTTCGTTGAAGGTGTGGAAGAACTCTTCCTGTGTTCGCTCTTTGTTGCCTAAAAGTTGTACGTCGTCAATCAGCAATACGTCGGCGGAACGGTAACGTTGCCGCATTTGGGCCATTCGGTCGGTCCGTATCCCGGTCACCACCTCGTTGGTAAACCGCTCACTTGTGGTGTACACCACGCGAAGCTTACTTTCACAAACCAGCGCGCGGCCGATGGCCTGAATCAGGTGGGTCTTACCCATCCCGGTACCGCCGTAGATGAACAGCGGATTATAGGTTCGGGAAGGCGCGGTCGCGACGGCGCGGGCGGCAGCATGGGCGAACTGATTACTTGCCCCCACCACATAGTTATCGAACGTGAATCGCGAACTTAGGGTACCGGAGGAGGAGTCTGCTTCGGAGAATCCATTCGCCTCGACGACTGCATGTCCGGCCGCCGCTCCAAACTCGTATTCCACCGCTCTGGCTGGAATCCCCAACTCCCGAACAACTCCCAAAATCTGATCTGGGTATTCACTTTCCAGCCAGAGTTTTGTCTGGGCATCGGGCACGGTAACGCGCAAAAGAGCGTCGCCGATCGAATGGAACCGAGTGCGTCCGAACCAGTTCTGGAAGCTCTCCTGACTAATCGACTTCTCCAGCTTTTGCTTCACTAATTCCCACGGATTCATCGCGTTTCACTCATCCAAATAAAAAAGCATAGCTTCGCCTCGGGCCTTCCAAAATGGAAAACCTCGGGGGTTTCGGCTCAGACTCCTAAGGGGGAGAGGTGAGGCTACGGAAGCTTACAGCAGATGTAGAATAACACGAATAGCCGGAGCGGAGCAGAATTTTAACTGCATTGTTTTTATAGACTTACACGAGTTTCACCACTGCTGGTGCAATCCGTTTGACATCATTCTGCCGATGGGTGAGAATAGAGAACTTGTTCCGGCTGCGGGAGTAACTCAGCTGGTAGAGTGCGACCTTGCCAAGGTCGATGTCGCGAGTTCGAATCTCGTCTCCCGCTCCAAAATCTAGATTTATTTCCCCTGGCTGTACACCTAAAGACCTGGCTGTACACTCAAAGAGATGATGCGTGCTCTCTTTTTGCTTGCTTTTTCCCTACCCCTCTTCGCTCAGTACAAAATCGATGCCGCGGGTGATGCTGCTCCCAACCCTGTGCTGCAAGGCCCGGGAGTAAAGGTTTTAAATCCACAGGGCCAAGTTTTCTGTGAAGTCTGGTTCGCAAAGGATACGCCCAAGGGCGGCACCTCCACCGAATCGGACGTAACGCTCCCCACCGTTCCCGTCGGCGCCATCCTTGGAGCAATTCAGTTCCCCGCGAAGGCAGCAGACCGCCGTGGGCAAACGATTCCCGCAGGCACATATTTGCTTCGCTACGTTCTGATGCCGGTCAATGGCGCTCATCTGGGTGCAGCTCCGCAACGCGATTTTGTGGCGATGGTTCCCGTAGCGTCTTCCGGAGAAAAAATGAGCCTGGATGAAGTTGTTGCGGCCAGTACGAAGGTCTCCGGCACTTCCCATCCGGCCATCCTGAGTGTCGCTCCCGGCAGCGGCAAAACCGGTTTCACGAAGGAAGGCGATCACGATTGGACCCTGAATACGAAGGTTGGCGACTTGCCGGTGGCCATTATCCTGGTCGGCAAAGCCGAAGCCTAACTTGCAAGACGCCGAAGAACTCATTCGTTGGGCCGCTGAAAAGTTCAGGGGCAAACTGGCCCTGGTTACCTCCTTCCAGCGGGAAGGTATGGTGATCCTCGACCTTGCGCAGCGCCTAGCGCCGGGGATTCCCGTGCTCACCCTTGATACAGGCCGCCTTCCCGAAGAGACGTACCGAATGATGGAAATCGTTCGGGAGCATTACGGGATCAGCATCCAGACCATCGCGCCTGAGCACTCCGAGTTGGAGCGCATGACCACCGCGCACGGGCCCAATCTGTTCCGCCGTGACGTAGGTTCACGGCTCCTCTGTTGCCAGATTCGAAAAGTCCGCCCTCTGGCGCGAGCTCTGGCTGCGTACGACGCCACGCTGGTCGGGCTGCGGCGCGACCAGGGCGAAACGCGCGCCAACTTGGAGCCGGTGGATTCTCGGGCCACCCCGGTCAAGATCTCGCCGCTTGTGAATTGGACCGCAGCCGATGTTGCTCGCTACACACAGCTGCACGGCGTGCCCGAACACCCTCTTTATGCGGAGCGTTACACCAGCATTGGGTGCGCTCCGTGCACCCGCGCAACCGAACCAGGGGAAGACGAACGCGCGGGCCGCTGGTGGTGGGAAACGGACGCGGAGAAGGAGTGCGGGCTCCACTTTACCCCGGATGGCAAGGTCCGCCGCCGGGTGGATGTTCTGCTCGAGGAGGTTCTCACTTCCCGTGTTTGAGGGCTTCACACTCTGGTTCACGGGCCTTTCCGGTTCTGGGAAGAGCACGATCTCCGAACAGGTGGTTCACCGGCTGCGGGAAGAGGGACATCGGGTGGAGCTGCTCGATGGCGACATCGTACGCACGAATCTTTCGCAGGGATTGACGTTTTCAAAGGCCGACCGCGACACCAACGTCCAGCGAATTGGGTTCGTTTGTGAGCTTTTATCGCGCAATGGAGTGATCGCGGTTGTGGCGGCGATCTCGCCCTATCGCGAGGCGCGTGACGCGGTGAAACGCCGGATCGGGCGCTTCGTCGAAATCTATGTGGAATGTCCTATCGATGTGCTGGCGCGGCGTGACGTCAAAGGTTTGTATCAGCGCGCGTTGGCCGGGGAGATTCCGCATTTCACGGGAGTGTCGGATCCTTACGAACCGCCTGAGCAGGCAGACCTCACGATTCGCTCGGATCGCGAAGAGGTTTCCGAGAGCGTGGATCGCGTGATGGCGCTTCTGAAAGCACGAGAACTGATTTGATCGACCTACATTCACATACGACCGAGTCCGACGGTACCGACTCGCCGGCGGAGCTTGTCGCGCTAGCGGTACGGATCGGCCTCGAAGCGCTCGCGATTACGGATCACGATACGCTCGCCGGTTACGAGAAAGCCAAACCGCTAGCCGAAGTAGCGGGGCTGGATCTGCTGAGCGGCATTGAACTCTCAACGCGGTTTCGCGGCCAGACCGTGCATCTGCTCGCCTATTTTCCCGGCGGCGCGCCCGGGCCGTCGTTTCAGGAATGGCTGACCGCTTTACAAGCCTCCCGCCGCGAGCGCAACGGGCGCATGGTGGAACGGCTCCAGTCGCTCGGCGTGAACATCACTCTCGAAGAGGTGATTGCGAAAGGCAAGAGCATGACGGGCCGCCCCCACTTCGCGAGGGTTTTGATCGAGAAAGGTTATGCCGCGAACATCGAGGAGGCTTTCAACGAGTATCTGGATGAATCGGCCAAAGGATATGTGGAACGCAAGGAAGCCGACTTCGCGGAAGCGGTGGCGCTGGTGAAAGAGTCGGGTGGGATTGCGTCGGTGGCCCATCCGATCCGGCTACTGCGGAAACCCACGGCGTCTCTGCGGGACACTATAGCCGCGATGCGGGGATCGGGCCTTCCCGCGATCGAGGTCTATCACAGCGACCACAGCGCCGCGAACGTGCATTGTTATCTGGAATTCGCAAAGGAGTTCGGCCTCGGCATTACGGGCGGCTCGGACTATCACGGTCTCAACAAGCCCGATATCCGGCTCGGCACCGGAGCCCACGGCAACCTGCACGTAGACCGCAGCGTTCTGGTCAGATTGCGCGAACTGGCTGCTTGAGAGCGGGCAGGTCTGTTGCATCGACCCGCAACATCGCAAGGGCATGACGGCCGTGCGAGGACGTGATGACCCCCGTTCCACCTTCGAGCCTTGTGGCAGGCGGGGGCGCTTCACCCTCAAACAGCAATCCAGAGAGCATGCGGTTTACATGGGCCCGGGAACGGATGCGTTCCACGATTTCCTGCCCCAGGTAGCAACCTTTCTGAAAATGAAGCGCGCTCTGAAGCGCAGTCTCTTGCGCCAAGGTCTTGTCTGTGATGTCTTCTCCATAGCGCGGAATATAATGCTCCACCCGCCAGGCGTGAAAATCGCCTTCGCTCGCATCCAAGCGCTCCTTCGTTTGCTCTTTGTCCGCCACCGGACCGTAGATGCGCTCTCCGGTGTCGAGAAGGAAGCCGAACGTGCGGTCGGTCTCGTCCTCTAGCGTGACATCGTCGGCAATGATGTAGTGATCAATGTGCTTGTAAAGAAGCTCGCGTGTTTCGGCCTCCGTATCGATCAGCAGAGAGTCCTGGTAACAAACAATGTGAGCGTCGGCCAGGATGCGGCCCTGCGCGGTAAGAAAGAACGCATATACCGTATCACCAGGCTTCATCTGCTGGATGTGGTTGGTGGAAAGCGCGTGAATCAGGCGCGCGCGATCCTCACCCGTCACGCGGATCCGGCCGTGCGCCGAGAGATCAAAGAAAGTGCTCACTATACTCAAAGTATCGGATGATTCACGAGATCCTGCCCGTGGGGGCGCTTCGCTGCAACTGTTCCGTCTTCGGAGATGAAGAATCGAAGGAGGCGATCGTCGTCGATCCCGGCGATGACATCGCGGAGGTGCTGGGCATCTTGAACAAGCACGGGCTGCGGGCGAAAGCCATCGTCATTACGCATGCGCATATCGATCACATCGGCGGAGCGCAAAAACTGAAATTGGCGACCGGCGCTCCGGTCTATATGAACCGCAACGACCGCGAACTCAGCGAGCGCATGGATTTGCAGGCCGCATGGCTTGGCATGGAGACCCCCGAAATCGCCGACATCGACGTATTTGCGCAAGAGGGCGACACGCTCGCGGCCGGAGCCACGGTATGCCACATTCTCGAAACGCCGGGGCATACGCAGGGCAGTCTGAGCGTGTGGATTCCTTCGGAAGCGAAGCTGCTTGCGGGTGACACGCTGTTCCGCGACAGCATCGGCCGCACCGATCTTCCGGGCGGCGATGGCAAGCTGATTCTCCAATCCATCCACGCCAAGTTAATGACGCTGCCAGAAGAAACGGTGGTGATTGCGGGTCATGGGATGAACACCACGATCGGGCGCGAGAAGCGGATGAACCCCTTCCTCAAATGAAGATTCCCCGATGGCCCCAAGCGGGCGAGCGCGAAGTGGAACTGCTGCGGGAAGTGCTCCAATCGGATCGCTGGGGTGGCTTCCATGAATTGGTCCCGCGCTTCGAGCGGGAGTTTTCTGCGTTTCAACACTGCGAATTCGGGATCAGCGCGATTAACGGTACCGTGACGCTCGAAATGATCCTCGAAGCGATGGGGATCGGACCGGGCGATGAAGTCATCGTGCCCGCAATCTCGTTTATCTCGACGGCCACGGCGGTATCGCGAGTGGGCGCGCTGCCGGTGTTTGTCGATATCGAACGCGATACCTTTAATATCGACGCCCGATGCGCGGCACGCGCGATTACGCCGGCTACCCGCGCGATTATGGCCGTTCATTTCGGCGGGCCCATGGCAAATATGGATGCCCTTGCGTCGTTGGGGATACCGATCATTGAAGACGCGGCGCATGCGCACGGCTCGGAATGGAGAGGACGCCGCGCGGGCAGCATCGGTGTAGCGGGGTCGTTCAGCTTTCAGAACTCGAAGGTGATGACGGCGGGGGAAGGCGGCTTCATCACGACCAACGATTGCGAGTTAGCGCGGCGGATGCGAGCCATTCAAAACCAGGGCCGGCGGGAAGACCGCGGCTGGTTCGAACATTACACGCTCGGGACGAATTACCGGATCACTGCCCTGCAAGCCGCCGTGCTGCTACCTCAATTGGAGCGGCTGCCGGCACAGAATCGCACCCGCGCGCGCAATGCCGCTCTGATACGGGAGAAGTGTCCCGCAATCGAATGGCAGCGTGTGCCAGGCGAGGCGGAAGTGCAAACAAATTATCTCTTGCTGGGGCGCATTGAAACCCGAGACCGGTTTCATCAAGCTGTGAGTGCGGCGGGAGTACCCTGCACACCGTTTTATCCGCACACCCTTTACAACAACCCGCTCTACCGCGAAGGCGGATGCCGCGTCATGCCCTGCCCGGTGTCAGAGCAATCGATCCGAGACGCTTTCTGGTTCCCCCATCGCGTCCTGCTGGGCGATGAAGAAACAACGCGGGAGATTGCGTCAGCTATTGAGCACTCTATATAGGCGCCACTCCGCAGATTCGCCGATCAAGCGGAAGTGTTCTTTCAAGTAAGGCCCGTAAAGCCGCGGGATGCTGTCTTGCAGCGTTCCGTCCGAAAAAGTCTTCGGCACCATCACCAGTTTGGCGTCCCCGAAAAGCCACTCCGCGGAAGGCCGGCTCCTTTCGCTGAAGGTTGTTTGGAATTGCAGTGCCGTCGTCCCGCCTCGCGCCGGCTTCATGCCGAGCCCAAAGGAGAATGGGTTCGTGAAATCGAGCGACATCACGGTGTCACCTGTCCGGCGATGTTGCCGAAGCAGCGAAATACCGTCGTTCACAAAAACCTGGTAAGCATAATCCGAATAAGTCGGCACAAAACTCTTGAGCGCGGTCGATTCAAGCGGGGTTTCCCGATGCGAGCCGAGCTTGACAGAGACCGCGTAGCCAAAGGAAAGAACGTTAGGAGCCAGCGCAGCAGCGGTAAAAACAGACACCCACACCAGCAACACGCCGCGAAGAAGATGGGGCATACCGGGTGAGCGAAAGTTGAATTGGCCGATCGCGATCAAGACAAACAACAGGCTGAGCGGCAACCCATGCGGTTCACAATTTCCGAAGATGAGCACCAGCCCCGTAAAGCACACAGCTACGACCGCAATCAGAGTAGAGCGGGCGGCCCGGCCTTGGCGGCTCGCGAACAGCACCATGGCCGTCACGGCGCCAAAGCCCAAGATCGCAGCAGCGTCCGATAGGACGCTATCGAGCAGATAAGCGCGGGGGCTGACGCGCTTGGCGCCGGCCACCATCGCCAAATCGCGCAGCAACGGAAGCATTTGGAATCCGTAATAGACGCAGAACGGCGCCGCCAGCCCAGCGCAACCGAGCACAATTCCCGACCACCGGCGCCGGGTCTGGTTGCGGCAGGGAAGGAGCGTGGCGATCAGCAACAGAGCACCCGCGAAATAGGAAACTTTCAGGAAGAACAGCAGCGCCAGCAGAGAGCCTGTCGACACACCGCCCCAGAAATCGGAGCGCTCCCGGGGGGAGAATGCTTCGAGCATCACTAAACCTAAAGCCGCATAGCCGTAACGGTTGTAGGTTGTGGCCGGGCTGATCACTAAAGGTGCATATCCCAAAGCGAAAGGTGCGACCGCCATCAGTGTTACGGCCAACGTGAAGAGCACGGCCGGAACATCGGGCAGACGTTTTCGCGCCAGAAAATAGGCCCACACGCCTAACCCAAAACTTTGCAAGGCCTGTGCGTATCCAAATCCTTCCGCGCCGCCGTGTGCCAGCCACACGCCCAGCGCCGTCGGCGCGTACGCCAGCACACCGATATAGCTATAGAAATCCAGATGGGGGCGTTGCCCGTTCAGCAAACGCCAGGCGCCATCGAGCGGCATGAAAGCATCGTGGGAGAACATTTGGGAAGCGCCGAGTCCGACCCAGGCCCGCAATCCGCAGAAAAAGGCCATCGCTAAAAAGAGGGCTACCTGCGCCAGCCGGAATTGGAGAAGCGGGTAGTCCCAGAGAGCGGCGATCCGATCTGCCCACTTGCCCAGGGGGCCGGGCTCTTCGGCAATTTTCCAGGAAAACGAAACCTGCATCCCGTCCTGAACGGGGTGGGGCGCAATGGGATTTTGCATTCGTTGCGGTAGTGTGGCGTACGCGCAAAAATTCTCAAGGTTGCTTGATACCATTCCCCTGATGGCTGAAACGCGCCTCGTGGCGCCCCCTGAAGAGTTCTCCCGAGCGGCCTTTGTCCCGAGCCCGGACGCGCGGCTTGCGCTCTGCACACAAGCTGAGCAGGACCCCGAAGCATTTTGGGGCGGGCTTGCCGAACGCGAGTTGCACTGGTTCAAAAAGTGGGACCGGGTGCTGGAGTGGAAGGTGCCCGAAGCGAAGTGGTTCGCAGGCGCAGAAACAAATGCCTGTTACAACTGCGTTGACCGCCATGCGCTGGGCGCGCGCAAGAACAAGACCGCCATCCTCTGGGAGGGCGAACCGGGGGACCAGCGCGCCATCACCTATGCCGAGCTCCACCGATTGGTGAGCCGCTTCGCGAACGTTCTGAAAGCGCGCGGCCTGAAAACGGGCGACCGCGCCATCATCTACATGCCCATGGTGCCGGAACTGCCTGTCGCCGTGCTGGCCTGCGCCCGGTTAGGAATCATTCACAGCGTGGTGTTCGGCGGCTTCGCGGCGGAAGCCATCAAGGCGCGGGTTCTGGATTTGGAAGCGCAGGTGGTGATCACGGCCGATGGCGGTTGGCGGCGCGGCAAGGAAGTCAAGTTGAAGCCCGCGGTGGATCAAGCCGTCGCGGAATGCCCCACCGTGAAGCACGTGATCGTCTATCGCCGCACCGGCAGCGCGGTCGAGATGCAGGAAGGCCGCGACCATTGGTGGCACGAACTCGATGAAGGCATTAGTGAAGACTGCCCCGCCGTGCCGCTCGATTCGGAAACGCCGCTCTTCGTGCTTTATACCTCCGGCACCACCGGCAAGCCCAAGGGCATTGTGCATTCCACGGGTGGCTACCTGCTTCAGGCCCTGATGACGATGCGCTGGGTCTTCGATATTCGCGAGGAAGACACCTACTGGTGCACCGCGGATATTGGCTGGGTGACCGGCCACAGCTACATCGTCTATGGACCGCTCGCCGCGGGCGCAACCACCCTCATGTACGAAGGCGCGCCTGATTCGCCCAAGCCCGACCGGTTCTGGCGCCTTATCGCGAAGTACAAGGTAAGCGTGTTCTACACCTCCCCCACCGCCATCCGTTCGTTCCTGAAACAGGGCGACCAGTGGCCGCAAGCGCACGATTTATCGAGCTTGCGGCTTTTGGGCTCGGTGGGCGAGCCGATCAACCCCGCGGCCTGGGACTGGTATCACCGCGTGATCGGCGGAGATCGCTGCCCCATTGTCGACACCTGGTGGCAAACCGAAACCGGCGCGATCATGATCGCTCCCATGCCGGGAGCCGTCGCGCTCAAGCCGGGCTCGGGCACGCTGCCGTTACCGGGTATTCAGGCAGATATCGTGGACCTGAAAGGAAATGCTGTCGAGACGAATTCAGAAGGATATCTGATTATTCGCAAGCCGTGGCCCAGCATGTTCCGGACTCTCTGGAAAGATCCAGACCGTTATCGCGAAAACTACTGGACCAAGATTCCTGGGATCTATTTCACAGGCGATGCTGCCCGCCGTGACGCTGACGGCTACTACTGGGTGCTCGGACGCGTGGACGACGTGATGAACGTCAGCGGCCATCGCCTGAGCACGATGGAGCTCGAAAGCGCTCTGGTACGGCATCCCGCGGTGGCGGAGGCAGCGGTAGTCGGAAAGCCGCATGAAATTACGGGGCAAGCCGTCGCGGCTTTCGTTACCCTGAAACACGGCACGGAGTGGGACAAAGAAAAGCTTCAGGAAGAGCTGAAGAAGTGGGTAGCTACCGAGATCGGAAGCTTTGCCCGCCCGGAGCAGATCCGCATCACCGAGGCGCTTCCCAAAACCCGAAGCGGCAAGATTATGCGGCGGCTTCTACGGGAAATCGTGATGGGCAACGCGGTCACCGGGGATGTGACCACGCTGGAAGATCTGTCCGTTCTTTCGCGCTTGGCGCAGGATGAAGAATAGGGATGAAGACTAGTTCGGAACCGAACGTGCATCGGGAGGTTCCGATTATGCGATCCCTCCTCCTCGCGCTTTTAACGGCCGGCCTTTCCCTCGCGGCACCGGATTCCGGCAAACCGGATTTCACAGGAAACTGGACGCTGAACGTCGGCAAGTCAAATTTCGGAAAATCTCCGAAGCCGCAGAGCATGACGTTGAAGGCGATGCACAAGGGCGAGGTGCTGCATTCAATCCAAACCACCGATGATGGACAAGGGCAAGAAGTCGCTTGAGGGAGACTGGTTCCTCGATGGTAAGCAACACCCCGTCGATCCCTCGGCGCAGGGCAACAAGCAGACTCAGATGAGCCGGTGGGATGGTAACGCCGTGGTTGCCGAGCGTAAATCGGAAGACGGCAGTTACAAGGAAACCATTCGCATGACCATGTCGGGCGATGGAAAAACAGCCACCGAAAGAATCAGTGTGAAGAGCCCGAACGGCAACAACAGCAGCACGCTTATTTGGGAGCGGAAATAAACCACTTCCAAGCCGTCTCGACAATCCGGTCGAGCTCCGCGTATTGAGGCTTCCACTTGAGTGTTGCTTGAAGTTTAGAGGAATCGGCGACCAGTTCGGGCGGATCTCCCTCGCGCCGGGGTCCCACAGTAAAGGGAACCTTCTTGCCGCTCACGCGCTCCACTGAATCGATTACCTGGCGGATGGAGAAGCCGGTCCCGGTTCCCACATTGAATTTGTTTGAAGCCGCTCCGGCCAGCAGCGCTTCCACCGCCAGAATGTGCGCTTCCGCTAAGTCAGTCACGTGGATATAATCGCGAACGCAGGTTCCGTCCGGCGTCGGATAGTCTTCGCCAAAAATCGTGACTGGCTTGCCGCTTGCGATAGCGCCCAAGAGCAAGGGAATCAGGTGTGTTTCGGGGTTGTGCCGCTCGCCGGCGCGGCCCTGTGGGTCACCTCCGGCAGCATTGAAGTAACGTAGAATCACGCTGCGCACCCCATAGATGCGGTCGAACCAATCGAGCAGATGCTCGGTCATCACCTTCGATTCGCCATAGGGGTTGATCGGGGCATAAGGAAGCGTTTCGGGGATGGGCGATTGGGAGGGCATGCCGTAAACTGCGGCGGTGGAAGAAAATACGGCATGTTTGACGCCCGCCTTCTGCATCGCGGTGAAGAGCGCGAGCGACCCGCCGGTGTTGTTGGCAAAATAAATTTCCGGCTTTTGCATCGATTCGCCGACATAGGTAAATGCCGCGAAGTGGATAACAGCGTCCACAGGCTTTTCGGCGAAGATCGCGGCCAACGCATCGGGATCATGAACATCGGCCACGCGGAGCAGTTTCGGATCTACGGCATCGCGAAAGCCCCGGACCAGATTATCCACGACTACGACGTCGTAGCCGCGATCCGCCAACTGAAGAACGGTATGCGAGCCGATGTACCCGGCCCCGCCAGTCACCAAAATTCGTTTCACTTGTCGATTGTATCCGTCCGGCGGTAGAGCACGGTGCCCCCGGTGCGCGAGACTTCCCTATAATTCGCGAACCATGCGCGCAGCTCGGCATATTTTGTGATCGAAAGCTCAGGGTTGTAGAGGCTCAGGCCGTCCGCAAGGAACGTGGGCCGGGAGCGCGCCAGTTCTTCGCGCGCCGCCCGCGTGTTGGCGATGGGAACAGATTGGGTCAGATGCCGGTCAGCCGGGACCCCCGTTAGCGGCTGCGAATCGAGAAAGCGTGTGGCATCGGGAAGATCGGAGTAAACCCATAATTCGGGGCGGTACCCCCAGATGAAAAGGGTGTCTCCGGAGTGGGCCAGCCCGCGCAACCGCCGGCCAGCCTCCTGGCTATCGCGATCGAGCGCGGTATCGGCCCAGGGCTTTCCCTGAGCGACCGAAATATATTGCGGGCAGAAGCGAATCAAGGGAATCAGAAGCAGCGCGGCCACAATCCAGCCGCGATAACGAAGCCGCGCGGCACCGTAGGAGGCGGCGATCGTCAACGGCGGAAGCAGTTGCAGGTAGTAGCGCGGAAAGAAGCGTAGCCCGAGGGCGACCGCGATTGCCGAAAGCGCAATCCAAGCCACGAATCGCCAGGGCAGCCGCCAAAACGAAGCTACCAGCAAACCGGAGTGAAATCCCAGCCAGTTCGCGGTTCGCGTCAAGCCATTCAGCATGGGATTCGAAACGAACGGACTCGCCGCATAAAGCGAACTCCAGATCCAGACTTGCTCCTTATAACCGGGAATGGAAAACAGAATCGCAGAAGATACCGAGAAGGGCAGCGCAAATCCAGCCAGGACCAGCCACGGCGCGGGCCATGCAAAAACAAGAGCCGAAAGCAGCACGAAGACACCCTTGGTATTCGCCAGGAACGCAACGAACGCCGCCGCGCCCGCACAAAGAGGCTTCCCTTTCCAAGCCAGCCAGACTGCCCCGAAATGAGGCGCCACCGTCAGCAGGTCCGGACCGAGCGGCAACACGGATGCCGAGAAATCGAATGTCAGAAAGAAGGCCGTCAGCACCGCCGCCCACCGGCCCGCACGCTCGCCCCATAAATCGCGCGAGAAGCCGAATGCCAGAATCGCGCAACCCCCCACATACGCTGCCCCCAGAACGCGCA
The DNA here is from genome assembly GCA_963795835.1 of Bryobacterales bacterium. Taxonomy (GTDB): domain Bacteria; phylum Acidobacteriota; class Terriglobia; order Bryobacterales; family Bryobacteraceae; genus JALYXI01. The sequence goes on along the minus strand of CAWCJC010000012.1, from coordinate 45,210 downwards.
GCGTCCACCCATCGCGCGCGCCAGTCAGCAGATGCACCAGCACCGCCAGCGGCGGCTTGTCATACCAGATTTGCGAGTACAGCGCGCGGCCGTGCAGCATCTGCCGCGCCGCAGCCAGCGGAAATGTTTCCGGCTCCCATAGAACTCTGGAGTGGCACAGATGCGCGGCGAGTACCAGACAGAACAAGACGCCGAAAAAGATACCCCGTCGCAATAAGGCAATACTACCGCGCTAGAATTGGCGAAGAACCGGCGAAACCCAGAATGGACATCCAGGAACAACTCGCCATCCTGCGCGCCAAGGTCGCGGCGATTCAAGAACGGTCGCCCGCGCCGCCGGTGATAAAGCCTCCCGGCTTCGTCGAAGAACTCCTTGCCGGTGAAGTTCGCCACACCGCCCATGGCCAGCACTTTGAAACCGAAACGCTGTACCCACTTGCGGGCCGCCATGGTTGCATTGAACTGAGCGAGCTACCGCACCTTCCCGAAGACCTGCTCCATTCCGTCTCCGAAGGCGTTGTTCCGCACACGCCCCCGGCGCGCTGGGCTTTTCTCGATACAGAAACCACGGGTCTGGCAGGCGGTAGCGGCACGTACGCGTTCCTGGTCGGCATCGGTGCCATCTGCGCGGAAGGCTTCCGCGTGCGCCAGTTTTTCATGCGCGATTATGGCGAAGAAGCCTCCCAGCTCTCCGCAGTTCACGAATATTTGCGGTGTTTCGACGTTCTGATCACCTATAACGGCCGCTCCTACGATCAGCCGCTGCTCGAAACGCGCTTCCGCATGTGCCGCGCCGAACACCCCTTCGGCAGACTGCCGCACCTTGATCTGCTCTACGGTTCGCGCCGCCTCTGGAAAAGGCGTATGGAGAACTGTAAGCTTACCCATCTGGAGCGGGAAGTCCTTGGGTTTGAGCGCGAAGGCGATGTTGCGGGCTCTCTGATTCCGTATCTTTACTTCGAATTCGTCCGCACTCGCCGCGCCACGCGCCTGTTGCCGGTGTTTCACCACAATGCGCTCGATATTGTCTCGCTCGCCTGTCTTACGGCGATTGTTCCCGAAGCCTACCGCAATCCTGAAACGGTTCCCGTCCGGCACGGTTCGGACCTGGTCGGGTTGTCGCGCTGGCTTCTGCAGGTGGATCGGCCAGAGCAGGCCTTGCGCCTTCTGGAGCGCGCCGTGGAAATGGGTCTTCCCGATGAACTGCTCTTCCCCACGCTGCTGGAAACCGCGCTGCTCCGCAAGAAGATGGGTCAATGGGGGCCTGCGGTGGAAGGCTTTGCCGAACTGGCAAGATCCCGCAACCCGTGCCGTGTCCGCGCTTGCGAAGAGTTAGCTAAGTATTACGAACACCGCGAACGCAATCACGCTGCCGCGCTGGAGAGCACCATCGCCGCTTTAGCCTGGCAGGATACCCCGGAGCTGCGGGCCCGCGAAACCCGGCTGCGCTCGCGGTTACGGATTCTGGACCGGCAAATTACACTTCCCCAGGAAGGCGCGGATCTCGCCGTAAATCCGCGTCCGCTGCGCCGGCGGAAAGTTACCGTGCTGGCCGCCAGGAACGGTGACTAACTGGTGAGGCACGCCCGCCTGCTCCAAAGCAGCCTGCAGCCGCTGGGCGTGGGTGTAAGGCACGGTTGGGTCGGCATCGCCGTGAATCGTCAGAATGGGCGGCAAGTCTTTGCGCACGAATTGGAGCGGAGACACGCTGGTCGCGAGTGTATTCCGGTCCGGACGGCTCCCCAGCCACTGCACCGCGTAACCTCTCCGGTTCGGCCCGTCCAGCAGGTCGGCGACATCGGTGATTCCGTACCAGTTCACAATGGCCGCTACCTTCGGCAGAGGCACACCCGGGCATTCACGGTCGAAGCCCGCAGTTTCGGGAATCATGCCTGTGGTCAACGCAAGATGGCCGCCCGCCGAATCGCCCATGGTCACCAGCCGCGCTGTATCGAAATGGTACGTTTTGGCATTCGCCGCCACCCACCGCAGCGCGCACAGGCAATCTTCCACGGCCGCTGGGGCTTGCGACACGCGGGCCAGCCGGTACTCCACATTTACTACCTGCCACCCCAAGTCCAACCAGGGCGCAAACTGCGTCACGGAGCTTTCCTTGGCCCCACCGGTCCATCCGCCGCCATGAATGTAAATCAAAGTCGGCTGTGGGGTGGTCGCTCCCCGGCGCGCCCAGACATCCAGCTTCGCTTCGTAATTATTGGCGGTGACATACGTAATGTTCGGCGTGACCGCGAATTCATTCTGCAGGTGCACGGACCAGTCAGATTGGGCTGCGGCGGCTATGGGGAAGACACCAGCCAGCAGCAAGCGAGCGATTCTCATACTTTCAACGATAAACTGAAAGACTGTGCATGCCGTAGAATTCGACCAAGTTTCGAAAAGCTATTCCATCTACGCCAGCCCCGGCGATCGACTCAAAGAGCTAGCCACCTTCCAGCGCAAACGCTTCCACCAGGATTTCTGGGCCCTGCGCGACATCAGCTTCGAAATCAAGCGCGGCGAAACGTTCTGCATTGTGGGCCAGAATGGCTCCGGCAAGAGCACGCTGCTGCAAATGGTTGCGGGTATCCTGCGCCCTTCCGCCGGCACAGTCACGGTGAATGGCCGCGTCTCCGCGCTGCTCGAATTAGGCGCGGGCTTCAATCAGGAATTCAGCGGACGCGATAACGTCTATCTCAACGGCGCCATCCTCGGCCTTTCAACAAAACAAATCGATCAGCGTTACCGTGAAATTGAAGAATTCGCCGAGATTGGCGAATTCATTCATCAACCGGTAAAAACGTACTCGAGCGGCATGGTGGTCCGCCTTGCCTTTGCCGTCGCCATCAATGTCGATCCCGAAGTGCTCCTGGTCGATGAAGCCCTTGCCGTGGGCGACCTCTACTTCCGCCACCGCTGTATGCGGAAGGTTCACGAATTGCGAACGCGCGGCGTCACGATCCTGTTCGTCTCGCACGCGGCCGGTGACGTCAAGGCGATTGGCGACCGCACCATGTGGCTCGAAAACGGCCGCATGGTGGAGATCGGCGAAACAGATAAGGTGGTGGAGCGATACCTTGCCGCTATGGTCGAGAAGGATACGAAGTATCTCTCGCTCAAAGCCGCACAGCCCAGACCGGAGTGGGCCGACGCGCTCGCGGCCCCAGCGGAGGTAATCGACACCATACCCAACATTGACCATCGCCATGGCGACAGGCGCGCGGAAGTGATCGGGATCGCGGTGGTCGACCCGCGGGGCGCTCCCCTGGCGTTGCTCCAACCCAACAGCAAAGCCATTGTGCGGATTAGCGTTCGCGCCAATGACCACCTCCCCATGCCGATTGTCGGCTTTATGATGCGCAACCATCTCGGCATCGATTTCGCCGGCACCAATACCAGCCGCGAAGAATATGAACTCGCGCCCATGCGCAGTGGCGATATCTATACCGTCGATTTCTACCTCGATCTGCCCGAACTTTATCCCAGTTCGTTTTCGTTCTCGCCCGCTATCGCCGATGGATCGCTCGTCAGTTATAAGATGTGCGACTGGATCGACAATGCCATCACGTTGCAAATGGCCAATGGCGAAGGGCAGATTTATGGCTATCAGCATCTGCCCTGCAAGGTGGAAGTGAATGGGCGCGTAGGAGAACAGCGCGTTGCCTGATTTGCCCCAACCGGAAACCGGGTTCACCGGCGAGCGCGTTATCCCCGGCCAGGTCGACCCCGATCTTCTGAACGAACATCTTTCCCGCTACGCGCTGGCACGCCGGTATGCCGCCGGCAAGCGCGTGCTCGACCTGGGTTGCGGCGCGGGTTATGGCTCCGCCCTGCTCGCCGAAGTAGCCGAGCATGTTACAGCGCTCGACCAATCGGCGGAAGCCGTCGACTATGCCCGGGAGCACTACCAGCGGCTCAAATCTGCAATTCGAACAGGGCGACGCGTCCCAGCCCCACGCTCAGCGATTCGATCTGATCACGGCTTTCGAAGTCATCGAGCACCTTGACGATTGGCGCGGCATGCTTTCCTCCGCGCGCGGCGCGCTCACCGAACGCGGCCTCTTCCTGGTTTCGACACCTAATAAACCGCTTTACGCCGAGGCGCGCGGCGAATCGGGCGGCAATCCCTTCCATGTCCATGAGTTCGAATACGCCGAGTTTCGCGAAGCGCTCGAGCGAGTGTTTCCGCATGTCGAAATGCTGGTGCAGAACCACTCCGCGGGAATCCTGTTCTCACCGGTCTCTGGCGCGAACAGGGTGGAAGGAGCCATGGGAGATACCGCCGCGGATGTAGACCAGGCCAGCTTCTTCGTCGCGCTCTGTGCGCTCGAACCCGCGCCCGCGCCGGATCATTTCTTCTGGATTTCCTCCTCCGCCAATCTGCTGCGCGAACGCGATCGCCACATCGCCCTGTTGCGCGGGGAAATCGATCTCAAGACGAAGTGGGAGCGGCAAACCCGCGACGAACTCGGAGAGCGCAACCGCGAATATGAAGAAATACTGAAACGCCATCAAGGACTTCAGGACGATCTGGAAACCCTCAATCGGTGGGCGCTCAAGCAGGACGATCTGCTGCGCGAGCGCGGGGACCGAATTGTCGCCCTGCAAAACGAAGCCGCCGACGCCCATAGGGACTACGCCAACATGGCGGCCGAATACGAAAAACAAGTCGCGCTCTTGCGCAAGGCTCACCAGGACGCTGCCAAATGGGTTCAGGAAACCGAGCAGCGGCTGACGGCCGAACTCGACCAACGCGGTGCCATGCTCGCCCAGTGCGTGGAGCTTTTGCACGCCGCGGAACAGACCATTGAGGAACGCACCGCGTGGGCGCAAAACCTGGACCGCGACCTCGCGACCTGGCGGGAACGGTTCGAGGCCGTGCGGCAGCTTCGGTGGGTTCGCCTGGGCACCCGGCTGCGCCTGATGGACCTCCGGTAGATGGAAGTTCTGAAACGCCTGCTGAGGGCGCTTCCCCTCCTTCTTCTCTCACCTATTCTGGTAGCGGGTTCCGCTCTCGCCCTGCTCCTTACAGATCTCTGTTGGGCGCTCTTTGGTGCGAAAGTGCCGCCCCAGGATTCCGTTCCCGACCTGACCGCTGCCTCCGTCGTGATTCCGAACTGGAACGGCCGCGATCTGCTCGAAAAATATTTGCCGTCCGTGATTGAAGCCATGAAAGGTAATTCGCGTAACCAGATTGTCGTTGTCGACAACGGCTCGCATGACGGCAGTGCGCAGTTCGTCCGGGATCGGTTTCCCGAAGTCACGGTGCTCGCGCTCGAACGGAATCTGGGCTTTGGCGGCGGCTCCAATGCAGGCTTTCGCGCGGCCACTAACGACATCGTCGTGTTACTGAACAGCGACATGCGCGTGGAGCCGGACTTGCTCGCGCCACTGCTCGACGGCTTTCGCGACGACCCCAAAGTATTCGCCGTCTCTGCCCAAATTTTCCTGAGCGACCCAGCGAAACGCCGCGAGGAAACCGGGCTCACCGAAGGCTGGTGGCGGGATGGAGCGCTCCATGTCGGCCACCGCGACGACCCCGAGGTCACCGGACTTTTTCCCTGCTTCTACGGCGGTGGGGGTTCCTGCGCGTTCAATCGCCACAAGTTCCTGGAGTTGGGTGGCTTCGACGAGCTCCTTGCCCCCTTCTATCTGGAAGACACGGATCTTGGGTACCTCGCCTGGAAGCGTGGCTGGAAGGTTTTATATCAGCCGGCCAGCATAGTCTTTCACGAACACCGCGGCACTATCGGCAAGAAGTTTTCGGGAGAGTTTATCCAGGGCGTGCTCAGAAAAAACTTCCTGCTCTTCTGCTGGAAAAACATTCATGAGGGGCCGAGGCTGATTCAGCACTTCGCGTTCAGCTATCTGGGGGCGTTGCTCAGCGTGTTCTTCGGCGAACAGCCAGGGCGCGCCACGCTGGCCGCATGGGCGCGTGCCGCGGGGCAGCTTCCCGGCGCGCTTCGTTCGCGCTGGCGCTCCCGCTCTCTTTCGCTCCTGAGCGACACGGAGGCTTTTGAACGCCCGCGCGGCTCACATTTTCACGATCGTTTTCATGCCCGGAGCGAGGCGCCCGATCACCCGTCAGTGCTTTTTGTCTCTCCTTACCCCATTCTTCCGCCCACCCACGGCGGGGGTGTGTTTATGTTCCACACCTTGCGTGAGCTCTCAAGGATCACCGAAGTCCACGCGCTTGTGATGCTCGATTACGCGCACGAACGCGCGGCTAACGAACAGCTTGGCGAATTCTGCCGCTCCGTGACCCTCAACGTGCGCGGCGGCTCCGACAGTCCGAACCTGGGCTCCGTAACCCCCCATGCCGTCCATGAGTTCGGAAGCCGCGACATGCTCTGGCTGATCGACCGCCTTGTCTTCCAAAAACAAGCCGACGTCGTCCAACTCGAGTACACGGTGCTCGGCCAATACTCCGGCCGTTACCGCCGGTTGGTTTGCGCGCTTTTCGAACACGATATCTACTTCCAATCCATCGGACGCGGCCTTGAATTCATGCATGGTTCGGTCGAACGCGTCAAGGCACGGTGGGAGTATCTGCGGGCCCTCCGGTTCGAATTAAGGATGCTTCCTAAGCTGGATCGAATCCAGGTCTGTACGCGCGAGAACCGGCGAATACCTTACCAGCTTCCTTCCCCGCATCGGAACCTCCATTGAGGAAGGTCTCCGCGCCGGTGTTGCCACTTCGGATTACCCCTACCCTGGCGGTCCACGCATTCCGAACACCATGCTCTTTCTCGGCAGCTTCCGCCATATCCCGAACCAGATTGCGTTGGAATGGTTCACGAAAGAAGTGCTGCCGCTGATTGTTGCGCGTTCGCCCGGCGCAAAACTGCTGGTCGCCGGCTCGGATCCGCTTCCTGCCCACGCGTACCACGACCCTTTAGATGCAATTGAAATGCTTGGTTTCGTTGATGACCTGAACGCCGTATTTGCTCATAACGCCGTATTCATCTGCCCTATCCGGAGCGGTTCCGGTGTGCGAGTAAAGTTGCTCGAAGCCTTCTCAAGCGGCATCCCGGTGGTTTCCACCTACATCGGCGCAGAGGGCCTGGCGCGTGTTGATGGGGAATTCTGTTTCTTGAACGATCACCCGCAAGGGTTTGCCGACCGTGTGCTGAAGATTTTTGAAGATCCGCAAGCGGCGGCCGAGATGGCGGCGCGCGCCCGTGCTGAAGTAGAGGCAAACTGGGACATGCGCGTCATCACCGCGCGGTTGCTCGAAAGCTACAAAATCAGCCTTGACGCAAAAACGCGTTCACAGCTAACTGCGCTAATCAAATCAAACGTTTACACGAAAACCCACTTTCTGAAGGCTTAGGATTCAGTCGGGCCCTGGTGTTCCGTTCGGAATCCCGGGATTTTCTGCCCGCACCAAGGAGCCATGAGATCATCTACTACGATTTTGCGAACGTGTATCGTCACCACGGCGTCGCTTTGTTTTAGCTTTTTACCGGCGGAGGCGCAGACCACTCAGGTGGATCTGAAGTCGCAGACCAAAAACATCGACTTCACCAATGCGGCGAGTACGAAGCCCTTTAAGACGGGATCTGTCCTCCCTTCCACTTGCGCCATTGGAGACAGCTACTTCAAAACCAACGCAACCGCGGGACAGAACCTCTATAGTTGCACTGCCGTCAATACCTGGACCCTCGAAGCCGGCGGCAGCGGACTGCCAAATCTTTCCGGTAACGCCGACCGCCTATTGGGGACCGATGGGGCCGCAGCGAACTGGGTGGCGCTCGGAGGAGATGTGGGCGGTTCTCCTGGAAGCGTGCAAGTGAAAGGTTTGCGGGGGAACGCGGTCGCCAGCACCATGCCGACCGATGGCCAGGTGCTGCGCTGGAATTCCTCTGCTCTCGATTGGGAGCCTGGTACCATCGCAACCAGTTCCGCAGGGACTAGTGGTTCCACCACAACGGGCGGAGACCTTTATGGCCCGCTGAGTAGCATAACCGTCACCCGTCTTCAAAACAAACCTGTCGCGGCGATCAGTCCCGCTGATGGCCAGGTGCTTACCTGGAGACAGTCGGCGGGACAATGGCAGCCGATCTCTCCTACGGGTGGGACCAGCGTAAGCGTGACTTCTGGCGCTCCCAAGCACGGCCCAGGGAGTGTTGGGAGTAACATTTACCAGCGCGAACGCGCTGACTATCGGCGGGGGCTGCTCAATCGCTTCGCCCTGTAATGTTCGTTTCGGCAACAATGTCATCGCGATCACAACGAGTTCCACCGTTTCCTGGCAATCGGGCGCGGGGACCGCGTTTATCTACGTGACCAGCAACGGCACGGTCACGGTCGGCAGCGGGCTGAGCCTCACGTGCTCCAGCAGTTGTGTTTCGGCCTCGGGAATCTCGGCTTTTCCCGTAAACACCATCCCGATTTTTACCTGGAGCGCTCTCTTATCTGGCTGGGATCCAGCCGGCGGCAGCGACGCGCGCGCGTACCTGTCGAATAAACTGCTCTCCGCGGGCACCGGCGTTCTGCTGGTCGAAACCGGCCAGCAAAGCACCATCGGGGTGGATACCACCCTGATTCCGACATATACGAACGGCGTCGCGAGTTTGTCGTTTGGAACTTTGGCCGCCAACAGCTGCAGCGCCGACCTGGCTCTCAACGTACCCGGCGCGATTCTGGGGGATTCAGTCGCTTCCGGTTGGCCCTCAACCTTGCCCGCTTCCGTGTTGGGCAGCATGCGCGTAACCGCCGCGAATTCAGTATCGGTAAAGCTCTGTAACCTGGGCAGTTCCCCGGCTGCCGTTACAACGGCTTCTTACCGAGCAACAATTATCCGCGGTTTATAAGGAATATTTCTTCTTAGGGGAGCGGCCAGCTCCCCTGCAGGGCGCTGAATGGTACGCTGGAAATTCCGATGAGTGTTGATAAAAGACCGGCCGGGCCACTCACCGGGTCTTTTTACGCAGCTGTCATATTTCTTATTTTTTTACTGCTGGTTTTTCTTCTCCAATCTCTTAGCGGCGCTTACCAGAGCGAGTTCGGCGGTTATCCTGATGAACCAGCGCATTACGTCACGAGTATCATGGTCCGCGACTTTCTCCTGCACGGAGACTGGAGCGAACCAATGCAGTTTGCCGCGGACTACTACAAACACTATCCGAAAGTAGCCTTCGGGCACTGGCCCCCGCTGCTGTACGCCATTCAGGGCGTTTGGATGGTGCTGTTCTCCGAATCGCGCGCCTCCGTGCTGGCCGAATTGGCTCTCACCTCCACCGTGGCTGCGTTTGTGCTTTTCCGGGTGGCGTCGCGTTATTTCGGCCGGCTAGCTGGAATCCTTGCTGCCGTCCTGCTGATCTGCCTTCCTATTTTCCAGATGTATTTCGACGAGGAAATGGCGGAGTCGCTGCTTCTGGTAACCACGTTTCTCGCCGCCGTGTTTTTCACCCGCTACCTGGAAGACAAACGGCTAAAGGACAGCATCTGGTTCGGCGTGTTTTGTTCGCTCGCCATCCTCACCAAGGGTAACGGCTGGGCTCTGGCAATGGTTCCTCCTATCGCGATTGCCCTTACGTGGGATTGGGCGGTCCTGAAGCGCGTTTCGTTTTGGAGTGCGGTGCCCATAGTTGCGGTACTTTGCCTTCCGTGGCAGATTTTGACCCTCGGGATGGCCCAACGGGGATGGACTGGTGGTTCAAGCCCCAGCGTGGGCTACACGCTGCGGGCTTTGGGCGAATTCGCCGTGATTACGACTGATTTGCTGGGCTGGGCCGTGTTCGCGCTTGCGGCGCTCGGCATCTGGACAAAGGTGGTGGTTCCATTTCGCTCCAAGAAAGTTCAGCCGCTGTTCGCAGTGATGTTTGCCTTGATCGTGTCCATATGGGTGTTCCATAGCGTTGTTCCCGCGGGAGTGGAGGGACGCAAAATGATCAATGCACTTCCGGCTTTCATCCTGTTCGCGCTTGCGGGCGGAGAATCTCTTGGCCGGTTCGTTTCGCAAAAAGCGACGGGCGGTAGGATCCCATTGTTTAGGGCTTACGCGGGTGTCGCCGCCTCCGCCGTGTTGCTTTTCGCGGCACAGACGTTCTCTATTCCCAAGGAAGAACATTACGGATACACAGAACTAAGCAGCTACATCGAAAACCGTCCTGAGCTTAGAAATGCGGTGATTCTGGTTTCGTCCGACCGCGACGGAGAGGGCCTTCTGGTCTCCGAACTCGCCATGCAGGACCAGCGTCCCAGCCACACCATTCTTCGCGCCACGAAATTGCTTTCTGTTTCGGATTGGACGGGTCAGGTTTCCGAAGAACTCTGCAAGACCTCGGACGACGTGTCGCAAGTTCTATCCAGAGAAAAGGTAAGCGCGGTAGTGCTTGACTCTTTTCCCCGGCGATCCCGCTATTTACACAACGAACTTCTGTTGAAAGTAGTCCGCGAATCGCCCTCCTCCTGGCAGCTGAAATCCACGTTCGCCAATGGCAGGATTCAACTTTTTCAGTTGAGAAAAGGTTAGGCGGTTACCGCTTCCTCCACTTTGACCTCGTCCTTCTTGGTCTCGTGGTAATCGTCTTCCGTATTTACTTCCCAGATGTTTTGCTTGTCTTCGCGGCCTTCGATAATGTTGTCCACGGACATCATTGCCGTTAGCATGGAGTGATCCTGGTTATTGTATTTGTGCATGCCGTTACGGCCCACCAGGAATAGGTTTCGATATTGGTCGAAGTGATCGACAATCTGATCGAACTTATCGTAAGTGCCGAAATACGCCGGATAAGTCTTGGGTACGCGGATCACAGTCGCATCGATCGCATCAGCGGAATCGATGATGCCGATTTTCTCAAGCTCATGTTTCGCCAGCTCGATCATTTTCTCGTCCGTCAACTTCCAGATCGGGTCCGTGTCGTAACAGAAGTATTCCAGGCCTACCCACACCTTTGTGGGATCGGCGACCAGATACGGGCTCCAGTTGTTGAAAATCTGAAGACGGCCCACTTGAACATCAGGCTCCTGGATATAGATCCAGTTGTCCTGAATTAGTGATCCGTCAGGCTCTTGAATTTTAAGCTTGTTGAGCAGCAACCCTACAGTAATGAAATCGCGATAGACCAGACCATCGCTGATGGCCTGAATGTGAGCCGGAGCTTGCACATCGAATGCTTTGATCAGCTCGCGAATCGGCATGGTGGAGAAGAAGTAATCTCCTGTGAACGTTTTCATCTCGCCCGTCTTACGGTTTTCCGCTTCGACGCCGGTCACCCGATCGCCTTGCGTGAGAATGTGCTTCACGCGCCACGACGTCAGAATCTGTCCGCCCCGTTCTTTGATCTTCTCCGCGACCTCTTCCCACATCTGTCCCGGACCATGCTTCGGATACATGAATTGCTCGATCAGCGAAGTCTCAACATCCTTCTGAGATAGGTCTGTCTGCTTCTTCTTGCCCGTAGCCTGCTTGATCAGATGCTGTAGCGTCTTTGTAATAGAGAGACCTTTAATGCGTTGAGCTCCCCATGCCGCGCTGATTTCCTTACAGGGCACACCCCAAACCTTTTCCGTGTAGCTCTTGAAGAAGGTGAGGTATAACTCGCGCCCGAACCGGTTCATAAAGAACTGTTCCAAATTCTGTTCGTTCTTGATCGGGAACAGGACGCTCCACAGATAACTTGTCCCGATGCGCGCCATCTTCGCCGGCCCAAGTTTAGAAATCGTATCCCCGGTCAGCTTAATGGGGTAATCGAAGAACTGCCGCAGGAAATAGATGCGGGATTTCCGCTTGCGAACCAGCATCACGCTATCCGTGGTCTCCGGGTCAGGACCCGCGGCTGAGCCTTCAATGGTGCGCGTCTTTTGCTGATAGCTGATGGATTGTGTTCCCGGTGTGGACTGGAGCGGCATAATCTGCAGCCACCAGTTCATGACACGGTCGGACTTCGAAAAGAAACGATGGCCCCCGATATCAATTCGGTTACCTTTATACTGAATTGTCCGTGAGATGCCGCCCATCGCCTCACTAAGCTCCAGTACGACAGGGACAATACCAGTCCGGGTAACAAATTCATACGCCGCCGTCAGACCTGCTGGTCCGGCGCCGATGATAATAGCCTGCTTCTGATTCATAGATTAGCCTCTTCATCGTACCTTCCCCACTCCTGCGGATCAATGTATACCTAGGGGGACCAAGGGGAGAGGAATGTCCTATATATCGTTTCCATACAAGATACCGATTGTTCCTGGCTAAAGCCCGCCCGTATAAACCTGTATCCCGCATCCGAAAGTTGCTCGCGTAAATTGGCGTCCCCTAAGAGCCTGACCAGCGCTTCGGCGAGTGCCCGCGAATCCTCTTTCGGGAAAAGCAGCCCGCGTATGTTTTCCCCCTCACTTCTCCCGTAATCCCTCCCATCAGTTCGGGATTGCCGCCCACGTCGCGATGCGACGCAGCAGCAACCGCAAGCCATGGCTTCCATAAGCGAATTGGAGAGGGCTTCACTCAGTGAGGGAAGAACAAAGATGTCGATGCGCCGCAGCCACTGCGCAACGTCGCTGGTTGTCGGCACGAACGTGCACCCCGGCTTGACGCCCAAGAGCTCCGCTTCAGCCTCCAGTTGAGGCAACATGGGCCCGCTCCCAACAATCACAAGCTTCGCCTCGGGGTACCGTTCATGGATTTGACCGAAAGCCCGAATCAGCGTAAGCAGGCCTTTCTCCGGCCGAAGCGCGCAGATTACCCCGATGGTCATACCTGCCGTTGCGCGCTCCTCTCGATGAAATACGGAGAAATCGATTCCGTTGTAACAGAGGTGGATCATCCCTGGGTCCACGTGTTCATCGGCGATCAGGTGATCGCGCATATGCAGGCAGTTCACAACAATCCCGTCCACCATCCGGTCTGTCAGGCGGAGCAGTTGCGTGTACATTCCGGGTGTGAGGTTACGATGCGCGCGCTGGCTGGAAAGCACGGCGGGTTGATGGGCCAGGCGAGCGAACGGCACCCCGAAAATGTTCAGTGGAACATCAAAACTGTGAACCAGACGGATGTTATGTTCGCGGATATAACGCACCAATGACAGCCCGCCCCGGAGCGCGGAAGGGGATGCGAAGGAAGTTACGGGCAGGTGCAAGATGGGTACGCCAGAGGCGCGCAGCTCCTCACCCCGGATTCCGCCAGGATGAAAACAGCCCACATGCGGCGCGAAACAATCACGATCGAGCGCTTTTGCGACTTCCGTCAACTGCCGTTCGCTCCCGCCTAAATCCAGGCGGTGCGCCAGCAGCAGAACCCCCTCAGGACTGTTCATCGAACGAAATCTCAGTAGTGATCGTGACCGGGAAAACTGCGCGCCAGCGGTACACCGTCACATTTGACCTTTCCTTTATGCCAAGGCACCGCGATCGCCATCCCGCGATCCGCTCTGGGTTTGCTGGCGCGTCAGAGCTGAGCAAGGGCGCATCTCCGTGCCAAAACTGTTCGATCAGGTGTTCGCCCTCCGGTCCCGTGAGATGGTCCACAATCGTCACCGCTCGAGAGCCTCTTAACGTCAATTGCCGCCGGTGGACAATTCCGCGATATGAGCAGGTACCCTCGGCGTGCACGACATCGCCTTCTTCCCGAACGGCACCGCCGGTGACCTTGGGCTTGTTCTCCCAACGAAAGGGCATCACTGGATCGCCTTGATCGAGTCCATTGACGCGAATGGTGTTGTGATAGCCAGATCCCCGAAACTCGTCGCGCGCTTTCGCATCGGCTACATAGGTGAACGTGCCGGGGTCCATCAGAATCTCTTGCGCGCCGGCCCGGATGGTCACGGAGAGCGTATCCGAGTGGCTATGTCCTGCGCCGCCGGGCCCGAAAGAACCGGTGTCCATCAGAATATGCAGGGGCCCGCGGGCTATTGAGACCAGTCCGGACTGGGTAAAGCGGAGAACGTGATCGCCCTGCGCGGAGCTTTGCAGGCCGGCCAACGGCCCCAACCACCAAGCCGCTTGCTCGGGTGCTGCCTCCGGATAAAACGGGAGCGGCAAATCGGGAAACACGCGCGCACACGTGGCCAGCGTCGCCCGCCCGAAAGCCGCGCGATCACCGAACGGGTGAAACAACCTCCCTCCATCATCGTCGCCGAAGAAGTTGAGCAACCCCGCGGGACCGTTTATCGTGGCCAGGAAAGTTGCCATTGCCTGAATCGGTTTGTCGAAGGCTGCGGGGCGGCCCTCCAGCAGGTAGTAGAACAGAAAGAAATCGAGCGCGTAGACATGATAGTAGGTTGATTGCTCGAAGTGGCTGCCATCGGCTTGAATTTGGCGGTCGCGTTCCTCCGATAGAATCCGGTTACCCAAGCGCTTCCAGCCGGACTTCGGAAACTTCAACCCCAGCGCGTGGAGAGCTACGCCCTCGCCCAGCAGATGCGTGTTCGGCGAAAAGTAGGTGGACAAGTTCGCCTGCAAGAAGTAGCCGTGTTGAAGAAGCCCCTTCCAGAGTTGCTTTCGCAAAGGCGAACCCAGGTCCGGCCCAACCAGATGATCGATCCAAAGCCAGGAAAGCGCGCGAAACGCCACTTCCAAAGCACTGGCGAAATTGATCCCGCGGGCGAACGGGTTCTGGGCGAACCAGCTCGCCAGCTGTAGTTCAATCTCTGTTAAGTAGTCCGCACGGCCTGTTAAGAGCCACGCCTGAGCCAGCAAAACCAGGTGCTGATGCCGATTCAGTTCCCAAATTACTTTATGGTCTCCCGCTTTTTCAAAATCGAGATAGGGTATCAGCTTGAAGTAGTCTGTCCCCGTAACGCGGCCGCTTATATAATCTTTTCGCCACTCGATTTCCGGCCCGGTAGCCACGTGAAAACCCAATAGAGGAAAGTTGTGGCGGAGGATCTCATCGGCAACGCGCACCAACTCGTCCGCGTAACTGCTGCCGCGCAATGCTTCAGCCGTCAGCCGCCCATCGGGAAGAGGCAACTTCCCCACGTGCTCCTCCGGCGAGAGCGAAGGCGGAAACGCCAGCAGTCGAAAATTTTCGTACTGCTGCCACAGGCGGAACTGGATCTCACGAGGGCTACGGATAAAGCGACGCAAGGGACGGCATTCACAGTAGCATAGAGCGAGGGGAACATCCGCCGAATGTGCGGCATAGCAGGATATTTCAACAGGGAAGGCGCGGCCAGCCAAGCCGTAGTGCAGGCCATGTGCGATGTCATTCGCCACCGCGGCCCGGACGACGAAGGGTTCTATGTGGAAGGCCAGTGCGCCATCGGAATGCGCCGGCTCAGCATTATCGATCTGGCCACCGGTCACCAGCCAATTTCAAATGAAGACGGGTCCGTGTGGGTGGTCTTCAATGGCGAGATCTACGAGTACAAACAACTGCGCGAGCGTCTGATCGCACAAGGACACCGGTTCCGCACTCATAGCGATACCGAAGTGCTGGTCCACCTATATGAACAGGAGGGCGCCGAAGGCTTGCATCGGCTGCGCGGCATGTTCGCGTTCTGCATCTGGGACGCGAAAGCCCGAAAAATGCTCCTGGTGCGCGACCGTTTCGGGAAGAAGCCGCTTTATTACGCCGAACTCCCTGGCGGTTTCTATTTCGGCAGCGAACTGAAATGTCTGCGCGCCGCTGATGTGCCACTTCAATTAGACCCTGAGGCGCTGCGGCTTTATTTCCAATTCACAAACATCCCTGACCCGTTCTCGATTTACCGGGCGATTCGCAAACTGGAACCGGGGTGTTGGCTGGAGTATAGCGCCGACGGCACCGTAAGACAGGGCCGATACTGGCGTTACCCGACCGGAACCGCGGAAACGCCCCCGGGTTTCTCTGTCGACAATACCTGCCGGGAAATCCGCGAGAAATTCGACGAAGCCGTCCGGATTCGCATGATCGCGGACGTCCCGCTGGGCGCATTCCTGAGCGGCGGAATCGATTCCAGTTCGGTTGTCGCCTCCATGGCCCTGCAGTCTTCCGAGCCCGTGAAGACCTTCTCCATCGGGTTCGAAGAAGCGGCCTTCAACGAACTGCCGTTTGCCGCCGCCGTTGCCAAGCAGTATAAGACGGAACACCACGAAATTGTCGTCAGGCCGGATGCTGTCGATCTCACACAACGTCTGATCCGCCAGTTCGATGAACCTTTCGCCGATTCTTCAGCCATCCCCACGTACATCGTTTCGCAGTTCGCGGCGCAGCACGTGAAGGTCTCGTTGAGCGGCGATGGCGGTGACGAACTCTTCGGCGGCTATGACAGTTTCCAGATCGTCCAAAAACTGGAGCGTTACGATGCGCTTCCGAAACCGCTGCGGCGCGTTCTTTCCACCCTTGCGGATCGCCTTCCTTATTCCACACGGGGTAAGAATTACCTTCACATGATTAGCCGCCCTACGGCGACCCAGCGCTATTTTGAAAGTAACTATGCGCCTACCCTGATGCGCCGCGAACTGCTTCGGCCGGAGTGGATGCTTCCGGGGGATAGCGCCTACCTCGAACAGGTTTTCTCGAATTGCCTGCTCCCCGGCGATACCGACCCGCTCTCGCAGGCGCTGTACTATGAGGCCACCGCCAAGCTCTCCGGCGACATGCTGGTGAAGGTGGATCGAATGTCAATGTTGGCTTCTCTTGAGGTCCGCTCGCCGATGCTCGACCATGAATTCGCGGATGTTGCGGCCACAGTTCCGCACGAGTGGAAAATCCGTAACGGCCAAGGCAAGCACATCCTGATTCGCGCGCTGGGCGATCGCCTTCCTCCTCAGTTGCTGAATCGGCCCAAGATGGGTTTCGCGTTACCCCTCGCACAGTGGCTGCGAGGTTCTCTTCGCGAACTGCTTTGGGACCACTTGGCCAGCCCCCGCTTTCTGGACCGCGGTATTGTTTCGCCTGAGTTTCTCAAGCATATGCTTGACGAACATCAGAGTGGCCGACGTGACAATCGCACATGGCTATGGGCTCTCCTGGTCCTGGAGATGTGGTTCCGCGATTTTGAAGGTTACACTACCGGTTCACGAGTTCCCGTTGTTGGATCTGTGAGTCTCGCGTAAGCATCGAGCTTGTTCCCAAAGCCGAACGGAGCTTGAGCAATTGAGCTGAAAACCCGATCGTCTCGTCGGCAGTCACCGGCTTCCATTCCATCTGAGGAGCGAGTTGTTCCTCGGTTGCGACTCCCACGTCCTCGTAAAACGCCAGCAATCCTTCAGCGATGTTGTTGGTTCGAACCCGTTTCCAACCGCGCTTCCGATTTTGCCGGGCAAACAGGCAGAGAACCATGATGGTCAGTGCAGCACAAGCGTAAAGCGGAACCAGGTTTGGCGTCATGACCTTCTTTCGGCGCCCATGCACCAAAACTTTAGCCCTCAGCCCGAAATAATCAGGCCGGCTGGCGCGCGAACGGAAGCAGGGCCCGAATTCCATGGAGCAGGATGTACGCGTCCATCGCGAGAGAGATGTGCTTCGTGTAATAAAGATCGTATTCCAGCTCTCGCAGCGAATCCGTCTCCGTACCTTCGGCGCCCACATTGATCTGGCTCCACCCGGTCATTCCGGGCTTGATCGAATGCCGCTGGCCATAGTAAGCGAAATAGCGGCTCAACTCCGCGGCGAACTCGGGCTTCTCCGGTCTGGGACCCACCAGTGTTATTTCGCCCCGCAGCAGATTAAACAGCCGCGGCCAGTTGGTAAGGTGAAGCGCCAATAAGACTTTGCCTACCGGAGTGACAAGCTCTTCGCGAGTCTGCGCGGCCTGGTCCAGGCGATGGCATCGAAAGCGGTGCAGGGAGAATGGAATTCCGTGGACTCCCACGCGCATATCGCGCTCCAGGATTGGGCCTCTGGAGGTGAGCTTCACGGCGATCGATACCAAAAGCAAAATCGGCGAGGTAATCAAAATGGCCGCCAGCGCCAAGAAATTTGTGTAGATGGATTGCAGCGCCACGCTCCCCGGCTTTGCCGGAAGCTCGTTGAAGAAAATGATCTGATTGGGACGAAGCTGCCGTGAGCAAACCCGCCCACAAACAGTCTCATAGACAGCAGCGGCTTCCTCCACACAGACTCCCGCTTGCGCCAGTCGCAGCAACGCAGGCAGGGGACGCTCAAATTCCCGAGACGCGGTAGCAACAATCACGCGTGGGCGCACCAACCGGCTCACCACCTCTGCTACCTCCTCCGGCGTTCCCAGAAGGCTGAACCCATTCGCAGTATCCGCAGCATACCTCGCGACGTATCCGGCAACCTGGTATCCCAGCTCAGGCCTGGAGCCCACCCGCTCCGCAATTTCCTGACTGACGCCGTCAAATCCTACAAATAAGAGTTGCTGGGCGGTCGCCGCAGTCAGCACCCTTTTGCTGTAAGCCACGCGTAACAGAAACAAAGTAACAAAGGAGAGGGCGGTTCCCCCGATCATCACCGCGCGCGGCAAAGTCAGCCCGGACGCCAGGTATGCAAGCAGCCCTTGAGCGATCAGGGCAAGTCCGAAAACACTGGAAAGCTTCAACCCCAGCTCAATGCGCGACTCCACCCGCGGCTTTGCGTACAGATTGTTGACGAATAGCCCGACTAAAACACTCAAAACCGTGAGCCCAATCCGCAGCCAGCCTCGCTCCTCGGCAAGGTACACGAGGGAATCGCCCTGGACTAGGAGAAAGCATGCCGCCAGAAAGCTAAGAAAGGTCAGCAGGAACTCGGAAAGGAGAAGAACAGAAATGCGAGCGGGAAGAATGACGCTAAGAATCTTCATTTCCGAGCGGTTACGTACCGGATTCGGATTTCACAAGGCCAGACCCTAAAGGCTGATCTGAGGAGCGGTCCTCTCCAAAACCTACCGGAGTCCGTTCGCGAAAGTGGCGAAGACGGGAGAGAAGGCCGGCGTGTACAATCTCGACAAAAGGTCCGGCAATGGTTGAAAGGCTCGACGATTGCAGTTCCCGGCTGAATTCCACATGCCCCTGAGGGCCCAACGGGATCCGCAGAGTCCAAAATTTCTCCGGGTGATGGCTTACTTCCGCGCCTTCGTAGGAGAGTCCATTCACTTCCATCCGCACACAACGGAAGCCGAACTTAGAGCAAACGTCCGAAAGAGCCTGCCAGCATTCGTCGATGGAAGACGCAGAGTTCAAATCTTTATCGAAATTGTGCAAATCCAACTGCGCCTTCAAAGTTCTTGGGAAGTTTCCACTAAACAGCATCCGGCCAGCGACGCTGAACTCGGCGTAACCCAAATATTGGATTCCCGCCCATGCCACTGCGCAGAACGCGAGAATGATGACGCCGGAGACCCGGTCGTTATGCGAAAGGCTCTGAAGCAACGAGAACGTCGCAACCAGGCTACAGATCCCGTAGAGAACAAGAACCGCTCGCCGAGGCGTGAGACCCCGATCGAGGAGCCGGTGATGAATATGGCCGCGATCGGCGGAGAAAATCGGCTGACGCCGAATGGTGCGCCGTACAATTGCCAGGGCGACATCGATCAGCGGAATTGAAACGGCCATCATGGGGGCTGTCATTCCGAGCAGCGTTGCGGATTTCTGGCTCCAGATCACGCCATAGCAGCCTAGTAAAAACCCGATTAGCAACGAACCGGAATCGCCAAGGAAAATTGTTGCGGGATTAAAGTTGTAACAAAGAAAACCAAGCAGGCAACCGGCAAGGGGAAACGTGGCCAGGGCAAGCGGCATATTGCCATGCAGCAGGGCCGCGATAAAGATTGTCAGCGTCGCGAATAGACCAACGCCCGCCGCTAAACCGTCCATCCCGTCCACCAGATTGAACGCATTCGTACATGTCAGGAGCCACAAAACTGTCACCGGCAAGCTCCACCAGTCCTGCGTAGAAAAGCCGACGACGTCCATGACGCGGACGCCGGAGAAATATGCCAGACAGGCACCGGCTAACTGGCCTAGTAATTTTTGCCACGGTTTCAGGCCGAAGAGATCATCGATAATCCCAACCGCGAAGATGACTCCGACGGCAGGGAGCAAGCTGAGCACAAGCGAAAGCTGTTCGTTGAACGGAGTCCGTGTAATGAGCGGAACTACAAAGAAACAAGCAACATAGGCAGTTGCAATTGCAATCCCGCCAACGCGTGGAATAGGATATTTGTGGAGTTTCCGCGTCTTGTCTGGCTTGTCCACTACGCCGTAGGAACGGAAAACGTCGCGAAAAATGGGCGTCAGGATGAGCGAAATCGCAAACGAGACTAACCCAAGCCAAAGCAATACGGTCATGAAAGCGCCTTCCGGGCAAGCCGTGAAGACCTCCTCAGTATACGAAATTCACGCTTCATCATCATTACAAGGCCAAACATAGCCCGCGCCAAACCACTGGTGGAATACGGAAAAGTACTAGTAGTCCTGTTAACATCGGAGCAAAGATGCGAGCGCCGGGCAGTCTGGACTATCTGCAAATTGACGACGAACTCTCGGAGCAGGAAAAGCTTGTCCGCTCCAGCGCGAGAAGCTTTGTTCAGGGTCGGGTTGCTCCGCTCATTCGGGAGTGCTACCGGGAAGGGCGTTTCCCGTCGGAGATCATCCCGGAGATGGGGGAATTGGGCTTTCTCGGCGCCAACCTGGAAGGTTACGGTTGCGCCGGCATGAGCCAAGTAGAATACGGGCTGCTGATGCAGGAAGTGGAGCGTTGCGATTCGGGAATTCGCAGCTTTGTCTCTGTCCAGGGAGCGCTTGTGATGTTCCCCATCTGGAAATACGGGTCGGAAGAGCAGAAGCGGCGCTGGCTGCCCCAGTTGCAATCGGGTGCTGCGATCGGCTGCTTCGGGTTGACGGAGCCCGATTTCGGGTCCAACCCAGCCGGAATGCGGACCTTTGCTCAGCGGGAGGGAGCGGATTGGATTCTGAATGGAGAAAAAACCTGGATCACGAACGGGTCCGTGGCAGCCGTTGCCGTGATCTGGGCCCAGACCGACGAAGGCGTTCGCGGTTTTCTTGTGGAGCGCGGAACGCCGGGTTTCTCGAGCAGCGATATTCATGGCAAGATGTCGATGCGCGCGTCGGTTACTTCCAGCCTGGCCCTTTCCGATTGCCGTGTGCCCGAATCGAATCGATTGCCGGAAGCCGCTGGATTGAAGGCCGCGCTCTCCTGCCTGTCCCAGGCGCGCTTCGGGATCGGCTGGGGTGTAATCGGCGCGGCCCAGGATTGCTTCGTCACCGCTCGCGATTACCTGCTCACGCGAAAGCAATTCGAAGGCAAACCGCTGGCGTCTCACCAGCTGGTTCAACTGAAGTTAGCCGACATGATTTCCGATATTTCGAAAGCCCAACTTTTGGCTTTGCACTGCGGAAGGCTGAAAGACAAAGGCAAGCTGCAACCTGCTCATGTTTCGATGCTGAAGCGCAACAACACCGCTATCGCCCTCGACGCCGCCCGAGTCAGCCGCGACCTTCTGGGCGCAAATGGCGTCACGGACGAATATCCTATAATGCGGCATCTATGCAATCTGGAAACAGTCAAGACGTATGAGGGAACGGACCACATCCACGCCCTCGTTATTGGAGAGCGTGTCACAGGCATTGCCGCTTACAACTGACCGGCGGCCCTCTCTGGCCGTCTTTGCTTCCACTATTTTTATCAGTGCGTTTCTGTTGTTCGAAGTGCAGCCGCTGATCGCAAAACAGATCCTGCCCTGGTTCGGCGGCTCGGCCGCGGTCTGGACTACGTGCATGCTGTTTTTTCAGATCGCGCTTCTGCTCGGATACACATATGCCCACGCCGCTACCCGGTTTGAGCGGCCGCAGACGCTGGCCTGGCTGCATATTGCGTTGCTTGCCTTAAGTGTCTTGACGCTGCCCATCATTCCCTCCGCCTGGTGGAAACCTGCCGGTTCGGACGACCCGCTGTTCCGAATCCTGGGGCTGCTCGGGGCAACTATAGGGCTGCCGTATCTGCTGCTCTCTTCCACCAGTCCTCTGCTGCAATCATGGCTCTCGCGAACCTATGCCGGCACGGTTCCCTATCGTCTGTTCGCGCTTTCCAATTTCGGCTCCATGCTGGCGTTATTGAGCTATCCGTTTCTGATCGAACCGAGGCTCACCGGCAGACAACAAGCCTGGAGTTGGTCAATCGGCTACGTGGCCTTTGCGGCGATCTGCGGCTGGACCGCGTTTCGATCGCGCAATGCAACCGTCTTCACCGAACACAGCACCGATTTGTCGGCGCCGTCGCCCCAATGGAAGGACTATCTACTCTGGCTGGCGCTGGCGGGATCGGCATCGGCCTTGTTGTTGGCAGTAACGAATCACCTGTCGCAGAACGTCGCTTCCATTCCGTTCCTCTGGATTCTGCCGCTGGCGCTTTATCTTCTCTCTTTCATCCTTTGCTTTGAGAGCTCCTTCTGGTACCGCCGAGTTCTCTTCCTCCCGCTCTTCCCTGCGGCACTGGTGATGCTTGCGCTGAACTTGTTTAACAAACTAGGGGAATTTCCGTTTCGTCAACAGATCGCTATTTTCGCAAGCGCGCTTTTCGTTGTTTGCATGGTTTGCCACGGTGAGTTGGCCCGAATCAAACCCGCGGCTCGTTTCCTGACCGGATTCTACCTGATGACCGCCGTCGGGGGCGCCATAGGCGGCTTGTTTGTCGCGTTCCTGGCCCCGCGTATCTTCAATGCTGCCTACGAATTCCCGATTTCCATCGTAATTTGCGCGATCTCGGTACTACTCGTTTCTTACAAGGAACAACCGGTGGGCCGCAGTTGGAACTCGCCGCGCCGGATCATCCGGCTGGCGGGCATTGCCGCGACTGTCTGGCTTGCCGTGTTTCTTTTTCGCGAAACCCGCACCGTCGTGACAGGGGCTGTATTGCTGGTCCGCAACTTCTATGGCGCGTTGCGCGTGAACGATCAGCCTAAATCAGCCGATCAGGACGCCTTGCGCGAACTCACGCACGGCACCATCAACCATGGCGAACAATTTTTAGACCCCGTGCGGCGCCATGAGCCCACTACGTACTACGGACCGCGCTCCGGCATCGGGTTGCTGCTTCGCGACCTCAGCATCAAGGGCCCGTTGAAAGTCGGCGTTGTCGGGCTGGGAACCGGCACCATCGCGGCTTATGGAAAGGCAGGGGATGTGTATCGATACTACGAGATCAACCCTCTGGTCATCGACATCGCCAAGCGGCAGTTCACTTACCTGGCGGACTCTCCCGCCCAGGTACAGACCGTTCTCGGGGATGCCCGTCTCTCGCTGGAGCGCGAACCCGTTCAAAACTTCGACGTGCTCGCCGTGGATGCATTTTCGAGCGATTCCATCCCCGTTCATCTGCTCACTCGCGAGGCTTTCGCCGTATACTTCCGGCAACTCAAGCCTGATGGCGTCCTGGCCGTGCATATCTCGAACCGCTATCTCGATCTCGCCCCGATTGTGGATCAGGAGGCACACGCTTTCGGCAAGCAAGTGCTGCAGATCGATAACGACTCGGAGGACGCCGGCGACATCTCCGCTTCGTCATGGGTTCTGGTCACAGCCCGCCCTGGATATCTGGATCGCGCGAGTCTCAAGAGCTTTTCCGTGCCGATCGCGAAGCGTCCGGACCTCCGTATTTGGACGGACGATTACAGCAATCTCTGGCAGATCGTGAAGTAATAGCTACGCGAGCATGCGCTCATATTCGGCATTGAATTCGCACCCCAGAATCGCGATCGCTGATAGCACGTACATCCACACCAGGAGCGCGATTCCGGTCCCGATACTTCCGTAGAGCACGTTGTAGTTCGTGATGTTCCGGATGTACCACGCAAAACCCGATGTCGCGCCCAACCATAGGAGAGTTGCCAGAATGGCGCCGGGCCACACGCGAGACCATCGCTGCCGCCGGTACGGGCCGAAGTAGTACAGCATCGCGGTGAGCGTGGCCGTTGCTGCAAACGCCACCGAATAGCGGGCGA
Organism: Bryobacterales bacterium; assembly: GCA_963795835.1. Lineage (GTDB taxonomy): Bacteria > Acidobacteriota > Terriglobia > Bryobacterales > Bryobacteraceae > JALYXI01. Next base: position 21,382 of record CAWCJC010000012.1, on the reverse strand, counting down.
TCCGGCTCATCAACTCCCACGCCCCCGCCAACGGGTTCAAGAGGGGATCGATCGCAAGCCCTTTTAGAACCAGGCGCTCGGCCTCCCCGCCGAATAGAACCAAGGCGGAAGCCAGCACCAGCGGCACAGCGGCCAGGAACACCAGGCCGATCGCCACGCCCGTTTCGCGAAGGAAGGAACGGCTGCGAGGCGTCCGATATGCCGCGTGAAAGCCCTCCATCAAACTCTTGATCACGCTCGACGCCGCCCAGAGCGACAGAATGCCAGCAATGATCAAAAGCGAGGTGGGGCGCTGGCCGCGCATCCGGAATTGGTTGACTACGATTTCTTCACTGCCGGGTGGCACAATCTGCTGCAAAAACTGCGACATGCTGCTGGCCACAAAGTCCGCCCTGGTCTGCACCAGAATGGTGGCAGCCGACGTGAGGATCGGGAAAAATGAAAGGAGCGATGAGTATGCTGCTCCCTTCGCAATAGCGAAGCAGCCATCGTCCAGCGCTGAAAGCAGAGTCCGTTTCAGCAGGAACGGCAGATGCCGGAAAACCGCGATCAAGCGGCGGCGGCGCGGCGGCTCTTCAGAAACTGAAGAACAGCAGGAGCGATGGAGATTGCGATGATCAGAAGCACCACGATATCGAAATACTTCTGCACCAAAGGAACCTGGCCTAAGCCATAGCCCAGCAGCGTCATAAAGACTACCCAGCCCATGCCGCCAAAGATGCTGAACATGATGAAGCGCGAGTACGGCATCTTTCCAACGCCAGCGACGAAGGGAGCGAACGTTCGGATAATTGGCACGAAGCGCGCATAGATGAGCGTCTTGCCGCCGTGCTTGGCGTAAAAGGCTTCAGTATCGCGCAGGTGTTGTGGATTGAAGAGACGGCTCTTCGGACGGCTGAAGACCCGGGGTCCGGCTGCCCGGCCGAGGAAAAACCCGGTGGTGTCACCAATCACAGCCGCGGCAATCAGCAGGGGCAGTACGATGGCGATGATTGAGTTCGCCTGTGCTGCAAAAAACGCCGAGCGTGAAAAGCAGCGAATCACCAGGGAGAAAGAAACCGACCAGCAAGCCGGTTTCGGCGAAAACCACGGCAAAAAGCGCGGCATAAACCAGCCATCCTGAAAACGAGATGATCAGATGCACCAGCTCGCGCGGGTGGATCAGCGTCTTGAGCAGATCCATGATTTAAGACCGGTAACTCTGTACAATGCGGTCGATCGCCGGTTGGTTGATCTTGATTTTGCCGTCGTCGGTGAGATGGCGGCGCACGCCGGCTTCGAAGATGGTGTTTCGTTCGCGCGCGCGCTTCGATTTAATCTCATCGCGGATTGACGCGCTGTTCGCGGCGAGCTGCGCCATATTTGCCTCAGAACGGCTGACTACTTTGGCGATTACGCGATTTCCTTGCGCGCTGATGGGGCCGAAAACCGTTCCCACGGGCTTAACAAAGGCATCGGTCACCACGGAGGCGGAACCGACACCTTCCACTGCTCCAGCGCGATCGAAATCTGTGGAGGTCTTAACATCGAGACCCATGGACTTCGCGGCCTTGGCGAGGTCGCCATTCATCTCTTTTGCTTTGGCGAGCAGGTCGGAAGCTTTCCGGGTAAGAGTGACGTCGAGGGCCTGCGCCTGCAAATTGGTGCGGATAGCGGGTTGCGCCTCTTCAAAGCTCGCCTGATGCGGGGCGATCACGTTCATGACGTCCACAATCACCACTTTGCCTCCCGCAACCACGGGCGACGAAACCTCGAACTTATTCAGCCCCATGATCGCCTGGTCCACCTCTTTGCTGACGCCGATCAAGGGCAGGGGCTCGCCGGGAACTACATTGTCGGCATGTTGCAACGGTTGCCCAACTTCGGCGGCGGCCTTTTCCGGATGTGAAGGATCTTTGCGGAGCGCGACATCGGCCTTTTCGCCGAGCTTGACCATAAAATCGTTCATGCGCTGTTTGCGGTAATTCTTTTCCAGTTCCGGCTTGATCTCTTCAAAGGTGCGAAGATGCGCCTGTTCTTTCGCGGTGACCTGAACGATGTGGTAGCCGTATTGAGTTTTCACCAGGTCGCTAATCTCGTTCGGCTTCAGCGAGAAAACGGCGTCCTCGAAAGGCTTCACCATCTGGCCGCGGGTGACCCAATCGAGATTGCCGCCCTTGGCAGCAGAACCCGGATCCTGCGAATTGGCTTTCGCGATCGCTGCGAAATCTCCGCCATTCTTCACCTGCTTCAAAAGCGCTTCCGCTTTCGCTTTCACCGCAGCATCGTCGTTCTTATCGGCGTGCGTCATGAGCAGAATGTGGCGGGCCTGGGCGCGCTCCGGAACGCGATACCGGTCCATGTTGGCGTTGTACTCGCGGCGCAGGTCTTCGTCGGTCATCGGGATGGAAGCTTCGAGCGTCACGGGATCAAAAACCAGGTATGCAATGCTCTTTTTCGCCGGGACCTGGAACTGCTGTTTGTTCTTGGCGTAGTAATCGCGCATGGCCGCGTCGTCCACTTTCACCTCGGATTCGAACTTGGCGGGAGTAAGAATCACGTATTCGATCTTGGCCTTTTCATTGCGTTTGCGGAACTCGGCTTCCACTTCCTTGGGGGAGACCACGGTACCTTCAAGAGCGATGTCCCGCAAGCGCGCAACCAGCATCTGGCGCTCAATATCCGCCTTCAAGTCCGCAATCGTCATGTTCTGCTGCGAAAGCGCGCTCTCCAGCTCGTCTTTCTTCACCAGCTTTCCATCCTGAAAAAAGCCAGCAGGCAATTGGTTCTGGATCGCGACATTTACGTCTTCATCGGAGATGCGAATTCCCTGGGCCTTGGCTTCGTAGACCATGGCACGGTCTGTAATCAGCTGTTGAACAATCTGGGGAGCATAGACCGCCAGGTACTGCGCCGGAACCTGGCCGCCACGCAGCACGGTTTGGATGGCTTTTTGCGCATCCAGAGTGGTAATCTTCTGGTCGCCGACTTTGGCGATGGTATTGTCCGTGGAGCTGATGGCGCCCGAGCCGCTGCCCGGGATCAGGTACGTGACCATGGAAAGCGCGACGATCACGAGAACGGCGCCCAGAAGTATGCGCACAGCCTTATCGCGGCTGCGAAATAAATCGAACATGTAACAGGAATCTCCTAGAGGGTACGGTAGAGGATACGAATCCTTAATTATAACAAGCTTCCGCAAACCGCTTGATTTACGCACGCGGCCCGGAATTGTCGGCACATTGCTAAAGATGGCATTCGGCGTGAACGGCGCGCACCGCTTTTTCGAGACCATTACGACGGACCACGATCGCGATGGTCAGCTCACTGGAGCCTTGCGCGATGGCCATGATGTTGACGTTTTCGCGCGAAATGGCCGTGAAGATCCGTCCGGCCAGACCTTGCGTGCCGCGCATCCCCTCACCCACCACCGCTAGGAGGCCGACCTCCCGATCAATCACGAGTGGGCTGACATAGCCGTGCGTGAGCTCCAGCGCTAAGCCGGCTTCGAGGACTTCGACCGTGCGCGCGAGCTCTTCATCGCGGACAAGAAAGCAGAAGCTCTGACGGTAACTGGAGGCGGAGATAGTAAGGACTTCAATGTTGGCGCGGGCCAAGGCATCCATGGTGCGGGCCATGACTTGAACGCCGCTGAGGGCCGCGTGTGCAGGCTCGACGGAGATAAGAGAAACCTGGCGCATGGAGGTGACTGCGCGGGCGCCGCTGGAAATTGTGAGTTCGGGGACGATGCGGGTGCCCGGCTTTTCCGGGGCGAAACTGTTCTTGCTCCAGACGGGGATGTGTTTTTCAATCAGTGGCGAGAGCGTGCGCGGATGGAGGACTTTCGCGCCGTTATAGGCAAGTTCGGCGGCTTCGCTGAAGCTGAGCTCCTCAAGAACGCGGGCGTCGGGAACCAGGCGCGGATCAGCGGTCATAATGCCGTCGACGTCGGTCCAGATCCAGAGCTCCTGTGCGTCGAGCGCGGCGGAGAGGATGCTGGCGGAGAAATCGGAACCGCCACGGCCGAGAGTGGTGACACGGCCATCGACGGTAGCGCCGTTGAAGCCGGTGGCAATCGGGATTTTCCCCGCATTGAGCAGAGGAGTGAGCGCGGCTTGAGCTTTAACGGCGGTTTTGTCGAGAAACGGGGAGGCGTTGCCGAAAACGCCATCGGTAACGATGAGATCAGCGGAGTTGATCGGTACAGCGCGGTCCCCGAGAAAGCTGGCGAGGAGCAGCGCGGACAGGCGTTCACCGAGAACAACGGCTTCGTCGACGGAGCGGGCCGGGCGTTCGCCTAACATCATCATGCCATTGACGATGCGGTCGAAATCGGCGATCAGGTCCTCAACGGCGCGAGTGGTTTCGGGTCCGAGCGCGAGCCCCGCGACTGCTTCGAGATGCTTGGCGCGTACTTTGTCGATGCACTCCAGGAGCCCGGCGGAATCCTGAGCTTCGGCGTGTTTCATTGCGTCGAGAAGCAGGTCGGTCACTTTTGACATGGCGGATACCACGGCAACGACAGGCCGGATGGCGTGCTGGTCAAGGATGAGGTTCGCCGCGATGCGGATGCGCTCGGCGGAACCCATGGAGGTGCCGCCGAACTTCATAACCAGAAGGCCGCTCAATGGTAGCCCTTTCCGTTGGCGGTCTTGGCGCGAACAATCCTCAGAAGCGCTTCAATCACTTCGTCGATAGAGAGATTGGTGGAATCGAGATAAACGGCATCGGGCGCCTGGGCGAGGGGAGCTTCTGTGCGGGTGCGGTCGCGGGTATCGCGTTCGGCCAGCTGTTGAGCGATCTCAGCCGAGTCGGCGGCGGGACCGAGTTGGTCGACGCGGCGGCGGGTGCGCTCGCCGGAATCGGCATCAAGGAAGATTTTGACCTGCGCTTGAGGGAAGACGACTGAGCCAATATCGCGGCCTTCCATGACGACGTTCGATTCTGCAGCGATTGCACGCTGTTTTGCGACCATGGAGCGGCGGACGCCGGGGAGTACGGCCACTCGTGAGGCTGCTTCAGAGATTTCAGGAGTCCGGATCGCTTCGGAAATGTCCTCCCCGTTCAGGAAGACCTGGTTCGGTTGCAGCAAGATGACGGCGGCTTCGGCAAGCTGCTCCATGCGGTGCATGTCGGTGAAATCGAGGTTGGAGCGGATGGCCCAGAGCGCGACGGCGCGGTACATGGCGCCTGTGTCGATATAAGTGAAGCCGAGTTGCGCGGCGAGTTGGCGGGCGACGGTGCTCTTTCCGGCTCCAGCCGGCCCATCGATCGCGATTACGATCGCCATGAAGCGAGTTCCCGGGCCCGACTGTTCAGGGGACGTTCCTCTCTTTGATTCGCTCTGTTTAAACCGCGTTGAGCCCCGCGTTTGGCTTTCACGTGATTTATTGTAGCGGGCGGCTTCTCATGATCGCGATTGTTCCCGCGCGGCTCTCGAGGCTAGCTCATCGGCGCGATTGTTATCCTCGTGCGAAGCGTGGCCCTTCGTCCAGGTCCAGCGTGTCGTGTGGCGCTCGACCTGTTCATCCAGCTCTTCCCACAGGTCTCGATTTACAACGGGCTTCTTCGCCGCAGTCAGCCAGCCTTTGCGCTTCCACCCCGCGATCCAGGTCGTGATTCCGTTCTTCACGTATTCCGAATCCGTCACTACTTCTACTTCGCACGGGACTTTCAGTGCGCGCAGCGCTTCAATGGCTGCCGTTAATTCCATGCGGTTATTCGTGGTGTGGGTCGCGCTGCCGAACAGCTCCTTCACCTTGTCGCCATGGCGCAGAATACAGGCCCAACCACCAGGACCGGGATTGCCGAGGCATGCGCCATCTGTAATTGCCTGAACTGGTTTGCGAATGCTAGGCGGCATGCGTAAAGAACTGGTCGACTTTATCCAGAATAGCCGCGGGCTCATGCACATGATAGATCTCAGCGCGAAGCTTCGACCCGTGGGCCACGCCATGCGTAAAGTAAGTCGCGAACTGCTTCATCTTGCCAACCGTGTCGGGCTCTTGCTGGTCGATCAGCATGCGGTAATAGGTGCGCATCATGTCGTAGCGGTCGCGCTCGGTGGGTTGATCGTAGCGGCCCGTTGCCAGGTATTGCTCAATCTGCCGAAAGATCCACGGGTTCGAGGAGGCCGCGCGGCCGATCATCACGGCATCGCAGTTCGTCTCTTTGATCATGCGGACGGCGTCTTCGGGTGTAAGGATATCGCCATTGCCGATTACTGGGATCTTCACCGCGGCCTTCACTTCCGCGATGCGGGTCCAATCGGCTTTTCCGCTGTAGCCCTGCTCTCGCGTGCGCGGATGCAGAGCAATTGCTTGCAAGCCGCAATCTTCGGCCAGGCGCGCCATCTGCACGGTGACCAAGTCGCGTTCGCTCCAACCCGCGCGGAATTTTAGCGTGAAAGGAATCTTGATGGCGGCCCGAACCGTGGTCAGCAGGCGTTCCACCAACGGCAAATCTCGCAACAGCCCTGAACCGCCGTTGCACTTCACGACCTTGTTTACCGGGCAACCGAAGTTAATGTCCAGGATATCGAAGCCCAAGGTCTTCGCAGACGCGCGCGGCGCTGGCCATCACGTCAGGATCGGCGCCGAAAAGCTGCGCGGAAATGGGATGCTCCTCCGGTTCAAACGCCAGGTACTTCAGGGTGCGGGTGGGCTTGTGGGCTCGCAGGGAAGCACTCACGCCGTGGGAGCTGGTGAACTCCGTCATGATGAGGCCGCAGCCACCCAGGTTGCGGATGAACCGCCGAAAAACAGTATCGGTCACGCCAGCCATCGGCGCCAGCACAGTTGCCGGGCGGATAGTAACGGGACCGATTTGGAACTGCTGAGGAAACACCTAGTAATTATGCAAAAGCAGCGACACCGCGTTCCAGCTTGATGCGAAGCGCTTTTTCAATCTTGCGGACATCGCCCGATTGTTCGCGCGTCGCGAATGTGGAAGCTTTGCCGGTGTTGGAAGCGCGGCCGGTACGGCCTACGCGATGAATGAAATCTTCGGGAATCTGCGGCAAATCGTAATTCACCACATGCGCGATATTTTCCACGTGAATGCCGCGGGCGGCAACATCGGTCGCCACCAGGACCCGAAAGCGACCCTGTTGGAAACCCTGAAGGGCAGCGGTGCGTTGGGCTTGCGTGCGGTCGCCGTGAATGCGGCCGGCTTCAATGCCGAAAGCACGAAGCTTCTTCGCCAGCTTCTCGGTGCCATGCTTGGTACGCGCGAAGACCAGAGTGGAGCCACTTTCCTGCTTCAGCAAATTCTGCAGCAGGGGCAGCTTATTGTCATTCGAGACTTCGTAGAGCTTCAGCTCGACGGATTGGGCCGGCTTTGAGCTGTTGCCCACTTCCACGCGCACCGGGTCTTTCAAATACTTAGCGACCAGATGAGCGACTGTGGGTTCGGCAGTAGCCGAGAAAAACAAGGTCTGGCGGTCCGCCGGAAGCTGTTCCACAATGGCTTTAATTGCGGGTTGGAAGCCCATATCGAGCATGCGGTCGGCCTCATCAAGCACCAGTGTTTTCACGGTCTTGAGCGAGATCAGGTTGCGGCGCATCAGATCTTCCAAACGGCCGGGCGTGGCAACGACAACTTGCGCACCGCGGCGAATTGCCTGAATCTGGGGTCGTTCAGAAAGTCCCCCGACGACAAGCACGCCGAGCGTTTGTTTACTGGGGCGGAACTTTTCGAACTCAGCCATAATCTGCATGGCAAGTTCGCGGGTGGGTGTCAGGATGAGAGCCTGAGTTTCACCGCGAGGAGTAAGCCTTTCAAGAATCGGGAGCAGGAAGGCCAGAGTCTTTCCGGTGCCGGTTTGGGCGGTGGCGAAGACATCGCGACCGTCTAAGGCTGCGGGGATAGACTGGGCCTGTACAGCGGTGGGCACGGTAATCCCGTTAAGGGTCAACTTTGACTGCGCGGATGCAGACAAAGGTAATTCAAAGAAATTTTTCATGTATTACAAACGGTTAGGTACGGAGGGCGCACGAACTGTGCGAACTTGTTCAAGAATAACACAGTTAGCCTAAAAGATCGAGCGCCGCCTGCATTTCGGCGCGTGCATGGGAATCTTTGTTGGCAATTGTTGCGGCGACGCCCCGTGTGTACCAATCGCGCGCTTCGTCCAGGCGGCCTAGCTTCTCAAGCGTCTGTCCCCCGTGAAAGAATGCCGCGGAATAATGGGGATCGTCTTCCAACAGCAACGAATATTCGGTCACTGCGCCGGCTAAATCGCCTGCATTCTTCATCTCCGTTGCCAGGCCGTAACGCGCGAACGTGTTCTTTGGGTCCTGCTCAAGCATGGTGCGGAGTACTTCGGAACGGGCCGTCATCCTTGTGCTACTATACCCCTCCGTGGAAGGCTCTCCCGTCCGACTCTCTTATTCTGAATACTCCGAGCTCGCTCTACCGAACGATTCCAACAGCCTGGGCAACCTGCTGGGCGGGAAAGTAATGCATCTGGTCGACTTAGCGGGTGCAATGGCCGCGATGCGGCACTCACATCACGCTGTAGTCACGGCCGCGGTCGACCAGATGAGCTTCCTGCATCCGGTCCGAATCGGCCAGTGGGTGCGCTTGCGCTCGGCCGTGAACCGTGTGTTCCGGACTTCGATGGAAGTGGGAGTAAAGGTGTTCGTCGAGGACCTGATTCGCGGCGAAATTCAGCATACGTCGTCGGCGTACCTTACTTTCGTGGCGATCGATTCAGCGGGCGTGCCCGTGCCAGTACCCCCGGTGATCCCGGAAACGGACGACGAAGTGAGGCGATACGAGGAGGCCGGAATGCGGCGGGAGTACCGTCTTAAAAAGAAGTAACGCTGGCTTTATTCATCTTTGTACATATACTTCAGATTCGACTTATAAAGCAGCAAATTTGGGCCTTCGGTGCGGTTCACCTTTAGACACCCTTTGTCATACCACTCAATTACGCCGTGGAGCATTTCTCCGTCCCGCAAAACAAACACCATTTGCGTTTTGGTTTGCATCTGTTTGACGTAGTAGAAGTTCTCGGCATTCGTCTGATCCGGCGGAACCGGCTTCTTTTGAGTCTTGCGGGGCGCCGGCGCGGGCCCTTGTTCCTTCATTTCCGTGAACGAGGGACGGATCAGTTTGCGATTTGCGGACTCCACTGGTTTCCTTGTGCCTTAGGGCTAATGAATATCATACCGGGAGGGCGGCCGCAATGGTTCTCATATTGCTTATTAGCATTACACGCGAAGCTGTGGACCGTTGTGAATCAAAATTTCTCTGCAAATCCAGGCAGTAATCATCAAGCCTTAACGCAACTTTTAAAAGGGTGCGTGTTCGTACCCACAGGTAAACCTAATGCCGCCCAGCATTCTCTTTTATAGCGATCAGCCGATCCTGACACTCGGCCTGACCCAGGTCCTCAACGAGACTGAGGATCTTGGCTCTGACCACTACCTGCGCTACGGGAAGTGCGTTGCTCGAAGTACTGTCGCAATCGCAGCCGGATTTGGTGTTCCTGGATCTGACTCCCGATTTCACGCTCGATTTTCTAACTTCCATTCACAAGGCGGCCAGCCGTTCCAAAATCGTGCTCTGGGTTCATTTCATTTCTACGGAAATGGCTCTTCAGGCAATGGGGCTGGGAGTTCGAGGCATCCTGAGCAAAACCCTAAGTGGCTGCTGGTGTGGCAAACAGTCTCCGAAGAATTCACGCCGGCGAGCTATGGTTCGAACAAGCATTGACAGATTCCATTCTCACCGCCCGGCGTTATACGCTCACCCGCCGTGAGGGTCAGATTGTCACTTTGGTTGCCCAAGGTTTGAAAAATCGGGAATTAGGCGTGGCACTGAACATTTCGGAAGGTACGGTCAAGGTTTATCTTTCGCGCTTATTCAAGAAACTTGGCCTGAAAGACAGATTTGAGCTTGCCCTGTTTGGCCTGAAAAACATGACTACCTCGTACGGCACGCAAAGTGGCATTAGGGGAAATCGTCCCACTTCCCTAACTTCTGCGGGTCAGAACCCGCGCGCTTTTTTCGTTGAGCGGCAGCCCATCGTTGGCATAGACCATCCGCGCGGCAAGGCCAATTAGGTACCCCAAGCTGGATTGAGCCGGTTACGGGAGTCTTCGCAGGCTTTCGTCTGGAAATCTCCTCGCTTCACTGGCTTTAAGCTGGCGGAGGAAGAGGGATTCGAACCCCCGGATGAGTTTCCCCATCAACGGTTTTCAAGACCGCCGCATTAAACCGCTCTGCCATTCCTCCGTTTGTATCTTACCCGATTTCCGCGCTTACGGAGCGCGTCACGCCGTGAAACAAACGTTGTTTCCAGCACAAGTGCTCACAACTTGTCCCGTTTTGTATGGGCGAGCATCAAGCTCTCAGCTGTTGAGCACGAGCCGCACGGTTCATAGGCGAACATACGACCGCAATCGAGCCATGAAGCTCAGAAGTGAAACCGCAGAGCAACTTCAATAATGCGAGGATCCGCGGCAGCAGTCACCTGCCCGAAATTCCCCGCTCCTAAACTGGTTGACACGGAAGTGAAGTTCGTATGGTTCAAAACGTTGAAGAACTCCGCGCGAAGCTCAAAGTTCGCACGCTCCCGCACGGTGAACTGCTTATAGAGTGCCATATCGAAATTGATCAGCCCCGGCCCCCGGATGATGCCAGTACCCGCATTGCCATAGAACCCCGCCGCGGGTCGTACGAATGCGCCGGTATTGAACCACTGCGCAACCGTCTTCGCTCCCGAAAGCGATTGCCCCGCAACCACATCCGGCCGGGCACCCAAACCTTGCTGAGAAACACTCAGCCCCGGAGTGAGCGAAAGACCGGAGCGGACGGTAGTGATGTCGGAGTACTTCCATCCCCCCAGGGCCGCACGGGTCAGGTAGTTCGACCCGGTCAGCGCAGGCAGCGTATAAATGACATTCGCAGTAAACACGTGTGGCGTGTTCAGCCCCGAGTTGCCGTAATACGCGCGCTGGTTCCAGTTATTCACCACCGCATCAACCAGGTTGTGCGACCACGTATAGTTCGCCGAAAAAAACAGATTCTTACCCGCCGGATGGCGCACGCTCACCTCAAGCGCATCCCAGTTCTGGTTAATCCCCGACGTAAGGTCGTTGATGGCCGCATATCCGGTGTAGGGCGCGAAAACATAAGTAAAGGTGCTCCCAGAATTGATCGCCGGATTGAAGTCGAAACCATTCCCCGGCTTCGGCGCATTCAAGTTCCAAGTGCCGGTCAGGTGCCGCGCACCCGCGGCCGCGCCGGCCACAGACATGGTCCACTCGTGCCCGAATTGATGCTCCAAGCTCAAGCTATAGCTATGCACCTGAGTGGCCTGGATGTTGGTATCCGCGGTGGTCAGAGTCGGCGCAGTTACCGGAGCCGCCGTCCCCGTACCTGCCGGATTCGGAAACTTCGGATTGTTCAAATTCACAGATTGAATAGCCGGCGGATTGGTGGCGCAACTAAACGAGCAGTCCTGATTCGTAAAAATGCGCGTATACGTCAGCCCGTACCCGCCCCGCACCGCCGTGCGGCCATCGCCGAACACGTCCCAGGCAATCCCGACCATCGGCGAGAAATACCAGTTGTGATTGCTGTTGAAGTTCTGCGGAACGCCGTTCGCTCCATTCAGAATCAGGCCGTTCAGCGGATCGTAATTCGGCCCGGTCGTCAACGTTCCGTTCGAATTCACAATGGGCGCCTTCGAAGGATCGTAGCGCGCCGGATCGAACAGCGTCAGGAACCCCGGCTGTGGACTCGGCAGGGGCATGTGGCTGATGCGCGTCCCCAACGTTAGCGTCAAATTCCGCGTCACGCGGTATCGATCTTCGAAGTAAGGCGAGATGATCGTGCCGTGCACGTAAGGCCGCCGCTCCGTGCTCTGCTGCGCGAACGCCGAGGGTGAGCCAATCAGGAAATCCGCCATTGCATTCCCCGTAAAATTTCCGTTGAACGTCCACTGCCCGTTGCTCAGCGCAGCGACATTCTGACGCTTCGTGTTGAACACAACATTGATGCCCGCTTGGAAGAAATGTTTCCCCCGCAGATAGCTCACATCATCTGAAAACGTGTCATCCAAATCTGCGGCATGCGTAAGCGGCCGCGCGGCTGCAATCCCCTCATTCGACCAGCCTTGCGAAAGAGAAAGGAGCGGCAGCCTGTTCGAGAGCGAACCGCTGAATGGCAGCACCGCCTTGTATCCAGGAACCTGATCCACAAAGGACGTGCCCACCAGGTTCAGATCGAGATTGAAGATGTTCGTTCCAATGCTGGTAGTGTTGACGATGGTGGAGGTCCAGACCTGCGTGAACGAGACCTGGGCGAGCCAATTGCGGGTAATATCCGTCTCGCTGTTCGTGGGAAATACGGAGCCGCCGTTCGACGAGTTCAACGAGTTTTGCGCGAACGTCTGCCCCTCATGGAAAAGGTTCCCGGTGAGCCGGAAGCGCTCTGAAAAATTATGATCGATCTTGATTTGGTTATCCAGTTGATTCGTAATCTGCGGCGTCAAGTTCGTGTAATTCGTGAACCCGCCGCCAGGGTTATTCGGCAGCGGATAGAGAGCATTGATTAACGCCAGCGCACTCGGGTTGATCTGGCTCGCTGGAATCTGATAAACCCCGGGCGAGGTCTGCGGGTAAGGCTGGCCGGTGCTCGGGTCCTTGATCGCACTTGTAAAGATCCCCGCGCGCTGGTCCGCTGTGGGCGTAGCCCCGCGCAAAGCCGAAAGACCTTGATGCAGCTTCACCCACTGCTGGCTCCAAAAGAAAAATGTTTTCTGACGACCGTTATAAACCTTAGGAACCCAGACCGGTCCGCCCACGTTGTAACCGAAGATGTTCTGCTTATACGGAAGCACGCTCGGACTGAAGAAATTGCGCGAGTTCAAGTCGTCGTTCCGCAGGTATTCAAACGCGGTGCCATGGAAATCGTTCGTGCCGCTGCGCGTCTGCAACAACACCACGGAAGCGCCCATAAGGCTGTACCGCGGGCTGTAGTTGTTCTGCAGCACTCGAACTTCTTCCAACGTATCCGGATTGGGAACGATCGTGTTCTGATTCATGTTGCCCGTGTTCTCATTCCAGATGCCGTCCAGTGCATAGAATGTAGTGCTCTGGCTCAGGCCGTTGATGGACAGCACGTTGTTAGTGGAGCGGCCGCCGGTGCCCAGGCCGGAACCCGCGCTCGTGTTGATCACTCCGGGCATCAGCGCGGCCAGAGCCTGGAAATTCCGCCCGTTCAGCGGCAGCGTATCCACCTGCGCCGCGTTCACCGAATGCGCAACTTCCGCGGTGGCCGTCTGAATCTGCGCGGCGTCGGCCGACACTTCAATCGTGGTCCCTAGTTCCCCCGGCGTCAGCGCCGCCCTGACGGACGCAACTTCGGCCGGGTGCAGCACCAGGTTCGTGATGGCAAACTTCTGAAAGCCAGTCTTGGTCACCGTGACGTTATAGGTTCCAACCGGCAGACCCGGCACGGTGAACACTCCTGCATCGTCGGATTGGATGTCGTTACGAGCGTGCGTTTCCAGGTTCAGGATCACCACCCCTGCGCCAGGCACTGAGGCTCCGCTGGAATCGGCGACAGTGCCGGAAATGGTGGCGGTGGTGGACAGTTGGCCGCCGGCTGGACTGATGAGTCCGACGGTAATCACGAGGGCAAGCAGCAAACGTTGCAGCGACATAAATGTCACTCTATAACACTTGGCTGTGATCCCAATCCTCCTTAGTGAATGGGGGCAAAAGACTTAAGGAAGGGCGTCAATAGCAGCGGAAGCGCTGCCTGACAAGGAACAAGCGGGACCAAGTATATCCTTCGTCGTTACACATCGCTGAGCAACTGCGGCGTGCGAAGCTGACAGCTGGTTAGCCGGCAATGGCCGAATTCTTGAGATACAATCTGCGTACGTTCTTGGAGGATACTTTGCCAAAATTCATCGCTTCATTTCTTGTTTTCGTAACCGCTGTTGGATTGTGTACGGGGCAGGCGCCACCCATCGGAGGTCCAACCCCAACCCGCGCAGGTGCGGGCATCTATCCCGAATACGAGCCGGACGACAACACGGGCTTCATTTCGATTTTCGATGGCAAGACTCTGAAGGGATGGGATGGCGACCCGACATTCTGGCGCGTGGAGAATGGGGAAATCATTGGGGAAACGACGCCGGAAAAGGTGATGCGGTTAAACAGTTTCCTGATTTGGCGCGGAGGGACGGTCAAGGATTTCGAATTGAAATGCGAATTCAAATTGGGTGGCACGAACAGCGGCATTCAATACCGAAGTGTAGAGTTGCCTGATGTGGGCAAGTGGGTATTGAAGGGCTACCAAGCCGACATGGACATTTCAAACGGTTACACGGGCAACCTGCACGAAGAACGCGGTCGCAAACCTGGTCACGTAGTGTTGGCAAAGCGTGGCCAGTTGACGCGCATCACTGACGGGCCAAAATATAAGGTTCTGGCGAACATTGGGGACAATACCATGCTGCGCGGTGTGGTGAATGTGCAGGGCTGGAACAGCTATCACATTATTGCGCGCGGACCTATCATGTTGCAGATCCTAAATGGGCAACTGATGAGCGCAACCATTGACGAGGATTCCAAGAACTTTGTGCCGGAAGGCTTAGTGGGTTTCCAGATGCACGTGGGACCACCCTTTAAGGTGGAGTATCGGAACATCCTTTATCGAAAGCTTTAGCTGAATCGGACTTACTTGGCGTACAGAGCGAACCCGAACAACTGATCGCCCGCGGCTACCACGATGTATTGGGTGCCGTCCAATTCGTAAGCTATGGGGCCGTTGCTAACCCCGGCTCCCAAGCTCGCATGCCAAAGGATATTTCCGTTGGCCGCATTGAGAGCAACAAAATTATTTGCAGAATCCGCGGCAAACACCAGGTTGCCGGCAGTGGACAAAACACCGGATCGCGCCCCGCCCGGACCCTCCCAAGGGTGACTCCATTTAATTTTCCCAGTGCGGTAGTCGATGGCGCGCAATGTGGATTTGGACCAGCCACCACGATCGTTCCCTGCCCACCCTTCAGGCTTATCATCATCGTCGAAGATGTAATAGACGCTGTATGCATCGGTGGCGTTGATATAGAACAAGCCGGTATCCGGGCTGAAGCTGGGAGGCGGCCAGTTGGCTGCACCGGATTGGTTCGGGGCCACTAACGCGCCGTCGATCTGGGGCATCTTCGCAGGATTCGGAATCGGCTGGCCCTTCGCGTCGACTCCGTTGGCCCAATTCGCCTTAGCAAATGGCGTAGTGAGAATATTCTTGCCATTCGTGCGGTCAAGCAGGAAAAAGTATCCGTTACGGCTGGCTTGTGCAACCAACTTGCGTTTTTGCCCCCCAATCTCTCCATCGATGAGAACCGGTATTTCGATGGCGTCCCAATCGTGCGTGTCGTGTGGAGAGGGTTGGAAGTACCATTTCAACTTCCCGGTATCAGGATTGATTGCGACGACGGATTCGGTATACAAGTTGTCGCCCATGCGGCCCTTGCCGGCGATCACCGGCTGTGGATTCCCCGTACCGAAATAAAGCAAGTTCAACTCCGGGTCATAGGTGGTAGCGCCCCATGTCATGCCCCCACCGTGCAACATGGCCTCAGTGCTCGGCCAGGTTTTTGCCTCCGGCTCGCCGGGCTGCGGATGCGCGTACCAGCGCCATTGCCGGGCACCTGTTTCAGGATCGTGTGCTTCAATGTAGCCGGGAATATCCAGGTCGTCGCCACTTACGCCTGTAATGACGTGATTGTTAATGACAAGCGGCGCGACGGAACCGAAATACATCTGGTCCAGGTCGCAGATCGGCGTATGCCAGCGCTCCTTGCCATCTTTCAGGTTGAGCGAAACCAGGTTGCAATCCGGAGTTTCGAAAAAGAGCCAATTACTGTAAATTCCGACGCCGCGATTGCCAATGTGAATTCCGCCTTTTGATTGCCAGGTGAAAGTCCACACTTCTCGCCCGGTGCGTGCGTCCACAGCCCAGACGCGATCTGGAACAGTGAAGTAGAGAACGCCGCCGACAAGAAGCGGAGTGGCTTTAATGGATCCCGTGAAACCGCCTCCGGCGTTGGTGCGATAAACCCAACTGAGACTTAGTGCATTCACGTTTGCATCATTGATTTTCTTCAGGGGACTGAAGCGACGCCCGGAATAGTCGCCATTATAAGTAGGCCATGTATCCGTGGGCAGATCGAGAAGCTTCGAGAGTTTCAGTGATTGGCCGCAAAGGGTACTTGCGAGCAGAAAGCCAACGAACAAGGTGCGAATCATTTCAAGGACTCCAGGTAAGCCACGATGTCGTGCATATTTTTGTCGGTGTATTGGTCGAGCAACTCAACGTGTGCGGCGTAAGGATCGTGTTTGACCACCTTAAGCCCTGGAGTAAGGGCAAAGGAATGATAGTCGCCCTGTGCATCGCGGAGAGACACGTTGAAATCATCGAGAGAATCCAACAGGCCCTCGGTAACTTCACCGTTGGCCGCTGTCACGGTGACGGTGACCGGCTTCGACTTCGTTGCGGCCACCCCAGGGCGACCGAAACCAACTGTTCGTGGAAAGAGAAACTTCGATTGAAGCGTGGGTGGATCGTATTTCTTTCCAATACCCGCCATATCGCCTGTGGCGGAATGGCACGCGCTGCAGCGGCCCGCACCGTTGAAGTAAGCTTGGCCGGCCTTGGGATCACCCGTCAGTACGTTCTGAACTTCCAGATCGGGGCCACCACCGCGCAAGGTGAAAAACACTCGCTGATGGAGAAAATGAGCCAGGTCGCCGACTTGCGTTTTTGTAAGGGAGGAGCTGGGGCGTCCGCTCTGTAAAGGATGATTCGCAGCCAGAAACTTTCCTATTTCGCTGCCGTAGCGATCATGAAGAACAAGTACGGAGCGGACCAAATCTGGCCCCTGCTGAGCGATTGGCAGGTTGGAGTTACCGCCGCGGGCTTTGTTGCCGTGGCAGGTGATGCATTCGGCGATATAGATGGTCTTGCCGCGATCGGCACCGGCTCGATCGACGACATGCGAATCGGCTGAGCCCGAGCCCAGAGGACCGGGGCCACGGCCGAGGGCGCCGCCGCCCGGGCCCGGTACAACGGAGGCACGAGCGATCGCGGTGGAAGGGGGAGGCGAATAATCAGGTCCGAAATGAGAGCTGAGGTATTGGGCGATTTGGAGCGTTTCCGTGTCGGTGGCTTTCGCGCCGCGAACAATCATGGAGTTAACGACGCCGGTCCATTCGCCGCGAGAGCGCCCCGCGCCCATGATGATGTCGGCACCGTGGCAGGTGGCGCCGCAGACCTTCTGGGTGATTTCTTTGCCGGGCCCTTCTGGCAATTGAGCAGGAGAGCGGGAGCCGGCCACGCCGGGCGGAGCCTGCGCTAGTAGAATCGAGGACCAAACCGCCATAATTACGGATAACAACAGCGAGTCAACGGTGCGCATCGCTGGGATTCTATCAGGGTTTGGCTCTGCTGAAGCAGAGGGCGCGAGTGCACGTGCTTGTGAGTCCGATGCAGCAACAAAAACTTCGGCCAGTGACTTCAGATAGATACGGCTGGGGCTGACCTCAATAAGCTGCTTCACGCCCTAACCTTTTGCGAAGAGATGCCGGCAATGTTCGAATTCTTGAGATACAATCTGCGTACGTTCTTAGAGGATATTTTGCCAAAATTCATCCCTTCGTTTCTTGTTTTCGTAACCGCTGTCGGAATGTGTACGGGGCAGGCGCCACCCATCGGAGGTCCAACCGCAACCCGCGCAGGTGCGGGCATCTATCCCGAATACGAGCCGGACGACAACACGGGCTTCATTTCGATTTTCGATGGCAAGACTCTTAAGGGATGGGATGGCGACCCGACATTCTGGCGCGTGGAGAATGGGGAAATCATTGGGGAAACGACGCCGGAAAAGGTGATGCGGTTAAACAGTTTCCTGATTTGGCGCGGAGGGACGGTCAAGGATTTCGAATTGAAATGCGAATTCAAATTGGGTGGCACGAACAGCGGCATTCAATACCGAAGCGTAGAGTTGCCTGATGTGGGCAAGTGGGTATTGAAGGGCTACCAAGCCGACATGGACATTTCAAACGGTTACACGGGCAACCTGCACGAAGAACGCGGTCGCAAACCTGGTCACGTAGTGTTGGCAAAGCGTGGCCAGTTGACGCGCATCACTGACGGGCCAAAATATAAGGTTCTGGCGAACATTGGGGACAATACCATGCTGCGCGGTGTGGTGAATGTGCAGGGCTGGAACAGCTATCACATTATTGCGCGCGGACCTATCATGTTGCAGATCCTAAATGGGCAACTGATGAGCGCAACCATTGACGAGGATTCCAAGAACTTTGTGCCGGAAGGCTTAGTGGGTTTCCAGATGCACGTGGGACCACCTTTTAAGGTGGAGTATCGGAATATCCTTTATCGAAAGCTTTAGCTGAATCGGGCTTACTTGGCGTACAGAGCGAACCCGAACAACTGATCGCCCGCGGCTACCACTATGTATTGGGTGCCGTCCAATTCGTAAGCTATGGGGCCGTTGCTGACCCCCGCTCCCAAGCTTGCATGCCAAAGGATATTTCCGTTGGCCGCATTGAGAGCAACAAAATTGTTTGCAGAATCCGCGGCAAACACCAGGTTGCCGGCAGTGGACAAAACACCGGATCGCGCCCCGCCCGGACCCTCCCAAGGGTGACTCCATTTGATTTTGCCAGTGCGGTAATCGATGGCGCGCAATGTGGATTTGGACCAGCCACCACGATCGTTCCCTGCCCACCCTTCAGGCTTATCATCATCGTCGAAGATGTAATAGACGCTGTATGCATCGGTGGCGTTGATATAGAACAAGCCGGTATCCGGGCTGAAGCTGGGAGGCGGCCAGTTGGCTGCACCGGATTGGTTCGGGGCCACTAATGCGCCGTCGATCTGGGGCATCTTCGCAGGATTCGGAATCGGCTGGCCCTTCGCGTCGACTCCGTTGGCCCAATTCGCCTTAGCAAATGGCGTAGTGAGAATATTCTTGCCATTCGTGCGGTCAAGCAGGAAAAAGTATCCGTTACGGCTGGCTTGTGCAACCAACTTGCGTTTTTGCCCCCCAATCTCTCCATCGATGAGAACCGGTATTTCGATGGCGTCCCAATCGTGCGTGTCGTGTGGAGAAGGTTGAAAGTACCATTTCAACTTCCCGGTATCAGGATTGATTGCGACGACGGATTCGGTATACAAGTTGTCGCCCATGCGGCCCTTGCCGGCGATCACCGGCTGTGGATTCCCCGTACCGAAATAAAGCAAGTTCAACTCCGGGTCATAGGTTGTAGCGCCCCATGTCATGCCCCCACCGTGCAACATGGCCTCAGTGCTCGGCCAGGTTTTTGCCTCCGGGTCGCCGGGCTGCGGATGCGCGTACCAGCGCCATTGCCGGGCACCTGTTTCAGGATCGTGTGCTTCGATGTAGCCGGGAATATCCAGGTCGTCGCCACTTACGCCTGTAATGACGTGATTGTTAATAACAAGCGGCGCGACGGAACCGAAATACATCTGGTCCAGATCGCAGATCGGCGTATGCCAGCGCTCCTTGCCATCTTTCAGGTTGAGCGAAACCAGGTTGCAATCCGGAGTTTCGAAAAAGAGCCAATTACTGTAAATTCCGACGCCGCGATTGCCAATGTGAATTCCGCCTTTTGATTGCCAGGTGAAAGTCCACACCTCTCGACCGGTGCGTGCGTCCACAGCCCAGACGCGATCTGGAACAGTGAAGTAGAGAACGCCGCCGACAAGAAGCGGAGTGGCTTTAATGGATCCCGTGAAACCGCCTCCGGCGTTGGTGCGATAAACCCAACTGAGACTTAGTGCATTCACGTTTGCATCATTGATTTTCTTCAGGGGACTGAAGCGACGCCCGGAATAGTCGCCATTATAAGTAGGCCATGTATCCGTGGGCAGATCGAGAAGCTTCGAGAGTTTCAGTGATTGGCCGCAAAGGGTACTTGCGAGCAGAAAGCCAACGAACAAGGTGCGGATCATTTCAATGACTCCAGGTAAGCCACGATGTCGTGCATATTTTTGTCGGTGTATTGGTCGAGCAACTCAACGTGTGCGGCGTAAGGATCGTGTTTCACCACCTTAAGCCCTGGAGTAAGGGCAAAGGAATGATAGTCGCCCTGTGCATCGCGGAGAGACACGTTGAAATCATCGAGAGAATCCAACAGGCCCTCGGTAACTTCACCGTTGGCCGCTGTCACGGTGACGGTGACCGGCTTCGACTTCGTTGCGGCCACCCCAGGGCGACCGAAACCAACTGTTCGTGGAAAGAGAAACTTCGATTGAAGCGTGGGTGGATCGTATTTCTTTCCAATACCCGCCATATCGCCTGTGGCGGAATGGCACGCGCTGCAGCGGCCCGCACCGTTGAAGTAAGCTTGGCCGGCCTTGGGATCACCCGTCAGCACGTTCTGAACTTCCAGATCGGGGCCACCACCGCGCAAGGTGAAAAACACTCGCTGATGGAGAAAATGAGCCAGGTCGCCGACTTGCGTTTTTGTAAGGGAGGAGCTGGGGCGTCCGCTCTGTAAAGGATGATTCGCAGCCAGAAACTTTCCTATTTCGCTGCCGTAGCGATCATGAAGAACAAGTACGGAGCGGACCAAATCTGGCCCCTGCTGAACGATTGGCAGGCTGGAGTTACCGCCGCGGGCTTTGTTGCCGTGGCAGGTGATGCATTCGGCGATATAGATGGTCTTGCCGCGATCGGCACCGGCTCGATCGACGACATGCGAATCGGCTGAGCCCGAGCCCAGAGGACCGGGGCCACGGCCGAGGGCGCCGCCGCCCGGGCCCGGCACAACGGAGGCACGAGCGATCGCGGTGGAAGGGGGAGGCGAATAATCAGGTCCGAAATGAGAGCTGAGGTATTGGGCGATTTGGAGCGTTTCCGTGTCGGTGGCTTTCGCGCCGCGAACAATCATGGAGTTAACGACGCCGGTCCATTCGCCGCGAGAGCGCCCCGCGCCCATGATGATGTCGGCCCCGTGGCAGGTGGCGCCGCAAACCTTCTGGGTGATTTCTTTGCCGGGCCCTTCTGGCAATTGAGCAGGAGAGCGGGAGCCGGCCACGCCGGGCGGAGCCTGCGCTAGTAGAATCGAGGACCAAACCGCCATAATTACGGATAACAATAGCGAGTCAACGGTGCGCATCGCTGGGATTCTATCAGGGTTTGGCTCTGCTGAAGCAGAGGGCGCAAGTGCACGTGCTTGTGAGTCCGATGCAGCACCAAAAACGTCGGCCAGTGACTTCAGAGAGATACGGCTGGGCTGACCTCAACAAGCCGCTTCACGCCCTAACGTTTTGCGAAGAGATGACTACAGAATCGGCCCTTGTCGTCTCCGATGTGACAATGCCAGGA
>CAWCJC010000011.1:0-98566 GCA_963795835.1 Bryobacterales bacterium | reverse complement strand
GAATTACGCCATTTGGGGCGCCTGGTACGTCACCCTCAACACGTACCTCACCCAGACGCTCCACTTCTCCGGCACCCAGGCCGGCGCGGCATTCGGCACCACCGCGCTCGCCTCCATGGTCTCCCCGTTCTTTGTCGGCTTCATTGCCGATCGCTTCTTCGCCGCCGAACGCGTCCTCGCCGTCCTCCACGTCCTGGGAGCCGTCGTCCTCTGCTGCCTCACCCAAGTCACAAGCTTTGGAGCAGTCTATGGCCTGCTGCTGCTCTACTGCCTTTGCTACTTCCCCACCACCTCGCTCGCCAACACCCTCACCCTTCGCCACATCACCGACCCAGGCACCCAGTTCCCGCTCATCCGTGTCTTCGCCACCCTCGGCTGGATTGCGGTGGGCATCGCCGTAGGCAAGCTCGGCATCGAAGCCACCTCGCAGCCCTTCCTCATCGCGGCCGGCCTTTCGGTCGCGCTCGCCGCCTTCAGCTTCCTCCTGCCGCACACCCCTCCCGAAGCGAAGGGCGAACCCGTCACCGTCCGCGCCATCCTCGGGCTCGATGCACTCGTCATGATGCGCCGCCAATCCTACCTTGTCTTCGTCATCGCCTCCGTCCTCGCCTGTATCCCCCTCACCTTCTACTTCTCGTTCACCAATACCTATCTGAACGACATCGGCGTTACCAACGCAGCCGGCAAGATGACTTGGGGCCAGGTCTCCGAAGTGGGAATGATGCTCGCCATGCCTTTCCTCTTCAAGCGTTTCAGCGTTAAGTTCATCCTCTCCCTCGGCCTGCTGGCCTGGGCCACGCGCTATGTACTCCTCGGCTATGGCGATAACGCTAGCCACCTCTGGATGCTCTACGCCGCCATCCTCCTTCACGGCGTCTGCTACGACTTCTTCTTCATGACCGGCCAAATCTATACCGACCAGGAAGCGCCCGCCCACCTCCGCGGCACCGCCCAAGGCTTCATCATCTTCGTTACCTATGGAGTCGGCATGTTCTTGGGCTCGCTGCTCTCCGGCGTCACGGTCGACTTCTTCACCGCCCCCAACGGAGTCCACAACTGGCAAGGCTTCTGGCTGTCGAGCGCTGCCGGCGCGTTCGTCATCTTCCTTATGGTTGCGGTCTTCCTTCGCAGGAAGGAAGCATGAGCGGTTGGATCGCACAGCAGAGCAGCACGCACGCCAGCCTGCGAGGCGTCAGCGCGGTAAGCTCGAAAATCGCGTGGGCGACAGGCACCAAAGGCACCGTACTCAAGACCGTCGATGGCGGCCTGCATTGGCTCCCCTCCGCCGTCCCCGGCTCCGAAGAGCTCGACTTCCGTGACGTCGAATCCTTCGATGGCCAGACCGCCTGGATTCTCGATAAGTCCCGCCTGTATCGAACCGGCGACGGCGGTGCCAAGTGGACCCTGAACCTCTCGAACCCCGACGAGAAAGGCTTCTTCGACGCCATCGCGTTCTTCAACACCCACGCCGGCGTTCTTCTAGGCGATCCGGTCGACGGCCACTTCGTCATCTACACCACGCAAGACGGAATCACCTGGAAACGCCGCAGAGGCCCCGAAGCACTCCCCGGTGAAGGCGCATTCGCCGCCAGCGGCACCTGCCTCATCGCGCGTCCGAACGGCGAAGCCTGGTTCGGCACCGGAGGCGCACGCGTGTTCCACTCGCAAGACTTCGGCGCAACCTGGACGCCCTCCCAAACACCCCTGAACCACGAAGGCAAAGCAGCCGGCGTCTTCTCCCTCGCCTTCCGCGACAGCAAGCACGGCATCGCAACAGGCGGTGACTACACGAAGCCGAAGGACGCAGCCCACAACATCGCGCTTACCGACGACGGCGGCCGCACCTGGCACGAACCCAAGTCGCGCCCCGCGGGATACCGCTCCGCCGTCCAGTTCCGCTCCAGACAAGCCATCGCCACCGGAACGTCCGGCTCCGACATCTCCCCCGACTCCGGCCAAACCTGGAAGCCACTCGACTCCACGGGCTACAACGCCCTAGCGTTCAAAGGCAAGAACGGATGGGCCGTAGGCCCGGAAGGGAGGATCGCCCGGTGGCACTAGCCCAACCGCAACTTACAAATCGTCTCGATATGGAATGTTTGCGGAAACAGATCGATCAGCGTCAACTCCTCGGTCACGTACCCTGCGGCCAGCAACCCCGCCAGATCCCGCGCGAACGTAGCCGGGTCGCAGCTCACCAGCACAATCCGCTCCGGCTTCCACTCCGCCAGCTTCGCTACCACTTCCTTGCCCAACCCGGTCCGAGGCGGATCGGCCAACACGAAGTCCGGCCGTGTCTCGATCGTCCGCAGAAATGCATCCACCTGCGCCCCCACAGCCCGAACCTTCAATCCAGCGCGCGAATAGTTGAACTCCAGATCCCTGACCGCGCCCGACCCCGATTCCACCGCCGTCACCTGCTCGAACCGTTTGGCCAACGGCACCGAAAACAGCCCCACGCCCGAATACAGATCGAGCGCATGATCCCCCACCGCATTGCCGACAACAGCTTCCACCATGCGGTCCACCAGAAACCGGTTCACCTGGAAGAACGAGTTCGGGCTCACGCGATACCCGCCATACTCCAGCGGCCCATCCACCAACGTGCCCAACTCCTCTGCCGCCCATTCGAAGAAGCGCTTCGCCACCGCCTGCCCCGCTTCCAGAACGTTCAGTTGAATCTGCGCCTCGTCCGTGAACACCTCAACCTGGGTGATGAACTTCGGCCATCGCGCATCCTTCAGCATCCGGTTGAAACTCGCAATCGCCCTGTTGATGGTCGGCGAACTGATCGGACACTGCTCAATTGCCACCAGCTTGTGCGAGGCCCGCTCCCGATAGCCAAGCTTCCGCCCTTCGATATGGAACTGCGACCGGTTCCGGTAACCCCAGGGCTCACCCGAAATCACGCTGATCTCTTCCGGCGGCACAATTCGACCCACGCGCGCCAGCGTCTCCTTCAAGATCGCAAGCTTCGCCTTCAACTGAGCCTCGTACGTGGCGTGCTGGTAATGGCATCCACCACAGATCCCGAAGTAAGGGCACGGCGCGGTCACACGGTCAGCCGACGCCGTCACCACCTCTCGCAACGCGGCGCGCATCACGCCGCTACGAACCTCGCCCGGCGCAACCTCCACCTCTTCCCCCGGCAGCACAAAGGGCGTCAGCACCACTTGGCCCTCGGCGCGGCTCAAGCCATCGCCGCCATAGACCAGCTTCTCGATTGTTAACATGGGGACTTCCCCATGAAAGCACGTGTACTCTCCGGCGTCCAACCGACCGGTAATCTGCACATCGGCAATTACCTCGGCGCGCTCGCCAATTGGGTCCGGATTCAGGACCAATACGAATGCATCTTCTGCATCGTCGACCTTCACGCCATCACGGTCTATCAGAAGCCCGAAGAGCTCCGCGCCAAGATCCGCGAGCTAGCCGCCCTCTTCATCGCGGCCGGGATCGACCCCGCGCGCTCCCGCATCATCGTGCAATCCGCCATCTCCGGCCACGCCGAACTTGCCTGGATGCTCACCTGCGTCACGCCTATGGGCTGGCTCAGCCGCATGACGCAGTTCAAGGCCAAGTCGGCAGTGCAGGAAACCATCGGCGACGGCCTCTTCCAGTATCCGGTCTTAATGGCCGCCGATATCCTTCTCTATCAAGCCGCTGTAGTGCCCGTCGGCGATGACCAATCGCAGCACCTCGAACTCACCCGCGATATCGCGCAGCGCTTCAACTCGCTCTATGGAGATACCTTCGTCGTCCCCGAAACCAAGCTGCCCGGCTTCGGCGCGCGCATCATGGGCCTGGACGACCCCACCGCGAAGATGAGCAAGTCGGCAACCGGCGCGGGCCACGCGATCGCGCTTCTCGATCCACCCGACAAGATCCGCAAGACGTTCAACCGCGCCACCACGGATTCCAACCCCGCCGTGGACTTCGAAACGATGGGGCCGGGTGTCCGTAACCTGCTCGACATCTACCAGGCCTTCTCGCAAGCGAGCGACGCCGCTATGCGGGAGCGCTTCAGCGGCATGCGCTACGGCGATCTCAAGAAGCAAGTCGCTGAAATGACCATAGCCCATCTCGAACCCATCCAGCAGCGTTATCGTGAGATCACGAGCGACCCGGCCTATGTCGATTCCGTTTTGCGCGAAGGCGCCGAACAAGTCCGCCCAATCGCCATCGAAACCGTAGAACTCACTAAGAGCCGGATGGGCCTCAATTCATCCCGAGGTTCTGTTTAAGAAACGCCAACCGGTCCACCCATTCGTCAATGCGCTTGGACGTCGGCATGCCCGCGCCATGTCCCGCGCGTGTCTCGATCCGGATCAGGATCGGAGCCGGGCCTTCCTGGGCCTGCTGCAGCGTGGCGGCGTACTTCAGGCTATGCCCGGGCATTACGCGGTCGTCGTGATCGGCGGTCGTGATCAGCGTGGGCGGATACTGCCCGCCCTTGCGGATGTTGTGCAACGGCGAGTACTTGCGCAGCACCGCGAAATCCTCAGCGTTGGTCGACGATCCATACTCGCCCACCCACTGCGTTCCAAAGCCGAAGTTCTGGAACCGCAGCATGTCCATCACACCGACAGCCGGCATCGCGGCTCCGAACAGTTCCGGCCTTTGGTTCAACACCGCGCCCACCAGCAAGCCGCCGTTGCTGCCGCCAAAGATCGCAAGCTTGGGCGTCGAGGTGTACTTGTTCGCAATTAACCACTCACCGGCCGCGATGAAATCGTCAAATACGTTCTGCTTCTTCGCGCGCATGCCCGCTTCATGCCAGGCTTCGCCATACTCCGAACCGCCGCGCAGGTTCGCCGACGCATAGATACCGCCCATGTGCATCCACTCGACGTAAGCCGGTGTGAAGCGCGGCGTTTCTGAAATCGAAAAGCCGCCATAAGCGTAGAGCAGCGTCGGGTTCGTTCCGTCCAGCTTCAGTCCCTTCTTATAGCTCAGGAACATCGGGACCTTGGTGCCATCCTTACTCGGATAGAACACCTGCTTGGTCTCGAACTGCGACATGTCGAGCTCCACTTTGCTCTGCTTCACGACCGACGTTTTTCCGGTCCGCAAATCCAAGCGGTACACCCCCGGTGGAATGGTATAGCCACTGAAATTGAAGAACATCTCCTTATCGCCCATCTTCGCGCCGGAGAACAACGCCGTCCCCAAACCCGGCATCGCGACTTCATGAATCGTCTTGCCCTCCAGCGAACACACCCGCGCCACCGAATGCGCGTCCTTCATATAGACCAGCACCATCTTCCCATCGGCCACCGTTACATCTTCGAGCGTCTCCGGCTGTTCTGAGACAAGCTCGGTCCACCGTTCCCGCTGCGGGTTCTCTAAATCGATTGCGATAACCCTACCCTTGGGTGCACCGTCGGTCGTTAAGACATACAACTTCGTGCCGATCACCGCAATGGGCTCGTAACCGCCGGTTTCCGCCGCGATCAGGTCAACGGTCTTCGGAGTCGCGGCCCGCAGATCCTGAAAAGCAAGCCGGTTCTTGCCGGGAATGCCTGCATAGATGTTCAGCACCAGATAGCGCCCGCCTTCCATCACCTCCGGACCGATGCTCCAGGTCGGTTGATCGGGCCGCTCGTAGACCAGCGTATCTGCCGACTGTTCCGTTCCCAACCGATGCAGATACACCTTCTCATTCAGCGCGGCAGCCGTCAGCAACTCCGCCGCCGGGGGCTCCGGATAGCGCGCGTAGTAGAAAGCCTTGTTGTCCGTAGTCCAGGCAAGACGGCCACTCTTGGCCCAACGAATCGTATCCGGCAGATCCTTCCCGGTCGCCACGGCGCGTATATGCCAATCGGCCCAATCGGAGCCGGCCTGCGAAATGGAATACCCATATAAGGCTCCGTCCCAACTTGGTGCCGTTGAGTTTAGTGCCGCGGTTCCATCTTTCCGGTAGGTGTTCGGATCGATCAACTCGCGCGGAGTTCCGTTCAGAGAATCGGCCACATACAACACGTACTGGTTCTGCAACCCGCTATTCCGAAAGTAGAAGTAATGCGGACCCACCTTCTGCATGCGGTCGTATTTCTCGAAATTCCACAACGCCGTTAACTCGCTCTTGATCTTCTCGCGCCCCGGCAGTTGGTTCAGGTACCCGAACGTGAGTTGGTTCTCCTGCTCCACCCACTTCTGTGTGCCCGCCGCATCGGCGTTCTCCAACTCTCGATAGGGGTCCGCGATTTGCGTGCCGTGATAGCTGTCGACGCGGTCCGTCTTCGGTGCTTGAGGATAAGTCAATTTGGGATAGGAGATTTCAGCCGCCAATGCCAACGCCGCTACGAATAGGATCATCTGGGTTCAATCACCAGTGTATCTTTCACTTCAGGCCGGTCGAACGGCATGGGGAAGCTAGTGCCCGCATAGTAGGCGTCCCACTGGTCTTTGTAATGCCGCGACAGCACATGCCCGGATTGCCCGACCGGCACGTTGAGAAGCGATTTGTCCCAGTCTGACAAGTCCGCATTGAATCGCTCGGAAGGTCCAAGCTTTGGCGTCGTCTGCTTGACGGTCGTGGTACCCCCCGACATGGCTACAGGCCCGATATCGAAGTAGGATGCCACGAGCGGCAACTGGTGGCCGACGGGTTGGTTGATTGCGACCTGAAGATAACGGCCATAAAACCATTTTTTCACTGCGCTCCCCTGCATGCGGCGGCATTCGTCGATTCCTTCAGCAAGCGCGCGAACCAGAGCTTCGTCATAATCCGCAAACCACCCGGCGGGACGCTCCCGCAAGATCCGCGCCACGGGCGCGACCGACATCTGAGTCTCATACAAGCTGCCGTTCCCGGGCGAAGCAAGGTTCGCCATCGCCCGTCGAAAATGCTGAAAGGCGATTGTCGCGACAAAAGGTGCCGCCTGATCCTTCTCCATCTGCCCGTTCCAGGTGCGCAATAGGGGAACCACATCCCGAAATGCCGGGTTGGCTGCCTTCTTCTTATCGACCGCCGCCACCAACTGCCGCGCAAAGAAGTGCGTAAACGCCGAATACACATCCTTCTGAATACGAAGGGTATCCTGTGGAGTCAGCTTAGGCTGAGCTCGCAGCATGTCGCCGATCTGATTCGACCGATACGGCGAAGCGAAAACTCCCGTAACCGTATCCGCGTAATTTTCAGGAAAGGGGTCTTGGTTCGCGGTCACGACATAACCGCTTGGCGGGTTATAAGCGGACGGCAACTGATCGAACGGGATGTAACCATCCCATTCGAACTTACCCGAAGCGCCATCAACAGGCAGGTCCCCTTGATAACCGTGCCGCACAGGAAGCTTCCCGGTTGCTTGATAACCGATGTTCCCGGCGCGATCCGCATAAACGAAGTTCTGTCCGGGCCCAGGGAAACGCGTCAAGGCGGCGCGGAACTCCAGCCAGCTCTTTGCCCGATTGATTTCCAGAAACGGAAATTGAAAATTTCCGCTCTGGGCCGCCGTCCACTTAATTGCCAGATGATCATCCGGAGTATCGGTGACCAGCGGTCCATGTCGCGTAATCCAATGACGGAACTCAATGGAGGGCTGCCCCTTAACGCGAATGGTTTCGCTCTCCAGGATCGCCTGTTCGACATGCCCCTGAAAGGCATAGCGTCCGGTGGCGCTGTCCAATTGCTCCTGATACAACTCCTGAACATCGAAATGCAGGTTCGTCACTCCCCACGCAATCTGTTCGTTGTGCCCCACAATGATGCCGGGCACGCCGGGTAAGGCGACACCGGCGACATGGAGCCCGGGCGCCTGCAGTCCCGTCATGTACCATATGCCCGGCATCGAAAACTCGAGATGCATGTCATTGGAGAGCAGAGGCTTCCCGCTCGCGGTATGCGCCCCGCTGACTGCCCAAGCGTTCGATCCGGGTTGCGTATCTCCGCCGGGCAGCATTTCCGTCCCTGCACGCAGCGGATATAGAAACTTGATCTTCTCCGGATCCGCCCCGTGCATCAGGTTTCGCTTGACTAACTTCTCCGGATAACTGGTAGTCAGATTCCGGTACATATACAGGCCGACAAGAATGGAATCTGTAACGCTCCAGGGCCGGGGGTCGTAACCGAGGATTCCAAACTCGAAAGAGTATCGTCCCCTGTGAGTCTCCAGGTAGTAGTTGACGCCCCGGGCATACGAGGCGAACTGGGCGCGGTCACTGGGTTGTAACTCAGTGTAGATAGATTCCGCCAGATGCCGAATCCGCAACTTACGCGACTCCCGGTCCGCTTCCAGCCCCGCTGGTCCGATAATCTCCGCCAGTTCGCCGGACGAGAAGCGGCGCAGGCCATCCATCTGCCACATGCGTTCTTCGGCCGTGATATAGCCCTGGGCAAACAGCACGTCGCCCTCGCTCTCCGCGTGGATTGACGGTACCCCCAGGTGATCCCGGGTGATAGTAACCTTCCTGGCAACCGGCGCACCTAATCTTCCAGAGACGCGCGGCAGCGGACGCCAGAAGAACCAGTACGTGGCGGCGAGAGCAGCGGCAACAATGAGCGCAATGACAATATTGATAGCCTTGAAGACGCGGTCAACGAACACCTTCGAATTGTACGATCAATCCTTTGTCGCGCTACAATCGCAATCAGCATGACCAAGCGCCCTTTTCTCGCGGAGTTGGACGAGTTACAACAGCGCTTGCTTGCGATGGGCGGCCTGGTGGAGTTCGCGATTCACCGCAGCATTCGGGCGCTGATTGATCGCGACAGTGCTCTGAGCAATCAGGTTTGGGAGAACGAGCGGCGCATCAATGAGATGGAGATGGAAATTGATGAGCAAGCCACGCGTATTCTTGCGTTGCATCAGCCCGTCGCACGCGACCTTCGCTTTATTACGGCTGCCATCAAGATCAACAGCGATCTGGAACGGATGGGCGATCTTGCGGTCAACATCGTGCTTCGCGCCGTGTCGCTTGCTCGCCAGCCCCAGGTGAAGGCGCTGATCGACGTACCCCACATGTCGCGCCTAGTGGAATCCATGGTGCACAAGAGCCTGGATGCCTTCGTCAAGCGTGATCCCGAAATGGCCGAAGCGGTATTAGCCGCCGACGATGAAGTGGACGATCTGAAGACCTCGATCTACACGGAGCTGATGGTCTTCATGGAGCGAGATCTCACCGCCGTGCGCCCCGCGGTGGACCTGATGTTCATCGCGCACAACCTGGAGCGTATTGCCGACCACGCTACAAATGTCGCTGAAGACGTTTTGTTTCTGGTCAACGGAGTGGACGTACGGCATAGCCACCCAAGGTCCGTGGTGGGCGAGCGCGTGGTTCGATAGCCGGCTACCTTGCGCCTGAAGGCTGATCCAGAAACATCTGCTGGGCGTCCTGAAAACCGGCGCCCCCAACAATTTGTTTGCGAAGGTAACTGCCATCGCTCTGCATCAGCCGAGCGTTTTTTCCATCGCACAAATACCGAGCCAACAACTCTTCCCGTACCCGCCGAATCAGCTTCGGATCGCTGATCGGAAAGATTATTTCCACCCGGTGATCCAGGTTTCTCGGCATCAGATCCGCGCTCCCCGCGTACAACTCGGGAGCGCCATCGTTTTCGAAATAGTAGATCCGGCTATGCTCCAGAAAGCGGCCGATGATACTGGTGACTGTGATATTTTCGCTGATCCCCTGAATCCCCGGGCGCAGACAGCAGATGCCGCGCACCAGCAACTCCACGCGAACGCCTGCTTGTGATGCTTCATAGAGCAGGCAGATCATTTCCAGATCCTCAAGGGCGTTCATCTTCAGGATCATGTGCCCGCCGCCGCCGCGTTTGGCGTGTTCGATTTCGCGTTTGATCAAATCCGCCATGTCGTTCCGCAACGCGGTGGGCGCGACGAGCAACTTACGAAACTCGGTTTGCGAAGAGTAACCCGTAAGATAGTTAAACAGCTCGCTGACGTCGGAGGCAATCTCCTCATTCGAGGTGAAAAAGCTCAAATCCGTGTAAAGCCGCGCGGTGACGACATTGTAATTTCCGGTGCCCAGATGAACGTAGCGCCGGATAGCTTCGCCTTCCCGCCGAACCACCAGCGCCACCTTCGAATGCACCTTCAGACCCAAGATGCCGTACACGACGTGTACGCCCTCCCGCTCCAGCGCGCGTGCCCATTCAATGTTGCTTTCCTCATCGAAGCGCGCTTTCAACTCCACCATCACCGCTACTTCTTTGCCGTTCTCGACCGCATCCACCAGCGCTTCGACCACCGGTGAGTTGCGGCCCACTCGATACAGCGTCATTTTAATCGCGAGCACCTGAGGGTCTCGCGCTGCCTTGCGCAAGAACTCAACCACGGGCTGAAAGCTCTCGAATGGATGGTGCAACAACAGGTCCTGCCGGCGCATCACGGTGAAGATGTCGTCTTCCGCTTTCGGCAAAAGCTCTGTCGGCGTATACGGTACAAACGGCTTGTCCTTCAGATCCGGACGATCGAGTTGCTGCAATTGCCGAAGCCTACCCAAATCGATCGGGCCCGCCGCGCGATACACGTCTTTCGGATCCATCTCCAGGTTTTCAATCAGGATGGCCAGAATGTGTGCGGGGATATATTGATTTACCTGGAGCCGTACCACCGCGCGGAATTGCCGCTGCCACACGGCTTCCTCAATGGTCTCAAGCAAATCGTCACTTTCGAACTCTTTGATCACCACCTCGGCATCGCGAGTCAGATGGAACCCGTGGGCCTCCACGATTTCCATCCCTGGAAATAACTTGGGCAGATTCGCCATGATGACCTGTTCCAGCCATACAAAAGCCTGCCGGACCCGCGGTAGCTCAACCAGCTCCCTATTCGCGCCGCCAGGCGCATCCGAGTTCGCATTAGGCACCGGCAGCAACTTCGGCAACGTTTCCGGAACCTTCACGCGCGCAAAATGATCTACGCCCTCTTTGTCGCGCACAACTACTGCGATATTTAGACTCAGGTTCGAGATATGCGGAAAGGGCCGCCCAGGGTCAAACGCGAGCGGCGTCAGCACGGGAAAGACGGTGTGCTGAAAGTAAGTCTCCAGCGAAGCCCGCTCGCCCTTGCTCAAGGACGAATACTGCAACAACTCAATCCCGTTCTCTTCGAGCGTGGGTAGCAACTGCTCTCGAAAACAGCGGTACGCCCTCTCCATCAATTGGGTTACGTCATCGCGGATGACTTCCAATTGTTCGGCTAGCGGAAAACGCCCATCCGACGCCAGCTTTTGCTTCAGCACGGCCACACGCACCATGAAGAACTCGTCCAGATTCGAGCTCAAGATGGACAGAAATTTTACCCGCTCCAACAAGGGATTCGACGAATCTTCCGCCTCTTCCAACACGCGCCGTTGAAAAGCGAGCAAGCTGAGCTCCCGATCCAGATAGAGCTTCGGATCGCGCAGTTCTTTCGGGTCCAAGATCTCTTTGGTATCCGCGTGGGCACGTTTCGAAGACCGCGCTTTCGTTTTACGATCCCCGTTCTTCGCGTGCTCGGCCATTGCTCCTCTAGTTTACGATCCTGGTTTACGATCTTGCGATCCGCCGTATGCCGTTTTCACTTATTTGTCATTCGATTTGCCCCATGTCACGGTATAGTCAGAGAGATCTCCACATCGGTACCTTGCTTTGATTCGAGTCAGCCTTTTTCGTAACCGTGTCTGGATCGCCTTTCTGCTCATTGCGGGCGCGTTGTTCGGTCTGGATTGGTGGGGCTCGCAATATCTGAATGCACAGCACCGCGTTCTCACGGAGCGAATCTTATCGTCCGAAGGCCGCACACTGAGTGCGGAATTAAATGCGCTGCCGCAATCAAGCCTAGCCGAGTGGGCCAAAGTTTCCGCAAGTTGGACCGGCGCCCGCGTCCAAGTCACAGACGCAACAGGCGCCATTTTGACCGACTCCGCGCCCCAGACGCCCCTGCCCAATGGCTGCTGCCTCATGGTTCTTCCCTTAGCCCAGGGAGATCGTGCCGGATGGACCATCCGTCTTTCCGAGACACCCGCTGAATCGCAGAACTCTACCGAAGTGATTCTGCGGCGTTTGCTCGAAATGGTCGTCGCGGGAATTCTGGCGCAGGGAATCGCATACATCTTTTCGATTCTGCTTGCCAAACGGATTCGCCATCTGCAGGCCCTTACGGAGCGCCTTCTGGATGCGAGCATCGCCGATTCGGAAATCCCCCATGCCGAAGATGAACTCGGAATCCTGAATCAGTCTCTTCACCGGATGGGCACGCGGATCCGCGACCTTCTGGACCGCGTGAGCCTGGAATCGGGCCGCCGTGAAGCTATCCTCGCCAGTATGAGCGAAGGTGTCCTGGCCTCGGACAATCGCCTGCAAGTGATCTTCTGCAACGAATCTCTTGCGAACGCGGTCGGTGCCTCAGTTCCCGTTGAAGCCGGCACCCCCGTGCTTGATCTGGTTCGCGACCCTGAACTGGTAAACCTGCTCACGCAGGTAATCGCCACCGGCGAACCGGTGAAGCGCAGGCTTCAACTCTCAGCCGGGGAAGGGAAGACGTTCGAAGCGCAAGCGGCTTCTCTCGCCATGCCGAACAGCCGAGGCGTGATCGTGATCCTGCATGACATCACGGACATAGAACGCCTGGAACGCGTTCGGAAAGACTTCGTCGCGAATGTCTCACACGAGCTGCGCACGCCTCTAACCGCCATCCGCGGTTATGCCGAAACACTGCTCGGCGGTGCGCTCGAAGACAGCGAAAACAACCGCCGCTTTGTTGAAATCATTCAGGCCCATGCGATTCGCCTGAACAACATTGCCGCGGACTTGATGATCCTCTCCGAACTGGAAAGCGGCCGCCCCACGCCGGAGCCGGAACGTGTCTCCATCAAGGACGCAGTCGAAATGGCGATGAGCACAGTGGAATCCGAAGCTCGTGTGCGCCAAGTGTTCCTCGATAGTTTTGTTGCAGATGGCCTTGAAGTCCTGGGCCACAAGATCCGCCTGGAGCAGGCGCTGGTCAATCTGCTGGACAACGCTGTGAAATTCAATCGCCCCGAGGGCGAAGCGCGCCTTCACGCTGATCTCACCAAAGACAACAAAGTGATGATCACCGTCTCCGACACGGGGAGCGGAATCCCCTCAAGCGACTTGCCCCGCATCTTCGAGCGCTTCTATCGCGTCGACCGTGCCCGCTCCCGCGCGGTCGGCGGTACCGGCCTTGGCCTTTCCATCGTGAAACACGTCGTTGAGCGCATGAATGGAACGGTTCGCGTGGATAGTGCCATTGGCCGTGGTTCTACTTTCACGATCCTGCTGCCCTCCCTTACAGAACCGGGAGGAGACGAAGAGCTACCAGGGTAAGGGCTCGCCCAGATGCATGTAACTGCCCGTCGGACCGTCATCGGGCAGCGTTGCCAAGTCCACTTCCGTCTTTGCGCCTTGCGGAATCTCCATGGGGGCGGCGTCGGTACCCATATCCGTCTTCACCCATCCCGGATGCGCGGAGTTCACTTTGATCTTCGTATCCTTTAAAGCGTGAGCAAGATGGACAGTGTACGCATTCAGTGCGGTTTTCGAAGCATCGTAAGCCAGAAGTTTGGTCGCGTAAATGGGAGACGTCGGGTCGCTGTGCAGGGTGAGTGAACCGAGCACGCTGGACACGTTCACAATCCGCCCCGCGTCGCTTTTCTGAATCAAAGGCAGCAGCGCGGACGTAAGCGCCACCACGGCGAAGAAATTTGTGTCGAATGTCTTTCTCAGGTCGGCATCCGTGACAGTGAGAGTATCGTTACGCCACTCGGCCCCGATCATGATGCCCGCGTTGTTCACAAGAATATCCAGCTTTCCGAAGTGTTGCTCCAGGAAGCTGATGACATCACCATAGTGGCTGGTGTCTGTCACATCGAGGGCCACGCCGTAAGCGTCGATCTTCTCGGCCTTCAGTTTCTCAGCGGCGCCCACCGCTTTGGCCTGATCGCGCGCCGTTACCACAACCGTGATGCCCTGTTGTCCTAGCTGACGCGCCGTCTCGAAACCGATTCCTTTATATGCACCCGTGATCAGGGCCACTCTCTTTTCGCGATTTGCCATACCTCGAAGATCCTGGTCGGGGGCGAAAGGATTCAGAGTTCGTGATCGGCTTCGGACAGATTTTTCCAAGCGATGGTCTAGAATGAAAGGGTTCACTGTCGGGGCGTAGCGCAGCCTGGTAGCGCATCTGCTTTGGGAGCAGAGGGTCGCGAGTTCGAATCCCGCCGCCCCGACCAAAACTTCAGGCTCTTATTTCAGGGCATTCCAGGAAAGGAAACAAACTTTTCCGCGCAACTATGGTTGGGCCGTGACTTCGTCTCAAGCTCCGCATTTTTCTTTACCATTTTCACCTCATTGCCGAGAGAAACTCCGTCGAACATGACCTGCAGGCGATGCTCTTCATCCGCTCCGGCCAATGTCACCTTCCCTCCTCCTTCGACGGACACATCCCGAAACGTAATCTCGCGAAACACCGGAATTTTTCCCGTCGTCTCGCTGGCGTGCGCCAAATAACCGCTGTCGAGCAAAATCGGATTTGCCGTTCTCCGAATGCAAACGTCGTCATAGACCACATCCCGCACCAGCCCGCCACGAGTCGAGTTCGACTTAATCCGCAGTCCATTGTCCGCGCCCTCGATCGACAAATCGCTCACACGAATCGCGCTCGCACCGCCATCTGTCTCGCTGCCGATCGACATGCCATGCCCCGAGTAAAAATGGTTGTGGCTGATCGTCATGTGAGTCGTTGGCTTTCCTATGCCCGCCTTGATCGCCACATGATCGTCGCCGGTCGAAATGAAACAACGGGTGATCGTCACGTTCGTTGAATTCCCCGGATCGATCCCGTCTGTATTCCGCGCGCGCTCCGGCGTCCTGATTTTCACACCCCACGCCGTAAATCCCTGGCCGCCGCTATAGCTGACATGAAAGTTAGGGGAATTCAACAACGTGATCCGGTACAGGGTGAAGTTGTCGCAGCCTTTCAGGACCATCAACCGCGGCGCATTTTGGCTCCCGCCCGATCGCGCGCGGTCCGCTAGATTCCACCACGACACATTCTGCCCCAGCAGTGTTTCCCCGCCGCGCCCATCAATTACGCCATCGCCCATCACCGACGCGCCTTCTACGTTCAGACCGCTCAACAAGGGCCGGCACCCGCGCCCGCTTTTGTCGATGGTTCCGCAAAGCCCGGGTGCCACGTCGTAATCCCGGGGGTTCCGCGACGCGAACAAGTACGCTCCGCCCGATACCAGGAGCGTCACGCCCTTGCGCAACTCCAGCGGCCCGGACAGGAACGCATCCACCCGGCCCGAAGCCTTTTCCAGAACCACGGCCTTGCCCGGCGCGCACGCATCGAGCGCCTTCTGAATGCGCGCAGTATCCAACTTGCCTTCGTCTTCAAAGGCGATCGAGATGCCTGCGCGCCCGATCTGCGCTTGCAACGTTGCGCAAGCGGGCGGCAGTACCGGCTCCGTTACTGCGCGCGCATCTTGCCCAAGGGCCGCCAAGGGCGCTAACAATAAGAGTGTCCATTTCACCCCTTTGTTGTCCCACATGAATCACGGCCCCGAAAAAATCCACCTGCTTTCCACCGGCGGCACCATGGAGAAGGTCTACTCCGAACAGACCGGCTCCGTCGTGAATGAAGAGTCCAAGATCGATCGCTACCTTGCCCGGCTGCGTCTGCCCGAAACCGAGGTCACGGTCACGCATTTGATGAATAAAGACAGTCTGGACATGACTGACGCGGACCGCGCCCAAGTCCTTAGCGCCGTCACCGAACGCCTCAACGCGCCGATTGTGATCTCGCACGGCACCGACACCATGGTCCAGACCGGCCTCTATCTGGAAGCCCGCCTCCCCGCGCTCGCCGCGCCTGTAATCCTCACCGGCGCCATGACTCCTCTCGGCTTTGAAGGCACCGATGGCCTGCAGAACCTCACGGAAAGCCTGCTCGCTGCGCGTTTGCTGCCACCGGGCGTTTATGTGGTGATGCACAACGAAATCTTCCCCGTCTCCGCCGTGCAGAAGGATCGAGAACGCGGCCGCTTCGTTTCAACCCTTCCGTAATATCAGGTTGCCTGATTCTAAGGGCGACGCGCAGCAATCAAGTGAACTCTGCGCCGCTCATTGCTTGCGGCTTCGATACCGACGCGCGATGCGCACTGTTCGCGGGCCGTTACGTATTCATCACGCGGTTCATCCGCGCAATTGCCTCATCGATCTGCGACGTATCCGCGAACCCGATTGTCACCGCATCCACGCAGCCCAGATTGAGGGCAAAGCGCATGGCTGCTTCCCGGTCCTCCGCCTGTGTGAACCGGCCCTCCCCAACTAACTTCATGCTGATGACGCCCATTCCCTGGGCGTGAACTTTCTTCGTATGGGCCACTACTTCGTCTACGTCGCCGGGCTTGTCCACTTCGCGCTCGCTGGGCGTATCCATACGTGTGCCGTTGTGGTTCATGCGGATCATCGCAATCTGAAGCCAGTCATTGCCTGGAAAGGTCCGCAAGGCGGGGAGGCCATGCACGGACGCGCCTTGTGACAGGATCACCTTCTTCTGCCTGGCTTCCGAAAATCCATCCTGCAGATGCCGGTAATCGGTGGTCCAGGTGGGTGGCCGCAGGCAATGTAAAAGCAGAATGTCGAGGTAGTCGGTGTTCAACTGCTTCCGGAACAGATCGATCTTCGGCGCGGGGTCACCTTCGGCCGGTGTCGTATATTTCGTCATTAAGACATAGCTTTCGCGCGGCAATCCCTTCAGCGCGATGGCAAGCATCTCCGGCATTCCATGGTAGCTTTCCGCTGTTTCAAAGAATCGGATGCCTCTGTCGTAGGCATACCGAACCAGTTTGGTGAATTGTTGCTGCCCTAACTCGCGCTGAACCCTCCCTCCGTGGGTACCAGTGCCTAACGCCAGACGCGTCACTTTGATGTTGGACTTACCCAAGGTCACCAGATCGGTTGCGGACCGTTTGGCGGGAGCCGCCGTGAGGGTGCCGGCGGCCAGCGCGGCCACTCCCGAAACTAAAAAATCGCGTCGTGTCGATTCAGGCATGCGTTCATCCTAACTAACTTTCAGCAAGACCACTCCATGCGCGGGCACGGTAAACTCCGTTCCTTTCACGTCTTGCTTCAACCACAAATCCCGCACCTTGCCCGATGCGGGCAGCTTCATTTGAGCAGCCGATCCGCCCTTATTGAACAATCCATAAGCTTTGGACCCGTCCTTCAAAGGCTTGACCCAAATCTCCTGGTCGCCCGTCTGCGAAAGACGCGTCGCCTGCTTACCCAGCGGGTCCTGATCGATCGCAATTACTTCCCGGTTCATCAAAATCGCTAAAGTTTCGGGAGTAGCCGAACGAATATCGTTGCCTGCCAGCAGCGGCGCGGAAAGCATGCTCCACAGAGACATGTGAGTCCGGTACTCGTCGCCTGTCATCCCTCCGTTGCCGACCTCCAGCATATCCGGATCGTTCCAATGTCCGGGTCCGGCGAAGGGCGCCAGACGGCTCTGGTCGAAGCCTATCTTTTCCATGGATTCCCAGGTGTCGCGGATATCGCCCGTGGTTCGCCACAGATTGCCGCCCACCGATGGCCCCCACTCCTGCACATCGGCTCGCCCATATTGGCAAAGGCTATAAACGATGGGCCGCCCTGTCGCAAGCAGCGCTTCGCCCATCTTCTGATAGACGGCTCGCATTTCGCTGTCTTTATAGACGCGCGCCGCGCCGCACCAGTCGTACTTCAGGTAATCGATTCCCCACGCGGCATAGGTTTTCGCGTCCTGCGCTTCATGCCCGTAGCTTCCTTCATACCCCGCGCATGTTGCCGGTCCGGGCGATGAATAAATTCCAATCTTCAGCCCCTTGGAATGCACGTAATCCGCCAGCGCCTTCATATCGGGAAATTTCTTATTGGTCTGGATGTTTCCCTGCGCGTCGCGTCCGGCTTCCCACGTGTCGTCGATGTTCACGTAGGTGTAGCCCACGTCTTTCATGCCGCTCGAAACAATCGCGTCGGCCATACCTTTCACGTCTTCCGCCGTCACGCGTCCCGCAAATTTGTTCCAACTGTTCCAACCCATAGGCGGCGTCTTCGCCAAGCCATTCGGCTTTACGTCATGAATCGCGGGCGGCGGGATATATGCCGGCGGCATGCCTTCGCCTGCCGGTACTTTCGTTGCCACTACGTCCACCGCTGGAGTGTTCGGACGCATACGCATGGTCAGATGCAGCCCATCGTTTTTCAGCACGCCCTGGGTCTTCATTGGCGGTCGATTCGAGCCTGCGGGGGCAGGCGAGGTGAGCGCCAAGTTACCGGCGTCGTCGATGGTGCCCTCTACGGGGCGATCGAACGAAGCGGACCGCATGAAGCCGGTTACTTTTGCACCCTCCTGCTTCAGGTCGTAGTAGGTCTTGCGCACATTGCCCTCAGGACCGGTGAGCGTAGCCAGCCAGTTTCCAGTAACATCTGCG
The DNA here is from genome assembly GCA_963795835.1 of Bryobacterales bacterium. GTDB lineage: Bacteria > Acidobacteriota > Terriglobia > Bryobacterales > Bryobacteraceae > JALYXI01. The sequence continues at coordinate 80,125 of CAWCJC010000011.1, read as the reverse complement.
GCAGAGGCGGAGAAAACAATCAGGAGAAACGAACAGAGAATTTTCATAACAGGCCGAACGGCCCCACAGTATCACAGGGCTGGTGCGACGGGGAGGTTAGGTATTTCCTGTGTTCATGGCGAGTGCAAAAGGACAATTCCATACCGTGGTTTCCCGACTGCCGTTTCATCTCCGCATGATGAAAGCACTGGTTTGGCACGGCACGCATGATGTCCGGGTAGATTCGGTCCCTGAACCTGAGATTCAGTCCCCTGACGACATCATTATCAAAGTCACATCCACGGCAATTTGCGGGTCTGACCTTCATCTTTATGACGGCATGATGCCGACGATGGAAGAAGGGGACATTTTGGGGCATGAGCCCATGGGCGTAGTGGTGGACACAGGGAAGAACATTACGAAGCTGAAGAAAGGCGACCGCGTGGTGGTTCCGTTTACCATCGCGTGCGGCCAGTGCCGGTTTTGCAAGATGGGGCTGACTTCACTCTGTGATGTTTCAAACCCGAACAAAGAAATTGCCGAAAAGGCCATGGGGCATTCGCCTTCCGCATTATTCGGCTATTCGCACATGCTGGGCGGCATTCCAGGCGGGCAGGCCCAATATCTGCGAGTTCCTTATGGAGATGTAGGTCCGATTTCGATTCCCGAAGGGTTGAGCGATGAGCAGGTGCTGTTTCTCAGCGACATTTTCCCCACTGGATATATGGGCGCGGAGAATGCCCAGATCGAACCGGGCGATACTGTCGCAGTCTGGGGATGCGGGCCGGTAGGTTTGTTCGCAATCAAGAGCGCCTGGATGTTCGGCGCGGGCCGCGTGATCGCGATCGATGGCGTGCCGGAGCGTTTGGCCATGGCGCGGGATTGGGGCAAGGCGGAGATTATCGATAATTCGAAAGAGAAGGTGACGGAACGGCTACAGGAGATGACCTCGGGGCAGGGTCCGGACCGGTGTATCGATGCGGTGGGTACGGAGGCGCATGCTACGGGGACCTTCGACGCGGTGCTCGATAGCGCAAAAGTTGCGGTGAAATTAGGGACGGACCGCCCCCATGTCTTGCGCGAAGCGATTATGTGTTGCCGGAAGGGCGGTACGCTTTCAGTCCCGGGCGTGTATATCGGATTCCTGGACAAGATCCCTTTTGGGGCGCTGATGAACAAGGGTTTAACTGTGAAGACCGGGCAGACCCATGTGCATCGCTACTTGAAGCCGTTGTTGAGCAAGATTGAAGCCGGGGAGATCGACCCCTCCTTCATCATTACCCACACTGTCGCGATTGAGGACGCGCCGGAAATGTATAAGACGTTCCGGGATAAGAAAGACGGCTGCGTCAAGGTGGTGCTGAAGCCCCACGCAACTGCTGACGCTGTCGCGTAAGAATGGGGAATGGGCTTTTCCAGGCGCGCGCTGCTGCTGGGTACCTTAGGGTTGCCCATTGCGCGCGCGCAAGACGACGTTGTGTTTTCAACCGACGTAAAGGTTGTCAACGTCCTGGCGAATGTTCTGGGCAGGAATGGCGAAGTCGTTCGAGATTTGGGAAAAGACGACTTCGTCCTCCTGGAAAATAAGCGGCCGCAGACAATCAAATACTTTTCTCGCGAGTCGGATCTGCCGCTCACCATTGGGCTGATGGTGGATACCAGCATGAGCCAGCAGCGTGTCCTCAATGCGGAACGCGGAGCCAGTATGCGGTTCCTGGACCAGGTGTTGCGCGAGAAGACCGACAAAGTCTTTCTGATGCAGTTTGACATGAGCGTGCAGACGCGAAAGGCTCTCACTTCTTCGCGGCGGGAGTTGGGGGATGCGCTGGCGCTTGTCGATACGCCCACACGGCGGGAGCTTGCCGAGCAAAGCGGCGGAGGAACTTTGCTATTTGATGCCATGGTTGAGGCTTCGAATAAAATCACGGCGAAGTTGACGGGACGCAAAGCGCTGATCGTGCTCACCGACGGCGTTGACCACGGGAGCACGTCCGGCGTGCAGGAAGCCGTGGATGCAGCCCAAAAAGCGGATACCCTGATTTACGCAATTCTGTTTTCCGATGGTTCGGAGAATGGCAGAGGACCCCTGGCACGCATGGCCCGCGACACCGGTGGTGGTTTCTTCGAGGTGTCGAAGAAGCAATCTATCGAACAGATTTTTGGAGTGATCGAAGAGGAACTGCGTGGACAGTACAGCATCGGATATATATCCGATGTGCCGGTGCGAATTTCGGAGTTTCGCAAAATTGGTCTCTCGACGCGGAAGAAGGGGTATACGGTTCAGGCCAGAGACCGGTATTGGGCGAAGAGATAGCGCGAGGACACATTCCTACGCTTCTCAGCATGGCTTCTGCCATCGTGGTGAAGCCTTCGACTCTGCGGCATTCCCGCCCGCCCCACGGCATAATATTGTGAGATCTTATGGCGGCAATTGTCGTAATCGATTCCGAACCGGTTGTCCGGACCGTAGTTACAAAGATTCTTGAGCTTGGCGGCCACTCCGTCCACGCGACCGGAGACTTCAACCATGCCGTGGAACTACTCCGCGAGGAACAGCCCGACCTGGTCGTTACCAACGTTTTTCTTCGCGGCATCACGGGCCACGAAGCCATGCTTCGCCTGAAAACTGAATTTCCCGGTCTGCGTGTCCTTATGGTCTCAGGCCTTCCCGACGAGCACGTCATCTCCGAATGGATTGACAAACCCGGCTTCGATGTCTTCCCCAAGCCTTTCCGCCCGAACGACTTTTTGCTTAAGGTCGAGCAAGTCCTGGCAGCGTAAGATCCGCGGCGGTTTCTGTCGGCAACTCCCCTTGCTGAAAGCACTGTCACGGGAGGAGAATGCAGAGAAATGAATCCAGGCACACCCATCGATAGACGTTCCGCGCTGTTTGGTGCCCTCGGCGCCGCGCTTGCTGCAGGTTCTTCTCAGGCGCAGACCCCGGCGGGCACGGGCAAGCCACGCAACATCGTTTTTATTCTGACCGACGACCATCGTTATGACGCGATGATTTCATGCAGGCGCAGACCTTCCCGGTTACTCCCAATATGGATAAGATGGCGCGCGAAGGCGTGCACTGCAAGAATGCATTCGTCACCACAGCGCTCTGCTCCCCCAGCCGCGCTTCGATTCTGACCGGAAAATACGCTCATCAGCATAAGATTGTCGATAACAACACCGCTGTCCCGCCCGGCACCCACTTCTTCTCACAGGACCTTCAAAAAGCCGGTTACGCTACGGGCTTTTTCGGCAAGTGGCACATGGGCGGCGCAGGCGACGATCCGCAGCCGGGCTTCGATAAGTGGGTCAGCTTCCGAGGCCAGGGTGTCTATCTGCCCGGACCGAACGGCCTTAATGTAGACGGCAAGCACGTGCCGCAAAAAGGGTACATTACCGATGAGCTTACCGATTATGCCCTCGAATGGCTGTCCCAACGCTCGAAGGAACAGCCCTGGTTTATGTACCTTTCGCACAAAGCCGTCCACCAACCCTTCGTGCCCGCGGAACGCCACAAAGGCAAGTACGCCAATGAAAAGTTCGTTCCGCCTCTGACGCTGGCGGGGGAAGGCGATATAGCGCGCAACCGCCCCATGTGGACGCAAAATCAGCGCAACAGCTGGCACGGCGCCGATAATCCCTACAACACCGATCTCTCGCTCGCCGATTACTATAAGATCTACGCCGAAACCCTGCTGGCAGTTGATGAATCGCTTGGCCGCGTTTTCGAAGCTCTGAAGCAGCGCGGCGAACTCGATTCTACGTTGGTTGTCTACATGGGCGACAACGGCTTCCAGTTTGGCGAACACGGCCTAATCGATAAACGCACCGCCTATGAGGAATCCATGCGCGTTCCTATGCTCGCGCGCTGCCCGGACCTGTTCCACGGCGGCGCAAGTGCTCAAGGAAGTCGTCGCCGGGATCGACATTCTTCCTACTTTTCTTTTCTGCCGCGGGACTAGAGCCGAGACAATTCACATTAGAGGTGATCCACACCCTATGCTGAAGGCTGCTTCGCTCTTTGTCAGCAATCGCGAGCCAAGGTCACCTTCTAAACAGGAGTCTCGAAAATGAAATTTCTACCGATTGCCTTTCTTCTCGCCGCCCCGCTCACGGCGCAGCTCGGCGTCTTCGGCGGCAACGCCGATGTCGGAGCCACGCCCAAAGCCGGTTCGGCTTCGTTCAATCCCGGCAAAGCCGAATACCGCATCACCGGCGGCGGCGCGAATGTCTGGGCAGACAAGGATGCCTTCCAGTTTGCCTGGAAGCGCGCTGGCGGTGACATCACCCTCACAGCCGACGTGCACTTCGTGGGAGCAGGCGCCGTTCCGCACCGGAAGGCGATGCTGATGCTCCGCCAGAGTCTCGACCCCGCCTCCGCCTACGCCGATATTGCGCTTCACGGAAGTGGCCTTACCGCGCTGCAATACCGCCCCAAAGATGGCGCCGCCACTGTCGGAATGCCCTCAAAAGTGGAAGCCCCTGTCAGAGTTCGCATCGAACGCCGGGGCTCCCAAATCTCGGCGTTCGCTGGCAATCCCGGTGAGGAGTTGAAGCCGGTCGGTTCCATTTCGCTCGCCCTGTCTGATCCCGTCTTTGTTGGACTGGGCGTTTGCTCTCACGACGCCAACATTCTGGAAACCGCGCTTTTCACCAACGTGACGCTTGAAGCTGCTACAGCGCCCGCACCCCCGGTTGCTGTGAAAAGCTTCGTGACTTTATATGACGTCGCTAGCGGGGAAAAGAAGGTGATCTTTAGCGGCGACGGCTTTTATCAAGCCCCGAACTGGTCGCCGGACGGGAAATATTTGATGCTGAATACTCCTGGTAAGTTATGGAGACTGCCTCTCGAGACCGGGGTTCCCGAACCTATCGAGACTGGCGCCGTTAGAGGCATCAACAACGATCACGGCCTTTCGCATGACGGCAAGTTGATTGCGATTTCCGCCGGCAACATTTACACCCTTCCCGCGGCAGGGGGCGAACCCAAGCAGATCACCAACCAGAAGCCAAGCTATTTTCATGGTTTCTCGCCGGACGGAAAATGGATGGCCTTCTGTGCCCAGCGCGATAACAATTTCGATATTTACCGCATTCCCGTCGGGGGCGGGCCGGAAGAGCGCCTTACTGTGAACGCCGGCTACGACGATGGCCCCGAATATTCCCCCGATGGCAGGTGGATCTATTTCAATTCGAACCGCTCCGGCAGTTGGGATATCTGGCGCATGCCCGCAAGCGGCGCCGGACCGGAAGACGCCAAGGCCGAGCGCATCACCAGCGATGACCTGGAAGACTGGTTCCCGCACATCTCTCCCGATGGGAAGCAGATGGTGATTGTCTCGTTTGAAAAGGGCATTCCCAATCACCCCCCGAACAAGAATGTGGTTTTGCGAATGATGCCTGCCCCCGGAGAGCACGCCGGCAACATTCAACCCCGCGAGATCATCCAGTTGTTCGGCGGCCAGGGCACAATCAATGTAAATTCCTGGTCGCCCGACAGCCGCAAGTTTGCGTTCGTCAGTTATGAGTTGCTGAAGTAATTAGCCGCTTATTTGGCTCTGTTCCCAAATGGAAAAGGGTCCGGCGATGAGGCCGGACCCCTGATATCCATAATTTGCGCGTACTACCGTCGATGTCCCCAGTACCCGCGGTAGTATCTTCCGCCGTACCAGCGCGGTCCAATCCAAATCGCTCCCGCGAACGGAGGCGCTCCATAGACGCTATAAGCGGGCCCATAAGCTGGCGGGGCATAGTAACTGGGTCCATAATAGGAAGGACCGTATACATAGGGCGCAGGCGCATAAGCGACTACCGGCGGACGGTAATATCCATAACCGTATCCGGAACCATACCCGCGGTAGTAGGGACTCCCAATGCCGAAACCAATGTGGAATCCGGCCAAAACTGGGCTGGCCGCTAAAAGAAAGAGTGCAAGGAATTTTGATTTCATGACAGTGTCCTCGGCCTCTACTAATGCAAATGGTGGGCCAAACGTAAAATCCTTGTTATCAATCATCTATGAAGTTTTCTTAATGGCCGCTGGCAACCATGCGGGTGTTTTTCCACCACCGGAGTTTTGCGTTGCCGAAGCCTGAAGTCATGAGTCCGGCCGGCTATTGGCCCCAACTCCACGCAGCCATTGAAGCAGGGGCTGACGCCGTCTATTTTGGCCTGAAACGGTTCTCCGCGCGCGCCAAGGTGGGCTTCGAATCTGAAGAGCTTCCGGACGTGATGAGAACGCTCCACCGCCGCGGCGTTCGCGGCTATCTTACGTTTAACACCCTCATCTTTGAGGAGGAATTGCGCGAAGCGGCCAAGACCATCGCTCTGGTGGCAGAGGCAGGCGTGGACGCCCTGATCGTGCAGGACCTCGGCGCCGTCCGGCTGGCCCGCCAGATTGCTCCCACGCTAGAAATCCACGCCAGTACACAGATGAGCATTACGGATTCTGCCGGTGTCCGTTTTGCGCAAGCCGCGGGAGTCAACCGCGTCACTCTTGCGCGCGAACTTTCACTTGTCGATTTGCGCCGGATCGCCCAGGAAACGGATTGTCCTCTGGAGGTGTTCGTTCATGGCGCACTTTGCGTGGCTTATTCCGGCCAATGCTTCTCATCCGAAGCCTGGGGCGGCCGGAGCGCCAACAGGGGCCAATGCGCACAGGCGTGCCGGATGCCTTACGACCTGCTTGTAGACGGTGCGCCCCGGCCCTTGGGCGACGCCCGCTATCTTCTGTCACCGGAAGATCTCTACGCGCTGGAACAAGTCCCGGAACTGGCCGAGATCGGTATCGCCGCACTCAAAATCGAAGGCCGCTACAAAGACGCAGAATACGTCGCGCTTACCACGAGAGCCTATCGCGAGGCCGTCGATGGCATTCCCCAGAACCGCAAACCTGAGCTGGAGCAGGTCTATTCCAGAGGCTTGGGTGCTCACTTTCTCACGGGTGTCAACCACCAGAAGGTAGTTCGGGGCCGTGCGCCACGGCACCGCGGTGTCCTGCTGGGAAAAGTTACGGCTGTGACAAAAACGGGTGTCGCAATTAGCGCTTCGGTCCGACCCGTGCCCGGCGACGGCATTGTGTTCGACGCCGCAGACTGGCGAAGCCCTCAGCAGCCAGAAGAAGGCGGCCGGATCTTTGAGGTTTTCCCGCAATCGAACGGCACCACCGAACTCCGCTTCGCGAACAGGGCGTTAGACCTTACGAGAATTCGTCCAGGCGATCTGGTCTGGCGCACTGACAGCGCGGAGACCGAACGTGTAGCAAAGCCATTTACGAACGCCGCAAGCCCGGTCCGCCAACAACCGGTCACGGTGAACGTGGAAGCGCGAGCGAATCAAAAGCTTCACACGGAATGGCGAATCGGCAGTCTTATCGTGGAAGTCGAATCCGAAAATCCGCTAAGTGAAGCTCAATCGAATCCGCTCACCGAATCGGTTCTCAAAACGCAACTGGGCCGGTTAGGAGGAACCCCATACCGCCTGGACGCACTTACCTCACAAATCACCGGTAATCCTTTTGCTCCTGTATCTTTACTCAATCAGATCCGCCGCGAAGCCGTTGCAAAGCTGGAAGCGTGCCAATCTCAACCGGCCCCGCACCGAACACAGTCTCCGGTACTACACCGCGGAGCTGCTTCTACAGCAGTATCGCCAAGAATCCACCTTCTGGTAAGGACAGAAGCTCAACTAGAAGCTGCACTTGCAACAACTCCCTCAAGCATTACCTTAGATTTCCTGGATCTTTACAACCTCAGAAAATCAGTCGACCGTGTGATCCACTCTGGAATTCCCGTTAGAGTCGCGACGCCCACGCCTTCTTAAGCCAAACGAATTCAAAATCCTCCAGTTCCTCAAAAGCCTGGCGTGCCCCATCCTGGTGAGATCGGCAGCTATGCTCGAGGCGTTACAGGGAGTCGATGAGCTCACCGGCGACTTCAGCCTGAACACTGCCAACTCTCAAACAGCCGCTGCTTACTTGGCCCAAGGCTGCGCGCGGCTTACCCCAACGCACGACCTGAACGCCGCTCAAATTACCGCCCTGGCCCGCGATATCGGAGCACAGTACCTGGAAGTCGCGCTGTTTCACCACCTTCCGGTCTTTCACACCGAGCACTGTGTCTTTTGCCGCTTCCTCTCAACGGGAACCAGCTACTTAGATTGCGGACGCCCCTGCGAAACGCACCAGATCGCCTTGCGGGACGAACGGGGCCGCGCCCATCCCGTGATGGCGGACGTGGGCTGCCGCAACACAGTTTTCGGAGCAGAAGCGCAGCAACCAGGACAGCACCTGAGGGAATGGCTCAAAGCTGGAATCGGCCACTTCCGCGTGGAATTTGCGCACGAAACCCAAAGTGAAGTCGCGGCGATCACCGAATCTGCCGCAGAGCCGTGACAGGCGAACTCGACTCATCCCATTTCGCAGAACAACTAAGAGCGGCCGCCCCGGCGGGAGTAACCGAGGGCAGCCTAACTGTCCCAGCCCTTAAGATCTTGAACTCCGTTGTGCAGTAGTCTTCCCGGCCGCGAGCGGAGATCTACCCTAAAACCGGTTCAGCTTCACTCACTTCCGACCCTCGCAGAGACGCCGCCCGAAACACGGCTCGCCCTGCCAAAGCGGCTGCGATCAACGCCACAGCCGCCATGAGAAACGCGGCTGAATACCCGTACTGTTTCGCCACCAGCCCCGCCGCAAACGAACTCACTCCCACGAACAAGTCGTAAAACGCGCTGATTACGCCAACGCCAGAACCCCGCTCGCCCTCCGGAATTCGCTTGAGCGCCGTTGCCGCCACCGCCGACCAGGGAAACGAAAACCCCAACCCGAGTACCGCTGCCGCTGCTATGGCAAACGGAGGAGCCGGAGCGAAAGCCAGCGTCACTAACCCTACGGCCATCAGCGCAATACCTCCGAAGAACGTAATTGCCGGGTTAATTCTGTCCGGCAAGCCGCCCAGGAAGAACCGGGAGCATAGAATCACGAACGCGTAAGCCGTAAACGCCGCGGGACCCGAGTTGCCATGCGAAGCCAAATGGAGAATCAGGAAGCCCGCAATCACGGGGTAGTGAACGTTGACGAAGCCGATCGTAATCCCCGGCATTAGCAATTCTCGCGGGATCCACTTCCGCGGCCCTGTGCGTGGCTGTGGCCTGTAATTCTCCGGTACCTGGCTTAGAATCGCCATCGCCACCAAGGCTAGCGCTGCCTGCATCATCGCGGCACGTTCAAAGCTGCCCAGCCAGTGTCCGATTACCGGACCGGCCGAAATGCCGCCCCAAATCCCACTCGAGACATAGCCCAGTGCCTGTCCGCTGCGATGGATACCCGCAGCCTCCACCGCCCACGCTGCCGCGCCAGTGTAAAGACAAGCTTCCCCAAAGCCTTGGAATACGCGCCCTAAATACGCTCCCGCTAAGCCTAACGGCAACAGATAAGCCACTCCCGCGCAGGCGCAGCTCGCCAGACCGGCCAACACCGCGGTTTTCCGTCCACGCTGGTCGGCAAGCGGCCCCGAAAAGAAGCGGCACCCCAGCGCCACGAACGAAAATGTGCCGATTACAAACCCTACTGTGCGGTCCGAACCACCCAGATCGTGTCTGACATGCGGAGCCAACGAAGGAAGCACCGTTCCGATGCCTAAGAAACCGAAGAAAGTCGCTGCAATTAGCAGCCAAAACCGAGACCCGAAGCCCACTCTTCAGTGTAAGGTAGACTTGAGGCTAGCGCACCGAAATGGTTGCGGAAGGCGTCTACATTTCTATGAATAGCCGTTCCCGGTTTGCCGTCGTGGCTTCTTCGAGTTGTCTGGTATTTTTTCTTCTGTTAGGCACGGTGTTGAGCAAAGGCGCGCCGGCCGACACCCCCGGCACAAACGTTTATCGCCACCTCGCGGTTTATACCGAGGTCCTCTCCCGCATTAAGAGCGAGTACGTAGAAGAGCCGGATATGAAGAGCGTCACGCAAGGCGCGCTCACCGGCATGCTTGAATCCATCGACCCCTTTGCCAGCTACCTGAACGCCCAGCAGTATAAGGAATATTTAAAAGACTTCGACACCTATCGGGGCGATATCGGCGTTGTTCTGGCGAAAAAGTACGGCTATATGACTGTCGTGGGCGTGGTACCCGGTTCCCCTGCCGCCAAGTCCGGCTTCTCGACTGGCGACATGATCGAAAGCATCAAAGGCGTTGCCACCCGAGATATGCCGCTCGCTTACGCGAACCTGCTTTTGCGCGGCGCTCCAAACTCCACAATTGATCTCACGGTTTTGCGGCGCAAGCCGGAGCCGCAGAAGTTAACATTGACGCGCGCCACGATCGCTTATCCGGCGGTCGAAAGCAAGATGCTTGACGGTCAAGTGGGCTATATCCGACCCGAAACCCTGGCGAACGGCAAAGTGAAAGAAGTCGCCGCTGCTATCGACAAACTGCAGAAGAGCAATGCGACGAAGCTGATCCTCGATCTCCGCAACTGCGCCGTAGGTACCCCTGAGGATGGCCTAGAACTCGCTAATCTGTTCCTGGAAAAAGGCCTGCTCGGCTACGTGCAAGGCCAGCGCTACGCAAGAAAAGACTTCAATGCGGACGCGAAGAAGCAGGTCTCTAAGCTGCCGCTAGTGGTCATCACCAACCGGGGCACGGCGCAAGCCGCGGAAGTAGCCGCCGACGCGCTGCAACAGGACAAGAGAGCGAAAGTCGTCGGTGAACACACTTATGGCGATGCTTCGATCCGTCAGGCCGTAACCATGGACGATGGCGCTGCAATCATTTTGTCCGTAGCAAAGTATTATGGCCCGGATGGAAAGTCGATCCAGGATAACGGCGTGTCGCCGGATGAAGCGGTAGCTGAGATAGAGCAACAGACCGAACTGGACGAAGAAGGCGAACCGATCGGGAAGGACGAGTCCTCCGCAAAATCCACAGAAGACGCGTTGCTGAAGAAGGCGCTGGAAATTCTCAAAACTGCGTAGAAACGTTTCCTGACGGTCACGACTCCAAAGCCGTTGACCGTCAGGAAACGCTTTACAGAGTCTTCAAATAAGCAATGAGATCGTTCTTCTCGGCGTCCGTCAGCATGTCGTTATATGCAGGCATGCCATTTCCGCCAGCATTAATGAGCGCGCGTACATTCGCTTCCGAAGGCGCTTTTCCGTTTACCATTTTGTCTTTCTTAAACTCGCCCTTTAACCCAGGCCCCATTTTCTTCTCGGCGCTGTCCGCGTTGTGGCATACGCTGCACTGCTCAAACACTTCCTTGCCCTTCGTGGCATCGCCATCCGCGGCCAGCATCGCAATCGATCCCGCAACAGCCATCACAGTCAGTTTCAACATGTCCTCAGTCTACAATTAATTCGCGAACCGTTCACGAATCTCAAATATCGTTAATGTAAATAACTCTTCATGCGCATACTTCTTTTCAGCGGCAAAGGCGGAGTCGGCAAAACCAGTCTTGCGGCGGCAACGGGCCTGTACCTTTCGAAGCTCGGCTATCGCACTCTCATCATGAGTGTCGATCCCGCCCACAGCCTAGCCGATTCGTTCGACCTTGAAAACAGCACCAGTCTCTTCCACAGCTCTACGGGCGACCCGCTGATTATCAGCCCCAACCTCTCCATCCACGAAGTCAATATCCAGGTCGAAATCAAGCGCCACTGGAAGGAGATTTCGCTTTATCTCACTTCTGTTCTTCGCACTTCCGGCCTTTCCGGCGTCGAAGCGGAAGAACTTGCCATTCTTCCGGGTATGGAGGAATTGAGCGCGATGATGTATATCAATCAACACCGTCACGCAAATGCCTACGATGTGATCGTGCTCGATTGCGCCCCGACCGCGGAATCGCTTCGCTTCATCAGCATGCCCACCACGCTCGATTGGTACATGAAGCACGTTTTCCCCTGGCAGCGCAAAGTCATCAAGGCCATCCGCCCGCTGGCGAACCGCGTCGGCCCCATGGAGATGCCCTCCGATAGCTATTTCGAAAACATCAAATCTTTAGCGGGCCGCGTCGAAGGCGTTGCCGAACTGCTTGAAGATCCGCATATCACAAGCGTTCGTCTGGTCACCAACGCGGAAAAAATGGTGCTCAAGGAAACGCAGCGCGCCTTCGTCTATTTCTCGCTGCACGGGCTGACTGTGGACCAGATTCTGGTCAATCGCGTTCTGCCGCAAGCCGTCCAGGACGCCTGGTTCGGCGAGTGGCGCGCCTCTCAAGCAAAGGTCCTCGAAGAGATTGATTCCTTCTTCGCGCCCATCGATATTCGCCGGGTTCCGCTGTTCACGCATGAGGTGTTGGGCATCGACGGACTAACTGAACTCGCGCGCCACCTCTATCGCGAAGGCGAAGATCCCGCGCTTGTTACCCGGACCGAAGCGCCTTATTCGTTCCACAAGGAAGACGGGCGGCATGAAGTCCGAGTCAAGCTCCCGTTCGCGGCTAAGGGAGACGTGGGATTATTTAAGAAGAACGACGAGTTGGTCGTTCAGATCGGAACGCTGCGCCGCCATATCGGATTGCCGGTATCGATGGCGGGTTTGACGCCAGGCAAGGCGCGGCTGGATAACCAGTTATTAACCGTAGAAATGCGGGAGGCTTGAAATGAACGAAAAGGTAGAAGGACAATGTTTCTGTTGCGGAGCGGGTCCGCAAGTAACCGCCATGGCGAAGTCGGTGCTTCCGTCCGACGCTCTGGAACACTTCAAGGCGGCGCATGTCGAATTTCTGAAGGGAATTCGTCATCTGATCGATGCGCGCATCCAGAAGATGAGTTCGCAGAAGACTCACGGCGCTTCCATCCCGGTCGACTGACATGGTAAATCGAGACCAGTTCGAAGCGGACTACGACAAAATCGTTCGCGAAGAGATCGAGAAATTTCGCGTTCGTGCGTCGGAGTATCAGTCCGGCACGATAACAGAAGATGAGTTCCGCGGATTTCGTCTGCGGCATGGCATTTACGGCCAGCGTCAACCCGGCGTCCAGATGGTTCGCACGAAGTTTCCGGCGGGTCTCGTCACGTCGGGCCAGATGGAGCAGCTCGCCAACATCGCCGACCGATTCTGCGGTTCGAAAGGCCATATCACGACCCGCCAGAACATGCAGTATCACTTCGTTCCGCTGGCGCAGGTTGCGGACTTGATGCACATGCTGGCGGATTTCGGCATGACCACCCGCGAAGCGTGTTTCAATACTGTCCGCAACATTACTGCATCTCCGAAAGCAGGCCTAAGCCGCGATGAAATCTTTGACGTGCGTCCGTATGCTCAGAAGCTGGCATTTGCATTTTTGCGCAAAGACCTGACCGACAGTATGCCGCGCAAGTTCAAGATCGCGTTTAACGGCTGCCCGGAAGACGATATGTTGCTCGGCATCCACGACTTGGGCTTTCAGGCTGTGATTCGCGATGGCAAGCGGGGCTTTCATGTAGTGGTTGCCGGTGGGCTTGGTCCTCTGCCGGTTGAAGCGCAGGTGCTCGACGAGTTCCTTCCCGAAGAAATGCTCGTGCATCGCACGGAAGCCGTTCTTCGCGTCTTCAATGAGTACGGCAACCGGAAAAATCGCAATAAAGCGCGGCTGAAATTCGTCATGCGCGAGCGCGGTTTTGAATGGCTGAAAGAAGCTATTGAGAAGGAATATCAGGATATCCTGACCAACGGCGGCATCCCGATGCCGGAGACCGTTCCTGAAGGGTTTGGCGGCTATCGGTCGAATCCGCCGGCGCTGGGACAAGGCGATCAGTTGCCGGTGCTGAATCAGAGCTCCGGAACGGCGGAGTTGGATCGATGGCTCGAGACGAATGTCGAAGAGCAGCGCGAGACCGGATACGCGATGGTGACCATCACCGTCGATCAAGGCAATCTGACCAGCGAGCAGATGCGCGCAATCGCGAAGATCGCGTCCGATTCGGGCGATGGGTTGATCCGCGTGACCGTGGATCAGAACTTACTCCTTGGATACATTACCCTGGCGAACTTACCCCGAGTTTATGCCGCTCTGGCGGCTGCCGGACTTGGGCGAACCGGGCGCTCACGAAATTGATGATGTCGTGACCTGCCCCGGCGCTTACTCCTGTAACTTAGCCCTGACTAAGTCGATGAATCTGGGCGCGGCAATTCAACAGACTGTGCGCAAGTATGAATCGAAGGAGGCCCGTGAGCTACGCGTTAAAATCAGCGGTTGCCCGAACTCCTGCGGACAACACTGGACTGCTGATTTCGGCTTCTACGGCAACGCTCGGAAGATCGAAGGACGCGAAGTTCCCTATTACCTAATGGTTTTGGGCGGCACCGACCGCGAGTTTGGTTATGCCGTACAAAGTATCCCGGCGCGCCTCGCCCCTACCGCTGTTGAACGCGTGTTGAACCACTACCAGGAAAATCGCCTGGAAGCGGAACCGTTCCGCGCCTATGTTGCCCGTCAAAAAGTAGCCTTTTTCAAAGAGATGACCGCCGACTTGGCCAAACCGCCGGAACTCTTCCCCGAAATCTACAATGATTGGGGCGATAACGACGCCTTCTCACTCCAATTAGGCCGCGGAGAGTGCGCGGCGTAGTCGGTCAAAGCGGAGCGGGGTAGGTCACCGGCCAGACAATGAAGCTGGCCGGTGGCGCCTTGATGTGAGTTAAGCGGTGCGATGCATGTCGCTCTTGTCGCCTTCGATGGCGGCTTGAGCGGCGGCAAGGCGCGCAATGGGCACCCGGTAGGGCGAGCATGACACGTAATTCATCCCGATCTTGTAGCAGAACTGTACCGAGCTCGGCTCACCGCCGTGCTCACCGCAGATGCCTACTTCGAGATCAGCATTTGTCTGACGTCCCAGCTTGACGGCCATTTCGATCAGTTTTCCGACGCCTTCCTGATCGAGGACGGCGAACGGATCGGCTTTGAAGATCTTCGCTTTCTGATAGTCGTCCTGGAACTTTGTATAGTCGTCGCGGGAAAGACCCATCGTGGTCTGAGTTAAGTCGTTCGTTCCGAAACTGAAAAACTCGGCGGACTTGGCGACCTTGTCTGCCGTAAGCGCTGCACGGGGGATTTCGATCATGGTCCCGACCATGTACTTCATGTCGGACATGCCGGCTTTCCCGAGAACTTCCTCGGCGACCTTGACGACGATCGCTTTCTGGTTATCGAGCTCTTCGACGGAGCCGATTAGCGGGATCATCACCTCGGGAATCACTTTGATCCCCTTCTTTGCGACAATCACGGCAGCTTCGAAGATCGCGCGAGCCTGCATTTCGGTGATTTCAGGGTAAGTAACCCCCAGGCGGCAGCCGCGATGCCCGAGCATGGGGTTGAACTCGTGCAGTTCTTCGACGCGCTTCAGCAGTTCCGGCAGTTGCTTTTTCAATTCCACAACGGGATAGCCGTAGCGCTTTGACATCTCCTTCTTGTCGGAGATAGAAGCGCTGGGGAGCTTCGCCAGATCGACCATCAGGTTCTCGCGTTTCGGCAGGAACTCATGAAGCGGCGGATCGAGCGTACGGATCACGACGGGGAAGCCGTCCATGGCTTTGAAGAGGCCGGCGAAATCCGAGCGCTGCATGGGGAGCAGTTTGAGCAGCCCCTTCTTGCGGGACTTCTCATCGCGCGCCAGGATCATCGCCTGCATGTGCGGGATGCGGTCTTCAGCGAAGAACATGTGCTCTGTGCGGCACAGGCCGATGCCTTCGGCGCCGAACTTGCGGGCCACCTTGGCATCCCGCGGAATATCAGCATTCGCACGCACGCCAAAGTTGCCGCGGAACTCATCTGTCCATGTCATGAACTCGGCGAGCGAGCCGGAGTTCGGATCTGCTTCGGTGGTGTTCGCCTGGCCCACGAAAACTTCGCCGGTCGAACCATTCAGCGAGATCCAGTCCCCTTCTTTGACGGTGATCTTCTTGCCGTGCGAGAGCACATTCATTTCGCGCTTGGCCTCGCTAATTTCGATGGTACCGGCCCCGGCGACACAAGGGCGGCCCATGCCGCGGGCGACCACGGCAGCGTGGCTGGTCATACCGCCGCGCGCGGTGAGAATGCCTTTCGCGACTTCCATGCCGTGAATATCATCGGGAGTAGTTTCGCTGCGGACCAGGATGACGGGGCTGGAAAGCGCCTCATGCACTGCCTCGTCGCTATTGAAAACCACTCGCCCCACAGCCGCGCCAGGCGATGCGGGCAGACCAGTGGCGAGTTCCTGCAGGCTGCTGGTGGACTTCGGATCGAGGATGGGATGGAGGAGCTGATCGAGCTGCTGCGGAGCAACGCGGAGGACAGCTTCCTTCTTGTCGATGAGACCTTCATGAACCATCTGGACCGCGATGTTGACCGCGGCCGGACCCGTGCGCTTCCCGTTGCGGGTCTGCAGCATGTAAAGCTTCTTGTCTTCGATGGTGAACTCGAAGTCTTGAATGTCGCGGTAGTGCTGTTCCAGGTTGGTGGTGATCTCGCGAAGCTGGTTGAAGGCTTCGGGAAGCACCTTCTCGAGCTCGGCGATCGGCTGCGGCGTGCGAATACCGGCTACAACGTCTTCGCCTTGCGCGTTGACCAGGAATTCGCCATAGAAAACCTTCTCGCCGGTCGAAGGATTGCGGGTGAAGCCTACGCCGGTCGCGGAGGTTTCGCCCATATTGCCGAACACCATGGCTTGGATGTTGACCGCGGTGCCGATGTCATCAGGGATCTTTTCCATGCGACGGTAAACGATCGCACGATCGCCATTCCAAGAGCGAAATACCGCATCGCGGGCCATGGAGAGCTGCTCGCGAGGTTCCTGCGGGAAGGGCTTGCCGGTCTTTTTCTGGGCAAGCTTCTTGTAATCGGCGATAACCGCTTTCAGATCTTCCGCGTTCAGGTCCGTATCCAGCTTGACGCGGCGCTTGGTTTTCCGGGCTTCGAAGATTTCATCGAAGGGGTGCTTGCCCATGTCGAGAACGACATTGCCGAACATCTGGATAAATCGGCGGTAGCAATCGTAAGCGAAGCGCTCATTACCGCTCTTTTCGATGAGGCCATGGACAGTTTCGTCATTCAGTCCAAGGTTCAGGATGGTGTCCATCATGCCGGGCATGGAGAACTTCGCGCCGGAGCGCACGCTGACCAGTAGCGGATTCTTCGGGTCGCCCAGCTTCTGGTTCATGCGCTTTTCAAGCGTGGCGAGTTGGGCGTCGACTTCTTTCTCGATCTCATCCGGAGTCTTGTTGCCGTTATCGAAGTACATATTGCAGACTTCGGTTGCGACAGTGAAGCCGGGGGGCACGGGCAGGCCGGCGCGCGACATTTCGGCCAGGCCGGCGCCTTTGCCGCCAAGGATGTCCTTCATCTTGCCATCGCCATCGGCAGTACCGGCTCCGAACGCGTATACGTGTTGCTTCTGGTGTTTCATGCTTAAACTTTGGTCTCCTGTTGGGTAACGATCTTTGAAAAGTCGGCTATCTTGGAAAATTCGGTTGAGATGGATTGGAGCAGCGCCAAGCGGTTGCGGCGGATGGCTTCGTCAGGGACGTTGACCATCACGCCATCGAAGAAGCGGTCCACGGCGGGGCGGAGGGTTGCGATTTTTTCGAGAGCGGGCTGATAAGCAAGCGTTGCTATTTCCGACTGAATGCGGGTGAAGGCTTGGTACAGTTCCTGCTCGGGGCCGGGTTCGAGGAGCGAGGGGTTGACAGTGGAGGGCTCCGCGTTGGTGAGGATGTTTTGAATGCGCTTGAAGCTCTGGGCGAGTGGTTCGAAATCGGCTGTGGGGCGGACGGCTTTGAGTGCGATGAGGCGTTCGCGAACGTCGGGAAGGCTCTCCCAACCGGAGGCGAGGACGGCGTTCACTTCATCGTAGGCGTAGTCGCGGAAATAGTTGCGGACGCGCTCCATGAGGAATTCTTCCAGCTTGGGGTCTTTCAGGAAGCTGCGAAGAGGCAGGGCTAGATTAGCCTCGACGAGGATTTTGACGATCCCTTGCGCGGCTCGCCGAAGAGCGAAAGGATCTTTGGAACCAGAAGGAATGAGCCCGACCTGAAAGCAGCCGATCAGGGTATCGAGCTTGTCGGCAATCGAGAGGATCTGGCCGGCTTCTGTGCGCGGGATCGTGTCTTCCATGCTGACCGGTTTGTAGTGATCGTAAATGGCGTCCGCTACGGATTCGGGTTCGCCTTGCGCGCGGGCGTAAAGGCCGCCGATGATGCCTTGGAGTTCGGTGAACTCCTTGACGAGTTCGGTGGTGAGATCGGACTTGGCCAGCCTGGCGGCGCGGAGTGCATCGGTGTCGCCGCCCAGGACCGCTACCAAGCCTTCTACACGTTGGGTTTTCTCGTAGTAGCTGCCCAGTTTGGTTTGGAAGGTGACGTTCTTAAGATCCTCGACGCGTTGTTCCAGCGTGCGGTGCTGATCGGTGTCCCAAAAGAATCGGGCATCGTTAAAACGTGCTTTTAGGACACGTTCGTTGCCCTGACGGACGAGACCTTTCGGGTCGCCCGCGGTGTTCATCACCGCTGCGAACCGGGGCGCAAGCTTTTCCGTGCCGACCGAGAAGTACTTCTGGTGGGAGCGCATTACCGTGGTCAGAACTTCGGGGGGAAGAGTGAGGAACGCCTCTTCGAATTCCCCTGTTACCACGGTCGGGAATTCGGTCAAGTAGACCAGGGTTTCGAGGAGCTTCGGGTCCGGGCGGACTTCCGTGGGCAGTTCCTTTTCTATCTTTTCGCGGCGTTCATCCGCGCTCAGGATCACTCCGTTTTCGCGGAGTTCCTGTTCGTAGTTCTCAGTGGAAACCGGAAAGCCCGGTTTGCCAAGACGGCGGTGGCCGGAACTTTGATTGCCGCTTTGAACTCCGGCAAATTCGAACGGGATAATCTTCTGGTCGAGCAGAGCCACAATCCAGCGGACGGGGCGGATGAATTTCGGGCCACCTTTCGCCGTCCAGTACATGGATTTAGGCCACTGGATTTTGGCGATGAGCTCCGGCAGGCTCGTGGCGAGAAGAGTTACGGTGTCTTGGCCGGGCGTGCGGCGCTGATAGCCGTATTTGCCGTCGCGCTGCTGCAGAGCTTCTTTAGCGATCCCTTGTTTTCTGGCAAAGCCCTCCACGGCTTGCGCGGGGGCATTGAGGGCCGGCCCTGCGACGTACTCGTCGCGATCGGGCTGGCGCTCGGGGAGTTCGGTGGCTCTTAGCACCAGACGCCGACAGGTGGCGTCCGTCTTGCAGGGCTGGCCGAAGAGCGTGCGCATCTGTTCGAGCGCGTCGGGGATCATCCAGTCCGGAATTTCTTCCGTGCCGATTTCAAGTAGCAGCTTCATGCGGATTGATCCACCCAAGCCGCCGCCACGCCTACCGCCAACTTTCGAACTCTCGCGATCACTGCCACCCGTTCTGTGACGCTGATCGCCCCCCGGGCATCGAGAGTATTAAAGAGGTTGCTGCACTTGAGCACCTGGTCGTACGTCGCGAGCAGCGGGAAGCGTTCCTTCTCCTGCGCCTTTGGATAAAGCGCGAGCAGGCGCTGAGCCTCACCCTCGTAGAGACCGAAGAGCTTCCAGAGAGTGTCGCGGTCGGCGAGTTCAAAGTTGTAGACCGAGTATTGAAGTTCGTCGCGCCTGCGGACATCGCCATAGGTAACGCCTGAAGTCCACTCGATATCGTAAACACTGTCTTTCGATTGCAGGAAGGCGGAGAGGCGCTCCAGGCCGTACGTAATTTCAACCGGAACCAGATCGAGCTCAATACCACCGCACTGCTGGAAATACGTGAACTGGGTGATTTCGAGCCCATCGAGCATCACCTGCCAGCCGAGACCGGAAGCGCCCAAGGTCGGCGATTCCCAGTTGTCTTCTTCAAGCTTGATATCGTGCTCGCCCAGATTGATGCCGAGAGCTTCGAGGCTGCCTAAATACTGCTCGATGACGTCGGCGGGGGCGGGTTTCAGAATCAGTTGAAACTGCTGGTGCTTATAAAGGCGATTGGGATTTTCCCCATAGCGGCCATCGGCGGGCCGGCGGCTGGGCTGGACGTAACCGGTGCGGTACGGCTGGGGTCCGAGCACGCGGAGGAAAGTCTCCGGGGCCATGGTGCCGGCGCCGACCTCGTTATCGAACGGCTCCTGAATAATGCAGCCGCGCTCCGCCCAGTAGTTTTTCAGCTTAAAGATGATTTGCTGGTAGGAATCCATCGGCTAGAAGGGGCGGGCGGTGAGGAGGGCGGCGGTTTTGAGGCGGCGGTCAATCAGGTCTTCAATCTGGCGGATGAGGAATTTGCGAAGATCGGCGGCGGTGGATTGTTCGAAAGGGCCGGGGGCACATTGGCCAATCGGGAGGCGCAGCATGGATTCTGCGAGCCCGAGTGAGGCAGGTGTGACGCCGCGGAATTCAGGCAGGATTCCGGCGAGGCGGACGGACCAGAAGGTGAAGTAGGTAACACCGCGCCAAACGGCGCCAGGAACGCCCGAGCGCAGGTGAAGCAGCACGGCCTCGACGAGACGGAAATAGCGTTCGTTAGGCTCGGCGGGGGGGAGGAGTTGTTCGGAGACTTCGGCGATGAAATCGAGCGCGATGCCGGACCAGTAGTCGCTCATAAGGGCGAATTGGGATTGAAGGAGATCGCAGGAATCGATGGAGACCAGCTCGCGATTTTCACGCTGAAAGTAGGACAGCTTGACCTGCGAAAGCCGTTCGAGGCCCGCTCCGAAACCGCTTTTCGGGCGCCGCGCGCGCCTGGCGACCCCACGCAGTTTTCCCGCGTCCCGGGCGAGGAAACTCACGATAAGGTCCGATTCTTTGAGCGGATAGGTTAGCAAAACAAATGCTTCGCTCACGCGGGCGGACATGACACATCCAGGCGATGTCGCACGGTAAGCGGAAACCCAGATTACCATAAGTTGATTACCCGATGGACTTCCCTAAACCCAACCATCCCGCGCCTGTAACGGAAGTCTTGGCGGAGCTACCAGACGGGCGGAAAGTGAAACGGCGGATGGGGCGCATGCGGGCTTGCAATGAAACGGGCGAGAAGGGAAAGCCCTGCCATGGACATCTGAAACGGTGGCATGGATTTGGGGCGGAGATTGCGGCGTTAGCCGGGGGCGCAGAGGCGGAGGTTTACCGGTGCGAGCGCTGCGGGACCGCGTACCTGCCGAATTTGGAGGAGGAAGCTAGGACGGGTATCTTGAGCTGGTAATGACGACGATGTAGTCTCCGCTCACGGTTGCCCCAAATACTTCTGATACAAAGCCTTTCGCCGCCCCTCCAAATCCACCGCCACACCCGCGAGAAACTCCATTGTCACCCGCGTTGTCACCTCCAGGGGATCTCCGTCGGTGACAATCAAATCCGCCCGCTTTCCTTCCTCGATTGCGCCCAGGCTTTTCAAGCCGAAGATTCGCGCCGCGCTCAGACTCACAGCCTTGTATGCCTCATCATGCGGCAATCCAAAGGGCACCGCGGCCGCGGCCTGGTAAGGCAAGTTGCGGCCCCCATTCGCACTGAACGTCGCGATCGCAAACGGCACTCCCGCCCGGAAGAGCTGGCCTGGCGTTGCGTAAGAGCGATCGTAATCATCGTCACGCGCCAGGGGCAGGCTGAAAGTCGGCTGCAGGATCACGGGAATCTTGCGCACCTGGATCTCTGGGATCACCTTGTAACTCTCCGCCGCATCCGCCAGGATCATGCGCACGTGTTGGGCGTCGGCAAACTCAATGGCCTCCCGGATTTCGCGCTCCCGCACCGCCGTGACTAACAGCGGTAAGCTTCCGTCGAGCACGGGAACCAACGCCTCCAAACGCAAATCTGTTTTCCGATGGCTCTTCCTGTACCGGCGGGCGGCCTCAAATGTCCGATTCAACGCTGCTAACTCGCGATCGTGCTTCGCCTTTGCCTCGGCGTAAGGGATGGGTTCCACTTCGACTGCCGTCTCGGGCTCTTCATCGTCTTCTTCGCTCTCATGCGGCACCTGGCGGACGGTCTCCACAACAGGAAAGCGCAGATGCATCGCGACCGTCTTGCCCTCCAGTTTCACCGGACCGAGTTCCCCTTCAGGCACGATGATCGAAGCGACCACGCCGTTTTCCCGAGCCATTTCCGAAGGCTCGGTTCCATGTCCCCCGAATGATGCCGAATCGATCATTCCCGGAAACACGTGCTTTCCGGTAACGTCTATGGTGCGGACTCCGTCAGGAGCGGCAAGCCCCTTGCCCACTCCGATCACCTTGCCATCGCGCACCAACACCGAAGCGCCTTCCAGCACCGGCCCCGAGATTGTATGCACAGTGCCGTTGCGCAGCAGAAATGCATCCTGCGCGAACGCGCCGGCAGCCGCGAACCACACCATCGCAAATAAGCGGGACAGAAGCTTTAAGCATACAATCGTCGAGAGGCCGCCTTTCTTGAAGATCGCATTGGTGCTTTGTAGGCCGGAGAGTCAGCAATGAGCGAACACGTACCGCTAAATCCAACCGGTGAAGGCCTGGCCCTTACGCACGGCGCGAGCGGGGATTCGAACTCGCCGCTTCTCATCGCGATTGGGGAGGCTTTCGCCGAAGCAGGCATTTACGTGCTGCGTTTCAACCTAACAAAGGGCCGATCCGCTCCGAAAGATCGCGACCTGATTCGCGAAGCGATTGCCGAAGTTCGCAAGAAGGTGGCCGGCCCGGTTTACGCCGGTGGCCAATCCTACGGAGGGCGGCAGACGAGCATGGTGGCCGCGGAAGACTCCGGGATCGCTGACGCTCTCGTACTGTTCTCGTACCCGCTGCATCCGCCCGGGAAGCCGGATCAATTGCGCACCGAGCACTTTCCAAGTCTCCACATTCCAGCCTCTTTCGTACACGGCCCCAAGGACCCTTTTGCTACCACTGATGAGCTGGAGAAAGCGATCACGCTGATTCCGGCGAAAACGATCATAACTGAAGTTTCGAACGCCGCCCACGATTTAAAGAAAGGCCGCTTCCCCCTTCCCCCTGTGATTGCCGCCGTGCGCTCTCTCGCCGCAAAGCGTTAAGGCTCCGGTGACGCTCACGCCGCTTTACAGCGGAATATTCCCGTGCTTCTTCTTCGGCATGGTATCCACCTTGTTCTCCAGCATCGCCAAAGCCTTGCAAATGCGTGCCCGAGTCTCTCTGCGGCTCGATAATGTCGTCCAGATAACCACGCTCCGCGCTGATGAAGGGATTCGCAAACTTGTCGCGAAACTCCTCCACTAGCGCCGGCCGTGCCGAAGGATCTGCCATCAACTCCCGCCGGTAGACAATGTTCACCGCTCCCTCGGCCCCCATCACCGCAATCTCCGCCGTGGGATACCCGAGATTTACATCTGTCCGCAAGTGTTTCGACCCCATCACGCAATAAGCCCCGCCATATGCTTTGCGCGTCACTATCGTGATTTTTGGAACCGTAGCCTCGGCGTAAGCGAAAAGCAGTTTCGCCCCATGCCGGATGATGCCGCCAAACTCCTGCGCGGTTCCCGGCAGGAATCCGGGCACATCCTCAAAGGTGACGATCGGGATGTTGAAGGCATCGCAGAATCGCACGAATCGCGCCGCTTTTACTGAGCTATCGATATCCAAACAGCCCGCCAGGAACGCCGGCTGATTCGCCACGATTCCCACCGGCCGCCCATCCATCCGCGCAAAGCCGATCACGATGTTCTGGGCGAAGTGCTCCTGTACCTCAAACAAATAGGCATCGTCCACCACGCGCCGGATTAACTCCTTCATGTCATAGGGGAGATTCGGCTCGGTGGGCACCAGAGTATCGAGCGCGGCATCGGCGCGGGAAGCCGGATCGCTGCTCACGCGCCGTGGCGGGTCCTCCTGATTGTTCGAAGGCAGGAAACCTAGCAACTCGCGGATCATCTGGATGCATTCGGTATCTGTCGCGGCCTTGAAGTGCCCCACACCGCTGACCGAGTTATGCGTGTCGGCGCCGCCCAGCTTCTCTTTCGTTACATCCTCATGCGTAACAGTCTTCAGTACATCGGGTCCTGTCACGAACATATAACTTGTCTGGTCCACCATAAACACAAAGTCCGTGATCGCCGGGCTATATACCGCGCCGCCCGCGCAAGGCCCCATAATTGCCGAGATCTGCGGAATCACCCCGCTTGAAAGCGTGTTGCGCAGAAAGATATCGGCATAACCCGCAAGCGACACCACGCCTTCCTGAATCCGCGCCCCACCAGAATCGTTCAGCCCGACCAACGGAGCACCCGTCTTCAACGCCAGATCCATCACCTTACAAATTTTCTGCGCGTTGCTCTCTGAAAGGCTTCCCCCCAGCACTGTAAAATCCTGGGCGAACGTATACACCAGCCGCCCTTCCACCAATCCGTAACCCGTAACCAGGCCATCGCCCGGAATCACCTGATCTTCCAGCCCGAAGTTCCGTGACCGGTGGGTCACCAATTTGTCCAGCTCCTCAAACGTGCCCTCATCCAGCAGCAGATCCACCCGCTCGCGCGCCGAAAGCTTTCCTTCACGATGCTGCCGCTCCCGCCGTTCGGCTCCGCCCCCTTCTTCCGCCGCCAGATGCCGCAATCGCAGTTCTTCGAGTCGAGTCACTCGCTCATCTTACAGAACCGGAAGCGTCAGCGACCGTCTATCCTATAACTGTGGCCGGAATCTGCAGTTGCGGAACAACTTTAGTCGAAGACGCATCTTTCTGCCATCGCTGTGGTAAACCAACACACGAACAGGTTTTCGAAAAAGAGGAGATTTCTGAAGCTCAGCCGGTGCTGGCCATCCCGCCGCCCCCGCCCGCCATTCTGCCCGTAAGCTTCGGCAACGCTGTCGCCGTTAGGGTAGGCTTTCTTGCGGCTAGCATCGCTTCCATGCTCGATGCGCTCCCTTGGGTGGACGTACTGTTCCTGCTCTGGTCCGCCCTCGCCGGTTATTACTCCGTGATTCTCTATCGCAAGCGGACCGGCCAGGCACTTACCGTGCGGAGCGGCGCCAAAATGGGCGGCATCACGGGAGTTCTGAACGCAGTAATCGTAATCGTATTCTTTACTCTCACCTTTGTCGCCACAGTTTCCGACTTCACCGCAGCTTACCGCAGCCAACTCAGCGCGCTGCAGGCGAAAGATCCCGCGAGTTACGCCCGCGCTTCCGGCATGCTGGAAAGCCCTTATGCACTCGCGACCGGAGTGATCTTTCTGCTTTTCGCGCTTCTTGTCACCTTCTCACTCGCGGGAATCGCCGGCGGCGCGTTAGGCGCGAAATTCGCGAAGAAGGACTGAGTACTGCTCGTAAGCGGTTTCCGCAATTGTCTTCCAACTGAACCGCTGAGCCTGCGCCAGACCGTTAGAGGCGATCGCACTTGGGTCTTGAAGCAGTTCCACCACGGCTGAAGCAAAGCCCGGCCCTAAATCGCGCACCAGCAAATCGCGCCCGTCCACAAGCTCTAAACCAGCGCACCCCACAGGCGTACTCACAACCGCGCGTCCGCAGGCCAGCGCTTCCATCAGCTTGATATTCGTCCCGGCCGAAACCGGCAAGGGAACCACCACCACCGCCGCGGCTGAGTACAGCGGCACCAAATCCGGCACGAAGCCATGAACCGTAATCCGGGAATCCAACTCGCGGGAACCCGTCCAGTAAGCCAGATGATTCGGCCCCGCCACAACCGTCAACGTGGCACCCGGCCGAGTCTTCCACACCTCAGGCATGATCCGCGTCCGAAGTTCTTCAAACGCCAGATAGTTCGGCAGGTGCCGGAAACTCCCCACATAGAGCACCACCGATGATGCAGGATCGGCCGGCGGACACTGGAAGCGCTCCAGATCCACCCCATTCGGCACCGCCACGGTCCGCTCCGGCAGGCTACCCTCCGAGATCGCCTGCATGCGGTCGAACGGAGACATGGTCCAAACCTGGTCGTAAGCGCGAAACCGTTCGCGCTCGAACCGAAGCCAAAGTTGATAGTCGCGATCACGCTCCAATTGCCGGTAAAGGGTAAACGTAAGATCGTGTTCCACAAGAATCGCGGGCTTCGAAGGCGCGGCTTCCCGGTAAGCCGCCATCTGCGTATACTCCACCTGCAACAAATCGAATTGCAGAGACGCAATCAATTCGCGCATCGTGGACGATTCATACCCATTCACTTGAGAGGGAAGGGAAGCATCTGCATGCTTCTCATCGATATCGACAACATAGACTTCGGAGAACACTTCGTAGAGCTTCGAATAGTCGGTAACATCCGATTTCTCACGGAAGCAAGCCAGCACGAACTCCACCCGTCCGCGAAGCGCCAGGCACAAATTCCAAATCCGCACTGCCCCGCCATGCGACAAGGGAAAGGGCAAGTAAGGCGACACCACCAGAACGCGAAAGCGTCCCCCCGGTCCATGGCCAGGAGACGTGACGATATTTCCGCGGCTCAATCCCGTTCCCTGAGGCGAGAGCCGCCGAAGTTTTGGGTCGGAAATCAGCGGTCTTCACAAACTCCGCTTCCTCAAAAGGCACCGCAGCCAGCTCGGTCTGCACCCCAGGCCCTACGGAATAGCTCCACCAGCCGGCAGCCGCAGCCCGATAAAACAGCAAATACCAGTTCGATCCAAACGACGAGAGCGATGGGATCCCCAGTGCGCGCAGCTTCTGTAAATCCACCAACATCGACGGCGCAACCGGAGCCGCCACACGAGTCATCTCGCCAGCCTGTAACACCCGAAACGGAGCAGTGGCAAACAACAGCTTCCGCCAGGACCGGACAGCATATTGCCGCGACACACAGAAAGTATTCTCATCGGATAAAGTACGGGAGTAACTCCGCTGCGTCAGTTTCGTCGCCCTCAAGCTGAAACAAGGCGTAGCGTCCTTTCAATTCCGAAACCTGCCGGGCGTTCCACTCGCGCGGCGGGTGACGGTACACCGTGATCCCTTCACCGCCCAGGTCCGGCGTAAGCACCAAACGTTCGGTCCCGCGAACTCGCCGAAATACGGCTCGCGACAGCGCTGAATTCCACTGCGCGATGAAAGCGAAAACCCACAACACCGACCCGAAACACAGCTCTCCAAAATAGGTCCAGCGATCGTCAAACCATCTCCGGATTGCGAGCGATGCGTAGTGCCACACCATCTTCGGCGACCCGGCGAAGAAGCCGCCCGAAACGTTCCTCACCAAAGCGCGGAAAAACGGCACCGTGAACGGCGCTGTCTTCATCATCCAATTGCCCCTGGTATGGTCCCACTCCGTAACGGCGAGTGCTACTTTGTAAGGCCAAAGCTCGCGCTGGACGCGCCACCACGTGGCTCCCACGATTTCCCGGTCGCAGGCCACGCCGGTTTCTACGGTGCTGAACAACCAAATCGGGAGATCCAGATTGGACTTCAGATATCCGACCATCACTTCAGCCGACTTGACGTTTGTGGCAAATACCGCGAGCACGCGGCGATCTGTCTTACCGAGAAAAAATCTCAATCTCGCCAGAAGTCCCCAATTTCTCGTCGGGCCGCTTGAGATATTCCAGGCTCACCGGAATGCCCGGCTCCGCGCCGCACACCAGCCCCTTACGCTTCTTCACCATCAGCTTCGTCACTTTTCCGTTCGCCTCCGCGACGCTAATACGCGTTCGCGTCCCCAAACATTCTACGCGCGTCAGGGTGCCTTTCAATTCATAAGGCATCACTTCGTCCCACGGAACCGGCGTCATCTCAACGGGCGCGCCGTTGGTTTTGGCTTCCACCGCATGCAGTTGCGCCAGAGCTGTTGCCTTAAGCTTTTCAATCTTGGCGCGTTCGTCATCTTCCGCGCGCTTCTTCTCCGTTCTTTCAAAATCCAGGCGGCTGCTCTCCATGCCGCGCCACTTCTTTTCCATCCGCGCCCGCGTCGCCTCATCCGGCGCATTTTGTTCCGCCGTTCGCCACGCCTTCATCGCATCCGCGAACCGGCTCTGGTCCAGATAAGCCGTCGCCAGAGCATCCCAATAAATCCAGTTCTGGGGCGAAAACGTGGTCGCCATCTCAAACTGCACAGGATCGTTCTTTCGCACTCCCAGCAGGTAATGCGCCTCCGGATTCTTTGGATCTAGATCGAGCGCGTGCTCAATCGCATCGCCCGCCTTTACGCGATCTGTCTCCACCTGGGCGTAGGCTACCCACAGCGAAGCGTCCTTGCTGTCCAGCTCCACGGCGCGGCTGAAATTTTCCAGTGCCCCAGCACGATCTTCATGCAGAAGCGCGAGCTGGCCCAGGCCGTCATACGCCTCCGCCATGTGCGATTTTGCCTCAATCATGGCTTTATAGGATGCTTCCGAGCGCGCGTCGAGCAGGTCCGCCACTGCCAGCTTTCCTTCTTCGGAGTCGAGCGCTTTGATTTTCAAATCGTGTTGTGCATTCAGGCTTCGGCTCGGTGCGTCTGTTTTTGTGAACTGCCCGGCTTTCAGGAACGCCTCCGCTTCTTTGGTGAACTCAGCGGCGCTTTTCCCTATAGCGTTCCGGAAAGCCGGGTCTTCCGCAGAGCCGCGCTGCAGGTTATAGAGAATTACGCGAATTTTGCCTGCATACTGAGTAGCCAGTAAATCCACGCGCGCCCAATTGAGCGTACGCTTAGCCGGCGGCGCTCCCCAAACGATATGCGCCCCATGCACTTCAATCGTCGATAGGAAGGATTGAAGCCCGTCCGCGAAGTCGGGCGGCAATCGCGTCGTGCCATGGTCCAACAGCTGCTTCGCCAACAATTGGAAAACCGCGGGCGAGATTGGCGTATTCGCGGCTAAGGGCAGAGTCAGCCTTGAGCGCCCAGGGCGAAGCGTACCCGCATCGGCATCACCCTGCTTCAAGACCAGCAGCCGCAAAGTTGGGCGAAACGCCAACTCGGGGTTTCCGATTAATTCCCCGATCGCATACCGGAGTTGCTCCACCTGACCCAAAGTGTCAAGCGCCTGCTTTGGGGGCGCGTTGCTGACCAACTCTACGGAATTGGTCGACGTCGAAAACCATTTGTCCGCGCCGGACGCGCTAAGGGCGGGGCTCAGTAGTAACAACGATAGCGATCCCGCCCGTCTTGCCCAACCCGCGATAGCTGTGTGGTTCCGTCGCATCGAAGTAAACGCTGTCTCCCGCGCGCAGAACATGGTCTTCCTGTTCGAAGCGAATCGCGATCGACCCTTCCAGCATATAAAGGAACTCCGCGCCCTGGTGGAAGTGCTCTGTCACTTCCTCAAATTCGCGCTTTGGAAACTCCGCATAATAAGCTTGCAGCTCTTTGTCCTGCGCGGCGAAGGCCAGGCATTCAAAGAAGTACGAAGGGCTCGGAACGTCGGGTTTTTCTGGAAATTTCATCCGTTCATCGGCATGGATCACGCTGAAAGTTTTCCGTCGCTTCCGGTCGTCGAAGAAATGTTCGAGGCCGACGTCAAACACCATTGCGATCCGCGCCAAAGTTGGCAGGGTGGGGACCATTTTGCCCGTTTCCAACTGCGAGAGCATGGACGCCGAGAGACCCGTATGCCGGCCGAGGTCGACAAGCGCGATCTTTTTTCGAAGACGAAGAGAGCGGAGCTTTCTTCCAAGGTCGTACGAGTCGATCAATTTGGAAGAAACATCACTGTTTTCCGGCATACTGAAACCCATGTTATCAAAGCTTAAATAGGTTCTATTTAGTTAACCAGGGCTGAAATGACATTCAGTGCAACCATCTTTCTGCTTAATTTCCGCCCAATACTGAATTAGGAACATTATGGTAGACCGCACGGATGAAGAACTGGTTAGAATGTCTCAAGCAGGCCGCGAAGATGCTTTCGCGGAACTGATTCGCCGTAACACCTCCTCCGCCTTCAAACTCGCTCTCTCGATACTGAAAGAGCGTCAGGAAGCTGAAGACGAAGTACAAAACGCTTTCTGGAAAGCGTACCAGCACATCGGCCAATTCCAGCTAGACGCCAAGTTCTCCACTTGGATGACGCGCATTGTTGTAAACCAATGCCTGATGCGTTTGCGGCAGACGCGCCGCGCCCGCTTCCTGTTCCTGGACGATACGCTGATCGGCGAAGACCGCGGAACGCTGGAGTTGGTGGATGCGACCCGCGGTCCGGAAGCACAGCTGGGCAGTAAGGAATTGGGCAAGCTTCTTCAGAAGGAGATTGGGCGCATTCCGCCGCTGCTGCGGAACGTGTTTGTGCTGCGCGATGTGAATGAACTGCCGATGCCGCAGGTTGCCGAAAAGTTGGGAATCTCGGTTGCGGCCGCGAAAAGCCGCCTGCTTCGCGCGCGCCTGGAGCTGCGCAACCGCCTGGAAAAGCACTGTGGCGCGCACGGCCATGCTACACTTACCGCGTAAGTCCGGCGCGGCGCCATCGTCTAACGGTTAGGACAGAGCCCTCTCAAGGCTTAAATACGAGTTCGATTCTCGTTGGCGCTACCAACACCACTGTTGATTGTTTTTCCCCTAGACCACAACCCGCGCATCTCCATCGCGCCGGGTCCACTTCTCCCGATCCGTGTACTCCAACAACGGGATCGCGTATTTTCGAGAGACGTTAGTCAGGTCTTTGAAGTCGCCTACGGAAAGGCGCTTTCCTTTCCTCGCGGTCAACAGCGCGCGTAAACTCTCCAGCGCCGACGCGTGAAAGACCAGATCATTCGATACTTTCACCAAGCGTCCTTCTCGCATCAAGAGTTGCAGCACCGAACGCGCCCGCTTGTCTTCGATTCCCGTCTGCTTGAGAACATCCGCCAGCGCCGGTACCGCTAAACCCGCTTGCGCGAACGCCCCTTCTATCGAGTTTCTCGCCGCGGTTTCATCTTCCTTTAAAGTCACCTTATGGCTCCGCAACCGAACCGTGTCGTTCTCCACCACGATCTCCGGTGTCGCGCGAAGTAACTCCGGCAGAGTATTAAGCAATGCTTTCGGAATCCCCGGCAGCAGCGGATTCGCCAGGTGAAACTCAGACACTTGCGCGATCAGCTTTGCGCGCAACTCCGCCACCCGCGACCGCGTGATCAGCCAGTCCTCGGCCCGGAGCAGTTGCAGTCCGGGCGCGCCCGTCCGCACGGTCTCTTCGGGAATCGCCAGCGCGCGTGCGACTTCGCTTACCGCTACACCCATCTTGGCCTCGCCCACCAATAGCGCCACGCGCTCCGCGTCGGTCCCGTTCGCTAAGACGGGAAGCCGGTCTGAAGCTTTGACCCCGCGGCGATACTGATATCCACTCGTATCCACCACCACACCCCCGCCGATCGTCGTCACCGGGGAAAAGCGCCGAATGATGAACCGGTCTCCCGGCACCAACAGCGTCGGCTCCCGCAACACGATTCGCGCCCATGGCCCGCCGAACTGTCGCACCTCCGCCTCGATCTCCGCCGTCCCTGCATGAAAATGCACTGGCGCGCGGCTCTTCAAGGCCTTCGCCCCCGCCACCATTTCGAGCGAACAATCAATCACGCTCACGGCACGGAAATGCCCCGGCCGCGACAACACCATACCCCGATGAATCTCTCCGGGTTCCACGCCGGCCAGGTTCACCGCCGTCCGCTGCCCGGCATCCGCCTGCGCGGCACTTTTTCCGAACACCTGCAAGCCCCGAACCCGGACCGTGCGCTCCGAAGGATACAGCTGCAGCTCATCCTCCGGCCGAATCGAGCCTTCGATCAGCGTCCCTGTCACTACGGTCCCAAAGCCCTTCGCCGAAAACGCGCGATCAATCGGCAGCCTCGGCGCGCCGGCGCTCCCGCGCACGGGAATCTTTTTCGCCGCTGTGGCCATCGCGGTCTTCAACTCCTCAATCCCCGCGCCTGTCCGCGAGCTCACCGCGATCATGGGCGCGTTTTCCAGAAAGGACCCGGCCGTGAACTCCTCCAGTTCCAGCTTCACCAATCCCAGAATGTCTTCGTCCACCAGATCGGCTTTGGTCAGCACCACAATGCCGTGCCGGATGCCCAGCAGCCGGCAGATTTCAAAGTGTTCGCGGGTCTGCGGTTTGATGGATTCATCCGCCGCCACCACGAAGAGCAGCAGATCGATGCCGCCCACTCCCGCCAGCATATTCTTCACAAACCGCTCGTGCCCCGGAACATCGACGAAACCTACCCGCAGTTCCGGCGTCAATTGCAGATGCGCGAATCCCAGGTCAATCGTGATCCCCCGCCGCTTCTCCTCAGCCAGGCGGTCTGTTTCGATTCCCGTCAGGGCGCGAACCAGACTGGTCTTACCATGGTCGATATGGCCCGCCGTCCCCGCCACCACATTTCGTAGAGCAGCCACTAAATCTTGACCGTCATCATACTTACGTTGCTCTCGTTACTGCTCGCAGGTTCGGTCGTATATTGCATTCTCATCATGGTTGCCGCGCGGAATTATCTTAAGATTCCCGCCCCGCGCGCCGTGAACCAGGAACCTGTCTCTATTTTGAAGCCTCTTTTCGGCGCTGATGAAGGCCTGGAGCAGAATCTGCGCAGCTTCTTCGAACAGGACTATCCCGAATTTGAACTGTTGCTGGCGGTGAATCGCGATTCCGACACCGGAGCGCACATCGCCCGCAAGCTGATGAGCGAATATCCACAGGTTCCCGCACAACTGGTGATTACGGGCGAATCGCCGCGCCCCAACGGAAAGGTTTTCAGCCTGCAGCAGATGTTGCAGCGCGCCCGCCACGGCATTCTGGTGATGGCCGATAGCGATATTCGCGTGACTCCCTCCATGACGCGCGTGCTGGCCTCCGAGCTCTGTGACCCCGCCATCGGCCTGGTCACCTGCCCTTATCGCGCCATCCCTGGTGCTAGCTTTTGGAGCCGCCTGGAAGCGATCGGCATGAACACGGAGTTTCTTGGCGGCGTACTCGTCGCACGTCTTCTCAGCGGGATGGATTTCGCGCTCGGCTGCACGCTTGCGGTTCGCCGCAACGCGCTCGAAGGCATTGGCGGATTGAAAGCTCTCGAAAACTATCTTGCCGAGGATTTCATGATGGGTAAGCTGATTGAGCACTCCGGCCGTCGCGTGATCCTGTCCTCCTACGTAATCGAGCATCGCATCGGCAGCCAGGGTTTCGCAGCCAATATCCGACATCGCCTGCGCTGGGCCAGAAGTACGAGAAGATCGCGGCCGTGGGGCTATTTCGGCGAAGTCTTTACGAACCCGCTTCCGCTTGTACTGATCTTGGTGGCCCTTGCGCCCGCCTTGTGGCCTGTCGCGATGGGGATTGCTCTGTTTCGCGCGGGAGCGGCGTTCTCGGTTGCCCGGTGTGTTCTGGACGATCCGCTCACCGGCCGTGCTTTTTATCTGATCCCGATGCAGGACTTATTCAGCTTTGCCACCTGGATCGCCGGCTTCTTCGGGAACACGATTGAGTGGCGGGGCCAACGCCATGTTGTACTCCCCAACGGAATGTTTCAGAGTTAATTCGCTGCCGGCTCTCCGCCAATCGTCGCAATCCCGATCCGCGTGCGCCCGTCACGCTCTGTGACCGCAACCACATGCTTCACGCCTTTCTCCACGTGAACCATCTCTTTGCCTTTCACCTCCCAACCCGGAAGATGGTCGCGATACCACTCGCGTACCTTCGCCACAGAATCGTCCGTAACAAACTCAGCGCCCGCAACGGAGAACCGCTTTTCTCCACCGCCAAAATCGATGTCGACCACGGCCCCGCCACCATCTTTCTTTGCGTGCTCCGCGCCCGGATAGACAGGGACATCACCCAGGTCGGTCGCGGCATCCTTCCTCCCATTCACATGCACCGAACCGAACGGCGTCTCCACACTTACGCGGCCGCCTGAACCGGTGTCTCGCTCCTGTACATGGATTTTCGGCACGATGTAACTTACCGCGATCACCCCTAGGCACACCAGCACAAAAGCCGCCACCAGAAGTCCTTTCACCATCCCGATCTCCTTCGAAAGCATGTTAGCGTTTCTTGTAATGGAAATGTTGAATCTTCTACTCGTCAGAGGTAGCAATGAGGCGCCGGTACCGCTCATGGATAAGATGCCCGCGAGCGTCCGCGTCACAGAAGGCGATCAGCTTCAAGACTTCGCGGGTGCAACCGCCGGTGCCGATGTAATCCTCAGTTGGGCGGCAAAGAAAAATCTGATGGAAGCGTTGCTGCGGGAATGCCCGAAGCTCAAGTGGATTCACTCGCGCTCCGCTGGATTAGACAGCCTTCTGTTTCCTGAACTGGTCGCAAGCCCCGTTCCGCTCACGAACGGCCGCGGCGTGTTCAGCCAGTCGTTGGGGGAGTTCGTTCTGCTTGGGCGCTCTCTATTTCGCGAAAGACATTCCGCGCATGCTGCGCAACCAGAAAGCAGGCCGCTGGGAACAGTTCAACCTTCACGAGATCAGTGGTCAGACCATGGGAATCATCGGCTACGGCGATATTGGCCGCGCATGCGCCTGGCGCGCGAAGGCCATGGGGATGAAGGTGCTTGCCGTTCGCCGGCGCCCGGAACAGTCCGAAGGCGATCCCAACGTAGAACACGTTTATGGCTTCGAGCAAATGCTCGAAATGATCCCTCAATGCGATTACGTGGTCGCCGCCGCCCCGCTGACTCCACAGACAAAAAGCCTGGTCGGCAAGGAAGTCTTCAGCGCCATGAAGCCGAGCGCCATGATTATGAATGTAGGCCGCGGCCCTGTGATTGACGAACCGGCGATGCTCGAAGCGCTTACCTCGAAGCAAATCCGCGGCGCCGCTCTCGATGTCTTCTCGACGGAGCCGCTGCCCCCAGGCCATCCGTTCTACAGCATGGAAAATGTGTTGCTCTCCCCCCACTGCGCCGATAACACACAAGACTGGCTAGATCAGGCGATGCTGTTCTTCTACCGCAACCTGGACCACTTCATGAAGGGCGAGCCGCTAGAAAATCTGGTAGACAAACACGCCGGGTACTGAGTAAAGAAGGGGCTTCAGCCGATAAATCGGGCATAAACCGACCGCGCCACCCCGGGATCCACGGTCCCTTTTACAATCGCGCGCCCATCCGGGAACACAGTAATCTCATACGGCTCCGTCCAAAACCGCAACGCATACTCATTCCGCCGCACGGTGCCTAACCCGCACAGCGCCCCCTCCAGGGCAGCCAGATTCATGGGCCGTTCCGCATGAATCTGCACCGCGTTCCGCCCGCACAAACTCACCGGCGAGCGATGCTCGCCCTCGCAGCCACTCGAAATCCCGCCGCCCGCAAGCCGGGCATTCCGGATCGCGCGAAGGCATCGCGGACTCACGGGTTACATTGCTCCACAAATCCGCCGTAAAGATGGTGCCCCGAAGCGCAGCCCTATTTCCGGAAAGCAGCTTCAGCGCTTCAGTGCTCTGCTGAATGGCGATCAGCATGGTCACCGTGCTCAGCACGCCCGCAGTCTCACATGTGGGCTGCGCGCCTTGAGGCGGATCGGGATACAGGCACCGAAAGCATGCAGTCTCGCCGGGGATCACCGTCAGGGTGAGCCCGTAAGTCCCCACTGCGGCGCCGTAAATCCAAGGGGTTCCTGTTTCCAGCGCATAATCGTTGATCAGATATCGCGTCTCGAAGTTGTCGGTTGCGTCGAGAATCAAGTCCGCGCCGTGAAGAAGCTCGCGAACGGAGCGCGGCTCCAGGTCTGCCACCCGCGCCTCCACAGCGACCCGGCTGTTCACGGCCCTTACCCGCGCCGCCGCAGCTACCGCTTTAGGCGACCCCGCCTCGGCATCGGCCTCATCGAACAAAAACTGACGATGCAGGTTGCTCCACTCAACGAAATCACGGTCGATAAGCGTGAGCCGGCCGACCCCCGCGCGCGCCAGCGTCTCGGCTTGTACGGTTCCCAACGCTCCGCAGCCGGTAATTGCCACATGTGAGCCACCCAGGCGAGACTGTCCGGTTTGACCCATTCCGGGCAATCTGATTTGTCTTGCGTAGCGGTCTTCTTGATTCGCAGTACTGATTCCGTTAGGGTAACAACGCTAACATAAGGTGGGTGCTTTTTCGTTTTGTTGCCGCAGGTTTCCTGTGCTGCGGGTTCGTTTTTGCCGATGCGCGGCAGTATGAGGGCAAGACGATTTCTGTCGTCAGTTTTGATCCCGCGGTTCAGCCCCTTGATGCCTCCGAACTACTCTCAATTCTGCCTTTGAAGTCGCACACTCCGTTCCACGCGGCGAACGTAAAGGCAGCAATTGAACGGCTTTACGCCACCGGCCGGTACCGCGATATCGAAGTGGATGCGCTCCCCGCGCCCAATGACCAGGTGGCTATCCAGTTCAAAACGAAAAACAGCTGGTTTATTGGCCACGTTTCCGTGACGGGCGATATCCCGGACCCTCCGAATCCGGGCCAGCTGGTCAATGCCTCCCGCCTTGATCTGGGTACTCCGTTCATCGAATCCGAAGTGAAGACCGCGCAAGGCAACATCTCCCGGCTGCTCACCTTAAATGGCTTTTACGAAGCCGTGGTGAAGCCAGAGATCGAATACACCGAAATCGCCAATCAGGTGGACATCAACTTTGTCATCACTGCCGGCAAGCGCGCGCACTTCGCGGAACCCGTGCTTACGGGCTCTTATCAGTTGTCGTCGAAGCAGATCATCAGGGCAACCAGGTGGAAGAAATTTCTCGTCAACAAATGGCAGCCCATCACCCAGGCGCGGGTTCGCCGCGGTTTGGAAGGCGTGCGTGCAAAATTCGAAAAATCGGATCGCCTGCTCGCCACAGTGCAACTGAAGGCGCTGGAGTATGACAGGGGTACGCGCCGCGCCACTCCTACTCTTGAAATGCAGGAAGGTCCCAGGGTTACGGTCAGGGCGGTGGGCGCCAAGGTAAAACGCAGCACACTCAAAGACAACGTCCCCATCTTTCAGGAGCACACCGTTGATAACGACCTTCTCGAAGAAGGCCGGCGCAATCTGCGGGAGGAATTTCAATCGAAGGGCTATTTCGAAGCCGAAGTGGAATATAAGGCGGAGCGCGTAGTGAAAGGCAAGCAGGAGATCGATTACCTGATCAACCCGGGCGAGCGCCACCGCTTCGTTCATCTGGAGATCCAGGGTAATAAGTACTTCACGACGGAAACCATTCGAGAGCGCATGTTTCTGCTGCCCAAGAGCTTTCAATACCGCCGGGGCCGGTTTAGCGAAGTGTTCGTGCGGCGCGACGAAGAAACCATCGAAAACCTCTACAAATCGAATGGCCTGCGCGACGTCGTTGTTTCCTCTGAAACGAAGGACGATTACCTGGGCAAGACCGGCGATATCAGCGTGATCGTCACGATTAAGGAAGGTCCGCAGTTTCTGGTTTCGAGCCTTACCCTGGAAGGCTCGGAACGGCTGAATATTTCGAGCATTCTTCCGACATTGAGCAGCGCGCAGGATCAGCCGTTCAGTGAATTCAACGTCGCCACCGACCGCGACACGATACTGAATTACTATTTCGAGAACGGCTTTCCTAACGCAAGTTTTGAGTACAGCACCACGCCCGGAGCCAAGCCGAATCTGGTCAACCTCCATATCAAGATCACTGAAGGCCCGCGTCAGATGGTTCGGGAAGTGATCACCAGCGGACTCAATTACACGAAACCCAAGCTGGTGAACGGACGCATCGAATTGAGCCCTGGGGATCCCCTCTCGCCTGTGAAAATGGCTGAAACGCAACGCAGACTTTATGATCTGGGCGTGTTCGCCGCAGGTTAATATGGCCATCCAGAACCAAGATGGCGAGACCGATCGCAAATACATCCTTTACGAGATGGAAGAAGCGCGGCGCTACTCGTTTACGGCGGGCTTCGGCGCGCAAATTGCCAACATTGGGGGTAGCAACACTGCCGCCAGCCTGAGTGATCCCGCGGGAAGCGCCGGCTTCAGTCCGCGTGTTTCTCTCGATCTCACGCGCATCAACTTTCTCGGCAAGGGACAAACCGTGAGTCTCCGGACACGCTATTCCAACCTGAACCGGCGCGCTCTGGTGGACTACCTGCTTCCGCGTGTTTTCGGTCGCGAGAAGCTTGATGCCAATTTCACAGTGCTTTATGACCGGTCAAACGATGTGCGGACCTTCGCTGCCACTCGCGAAGAAGCCAGCACCCAACTGACGGACCGCATCTCAAAATCTCTGACAGCTTTCTTTCGTTTTCAATATCGGAAAGTAGCCGTCGCCAATCTGAAGATCGATCCCGGTTTGGCTCCTTCGCTTTCTCAATCCGTGCGCATTGGAATTCTCTCGGCGAACTTCATTCAGGACCGGCGCGATGATCCCACCGACGCGCATAAAGGCATGTACAACACACTCGACCTGGGTCTGGCGGCCAATGCGTTCGGCTCCCAAGCCGGCTTTCTGCGTGTGCTCGCGCGGAATGCGAGCTACCATCGCGTTGGCAAGAAATATGTGCTCGCGCGGCAGACTTCATTCGGCGTGATGCCTTCGTTCGAACCTTTCAAAAATTTCACGACAACCTCCGCCGACGCGGACCCGATTCCGCTGGCGGAGCGCCTCTATGGCGGGGGCGCAAATTCTCTGCGCGGCTTTCCGGAGAATCAGGCTGGTCCCCGCGACTTGCGAACCGGTTTCCCGTTGGGTGGTTCGGCGCTTTTCTTCAACAGCACGGAGCTGCGTTTCCCCTTGCTGGGTGACAACATCGGCGGCGTCGCTTTTCATGACTTCGGGAACGTGTTCGACAAGCCGGGCGATATTTCGTTCCGGTTCAGCCAGCGCAACTTGCAGGATTTTAATTACATGGTGCATGCGGCTGGCTTTGGCATCCGGTATCGCACGCCCATCGGTCCGGTTCGGGTGGATTTGGCATACGGTCTGAATTCGCCAAAATTCAATGGCTTTACCGGTAACTACAATGCCTTGTTGGCATGCACCGCAAATAATAGCTGCGTCTCCGCCGCGCAGCGCGTGAATCGTTTCCAATTCTTCTTCTCGATTGGGCAGGCTTTCTGATGCGTATCTTACTTTTCTTTTTACTTGCCGCAGCCGCGCATGGCGAAGTTCTGGACCGCGTTGCCGTGACGATCGGCAACCAGGTAATCACGCAATCGGATATCGATAGCGAGATCCGCATGACCGCGTTTCTTAACGATCAACCGCCAGAATTTACGGCCAAGGCGAAGCGCGAGGCGGCTCAGCGATTGGTGGAACAGAAGCTCGTTGGCCGCGAAATGGAATTGGGCCGTTATGGCGAGGGCGCGGAGCCGGAAGCGGACGCCATGCTCGAAAAGCTCGAAAAAAGCCGAAGCCGCAACAAAACGGAGTTCGACCAAGCGTTACGCCAGGCGGGCATCACGCAGAAAGAGTTGCTCAACCATCTTCTCTGGGGCTTGAAGCTTGTCTAATTTCATCGACGTTCGCTTCCGTCCCGTCGTGCAGGTGTCGCGCCAGGAGGTCGAAGAGTATTACAACGCGAAAGTGCTGCCGGACCCGGCTACTGGCAAGAAGCTCGACATTTCAAAGCTGCGGCAACAGATCCGGCAAACGCTCTCCGCGGACCGGGCTGATCAGCAAATGGATAAGTGGTTGAAAGACGCCGAAGCCCGCGCCCACATTGAGTTCCACAAAGAAGCCTTCGAGGATGGCGCATGAGCCGTAAGCTAAAGGTTGCGCTTGGCATCGTCGCCGCGCTCGTGGCGCTTCTGCTCATTCTCGCTGTCACGGGCGTTTATGTCGCGCAGAGCGATTGGCTGCGAGAAAAGGTTCGCGCCCGCATTGTGACGGAGCTTGAGAAATCCACTGGTGGGCAGGCGGAGATCGGCAGGTTCAAGTTCGATTGGAAAACGCTGACTGGGGAAGTGGACGATCTTGTTCTACACGGCACGGAACCAAAGAGCGGGCCGCCCCTGTTGCGGGTCAAAGTTCTTGTCGTTGGGCTCAAGATTGTCTCTCTGGCCAAGCGCGACATCGACATTGCTTTTCTGCGCGCGGAAGAACCCAAAGCCTACCTTCTGGTGGCGGCCGATGGATCCACAAATATCCCGAACCCCAAGGTTCCGCGCGCGGCAAACAGCCAGAGCCCCATTCAAACTGTTCTCGATCTGAAGGTGGGCGAACTTGCGCTGAACCACGGCGAAGTGGAAGTCCACGCCGCGGGACAGGCTCCCAAAACGACCGGCTACGATGCCGTAGGCAGCAACCTTCAGGTCAACCTGGGTTATGAACCAACTGGCCCAGATTACAAAGGCACCGTCAAACTTGCCCCGCTTCAGGTTCGCTATGGTACTTACGCGAAAACGGAGCTTCAGGTGGATCTGGCCTTCGTTGCCTCAAAGAACCGGTTGCAATTTTCTAGCGTGAAACTGGACTCTGCCGAATCACACCTCACACTTTCAGGCGGCCTCAGCAGCTTCACGAACCCTATCGTTACTGCACAATACACGGGCAACATTTCCCTGAAAGAGGCAGGCTCGCTGCTGAAGCTGAAGTCCCGGCAGTCGGGAACTGTGGAGCTCGCAGGCAATATACGCTACGCGTCCACCTCCGATTACGACGTCACCGGCAAACTTCACGGCCGCGATGTGGCCTTCGCGCAACCGGGTTTGAGCCTACGGAACGTGCGGCTTGATGCGGGAATCGAAGCGGACCCCAAGAAGATTAAGTTCGATACCGTGCGGGTCAACGCCTTGAGTGGAACTCTCGCTGGCGAAGGCGAAATCGAAGGCTTCGATAGCTTTCAGGTAAAGGGCAAGCTGGAACATTTCGATATTCGAACCCTTGCCGCTCTTGCTACTACCGCAAAGCTGCCTTACGATGGCGCCGTCAGCGGACCTTTCGAACTACATGGCCGGCTGACCGATTCGCGCAACCAGCATTTCGTGGCCTCCACCCGCCTCGGGGTTGTACCCGTTCGTGGTGTTCTTCCGGTGCAAGGCGTTCTGGATGCCAAATACCAAGGCGCGGGCGACGTCATCACGATCGCGCCCAGCTATCTCACGCTGCCCAACACCCGGCTCGATGTCTCCGGCGTGCTCGGGCGCTCACTCCAGATCCGGCTCGAAAGCCACAACTTGAACGACCTCATGCCCGTTCTTGCCATGGGTGGCACCAAGTCCGTACCCATCTCTTTGGGGTCGGCCAAGTCCGCGGGCAGCGTTGTTGTTTGACGGACAAGTAACGGGAGCACTCGCCAGCCCGCAAATTGCGGGACATCTCGCGGGACGCAACTTCGTCTATCAGGAGCAAACCATCGATCTGCTCGACGCGGACTTGAAAGCGCAGAGCACCGGAGCTACTGTCGCTCGAGGCATGCTGGCCTATAAGATGTTGCGTGCTTCGTTCTCGGGCTCTGTCGGGCCTCCGCGATTGGAAGGCCGAAAATTTCGAGCCTCTGAACGCCTCCGTCAATCTTCAGAACGCTAACGTTGCCGACCTGCTGGTGCTGGCGGGCCAGAAAGGCGCGCTGCCTGTCTCGGGTGTGCTCAACACCACGGCGCAAGTTACGGGCACTGTGGGGAATCCGCAGGCCACTGCGGACCTCACCGTCGCAAACGGATCTCTCTATCAGGAGCCTTTTGATCGCCTCACGGGAAAGCTGAATTACGTGAACGGCGGCACCCAAGCGGGCACGTTTCAATTGCGCGCCGGAACGAAGCAAGTGGATCTGAAAGCAACTTATACGCATGCGGCCACAGACTTCCTGACAGGTAAAGTGCAATTTGAGGTCGCAAGCAATCGCATGCAGCTCAACCAGTTCGTGAACGTGCGGAAGCAGCAGCCTGGAGTGAACGGCATTGTGGAGCTGAAGGCCCAAGGCAATCTGCAACTCAGCCAGGTCAAAGGCCCGAAGAATACAACCAGCACGAAGGCGGATTTGGGGAATCTGAATGCCAACCTGAACGCCACGGGAATCTCGCTCCAGGGCCGCCCGCTGGGGGATGCAACGCTCACGGCGAATACCCAGGGCCAGACGTTGAAAGCGCATCTCGAAAGCAATTTGGCGCAGTCCGTGATTCGCGCCGATGCCACCGTGCAGCTTACTGGCGATTACCCGACCCAAGCCAACGCCACCTTCGCCAAAGCCGATATTGCCACCTTGCGCCGCCTCTTCCTGCCACTGCAGCCGGGCCAGACCATGCAAGTGGGCGGCATCGTGGAAGGAAAACTGGAAGCGAGCGGCCCGGCCGCCAAGCCTGCGCTGATGACGGGGACACTGGAAATCCCCTCGCTCGCTCTCAGGCCTGACCCGCTCCCCGCCTCCGTCAAACAATTGGGCGACGTCACCATCCGTGCCACGGAACCGATTCGCGTTTCCCTTTCAAACCAGATCCTCCGCATTGAGAGCGCCAAGGTCACCGCGAAAAACACGAATCTGTCTCTGCAGGGCACCGTCCATCTTGCCGATAAAGAACCTCTGAACTTGCGCGCCCTCGGAACGGGCGATCTTGGCCTGGCGCAGGTCTTCGATAAAGACCTCACCAGTTCGGGCACGGTCACTCTGAATGTCACCGCGCGCGGCTCGTTCGATCAGCCTCAAATCACCGGGCGCGCAGATCTGAAAGACGTCAACCTGGCCTATGCCGGCCTGCCGAATGGAATCTCAAACGGCAACGGCCGCATTCTCTTCGATGGATCTCGCGCCACCATCGAGTCGCTTACTGCCCAAACTGGCGGCGGCA
The DNA here is from genome assembly GCA_963795835.1 of Bryobacterales bacterium. Classification (GTDB taxonomy): domain Bacteria; phylum Acidobacteriota; class Terriglobia; order Bryobacterales; family Bryobacteraceae; genus JALYXI01. Next base: position 37,689 of record CAWCJC010000011.1, on the reverse strand, counting down.
ACCTGAAGCTGGCGGGCTTCGCCGCATTCGCCGGACCCGCGCTCGCGTTTCGCCTTGAAGCCGCGGCCAACGGCGTCCGCGTTCGCTATCCCGAAGGGGTCAGTTCCGTAAGCGATGCCGCACTCACTCTAACCGGTACCAGCGACCGCAGTGTCCTGGCTGGCGATATCACGATCCAGAAGATCTCTTACAATCCCCGCAGTGACTTGGGCTCAATTCTTTCCGCCACTACTCCCGTCACCACCTCGGAGGCGCCCACGGGAATCCTGGCCGGCATTCGATTCGACGTGCGCATCCAAACCTCGCCCGACATCACCTTCCAAACAGGCCTGGCCCAGGACCTCGAAACGGAAGCGAATCTTCAGTTGCGAGGAAGCTACGCCAATCCCGCGCTGCTGGGCCGCGTCCTCATCACGCAGGGCAACCTCACATTCTTCAATAACAAGTACGTCATTAACCAGGGCACCATCAACTTCTACAACCCGGTGAAGATCGAACCGGTCCTGAATATCGATCTCGAAACAAAGGCCCGCGGCGTCGCGGTGACCCTTACCGTTTCCGGTCCCATCACCAAGCTTAACGTCTCTTACCGCAGCGATCCGCCCCTGCAGTTCGCCGATATTGTCGGCCTGCTCGCAACCGGCAAGACGCCGAACGATCCAACGATTGCCGCGCGCCAGTCCGATACACAACAGAGCTGGCAACAACTCGGCGCTACTGCTTTGGTAGGCCAGGCGATCGCGAACCCGGTCGCCGGACGCTTGCAGCGCTTCTTCGGAGTCAGCCGCTTGAAGATCGATCCGTTGCTGCCAGGTTTGGGCGGTGGCGGCAGCGGTACAAGCGGAGGCAGCCCGGGCGCGCGGCTCTCGGTGGAGCAGCAGATCACACCGAACATCATCTTCGATTACGTGGTGAACACCAACTCTACGTCGTCTCAATTGGTGCGCGTGGAGTGGGCGTTCAGCAAGCAATGGTCAGCCGTAATTCTGCGTGAAGAGAATTCCGCCTTCGGCATCGATTTCCAATATAAGCAGCGTTTCAAGTAGCTCAGCGCTTCTGGCACTTCGGGCAGTAATGGCTGGAGCGCTGCGTAATCACCACTCGCCGGATGGGCGTACCGCACGTGATACAGGGCTGGCCCGTGCGGCCGTAAACCCGATGCTGGTCCTGAAACGAACCGCGCTGGTTTTCCGCATCCACATAATCAGAAATGCTGCTGCCGCGCGCCGCCACGGCTTCTCCCAGGACTTCTTGCACCGCCCCGTGCAGCGCCAGGGCACGCTTCTTCGAGATTGTTCGCGAGCCCGGATGAATGCCCGCGCGGAACAATGCTTCATCCGCGTAGATGTTCCCCAGCCCACGTACAAACAACTGATTCAGCAGCCGCGACTTGATGCGTCCCGATCGCGATTGCAGCCGTTCCAGAAACTCCGCTTCCGGTACCGCCAGCGCATCGGGCCCCAATCTCGCAACGCGCTCCGGCAAGCCTTCGCTCACCTCCACGCGCCCAAAGGTACGCGCGTCGGTAAAGCTCAATTCACCGCCGCTCATCGTAAAGATCACGTGAGTGTGCTTCTCCGGCGGGGCATTCCAACGAAGCTTGCCGGTCATGCCCAAATGGATGATGAGATACCCGCTTGGCGAAAGCTCGAGCACGATGAATTTACCGTGCCGCGTGACTCGCGAGATGATTCGCCCGAGTGGCGCCTCACCTCGGAAGATGCGCGCCAAACGCACTTCGACCGCTTCGATCCGTTGGCCCGTCACATAGGGCGCTATGCTGCGAACCACGGTCTCTACTTCGGGAAGCTCAGGCATTCAGGGTATCCGGTGTGCAAGAAGTAAACGCCCTCTACGACGTTTGGAAGATCGTGCGCGCCCGCTACGCACGCCTGACGGGCTTGGTAGCCGACGCGTTCCCAGATCCGCAGATTGTGTTCAAGCGCCGCGCATTGAAATACCAGAATGCATATTGCTGGCACCAACATCCAGCGCGACTGAATCGCTGCCGCAAACACAATCGCAAGCCCCACCGAGGCGAAGTACAGAACGCGGGACTTCTCCAGATCCGCGCCGATCGAGAGGAACTGATGGACCGGCAGCGCGCAAATATATGCAAAAGCAATGCCCAGGAACAAGGAACGCCGGGGAGCGTGTCCTTTCAAAAGCGAAAGCCAGCTTGCCACTGCAACGGCTGCCAACAGAAGCAGAAGGAAGTTCGGAGCGCGTGCTCCAATTAATCGGAAACAGCATCGCCGCCCAGAAGCGCGGAAACAAAGCCTGCAATGTGGACGTAAGCTTGAAATCGAATACAGTGGGCGCACCGCTTACGGCATTTCGATATCCGCCCACCCCGCCCAGCAGCGCCCACCGGTAGACAAACACAAGCGCCGCCACTCCAAACAAGCGGCGCGGTATTCCGAACCGCTTCCCGCCGCGCGTACCAGAGCACCGCTACCGCAAGCAGAGGTACAACGAAGGCGCTCTCCTTGCTCAGCACCGCCGCGAAAAGGCAAAGCGCCGCTATCCATACCTTCCCGCGTAAGCAGAAGATCAGCGCCCCCAGGCTGAAAAGCACCGCCAGCAAGTCGAATCGCGCCGAAACCCAGGTCACCGCTTCCGGTCGCGATCCATGTATCGCAAACAGCATCGCCGCCGCTCCTGAGGTCAGGGAAGGGAACCGCAGCTCCCGGCAGAGCCGATATACCAGCAGCGTATTCACCATATGCAGCGCCAGCCCGCTCAGACGCCAAAGCAGCGGGCGAGAGTCCAGCCCACCGCGCATCCACGGCATAGGACAAATAACCCAGAGGGCGAAAGAAATGGTCCGCCGCGGGCACGGTAAAAAGGGCTGGCACGCCCGCCGCAGTCAACGCGCGCGCATGGAGAATGTGCGCGTAATCATCCGCCAGGAACGGGAAGGAGAGGTACAGCAGAAAGGGAAGCGGCGCAAGCAGCAACATCCACCAACGTCCGCGCCAGCCTAAATCGACCGGCTCGCCCCACCTTCCGCGCACCAGCAAGATCACCAGACACGCCAGCGCAAAATAACCCTCCGCGTTAAGAACTCCGCGCATCCAGCACTTCCCGAACGCGCGTTAACAAGGCGTCCGGCGTAAAGGGCTTGTGAAGGAACTGCCTCTCGCGCTCCACTTCAAGCGGCCCGGATGGCGTATCGCGGTACCCCGATACATACAGCACCTTAAGCTTCGGCTTTAAGGCCGCAAGCTTATCGCCCAGCTCAATCCCGGTCATATTCGGCATCACGACGTCTGTCACCACCATGTCGATCTTTTCCGAATTCGCTTCGTAAACCGCCAAGGCCTCCTTGCCGTCCCGCGTTTCCAGCACGGTATAGCCGCTAGTCGCGAGAACCGCGTGAATCAGTTTCCGCACGCCGTCTTCATCATCGGCCACAAGAATAGTTTCTGTGCCGCGTGGCCCGCGAGGCCGGGCCGTGCGTATAACCTCGCTGGAAACCTCTTTCTGCTTTGGAAAGAAAATCTCAAAAATCGTGCCATTGCCGGCTTCTGAATAAAGGTTGATGTGCCCCTGGGCATGCTGCACGATTCCATAGACAATGGAAAGCCCAAGGCCGCTGCCCTTGCCGTGAGTCTTTGTGGTGAAGAACGGCTCAAAGACATGCGCCTTGGTTTCGGCATCCATGCCGGTTCCGGTATCGCTCACCACCAGCATCACGTATTCGCCGGGTGCCATGCCGCTTCGATTGCCCGGCTCACCCGCCTTCACTTCCGTGTTCAGCGCCTCGATGACAAATTGTCCGCCCCCCGGCATCGCATCGCGCGAGTTCATTGCCAGGTTTACGATCAGCTGCTCCATCTGCGCCGCATCCGCTTTGATCTTGCCCACCCCCGGCGCGGGCATCACTGTAACGGTAATGTTGTCGCCCATCAGACGCTTGAGCATCGTCTCCATGCCGTTCAGCAGAGGCGGCAAATCCAGCATGTGGGCTTGCGTATTCTGCCCGCGGGTAAAGGCGAGCAATTGGCGAGTAAGACCGGCGGAGCGTTCGGCCGCTGAGAAGATTTCCTCGGCGAAGCGGCGCAAGGGATTCGAAGCAGCCATCTCCAGCCGCATAATGTCGCTATAGCCGGTGATCACGGTCAGAAGATTATTGAAATCTCCAGCCACCCCCGCCGCCAGCCGCCCCACCGCAATCATCTTCTGCGATTGCGCCACCTGGTCCTGCTGTTGTCTTCGGGCTGTGATATCGCGCAGTACGAAAATCGCTCCGGAAACTTTGCCGTCCTGGTCCCGGATGGGCGCCGCGCTCTCCTCTACGGACATGGTGTGGCCATGGCGCGAAGTCATCGTCTTGTGAGCGGTACTTTGCGGCGGCCCGCTGTCGGTGAGAACGCGGCGTAAAGGCCCTTCTACCATTTCGCCCGTCAGCTCGTCCTTGAGGTTTAGGACCGCGGGCAACGGCCGGTTCCGCGCCTCCTCCATGGGGTAGCCGGTCATCGCTTCCGCTACCGGGTTGAGAAACGTCACGCGCCCCGTCGAGTCTGTCACCAAAACGGCGTCCGCGATGCTGGTCAGCGTAGCGGTGAGCCGCACCTTGCTATAGCGCAACTCGTCCACAAGAAACGTCACCAACAGCGCGGTAAGAACAAAAGTCAGCACCTTCGCCGCGTCCGTCCAGCCAAACATGGGCACGAAGAAGTAATCGATCACCGCCGTGCTCAGGGCGGTGGCCAGTAACCCTGCATTGCGTCCGAAAAACCAGGACGAAACCAGCGTCACCGTAATGAAGGGCAGAAAGAAATTTGGCTCGATAATTTTCTTGAGGATCAGCGACGTTACAAGCGCCCACGCAATCAGGCCGGACACAATTGCGTAACTCGCAACGGGGGAGCGCGGCTTTTTCATCGTAAGAAGTTCATTCAGTCAACGCCATTGTAACGGGAACCCTCGCCCTGTGGACGCGTCTTCCACCGCCTGTGAATCCATAGCCACTGTCCGGGATATTCTGCCACCGCTGCTTCCATTGCGCGTTGCACGCTGGCGGTGTCCCGCGCCGCGTCGCCCGTAATCGGAACTTCGGGATAGAAGCGCAAAATATACCGTCGCTCCGCCTCGCTCCACACGGCGAACCCCGGAATCACTGCCGCGCCCGAATGCGCTGCCAGCTTCGCAAAGCCGACATTCGCGCACGCCAGGATACCGAAAAATGGCACGAACACGCCTGTATCCGCACCCGCGTTCTGATCCACCAGAATCCCCACGGCCTGATTCTCGCGAAGCGCTTTCAAGATGGGCCGCGCGAACTCCCGTTTGCCGATCAGCGTGTTACCGGATAACGACCTGCGCCGCTCCACGAAACGGTCGATCAGCGGATTGTCGAGTGGCCGCACCACCACGTGCATCGGCTGCGCCATCAGGGCGTGCGTGAACGCGCTGATCTCCCAATTGCCCAGGTGCCCGGTGGCAAATAGGACGCCACGCCCTCTCGCCAATGCATTCGTAAAGTGTTCGAAACCTTCATAGCGAATCCAATCGCCGACGTTGTGTTTGGCGATGGAAGGGAAGCGCGCGAAGGCCACAAGCAGCCTCCCGATAGAGCGATAGACCTCGTCCACGGTTTCGCGGGACGCCTGCCCGGGCATCGCCATCTCCAGGTTGCGCATCGCCACACGCCGCAGCCGGGGAACCGCCAAGTCCAAAAGTTTCGCGTAGAGGAACCCTAACCTGTCCGCCATGCCGCGCGGCGAGTATTGCAAGGTCGCCACCACTCCGCGAGCCAGCAAATACTCCAGAACTACGGCCGCTTTGGGTTTACGCGATCCAGCCGCCACCCAACACCAAATCGCCGTCGTAAAACACAGCCGCCTGCCCCGGCGTCACCGCGCGCTGCGGCTCGTCGAACCTCACCTCATACACCTTCCGCAACCGGATACAGCGTCGCCTCCGCCGCCCGATGCCGATGCCGAATCCGAACCTGCGCGCGGCGCGGCGCTACGATGGCGGGAATCGACACCCAGTTCACCTCCCGCGTCAACAGCTTCGAACGCAGCAGCGCTTCGCTCGCGCCCACTGTCACCTGCTGGCTCGCCGGATCGGTCGAGATCACGTAAAGCGGTTCACCGGTTGCGATCCCCAAACCCTTACGCTGCCCCACCGTGAACCGATGCACACCCTCATGCGTTCCCAGCGTGTCGCCCGCAGCCGACACAATTTGCCCCTTCGCCTCCGGAGCCGCCGACCCCTTCTCCGCCAGGTACGCGTCCAGAAACGCCGCGTAATCGTTGTTCGGCACAAAGCAAATTTCGTAGCTTTCCGGCTTCTCCGCCACGGCGAGATGCAAGCTTCGGGCCATTTCCCGCACTTCGGCTTTCTTCTTTTCGCCCAGCGGAAACAGGGTACGGGCCAACTGCGCCTGCGTCAGGCCAAACAGAAAGTAAGTCTGGTCTTTTGTGCTGTCGAACGCGGTCCGCATCTCAAACCGCCCATCCTCCTGGTTGCGCGTGATGCGCGCATAGTGCCCGGTCGCGACATGCTCCGCGCCCACGGTATCCGCCATAGCCAGAAACTGATCGAACTTAATGAAGTTGTTGCAGAGCGTGCAGGGAATGGGCGTCCGCCCCGCCAGATATTCCGAAACGAACGGAACCACCACATGCTCTTCGAACTGCCGCTCGAAATTCACCACGTAATACGGAATCCCGATCTGCTCCGCCACGTGCCTGGCATCGTAAACGTCGTCAAGGGAGCAACACCGCCCCGTCGTCTTTTCGGAAGCGAGTTCCGGCAGGCGCCGCTGGTTCCAAAGCTGCATCGTCATCCCGACGACCTTGCGCCCGTCGCGCACCAGCATCGCGGCGACCGCGGAGCTGTCGAGCCCACCCGACATGGCTACAACGATCGGAGTCTCAGGCATATGTCATTCGATGCGGCTCCGTTGAAATCCGGCGCAGGTGCGCGCAGGAATCCGCCACGGCAGCGATCAGCCCATCTACTTCGCTCTCCGTGTTCTCCGGCCCAAGCGAAAATCGGATGGAACTGCGCGCGTCCTTCTCTGAAAGCCCGATGGCGGTCAGAACATGCGAGGGTTCGGTCGCCCCGCTCGAACACGCCGCGCCGCTTGAGACCGCGAATCCGCGCAGGTCGAGTGAAATTAGCAGAGCTTCACCTTCAATTGCGTCGAAGCGGATGTTGGTGGTGTTCGGGATACGCGGCCCGGCTCCATTCACATGAGCCGCCGGAATGTTTTTGAGGATCTCCCGTTCCAATTTGTCCCGAAGCGCGCCAACTCCGGACCAATCCGCGGTCTCGCCCGCAACCGCCAAAGCAACGGCCCCTGCGACATTCTCCGTCCCCGGCCGCCGGTCCCCTTCATGATGCCCGCCAAAAGAAATTGCGCTCAGCGGCGTTCCCTTCTTCACATAAAGCGCCCCAATGCCCTTCGGCCCGCCGATCTTATGGCCCGAGATGCTGTACATGTGGACGCCGAGACGATTCACGTCAACAGGGATCTTTCCAAACGTCTGGACACCATCCGAGTGCAGCAGAACGCCGGCCTCCCGCGCAATCCCCGCAATCTCTTCGATTTCCTGAATCGTCCCTGTTTCGTTGTTGGCGTGCATTACCGAGATAAGTTTTGTGTCAGGCCGAATCGCCGCCCGAATCTGCAGGGGTGAAACTCGGGAACCGGCACATTCGCGCACAATCGTCACCGCAACTCCCTTGGCTTTTAAAGAAGCTGCCGTGGCCAAGATCGCCGGATGCTCAATGGCGCTGATCACCAGGTGGTCGCCGGCCTGAAGAACCCCACGGAGCGCGAGATTATCGGCCTCGGTACCGCCGCTCACGAAAATGATCTCTTTTGGATTCGCCCCGATTTTCGCCGCCACCCGCCGCCGGGCATTCTCTAAGCGCTGCTTCGCCAATTGCCCCACGCGATGGATGCTGGAGGCGTTTCCGAAGTTCTCCTCCAGTGCCTCGAAATAGGCAGTACGCACCGGCGCGGTCAAAGGCGCAGTCGCGTTGTAATCGAAATAGTGGTGCGGGGCCAACTTTCAGTTTAGCTTTGTAAGGTGGACTTTCCCGCGGTAATCCCCGTTGTCACCCTTCTGACGGATTTCGGCCTGCGCGACCATTTCGCCGGCGTCCTGAAAGGCAGCGTGCTCAGCGCCTGCCGCCAGGCGCACGTCATTGACATCACGCATGAGGTAACGCCCTTCGACATTCTGGAAGGCGCGTTCCTGATCGCGCAATCGTGGCGCTACTTCCCCGAAGGCACGGTGCATGTCGTTGTCGTCGATCCTGGAGTAGGCAGCAATCGCCGCCCCATCCTCGCCGAAGCCTGTGGACATATCTTTATCGCACCCGATAACGGAGTGCTCTCACTTGTCTTCGACCAGGAGGAAACAGCGGTCCGCCACATCGTGAATGAGCGCTTGTTCCGCCACCCGGTCAGCCAGACGTTCCACGGCCGCGACATCTTCGCTCCGGTAGCGGGCCACGTAGCGGGAGGCGTTCCGCCCGCCGAAACCGGTCCGCTCATCGAAGATCACTTAAGACTTCCACTCGAGAAACCAGTCCGTACAGCCAGACGCGGCTGGACGGGAGCAGTACTCAAAATCGATCGATTCGGAAACCTGATCACCAATTTCCGCGCCGCCGAGTTCGCGCGTGTTTACGAGCAAAACTTCGAAGTCCTGGCAGGACTGCAGGCAATAGAAAAACTGGAACACAACTACGCGGAAGCCGAACCGGGCAAAGTCTTTCTTATCGAAGGCAGCTCCGGCTACTTCGAAATCGCTGCCTCTCAAACAAGCGCGGCTAAAATCCTCGGCTGCGGCGTGGGCGCGCCTATTGAACTCCGATTGTTGTAACTGTCCTGATCTTTAGCGATGCCCGGCCTGTGAAGCCTTGCCGTTCTCGAAATCCACCTCGATCAGCTTTTCACTGGTCGGGATCCAGGCAGCCACCTTCTTCGTCGCCGTATCGATCACGGCCCCTCCATCCGGGTACGCATAACGCCCATCGATACTAAACGTGATCCACCCCGGATGCGGCTGCTCCTTCGGATCGCGAAAAATCGCGATGCTCGCCGTCTGCTTCGGAGGCATCTGGGTCACGTCATAAACATAGACATAGCCGTACACGCCATCCACCATCCAGACTTCCTTCTGGTTCGGCGTTAGGTTAATCCCATGGCTCGGTGTGCTATGCGGCTTGTGCGCCGGCGGTTTCGGAATCTGCTGCAAGCGCTCAGGCGGCGTATGCGCTTCCACGCGATACAGCATTTTCCCGCCCGGTTTCGCCTCGCCCACCTCAAACCCCAGCAGCCGGTCCACATTCGCGTACACGTACTTGTCATCTGCGGTAACCGCAAAAGGCCGGAGTCCGGAACTGAATGGCCCCACCTTGCCGATCACTTTATTCGTCGCGCGATCCGCAATATATAGATACGGAACCGTCAGCACCTCCATGTAGACCCGCTTATCGTTCGGATTGATCCACGTGTTATGCGGCCCGATATTCGCAATTGGGTCCACCGTGTACTGCTTTCCACGCTCCGTGTTGATGGTCGCCAGAACCGACCCGTCGTTCGCGTTCAAAACACGCCAGAAAATTTCATCGCGAAACGGCAAATACATCGTCTTGCCGTCTGGCGTCAGCATCATGCTGTCGGCATACTTACCCAGATCGTTCTTCCGCCACAGTACGGCATCGGTCTTCAAGTCCAGGCAAATCAGTTCATCCTTCTTGTAGGACGTAACATACAGTTTTCCCAGCGGCACGCTGGCAGCAATGCCTTTGTAATCCCCGGAATCCGGAATCTCGATCTTGCGCAGGAACTTGTGGCCGTTATCGATATCGTAGACACTGATCCCGGTTTTATCGGTAACGTAAAGGCGGCGCTCGGTGGCACTCAACAACATCACGGCCGCCGCGCTTAGGATGGCAACATGGCGAAGCATTTCAGCGGAGTATATCAAATGGCGCTCTCCGCTCTGCTTACGCTTACGTTCACGCGGGACATCGCTCCACTCCTTCGGCAACGCTGCGTATACTGCCACGGCAGGGACGGTATTTCGAGCAACGGCCTGGACCTGCGTACCTATCGCACGCTCCGCCTCGGCGGAAACATCGGCGACGACGTTGTGCCCGGGAAGCCGGACGCCAGCGTCCTAGTTCATTTCATCGAAGGCCGCCGGGGAAAGGAACATCGCATGCCCCTTCACCGCCCACCTCTTGCTCCAACGCAGATCCTACGCATACGCCGGTGGATCGCCGAAGGCGCACGTCAGTAACGCGCCGCTGTGATAGACTCCCGCCAATGTGGGTCGTCCGCTTCTCTCTCCTGTTGCTTCTTACTTCCGCCACCGCGCTGGCCCAGTTCGAATTAGGCTCCATCGATGGCCTAATCACCGACCCGCGGAAGGCCCCCGTTCCCGGCGCCAAAGTGGAAATCCGCAGTCTGTCCACCAACGTGACCCGCGACGTCGTCACGTCGGGCAGCGGCGAATATAACTCGCTCCCTCTCCAGCCCGGCCAATACTCCATCACCGTGCGGTACGAAGGTTTCCGCGAGCGCGCCATTCAGGTTACCGTCGGCGTCAGCCAACGCGTGCAGGCCGATCTCACCCTTGAACTCGGCTCCGTCTCAGATCAGGTCAGCGTGTCCGGCGCCGCGCCTGTCATCGAAACAGCATCTTCCGAAATCGGCCAGGTCCGCGACGCCAAAGAAATTGTCGATCTCCCGCTCAACACGCGGAACTTCACGCAGCTGGTGCAACTCGCCCCCGGCGTCCTCACCGGAGTCGGCGGCGCGTCCGGTTCGCTTGGCTACACCAGCGGCCGCGGCACCAACGGCGCCGTCATCAATGGGGCGCCGGTGGAAGACGTCACCTATCTGATCGACGGTATCAACAGCGTCGATACGGACGCCGGCGTCCTCATCTTCTTTCCGCCCGTCGACTCCATCTATGAATTCAAAGTTCAAACCAGTTCCGCGCCAGCCGCGTATGGAGGCGGCCAGGGAATCATCAACGTCACCTATAAATCGGGCACGAATGACCTGCACGCTACCCTCTACGAATTCCTGCGCAATTCCGCCTTCGATGCCAAGAACTTCTTCGACTCCCCCACCAACCCCATCCCGCCCTTCAAGCTGAATCAGTTCGGCGGCAATCTGGGCGCGCCCATCGTCATCCCTCACCTGTTCAACGGAAGGGACAAGCTCTTCTTCTTCGGCGACTACGAAGGCAAGCGCGTCCGCCAAGCCCAAACCTATCTCAGCAGCATCCCGATTGCTGCCTTCCGCACCGGCGATTTTTCCTCGCTTCCCAACATCAAGATTCTCGATCCCCGGACCGCCGCCCGCCCGCAGTTCCCGAACAACATCATCCCGCCCTCGCTCATTGACCCCACCGCGGCCCGTCTGATTGCGCTCTACCCCAGCCCCAACCTCCCCGGCCTGATCAACAATTTCCTCTACAACCCGGTGCAAACCAACCAAGTGGACCAGTTCGACCTCCGCGCCGATTACCGCACCACCAACGCCGCCATCTTCCTCCGCTACAGCTACGAAACCGCGGACACCTTTAACCCCGGCAATCTTCCCGAGCCAGCCGTGGGCGCTGGTCCCGGCCGGCCCGGACGCGTGCTGATCCCCAGCCATCAAGCCGTCTTCGGCTATGGAAGATCCCTCGGCGCCAATAAATACTACGAACTTCGTGTCGGCTATTCGCGCCTGAACCAGGCAATCATCGATTCCGATACCAAGTTCCCCACGCTCGCCGAAGATCTCGGCATCCCGAACGCCAACGGACACGGCGCCGCGCCCGGACTCAGCACCACCAGCATTACCGGTTACACAGGTTTGGGCGATGGCGCCGGCAGCTTGCAAAAGGTGAACAACAATTGGGAGATCGATCAGGCGTTCAGCATCGTGCGCGGCCGCCATGAACTGAAAGCGGGCTTCGACTATCTCTCCCGCCGGTTTGCCTTCTTCTCACCCAGTGCGCCCGCCGGCTCCTTCAGCTTCAGCGGAGTTTACACAGGCTACGGCTTGGCGGATTTCCTGCTCGGCCGCCCCATCACATCCCGCCTGGACGTCTCGAAGTTCTTCAGCCTGCAGCGCTTCTATTACAGTGCATACCTGCAGGACAACTGGCGCGTCAACTCTCGCCTCACAATCAATATGGGGCTGCGGAATGATTCGATCACGGCCTGGAAAGAACGCCACAATCGCCTCGCTTCCTTCGTGCCGCTCAATGGCGGAACGCTGGTGCCGGTCGGGACCGCGCCCTTCACCGGCGATTCCGTATTGAGCGGCCGCCCTCTCCAGTTAGGCCCCCGCCTTGGCTTTGCCTACACCGCTACTCCGAAGACCGTGATCCGCGCCGGCGGCGGAATCTTCTATAGCTTCAAGACGGTGACGTCCGGTAACTCGCTCGCGAAGAACGCGCCGTTCAGCGGAACTCTGGTCACCACCAACGACGCCGCAAACTTCAACGGAGCGCTCCCGATCTCGAGCGGCTTCCCGGCCAGCCGCCCCGACCTCTACCCCATCGCGGGGAGCGGCTTTTACTATTGGCCGCAAGACAGCAAGACCTCCACCATGTACGAATGGAACTTCAACGTCCAGCAGGAACTGACCCACAACATGGCCGTTTCTGTCGCCTACGTGGGCGGAAAAGGAACCTACGTCGATGTAGTGGGCTTGAATATCAACCAGGCGATCCCCGGCCCGGGCAGCGTAGTAAGCCGCCGTCCGTACCCGAATCTGAGCGACGCCGCCGGCGTCGTGCCCTGGGGCAATTCCAGCTATAACTCGCTCCAGACCACGTTCCAGCGCCGCCTCGGCAGTTACCGGTTTTCCGGCGCGTGGACCTGGGCCCACAGCATCGACGACACCAGTGGCGAATCAAGCAACAGTCCAATTCAAAACTCCTACAATCTGGCCGCGCAACGCGGCAACTCCACCTTCGATGTCCGCCACAAGCTGACGTTCAGCGGAACCTACGAATTCCCAAAGTTTTTGTCGAACACACCGAAGCCGATCAATTGGATTACCGGCGGCTGGCAGCTCAACCACATCGTGACTCTTCAGACCGGTCTCCCGTTCACCCCGGTTATGCAAACAAGTAACCTCAACACAGGCACAGGGACGCAGTTCCCGAACCGCATTGGGTCGGGAATCCTGCCCTCCTCGCAACGCTCGATCAATCTCTGGTTCGACCCCACGGCCTTCGCCGCACCACCGCCCTACACGTTCGGAAACTCCGGCCGCAACATTCTGTACGGCCCCGGAACGAAGCAACTCGATCTCTCCCTGTTTAAGCAATTTCCGTTCATGGAAAAGCGCCGGGTGGAATTCCGCGCCGAAGCTTTCAACGCGCTGAACACGCCGCAATTCAACAATCCGAACGCCAGCATCGGATTTAGCGGAGTCGGCAAGATTACCAGTGCGGGAAGCCCGACGGTGTTTCAGCGTACGTCACGGCAGATTCAATTGGCGTTGAAGATTTATTTTTGACCGAATCACGGGCGCGATGCGTCATTGAACTGTCGGTTCGTTCAACATCATCGACGGATTTTCGGGTGCAATCGTAGATGTTCGCATAACGCCGGGTGGTCGTAGTGGAGATATGCAATCGCCACCGGATGCAACGGCCAAGGGCGGTTCAAAAGCTACAAGTGTTGCATGACAGCTTGCGTGTAACTAGGGCATTAAGAAGGCCTATTCTTGTCAATTTGGTCAAGACAGGAGAGGAGGATCCTGCTACAAATGCGCTCACCTTGTTAGTTCGTGATGGCGACCGCAGCGGTATTGTTATCTGCAGTAACGCGATTGCGGACCAAGATTCCGTTCAAACCAGGGCAAGAACTTACTTGACAACTCATCAAAAGCCGCTCCAAGAGAACGCCAATAGGTTCAGTACCGGAAGCAATATCATTGCAGGGAGCCTTTGCCTAAGCTGATAGCCAACAAACAGAAGCAACGGGTACGACCAGATTGAGGCTACGAAAACTCGAGCGTGAATGGTGTCACCGCCATCAAAGGCCATCCCGCATAGTCCGGCAAATGGAAGCCATGGAATAAGAACGGCAATCCAGAACGCAAGAATTCCTGTAATGAGCGGCTTCGATTCCTTGAAGCCGAACTCCGTTTGAGCGGGTGGCTGGAACTGATGTAAAAACCAAAACCACATCGCGTAAAGTTTACTTCGCTTTTCGCCCGCAATTTCTTTCATTACACTAGGGGAGGTTTACGAGGGCTTTCGATCTCTTGGGGCTAAGCGAATTGCCGACATAGAGCAACGTCTTCAGTTGGTTGTAAAGCTACCATTCAACGATAAAGTATGTCGAGAATATGCGAGCTTGGGTTTGCTAAAAACGGCCAACAATACGCCACGTGTCATGGCGGCAAATGACAGGTGGATCGCCGCTTGTGCGAAAGCGTATGATATCCCGCTCGTTTCACATAACCGAGTACATCTCGAAAACATTCCCGGCCTGCAATGATCTTTGAGGAGTACCTTCCGCTCATTCACTCGGGCGATTCCAACGCGCCTGCGCCGCCTTCTTAGCAATGGCTGACCGCTTGCGATCTGATAGTGAAGCTGCGCGAGCCAAGCCACCCTTGGAAGCGCCGAGCTTCGACAATGCCACCGCCGCCGGATTCTTCACGGGTTCGGGTTCACGCGGCGGTAGCGGGTCGCCTTCCATCGTTTCGCCTATCAGGTCTTCGACCACGGATCGCGCTAACAGGTTCGGATCACGCGGGCGATTTGGCTTGCTTGCTCGGGAAGGCATGGTAGGATTTGTCGCACAACAATGAAGAAGGCGCTTCTGATGGTATGGATTGTTTTAGGGACCCTTGCCATCCTTTGGGTTTTAGCCGGATATGCTTTAGGGGGGATCTGCCAAGGTCCAGTTCTTCAGTCCACAAATAACGATGACAAGTCAGTAAAGGCAAGTCTTTACGAAACGGATTGCGGAGCGATGACGGCTACTCGTTCAGTGGTCGCGCTTTCTGCTTGGTATGTCGATGGAAGACGCCAAGGCAATCCAGTGGTGACATTCTTTGGTATTCGTGGCGGTGGTGTCCGCATGACTTGGCGCACGAACCGGGAACTGGTCATCACATATCCCGCGAACACAAACGTCGAGTACGCAGTGTCGAAAATACGCGGCGTCAAAATTTACCTACAGCCGCAACTTCCTTAGTTCAAACTGAACCACTACCCAATTTAGAGCTCGGTTCTCGCATCTTTTAGAAGTGACTAATTGTATGCAACTCCATGTCCCGTGTTTTCAACTGAATCTACCCCCATCTTCCGGTTGTCGCGATTGTCTCCGGCTATACTCTGCTCAGAAGCCCCAAATAGGCTTGGGGCGAAGTTCAAAAGACGGCAGAACGGATGAAAATACGAAAAGAACCCGGGAAAAATGAAAACGAAACCAACTCCCCACAAGACAGCGAACCCAAGAGCAACCCAAACGGGCGCACCATCAATCTAACGCTCGCTTTCTAGCCCCATGCAAAAAGCAATCGAATTACGCCTGGTGTCCGCCGCTTTTCCAGCCGTCGACGGCACCAGCCTCCTCGCTACACCCACCGTTGTCAGCCTGAAGGTCTGCCTCCTCCAAAACCCAACCCGACAACGTATTCCGGGAGACGAACCCGGCGATCTTGATGAAAACAATCAGGTCACCCCCCTTCCTAAATGGAAACCCGGCGCTTGCGCCGCCTCCGTCGCCAACCCACAAGCAACGCACCGCACACTCACCACGAATCCGCCGTTCACAGCATAGCCATGCAGAAAGCCGTCGAGCGCTTCTTCCAACTCTCCCTCCTGGGCCTGGTCTCCGCTGGCTTCCTCGCCGTCGCGGGTTCCGGCTTCCTCGATACCCCCACCGTCATCCTCGTCTGCCTCGGTCTCGCCCTTCGCGCCGCCGCTGTCGCTGGCCTCATCGCCCTTGAACTCCCCGCGCTCGCCATCAACCTGATCACCCTCGCCTACATCGCCTTCTTCGCCGCCGACTATTTCTTCCTCTCCCGCGGCCTCCTCGAAGCCACCGTCCACCTGGTCTGCTTCCTCGCGGTCATGAAGATCCTCACCGCGCGCACCAACCGCGATTACCTTTACACCGCCTCCATCGCGCTCGTCGAACTCGTCGCCGCCGCCATGCTCTCGGTCAATCTCAACTTCTTCGCCTACCTCGCCGTCTATCTCGTCTGCGCCATCGCCGCTTCCACCAGCGCCGAAATCCGCCGCGGCCTTCGCAAACCGGCCCGCCCCACAGCCCCTACTCTCCGCATCGCCCCCCGCCTCACCGCCGTCACCGCCTTCATCACCGCGGGCATCCTGCTCCTCACCATCGCGATGTTCATCCTGCTCCCGCGTTCCGCCAACGCCGCCTATCGGCACTTCATCACTTCCCGCTACCACCTCAGCGGCTTCTCGAATGACGTCACCCTGGGCGAGATCGGCGAAATTCAGAAAGATAACCGCGCCGTCATGCACATCCGCCCCTATTCGCAATCCATGCCCGCGAATCTCAAGTGGCGCGGCGCCGCGCTCTCCCACTTTGACGGCCATAAGTGGACCGACTCCGTCTTCACCGCCCGCGAAGTCCTCCCCCGCAAGTCACCCGTCGAACTTGCCGGTGCGCTCCAGCGCAGCCGCCGCGATGGCACGCGCTTCACGTACCGCGTCGACCTCAGCCCTACGGATTCCGACGCGCTCTTTGTAGCAGGCACCCCCGAATTCCTCATCCTCGGCGCGGGCCGTGTCATTCGCACCCCCGCCGGTACCTTACGCTTCACCGCCCTCCCCGTGGAAGGCTTCCGCTATGAAGTCTCCAGCTTCCAGCCCTTCCCCGGCCGCCCCGTCTCCGTCACGCCGCTCACTCTTGCGGAAGCTCAGCGCGATCTCGAACTCCCCCCTCTTGATCCCCGCATCCCCGCGCTCGCCCGCCAACTCGCCACCGCCCCCGCCATCGAACGCTATCTCCGCACGCAATTCGGCTACACGCTCGATCTCCCCTCCCGCGAACAGCCCGATCCTCTCGCGAACTTCCTCTTCGACCGCCGCAAAGGCCACTGCGAATACTTCGCCAGCGCCATGGCCGTCATGCTGCGCTCGCTCGGCACCCCTGCCCGCATCGTGAACGGCTTCCAAAGCGGCACCCTGAACCCGGTCTCCGGTCTATATATCGTCCGCGCGTCCGATGCCCACAGTTGGGTGGAAGCATGGCTCCCCAGCTCCGGCTGGACCATCTTCGATCCGACGCCCTTACGCCGCCCGCAATGCCCCAAACCCCCTGTTGCAGCGCGCCGCGTTCTATTTGGATGCCGCCCAAACCTTCTGGCAGGAATGGGTGGTCAATTACGACCTGAACCACCAAATCATCATTGCCGAACGCCTTCAGGAATCCACGCAGCAGGTGGGTGCCAACTGGAACCCCAACTTTCACTTCTGGCGCAAACAATACTTGCCTTACGTGCTCGCGCCCCTCGCCCTGATCCCCTTGTTCTTCCTGCTCCGGTCCATCCTCCGCGCGCTCAAACTGCGTACGGGCCGCGCCACCCACGCGGAAGTCTCCGCTCTCTACCGCCGCATGTTGCGCATCCTGCAATCTCGGGGGTTCACCAAGCCCGCCTCTCTCACTGCCGGTGAGTTCGCCTCCTCCCTGCCGCCCTCGCCCCTTGCTGCTGCTGTTGCCGAGTTCACCGAATGCTACCAAGCCTTTCGTTACGGGAACGACACCTCGCGCCTCCATGAGCTTGCGCCCCTACTGGACCGCATGAAAGCGCTATGACACAATCGAACCCATGAAATTGGCAACGCTCGGCATCTTCACTGTCATCCTGTTTGCCTGGGCCGCCTCCCGTCCCGCCGACATTCCTTTTGAAAAACACACGCTCGATCTGGGCGCCAACGAACCGCTCGCCACCGCCGACATTAATAACGATGGCGTGCCCGATCTGGTCAGCGGCGAAAACTGGTTTGAAGGCCCGAACTGGATCAAACACAAGTTCCGCTCCCTCAACTACACCCAAAATTACATCGAAGACTTCAGCGATCTCCCGCTCGATGTCAACGGAGACGGCAACATCGATATCGTCAGCTGCACCTGGTTTGCGAAAGAACTCTGGTGGAATGAAAACCCCGGCCCTCGCGGCGGCGAATGGAAGAAGCACCTGATCGATTCCGGCCACAACGTCGAGTTCGCCTTCCTCGTCGATCTCGATAACGACGGCAAAGCCCGCGAAGTACTTCCCCAATTTGGAAGCGCTACCACCGCCGACCCCCTCGCGTGGTACGAAGCCAAGAACGGCGACTTCGTGAAGCACGTCGTCAGCCCGAAAAGCTACGGCCACGGCGTCGGTGTCGGCGATATCAACAAAGACGGCCGCAACGACATCATCACTCCCAAAGGCTGGCTCGAAGCCCCCGCCGACCCGCGCTCGCCCGATTGGACCTTCCACCCGGACTTCGATCTCGACCAGACCAGCTTCATTTATGTCCTCGACGTCAACGGCGATGGCCGCCCCGACCTGGTCACCGGCCTTGCCCATAACTACGGACTTTTCTGGATGGAACAAATGCCCGACCACACCTGGAAGAAACACATCATTGACGACTCCTGGTCGCAGCCGCACGCCATCACCATGGTGGACTTGAACGGCGATGGCAAGATGGATTTCGTGACGGGCAAACGGTTCATGGCCCACAACGGGCGCGACCCCGGCGAGCGCGAACCGCTCGGCGTGTACTGGTACGAATACTTCCGCAACCAGAACAAGGAAATCGAGTGGGCCAAGCACGTGGTCGACTACAGCACCAGAACAGGCGGAGGCATGCAAGTCGTAGTCGCCGATCTCGATCAGGACGGCGATCTCGATATCGCGGTATCTGGAAAGAGCGGTCTGTATCTATTCGAAAATCTCACTAAAGGAAAGAAACGGAAATGACCGATACTTCTCGCCGTGCGTTCCTGGCCACAAGTAGCGCCGCGCTCCTGAGTGCGCAACCCCCAAGCGATACCATTCGCGTTGCCTTCATTGGTGTAGGGAACCGGGGCTCCTTCCTTCTGAAACACATGCTGAATGTGCCCGGCATTGAAGTCGTGGCCATCAGTGACCTGGATCCGGAACGTTTAAAACGGGCGCAGGAAGCCGTCGCCGCCAAAGGAGGAAAAGCCGAAGCCTACCCGGAATTTCGCAAGCTCCTCGACCGGAAGGATATCGACGCCGTCGTAATCGCCACCCCCGTGAACCTTCACAAAGAAATGGTTTTGGCGGCGCTCGAAGTCGGCAAGAACGTCTATAGCGAAAAGCCCATGGGCTTCTCCCCCGATCAGTGCCGGGACATCATCACCGCCACCAAAACTGCCAAGGGCATCTACCAGGCCGGTTTCCAGCTTCGCCACGACCCCAACCGAAACGCGGCGGTGAAATACATCAAGTCCGGGGGAATCGGCAACGTGGTGTTTCTTCAAGGCTATCGCCACTCCGCCGACCTGCCGCACGACACTCCCTGGCTCTTTGACCGCGCCATCTCCGGCGATGCCATCGTCGAGCAAGCCTGCCATATCATCGACCTCATGGTCTGGGTAGCCGGGGCCCCGCCGCTCCGCGCCTATGGCTCCGGCGGCATCAACCTCTTCAAGAACGATCCCCCCGGCCGCACCGTGACCGACAACTACGCCGTTATCTACGAATTTCCGAACGACCTGCGCTTCACCTTCAGCCATATCTTCTTCGATCCACCCAAGTTCTCCGGCATCAAGGAGCGCGTCTTCGGCTCTGATGCCGCTATCGATCTCGCCACTGCCACACTGATTTCTCGATCCGGCAAAACCGAGACACTGAAAGTCCCCGACGCGGGACAAGACAGCACCTATATGTCGCTTGCGGCCTTCATCGCGAACACAAGAGGAAAACAGAAGCCCTTGAATGACGCTGAATCCGCCAGACGCTCCACGCTCACAGCCATGCTCGGCCGCAAATCGATGTATGAGAAACGGATCGTTGAATGGAAGGAGGTGGACGTATGAAGCTTCTCCTCCTGCTGCTCTTCGCCGCCACGGAACCCGGCTTCAAACCGATCTTTGACGGCGCAACACTCCAGGGCTGGCACCTCCAAGGCCAAAAAGGCACGGGCTACATGGCTGAGAATGGCCGAATCGTCTGCCCCGCGGACGGGGGCGGCAACCTGTTCACGGAGAAAGAATATTCGAATTTCATCCTCCGCTTCGAATTTCTGCTCACCGAAGGCGCCAACAACGGCATTGGTATCCGCGCGCCGTACGAAGGCGACGCCGCTTACAAGGGCATGGAAATCCAAATCCTGGACCACGACGCTCCCGTCTACAAAGGCAAGTTAAGGCCTGCCCAGTATCACGGCTCCATCTACGACGTCGTTCCCGCGAAAACCGGCTATCTGAAAGCAACCGGTGAATGGAACGAAGAAGAGATCCGAGCCGAAGGCCGCCACGTTGTAGTCACGCTCAACGGCCACGAAATCGTGAACGCAAATCTTGACGATGTAACCGACCCAGAGGTCCTCAAGAAGCATCCGGGCCTTGCGCGCACCACCGGACACATCGGCCTGCTGGGACACGGAACACGAGTGGAATTCAGAAATCTTCGCGTGAAAGAGCTCTAGTTCGTCACAGGCACGCGAACATGATTGCTCGTCTCACCCGCTGCTGCAAGGTAGAGGTCAGCCACACCTGCGTCCAAAATCGCAGGCAACCGAATCTCCACCAGATACATGCCCACGTATCCGGGAGCCAGGGTCGCCTTCACCACTTCTACCTCTGTTCCATTCAAGAAGGCCTTCACCGCAGCAGCAACTGCAGGTACATTTGCGGAAGGCGCCGGTACCCCCGAAGGCCAGTCCGGAGTCACGCGCCCCAACCCGGTAGCCAGCAGTTGGAGCGAGGACCGCGCCATCGCGGGCTGAGCCCCATCGAGCATCATTCCGGTGTCCGCATCGAGCAACAAAGGAGCGCCATCGCGGTCCACGAACACCGCCGGCGACACCGCCTTCACCGTCAACCCCACCCTCACGGACCGGTTCACTTCCACTTGCAACTGTGCCGGCTCCGTCTCGAAGGGAACCTGAATTTGCGACTGCCCCAGCACCGGGAACTGCCGTCCACCACCCGTTACGGAATTCACGGCCATCCCCACGGCGCTCACCAATCCGCCCGGCGCCGCCGCGCGGGAACTCAAATCCGCCGCGTTCACCAGTTTTGCCGTCCCAATTTGATGCGGCGCGCGCTCCACATAAACTCCGTACCCATCCACCGCCGCCGTCAACTGCTGCCCGTTCGAATCCAACCGAACGTCCATCACCACGGACTCAGGCAAACCGCCCGACACACTCACCCAGGGCGAAGCGCTCCCCAACGCATTCAAATCCATCCGGCTCATAAACACTCCGCGATCGGTTGCGACATACACCACGCTATCCGCGCGATCTGCCGTAATTCCATGTGCGGGAGCGTCTCCAAGCGCGCCTGTCATATCGTCCCAAGTCACCCCGCCGTTCACCGTGCGAAACAAGTGGGAGCCACGTGCCGAAGCGGCGGCCAAAGCGATCCTGGGGGCGGCCGCATCCACGAAAAACCGCTCCACGGCCCCTGCCGCCTGCACCGTAGCCAGCGTCCAGTGCGCGCGCGCGTCTGCGGAGGTCCAGATTCGCCCGTCGGCTGCTCCCGCATACCAGAAGTCTCCCGCTCCCGCCACCGCGGTCACAGTTGCCCCGAACTTCACGGAAAGAGCGCTTCGCATCGGCATTTCCGGCCGGTCGAGGCTCGCGGCAACCCACCCCGCGCGGCTCACGAACTCCGCGGTTCCCAACCGTTCCACAGCCAATCCATGCTTCGGCAACAAAGAACGCACCGGCAGATTCGGCAAGTCCTCATTCAGGCCGTTCCAGGAAATTCCGCCATCGTGGGAAGCCCACACACCCTCGTCGTTTGCTACCGCAATAAACAAGGGATCCAGCGGCGATACCGCCAGGTCATGCTGGCCATCCCCAATCACCGAATGCCCTTCGAAAGCCGTAAGGTTGATCCAACTCCGCCCTCCATCTTCCGAGGCATAAATCTGCGCCCCAAAAGCATAGATGCGCCCTGTGCCGCTGGCTCGAACGCTCATTTTGCTCTCCGGCAATCGGAAGGGAGCCCGGTCCACCGCCGCTTCTGTTCGGGAAGAATCTCCCGGAGCAACGGTCCAAGTCTCAAAGTCTCGCGTCATAAAGGTCAGATCGCGTGACGTACGGGCAAACAACTGCGAGCCGTCTGGGGAAAACCAAATCTGCGCAACGGGTCCGCCGGCAGGCGCCGCCAACCCAATTTCAATTGCTGAGCCGCCAAGTTTGCGCCAAGTCTGCGCTTGCGCAAGGGACACGCACAAAATTGCGACAAGTGCGGCCCCACGTACTAGTTTGCGAAATGGGTTGCTATGACACACCGAAGTACCCTTATCGTACAATAACCAGGCCCCAGTGGTTCTGTATCCCCTTAATGAACAAGGAGTTAATCGAGGGCCAGAGCCTTGCCTTTGCAATTCCGATGCTAAACTGTTGGTTTCGGGTGACCCACTTTTTCCAGCATCGAACGTTGGGCCTGCTGCTAGCAATCGCTGCGGCTCTGCCTCTCTTCGCTCAAAACGACTCCGCGGCCAAAGTGGTCTCGCTTTCCGGCCAGGTTTCCCTCCTCCGCGACGGCGCAACTTGGGCCCTGAACGCGGGCGATGCCGTGCAGCCCCAGCAAACCATCGTTACCGGCCCTGATAGCTACGCAACTTTCAAAGTTTCGGACGGCAGCACGTTTGATGTGTACCCCAATGCCCAAGTGATCTTTCGCAACAACCGGGGCGATTGGAAGGATTTGCTCGAAATCCTGCTCGGCAAAGTGAAAGTCCAGATCCAACATATCGGCGGCCAGCCAAATCACAACAAAGTCCGAACCCCCACTGCCGTGATTGCCGTTCGAGGCACTGTTTTCGATGTCGATGTTGAAGATTCGGACGCTACAACGCTCGTCCTTGTCGAAGAAGGCCTGGTGGAAGTTCGCCATTTGACACAACCCGGCCAGACCCGCTTCCTGAATCCCGGTGAGTTCGTCCGCGTATTCAAGAATCAGCCCCTCTCCGCTAAATCGATTGATCGGGGATTGGTCCTGCAACGCGCCATGCGCGCAGCCTCAGATGCACTCCAGGAAGCGCTTTACCGGATGCCTCGGGGCGGTACGGGAACCGGCGCAAGCGGAGCGGCAACCGGGACCACCGGGGCGTCTGGGGACAAGGGTTCTACTGCCCCTACCGGTAGCGGCCCCGCACCACCCCCACCACCCCCGCCAACCAAACCCTGAAAACCACTTCGCTGATGCGCAAGTAGGGGAACGGCTTCGACACAATGTCGTGGCAATCGGATAATATGTCCTTCGTGAACCGGTTCCTTCTTCTCGTCATCCTGTGCGCTGGTGTCGCCGGCGCCGCCGATCGAAAAATTGTACTCATCGCGGGCACCCCCAGCCACAAACCGGGCGAACACGAATTTAACAACGGCGTCGAACTGCTCGACAAGTGCCTCAAGCAGAATAAAGGCGTCACCAGCATCGTCGTAAAGGGCGGCTGGCCTACCGACGAATCCGTGTTCGACGGTGCTGACGAGATCGTCTTCTACATGGACGGCGGGCAGAAGCATCCTATCGCCCAAGGCGATCACATTGCGACCCTGTCGAAGCTTGTCGCGAAAGGCGTCGGGATCGCCTGCCTTCACTACGCCGTCGAAATCCCCAACGACAAGGGTTCTAAACAATTTCTTGAGTGGATTGGCGGTTATTACGAAGATAAAGTCTCCAAGAATCCGATCAACGATGTGATGGTCACCCAAGCCAGCCCCGGTCATCCGACCTCCCGCGGTTGGGTGAGCTTCCAGGCTAAAGACGAGTGGTATTACAAGATTCACTTCCTCGAAAATGATAAGCGGATCACACCGCTCCTCACAGCCGAATTGCCGCCCGATTCTCCCCACAAAGAGGTAGTCTCCTGGGTTGTTGAACGCGCCGATGGCGGCCGCGGCTTCGGCTTCGATGGCGGTCACTTCAATGCGAACTGGGGAAACGAAAATTTCCGTCGCATGATAGTTAATTCCCTGATTTGGACCGCCAAGGCCGAGGTCCCTGCCAAGGGGGCGAAGGTGGATATCGAGCCAGCCGACCTGACGCGAAGTCTGGATCCGAAGCCTGCCAGAAATTAGGCTTGTTTTCACGATTGTTCGTGTTAATATCTGGCTGCGTCCCCTGTCGTTCGCAAGAGAAGGGTGATCCTTGCTGGACCTTACACTATTCCGAATCGTCTTCGTCCTGATTATCAGCGCGTGCGGCTATTATTTTCAGCCTTTCCAGATGCAGCCGCTCTTTGCCGCCTTATTTGGCGCTGCGGGAGCTTGCGTTGTCATCGCTTTGGAAATTCGTCTTGAAAAGATCACTCTCAAGCGGCTGATTGGCGCTGCGATTGGCGTCATTCTCGGGTGCTCCGTAGCGTTTCTTATGGCCATCGTCTTGTCGAAAGTGAATCCTGACGACTCGACTACCCTGCACTTTGTCGAAATCACTGTAATCTTTCTCTGTTCGTACTTAGGGCTTGCCCTGGGCGCGAATAAAGGCGCTATGCTCAACCTTTCGGCCCTTGGAGGCTTGTTTGGGGGAGAAGTCAGCTCAACCAAACGGCAATCGAAAGTCCTCGATACGAGCGTCATTATCGATGGACGTATCGCCGACATCGCGGAAACGGGCTTCCTCGACGGAATCATTGTGATCCCGCAGTTCGTGCTTCGCGAGTTGCAGTTCGTGGCTGATTCAGCCGATTCAGCCAAGCGCAACCGGGGCCGGCGGGGCCTCGATGTGCTTCAAAGATTACAAAAAATGAGCAATCTGGAAATTCAGATTTCGGAAGAGGATTATCCGCAAATTCGCGAAGTGGATCTCAAGCTCATTGAACTTGCGAAAAGCCACGAATCGAAAATCGTGACGAACGATTTCAATTTGAATAAAGTCGCGCAGGTGCGCGGTGTGGAAGTGCTCAATATCAATGAACTGGCAAATTCGCTGAAGCCAGTCGTGCTCCCCGGCGAAACCATGCGTGTTTTCATCTTGAAAGAGGGCAAAGAATACAACCAGGGCGTGGCCTATTTGGATGACGGTACCATGGTGGTTGTGGACAACGCACGAAAACTGATCGGCAAAACGATCGAGATTTGCGTTACTACCGTCTTACAGACCACTGCCGGTAAAATGATCTTCGCCAAGTATGAAGATCGTTCGCATTCCGCCTCGGGCAGCAAGGAACAGGCGGCAGCTGAAGCCTAAATTATGAAAGTCGGAGTGATTCTTCCGGCCGCCGGGTTGGGGACGCGCATGGTGCGCGGCGCGGCGGATACCACCGGAACAAGCCGTAAGCAATTCATGTTGCTCGAAGGGTCACCCATTCTCGTGCATACGGTCCGAAAGTTTGCCGCGTGCGCCAGGGTGTCGGAGATTATTGTCGCGCTTCGCCGGGAGGATCTGGAATGGGTGGATGACCTTCTTTCCCAGGAAATTTCCGGACTGCGCGTCAAAGTGGTTGAGGGCGGCAACACTCGCCAGGAGAGTGTGGAAAACGCGTTTCAGAAGCTCGATCCGGCGGTCGAACTGGTCGCAGTGCATGACGCCGTTCGGCCTTTTATCGATCTCGACACCATCAATCGCGCGCTCGATGAAGCGGCGGCTTCCGGCGCTTCGATTGTCGGCATCGTTCCGGTGGATACGGTGAAGCAGGTGAGCAGCGCGCAAGCTTCGGGCGCCAAGGTACGGGCGACCATCTCGCGGGAGCGTCTTGTCTTGGCGCAGACCCCGCAGACTTTCCGCCGCCAGATACTTGCCCGGGCTTTCGAGGCGGCAAGGGCCGATGGTTTCACCGGTACTGATGAATCGAGCCTTGTCGAAAGGCTGGAGCAGGTCCAGGTGGGCGTGGTCTTAGGAAGTGAACGGAATATCAAAATCACGCGGCCCGGTGACATGGAACTGGCGCGCCTTTTTCTTGAGCAGGAGCGCAGGCAGCAAGTCACGTTGAAGCAAGTCTCGTGACCGATTTCCGCACGGGCCTGGGTTGGGATAACCACCGCATCGTATCCGGCCGTCCGCTCATCATAGGTGGTGTGACTATTCCTTCGGAGTTCGGCCTGGACGGACATTCCGACGCCGATATCCTGTCCCACGCGCTTACGGACGCTCTTCTGGGCGCGCTCGCGCTCGGCGACATCGGCATGCACTTTCCCGACACGGACCCGCGCTGGAAAGGGGCGGACAGCCTTCAGTTTCTGAGCCACGCCGCGGTCCTGGTTCGCGAGGCAGGCTGGGACATCTTGAATGTAGACAGCACGGTCGTGCTGGAGCGTCCAAAGCTAAAGGATTTCCGGCTTCCGATTCGCGAAAAAATAGCGCAAACATTGAGAATTTCCAGTGAGCGAGTATCGGTGAAATTTAAGACTTCAGAAAAGGTCGGCCCCGT
This sequence comes from Bryobacterales bacterium, assembly GCA_963795835.1. Classification (GTDB taxonomy): domain Bacteria; phylum Acidobacteriota; class Terriglobia; order Bryobacterales; family Bryobacteraceae; genus JALYXI01. The sequence goes on along the minus strand of CAWCJC010000011.1, from coordinate 11,135 downwards.
TGGCGAGGGCCGTTCAGCGGAGGCGCAAGCCATCGCGCTATTGGCAAGGTAATGTCTCCTCAATTACATTCTCTCGAAGCCGAAAGTATCCACATCCTGCGCGAAGTGGTTGCCGAGTTTCAAAACCCGGTGATGCTGTACTCAATTGGGAAAGATTCATCGGTGATGGTGCGTCTGGCTCAAAAGGCCTTCTATCCCGCCCCCATTCCGTTCCCTCTACTCCACATCGATACTACGTATAAGTTTCGCGAGATGATCGAGTTTCGCGACCAGTTCGTGAAGGACATTGGCGCGCGCTTAGTCGTTCACACCAATCGCAAGGCCATAGAAGACGGGGCAAATCCCTTCCGCATCGGCACGCAGAACTGCTGCGGTCTCCTTAAAACGCGCGCGCTTTTGGACGCGCTACAAGAAGGGGGTTACGATGCTGCTTTCGGTGGCGCGCGGCGCGATGAGGAGAAAAGCCGCGCCAAGGAGCGCGTTTATTCCTTTCGCGACCAGTTAGGGCAGTGGGATCCCAAAAATCAACGCCCGGAAGTCTGGAGCCTTTACAACGCCCGCGTTCACAAAGGCGAAAACATCCGCGTGTTCCCGCTCTCCAACTGGACCGAGCTTGACGTGTGGCAATACATCGAAGAGGAACACATCCCCATCGTGCCGCTCTATTTCGCCAAGGAACGCTCCGTCCTTGTGCGCAACGGCTCGCTGCTTTCCCTGGAACAGCCGATTCCCATGATGCCCGGAGAGAAGCCGGAAACGGTTCTCTGCCGAATGCGTTCTCTCGGTTGCAGCCCCTGCACCGGGGCGATCCGGTCCGACGCGGACACAGTCCCGAAGATCATTGAGGAAATGAAGCTGGTCCGCCGTTCGGAACGCGAAAACCGCGTCATCGATCATGACCAGGACGGCTCCATGGAACTGAAGAAGCGCGAAGGCTACTTTTGAAAGGACTGCTGCGGCTCTCCACCGCCGGAAGCGTGGACGACGGCAAATCCACTCTCATCGGCAGACTTCTCTACGATTCCAAGGGAGTGTATGAAGACCAGGTAGCCTCCGTCACGAAAGGCGGCACTCTGGATTTAGCGCTGCTCACCGATGGGCTGCGTAGCGAGCGGGAACAAGGCATCACCATCGATGTAGCCTATCGATACTTCTCCACGCCCAGGCGCAAATTCATCATTGCCGATACCCCGGGTCATATCCAGTACACGCGGAACATGGCGACTGGCGCCTCTACAGCAGACCTCGCCATTATCTTGATCGATGCGCGCAATGGCGTGCTCCCGCAATCCCGCCGGCACGCCTATATTGCCGCGCTGCTGGGCACCCGGCACCTGGTGGTAGCGGTTAACAAGATGGATCTGGTCGGCTTCTCTGAAGAAAGATTCCGCGCCATCGAGCAGGAGTTTCGGGCTTTCGTCAAAGCCGCGCATGCGCCCGATCCCTACTTTCTCCCCATCTCCGCGCTCTCTGGGGATAACGTTGTGACGGGAAGTGCCCATATGCCCTGGTTTTCCGGGCCGCATCTCTTGGAATATCTGGAATCCGTCACCGTCGCCGAAGAACTTCCCAAAACCGCGATGCGCTTTCCGGTCCAGTATGTAATCCGGCCGAATCTAGACTATCGCGGTTATGCCGGGCAGATCGCTTCCGGCACCATCCGCGTCGGCGATGCTGTGCTGGCGCTACCCTCCGGACGTGCCAGCCGCGTTAAACGGATCGCCACCTTTGATGGGGATCTGCCGCAAGCTTCTGCGCCTGATTCGATCACGGTTCTGATTGAAGATGAAATCGATATCAGCCGCGGCGATATGCTGGTTTCCGCTCAACAGCCGCCCACCATCGCGCGCCGCCTCGAGGCGAAGGCTGTCTGGATGAATGTGGCTCCCCTGGAAGCAGGCCGTACCTACCTGTTGAAGCAGACCACGCAGACCGTGCGCGCCACCGTTCACGCCGTGGAATACCGGGTCAATGTCGACACGCTGGCGCACGAAGCTGCTGCCACCCTGGCGCTGAATGAGATCGGCCAAATCGATCTTGAAACGCATCGTCCGCTCTTCTTCGATCCATACCTGGAGAACCGCGTCACTGGCGCCTTCATCTTGATTGACCCGCTCACGAATGAGACGCTCGCCGCGGGTATGATTACCAGCCGTGGCATCGCGTCTACAGAGAACCGCAATGAACTGGCGTTCAATCCGGAGCCGGTAACAGCGGCCGAACGCCTGGCGCGCTGGGGCCACTCGCCCGCCGTCATCGATGTTCCTTCCTTGGGCCAAGCCCAACTGCTCGAAAGGGAGCTGTTTGAACGCGGTTGTTTGGTGGTACTTCTCGAGGAGGCCCAAGCAACGCCCGATGCTTTGCGCGCGCTTGATAAGGCCGGCGCGCTGGTGCTCCGCATCCTTCCCGGAGCGAACCACGTGACGCTCTCCGATCTTGAGCAACGCGGTCAGGTTCGGAGCCGCCAGGACCCGTTCATCTCCGGCGGCGGCATCTAGCGGGCATTCGCGCGTTTGTAGAGCAGGTCCCTCACTTTCAAGTACCACTCGTCATCCTGAGCGTCAGAGAAGGGTGAGAACGTGGTCCACCCGTTGGCAATATGCTGCGCGGTTAACAGCCATGTCTCCGGAAGTTGCAATGCGTCTTCGAATGCCTGGTCCTGTACCCTGTTGCGTGCTAACGCTTCCGTCAGAGTCGCGGGAGCAGGGCCAGACCTGCTTGACAGAGGCACTGTCGCCTTTTGGATCCGCAATTCCAGGGGATACACGATCCAGTCACCGATTTTCAGTTGCAGCTCTAACCTGACGCGCCGGCCAGGTTCCGCATCGGCAGGGACCCAGATATCCAGGAGGTAAGCGCGAGAGTTTTGGCCTTCCGGGATAACCCCGAAATTCGGGCTGCGCACCAAATCGAGAGCGCCCGAAGCGTCAACCTTGTACAGTTTTGCATCGACCAGGTTCGGCGGATTCGTCTGGCAAAACAGGAAATAGGGGGTTCCCGAGGGCGCATTGACACGAACCTGAAAGGTGGCGAAACCATTTCGCGCAATCGCCGGCGAGATAATCTCCCTCGGTTCCACCACGTACGGGCCCGCGTCGAATGCGTAAAACTCGGAGAAGACTTCCACCGATTGCGCTTCCATTCCCGCACTGAACAACAAGGCTAGTGCAAACAGCTTCAAAGTAAAGCTTACAATGTGCCAAGGAATGCGCGTTGCAACTTAGTCCGTTTCACATCGAAGACCCTTTGCGCGTGGTCACGGCGGCCGTAACTCCGGTCGTGATGATTTCGGCAACGGCGATCCTGATCGGTGGGATCAACTCAAAGCATCAATCGCTCAGCGATCGCGTGCGCAATCTGGCCGCTGAATACCGGGGGGTGAATACCGTAAACCGGCGTAAACATGTTATCCAATTGCAGATCCGGTTTTTTCGGCGGCGCCTTCGGTATGTGTACATCGCGCACATCGCGCTATACTGCGCCACTGCTTGCTTTATCGCAATGGTCATGATCATCAGCGTTACCGTAAAAATTGCGACGCTGGTTTCGGCGACTTTGCCGTTCTTCATGGCGGGCGTGGTGCTTCTGCTTATTGCGGTAGGTTTCGAGATTCGCGAACTGCGAATGAGCACCGAAACCATGAATATGGAATTGGCCGATATCGAAGGATGCGGCGAATGAGCCGTCTGAGTCTGAAACTCTGGGGGGTCCGCGGGTCCACTCCCACTCCGCACCCGGAAAATATGCGTTACGGCGGGAATACGCCTTGCCTTGAAATTCGAACGCAAAAGGGAGAAGTGTTTATCTTCGATGCCGGTACGGGAATGCGGAAACTAGGTCAATCTCTGATGCGCGAAGCAAACGGCGCGCCTCTGGATGTCCACATTTTCCTAACGCACTTTCACTGGGACCATATCCAAGGCATTCCGTTCTTCGAGCCACTTTTCAATCCCCGGAACAGTGTCCGCTTCCTTGCACAAACCAGTATCGGGCCGCTTCGGGGCATCCTGGAAGGGCAAATGACGCGCCCGTATTTTCCGGTGAACTTCGAAGCCGGTTGCGAGCGGCAATTTGAAAATCTACCAGACGGAAACATTTGAGCATGGTGCTCTTCGCGTAACGCCCTTTCCCGTGAACCACCCGCAAGGCGCGACGGGATTTCACATCGAGTCGGAGGGCGCTTCCATCGTGTACGCTACCGATCACGAACACGGCGACTCAGCCTTGGATGACGGATTGCGTAAGGTGGCTCGCGGCGCCGATCTGTTGATCTATGATTCGCAATACACTCCCGAGGAATACGAAGGCAAGCGAGGATGGGGACATAGCACCTGGCGCCAGGCGCTCTCCTTCGCAAAGGAGACTGGCGTTAAGCAAGTATTGCTCTTTCACCACGACCCCGGACATACCGACGAGCAACTCGACCGCATCGCGGAAGCCGCTAACGAAGAAATGCCGAACGTAGTGATGGCGAAAGAAGGATGGGTCCTGGAGTTGTGAAAGTTGTAGCCTTGCTCTTCCTGCTAAGCGCGCGCACTAGCCCTTTGGAAGGTCCACTGCTCGATAAGGTTCGCGCCACCACTTGGCACCAGGGTTGCCCCATTCCACCCGAAGACCTCAGGGTTCTGCGCGTCCCTTATTGGGATTTCGAGGGCAAGACTGCGGAAGGGATCCTGATTGTTAACGCCAAGCTGGCGCCGGAATTGGACGCGATATTCCAGGATTTATACGAGCATCACTTCGCGATAGAACGTATGGAACCCGTCGAAAATTATGGAGGCGATGACATTAGATCCATGTCCGCCAACAACACTTCCGCGTTCAACTGCCGCGACAAGACGGGCCAGAAAGGCAGCTTCTCGAACCATAGCTGGGGCCGCGCCATCGACATCAATCCGTTAACAAATCCATACGTTAAAGGCGATCGCGTGCTGCCCGAAGCCGGGCGCGCGTACCTGGACCGGACAGTCGCTCACCCCGGCTCCATTCTGGCAGGCAGCTACATCGTCAAGCTTTTCGCGCGGCACGGCTGGACTTGGGGCGGCTCCTGGCTGGACCGGCAGGACTATCAGCATTTTGAAAAGAAGTAAGATTCCAAATTGACCTGGTGTCCGGTCCGGACATGAGATGAAATGGTCGGGGCGGCGGGATTCGAACTCGCGACCCTCTGCTCCCAAAGCAGATGCGCTACCAGGCTGCGCTACGCCCCGACAGTGAACCCTTTTATTCTAGACCATCGCTTGGAAAAATCTGTCCGAAGCCGATCACGAACTCTGAATCCTTTCGCCCCCGACCAGGATCTTCGATGGTATGGCAAATCGCGAAAAGAGAGTGGCCCTGATCACGGGTGCATATAAAGGAATCGGTTTCGAGACGGCGCGTCAGCTAGGACAACAGGGCATCACGGTTGTGGTAACGGCGCGCGATCAGGCCAAAGCGGTAGGCGCCGCTGAGAAACTGAAGGCCGAGAAGATCGACGCCTACGGCGTGGCCCTCGATGTGACAGACACCAGCCACTATGGTGATGTCGTCAGCTTCCTGGAGCAACACTTCGGAAAGCTGGATATTCTTGTGAACAACGCGGGCATCATGATCGGGGCCGAGTGGCGTAACGATACTCTCACGGTCACGGATGCCGACCTGAGAAAAACCTTCGACACAAATTTCTTCGCCGTGGTGGCGCTTACGTCCGCGCTGCTGCCTTTGATTCAGAAAAGCGAGGCGGGGCGGATTGTGAACGTGTCCAGCGTGCTCGGTTCACTCACCCTGCACAGCGACCCGACGTCTCCCATTTACGCGACCAAACTTCTGGCTTACGATGCTTCGAAAACCGCACTGAATGCGTACACTGTCCATCTTGCTCACGCTTTGAAGGATACGAAGATCAAAGTGAACTCCGCGCATCCGGGATGGGTGAAGACGGATATGGGTACCGACGCCGCCCCCATGGAGATTCCGCAAGGCGCAAAGACGGAAGTGGACTTGGCAACGCTGCCCGATGACGGTCCGACGGGCAGTTACATGCATCTGGGCGAGCCCTTACCCTGGTAGCTCTTCGTCTCCTCCCGGTTCTGTAAGGGAGGGCAGCAGGATCGTGAAAGTAGAACCACGGCCAATGGCACTATCCACGCGAACCGTTCCATTCATGCGCTCAACGACGTGTTTCACGATGGAAAGGCCAAGGCCGGTACCGCCGACCGCGCGGGAGCGGGCACGGTCGACGCGATAGAAGCGCTCGAAGATGCGGGGCAAGTCGCTTGAGGGGATTCCGCTCCCCGTGTCGGAGACGGTGATCATCACTTTGTTGTCTTTGGTGAGATCAGCGTGAAGGCGCGCTTCGCCCTCGGGGCGATTGAATTTCACGGCGTTGTCCAGCAGATTGACCAGCGCCTGCTCCAGGCGGATCTTGTGGCCCAGGACTTCAAGGCCATCTGCAACGAAACTATCGAGGAACACTTGGCGCACACGAGCTTCGGATTCCACTGTGCTCATCGCCATTTCGACTGCGTCCTTGATGGAGACACGTTCCGGCTCCGGCGTGGGGCGGCCGCTTTCCAGTTCGGAGAGGATCATCAAGTCCGCGGCAATGTTGTTCAGGCGAATCGCATGGGCCTGAATGATTTCAACAAAGCGGCGGTTGTTTTCGCTGTCTTCGAGCGCACCGCCGAGCAGTGTTTCGGCATAACCGCGGATGGCGGTTAGAGGCGTGCGCAGTTCGTGTGAGACATTCGCGACGAAGTCTTTCCGAACGCGTTCCAGGCGTTCCATGTCCGTGATGTCATGCAGAATCACGATCACGCCTCGGCTGTTCGGCATGGCGAGAGAAGCGGCTTGCGCTTCGAACGTCTTCCCTTCCCCGGCTGAAAGTTGAAGCCTGCGCTTCACCGGTTCGCCGGTTGCGATTACCTGGGTGAGCAGGTTTACCAGTTCAGGGTCGCGAACCAGATCGAGCACGGGGGTGCCGGCTCCCACGGGAACTGAGGCACCGACCGCGTCCGCAAGGGATTCGTTACAGAAGATCACTTGCAGGCGATTGTCCGCGGCCAGGACACCTTCGCTCATACTGGCGAGGATAGCTTCGCGGCGGCCCGATTCCAGGCTCACGCGGTCCAGAAGGTCGCGGATTCGCGTGCCCATCCGGTGAAGAGACTGATTCAGGATCCCGAGTTCATCTTCGGCATGGGGGATTTCCGAATCCGCGATGCTCGCATCCAGAAGGCGCTCCGTAAGGGCCTGCAGATGGCGAATCCGTTTGGCAAGCAGGATCGAAAAGATGTATGCGATTCCCTGCGCCAGAATGCCCGCGACAACCATTTCGAGCAAACGCCGCAGAATCACTTCGGTAGAGTTCTGCCATTCAGCGGGTGTTTCGGAAAGCCGGATGGTCCATCCGGCACGGTCTCCCTGGGCTAACGGAAGAACCATGAGGCAGCAGCTATTGGGCAGTGGCGTCTTGGGCGCGGAGTCAGTCAAAATGGCGCCCGTGGCGTCTGTCACTTGGACGCGGGCGCCGGTCCAACTTGCGGAAGCTTTGGCCCACTCGGCTAGGCTTGATTGCGGCAGCGCGTTTAATTCCGCGCTGAGCGTGCGGGCTTCGGACGACAAGGTTCGCTCCGTGAGAACGCGGTGCTGTGCATTCAGATATTGCGAGCCCCACCAATCCAGACCGAACAACGCGCCCGCAATGAGCAGAAAGGCGATCCAGACACGGTTACGAAAAAGGCTGACTCGAATCAAAGCAAGGTACCGATGCGGAGATCTCTCTGACTATACCGTGACATGGGGCAGATCGAATGACAAATAAATGAAATCGGCATACGGCGGATCGCAAGATCGTAAACCAGGATCGTAAACTAGAAGAGCAATGGCCGAGCACGCGAAGAACGGGGATCGTAAAACGAAAGCGCGGTCTTCGAAACGTGCCCACGCGGATACCAAAGAGATCTTGGACCCGAAAGAACTGCGCGATCCGAAGCTCTATTTGGATCGCGAGCTCAGCTTGCTCGCTTTTCAACGGCGCGTGTTGGAAGAAGCGGAAGATCCGTCGAATCCCTTGTTGGAGCGGGTGAAATTTCTTTCCATCTTGAGCTCGAATCTGGACGAGTTCTTCATGGTGCGTGTGGCCGTGCTGAAGCAAAAGCTGGCGTCGGATGGGCGTTTTCCCCTGGCCGAACAATTGGAAGGCATCCGCGATGACGTAACACAGTTGATGGAGCGCGCGTACCGCTGTTTTCGAGAGCAGTTGCTGCCCACGCTCGAAGAGAACGGGATCGAGATGTTGCAGTATTCGTCATTGAGCAGGGCGGAGCGGGCTTCGCTGGAGACTTACTTTCAGCACACTGTCTTTCCCGTGCTGACGCCGCTTGCGTTTGACCCTGGGCGGCCGTTTCCGCATATCTCGAACCTGAGTTTAAATATCGCCGTGGTTGTGCGCGACAAAGAGGGTCTGGATCATTTCGCGCGCGTGAAGGTTCCGGAAACGTTGCCGAAATTGCTGCCGGTGCCCAATGCGAACTCGGATGCGTCTGGCGGCGCGCATGGGGACCAGGCCGAGTTACCGCGGGTCCGGCAGGCTTTTGTATGGCTGGAACAGGTCATCATGGCGAACCTGCCTAAGTTATTTCCAGGGATGGAAATCGTGGAGGCCCACGGGTTCCATCTGACTCGCGATGCCGAGGTGGTGATCAAAGAGTTCGAAAGTGACGATTTGCTTGAGACCATTGAGGAAGCCGTGTGGCAGCGGCAATTCCGCGCGGTGGTACGGCTCCAGGTAAATCAATATATCCCCGCACACATTCTGGCCATCCTGATTGAAAACCTGGAGATGGATCCGAAAGACGTGTATCGCGCGGCGGGCCCGATTGATCTGGGTAGGCTTCGGCAATTGCAGCAACTCGATCGTCCGGATCTGAAGGACAAGCCGTTTGTACCGTATACACCGACAGAGCTTTTGCCGAAAGCGGAAGACGACATCTTCACCGTGATGCGCCGGCAGGACCTGTTGTTGCACCATCCGTTCGAGAGCTTTCAGCCGGTGGTTGAGTTCTTGCGCAAGGCAGCGCGAGACCCTCAGGTGCTCGCGATTAAAATGACGCTGTATCGAGTGGGCCGCAACTCACCGGTGGTTGAAGCGCTGGTGGATGCGGTCGAGAACGGCAAAGAAGTAGCGGTGATGGTGGAGTTGAAAGCGCGCTTCGATGAGGAAAGCAACATTGAATGGGCACGCGCGCTGGAGCGGGAGGGCGTACACGTCGTGTACGGCATCTTGGGTCTGAAGGTGCATTCGAAGGTGGCGCTGGTGGTTCGGCGGGAAGGCGAAGCGATCCGGCGCTACGTTCATCTAGGCACCGGAAACTACAATGTCGTCACCGCGCGGCTTTACACGGATTTGAGCTTTTTCACCTCGAATGAGGAGATTGCCTCCGACGTCAGCGAGCTGTTTAACTATCTGACGGGTTACTCTTCGCAGACCGAGTTTCGCAAGTTGCTCGTCGCGCCCACCGCGTTGCGGAACGACATGGCGGATTTGATCAAACGCGAAATCGAACACGCCAAGCGCGGCGGCGGCGGGCACATGATCCTGAAGATGAATGCGCTTGAGGATCTGGAAATGATCTGCCTGCTCTATGAAGCGTCTCAAGCAGGCGTTCGCGTGGAGTTGCTGGTGCGCGGCATCTGCTGTCTGCGCCCGGGGATTCAGGGAATCAGCGAAAACATCACAGTCACCAGTATCATCGGCCGCTTTTTGGAGCATAGCCGGATCTACTATTTCGAAAACGATGGCGCGCCCGAGTTGTACGCGGGGAGCGCGGACCTGATGCCGAGAAACCTGGATCACCGGGTGGAAATCATCTTTCCGATCAGCGATCCGAAGCTGATCCGGCGGGTGCGGGAAGAGTTGTTGGCTCGGTATTTTTGCGATGGAAAAAACGCTCGGCTGATGCAGAGCGATGGCAGTTACCTTCGCAAACAAGTCGTTGTAGGCGCCGGTTCTCAGGACGCTCAGCAGATGTTTCTGGATCAGCCTTCAGGCGCAAGGTAGCCGGCTAGCGGACCACGCGCTCGCCCACCACGGACCTTGAGTGGCTATGCCGTACGTCCACTCCGTTGACCAGAAACAAAACGTCTTCAGCGACATTTGTTGCGTGGTCGGCAATACGCTCCAGGTTGTGCGCGATGAACATCAGGTCTACCGCGGGGCGCACGGCGGTGAGATCTCGCTCCATGAAGACCATCAGCTCCGTGTAGATCGAGGTCTTCAGATCGTCCACTTCATCGTCGGCGGCTAACACCGCTTCGGCCATTTCGGGATCGCGCTTGACGAAGGCATCCAGGCTCTTATGCACCATGGATTCCACCAGGCGCGACATGTGGGGTACATCGATAAGCGCCTTCACCTGGGGCTGGCGGGCTAGCGACACGGCGCGAAGCACAATGTTGACCGCAAGATCGCCCATGCGTTCCAGATCGCTGTTGATCTTGATGGCAGCCGTAATGAAGCGAAGGTCGCGCGCGACGGGCTGATGCAAGGCAAGAATACGCGTGGCCTGCTCATCGATTTCCATCTCCATCTCATTGATGCGCCGCTCGTTCTCCCAAACCTGATTGCTCAGAGCACTGTCGCGATCAATCAGCGCCCGAATGCTTCGGTGAATCGCGAACTCCACCAGGCCGCCCATCGCAAGCAAGCGCTGTTGTAACTCGTCCAACTCCGCGAGAAAAGGGCGCTTGGTCATGCTGATTGCGATTGTAGCGCGACAAAGGATTGATCGTACAATTCGAAGGTGTTCGCTGACCGCGTCTTCAAGGCTATCAATATTGTCATTGCGCTCATTGTTGCCGCTGCTCTCGCCGCCACGTACTGGTTCTTCTGGCGTCCGCTGCCGCGCGTCTCTGGAAGATTAGGTGCGCCGGTACCCGGGAAGGTTACAGTCGCCCGGGATCGCCTGGGGGTACCGTCGATCCGACGCGGAAAGCGAGGGCGACGTGCTCTTTGCCCAGGGCTATGTTACGGCCGAAGAACGCATGTGGCAGATGGATGGCCTGCGCCGCTTCTCGTCCGGCGAACTGGCAGAGATTATCGGACCAGCGGGGCTGGAAGCGGACCGGGAGTCGCGTAAGTTGCGGATTCGGCA
>CAWCJC010000010.1:0-92330 GCA_963795835.1 Bryobacterales bacterium | reverse complement strand
ACGCTATGACTCTATCTGGAGTGATGCGGCGCAGGAGTGGTGGGGCGAGCCGAAAATTACCCGCCGGGTCACTTTAGATAGAGACGTTTGAAGGAAGCCGCCCGCGTTGCGGCGGACGCGGCAGGGCTATGGGTATTGAATCGAGCGGAATACTTCAGGCATGGTGGTTCCGAAGACGATGCGATGTCCTAGGTGGGGCCTGCCGGGCAATAAGGCTGAAGCAACGTTGGAATAAGTGTTCTCGACGATGACTTTAGCTCCGTTTTGGGGCAACGGAAAGCGTTGGTACACACTTTCACTGTGCGTGCCGAAGCAAGCGAATGTTTCGCCGATGAGAACGCTTTATGAGGTATCAATGAAGCTCTCCCGCCGAGCAGATCTACGAACATCCTGTTGGGGAGTAAGCTTCTCAATAACGGTCATAGCGCCTCCACAATGTGGACATAGCCAGGCACCGGCGGGCTTTAATGCGGAAGCTTTAGGCGTTGTCGAATCCTGAGGCGATGCGGCTTGAAGCAGCCGTTTCGCAAACCGGCAGACATTCACCACGGCGACGGTTGGCGAGAAAGCCGCAGAAACGAATACGCACAAAGCCGCGCGGCAAGGTGTGAAGCAGGAACCGCCGTAGGAACTCTTCGGCGGTGACCGTCATCAGCCTTTGTTTGCTCTGATGAGCATAGTCTTTCCAGCGGAAAGTCACTTTGCCATCGGCAAAGTTGACGATCCGGTGATTGGAGATGGCGACGCGATGCGTATAGCGGGCCAGATACTGGAGCACATGTTCGGGTCCGCCAAATGGCCGTTTTGCATAGACTACCCAGTCGTTGCGAAACAACGATCGCAGGAAAGCATGGAAGGCTTTCTGTTCGGCGAGCATTCTTCATCTGTCCAGGCAACAGCAGCTTGCCGTCCCGGAAAGCTTGCTTCAGACCGGCGGTGAACTTACCGCGAAAGACGCGGCTGAGCACCTTCACCGGCAGGAAGAAAGCGTAGCGTGGGTGAATCCAGTGCTGGTGATCGAGCGAAAGACCGCCAGACGGAATCACGCAATGGATATGCGGATGAATCTGGAGATTCTGTCCCCAGGTGTGCAGGACACTGAGGAATCCGATCTCAGCGCCGAGATGCTTGGGATCGGCGGCGATCTCCAGAAGCGTTGCGGCGCTGGCGTGAAACAAGAGATCATAAACGATCTTCTTGTTCTGCAGCGCCAGCCATGACAGTTCATGCGGAATCGTGAAGACCACATGCACGTACTTCACGGGCAGCAGTTCTTGACCGCGTGCCGCGAGCCACTTTTCGCGGGCGTTGGTCTGGCACTTCGGGCAATGGCGCGACCGGCAGGAGTTAAATGAGATGGCTTCATGGCCGCATTGGCGGCACCGGTCCCGGTGGCCACCGAGCGCTGCCGTGCGGCAATGCTCGATGGCGAAGAGGACGCGGAGATGTTGCCACGTCAACCGGGAGCGGTTCCGGTCAACGAAGCTGTTGCCATGCGCGCGAATGATGTCGGCCACCTCGAAGGGTGGCGGTTTCATCTCTTGTTCGGTTGCGCGAGCGCCTTACGTGATCCAAGCTCGACAGTTCCATGTTGTCCAGCGGCGTGCCCGCTGCCCTGACATGGCGCTGAGACAAGTGCAGGTAGACAGAAGTGGGCTTGAGGTCGGAATGCCCGAGTAGTAGCTGCACGGTGGGCAGATCCGCGCCGCCTTCGACCAGATGGGTTGCGAAGCTATGACGCAGCAAGTGCGGCGCCACGGCTTTATTAATGCCGGCGCGCTGTGCCGCTTCCCGGCAAGCTTCCCATACCACTTTGGCGGTGATCGGCTTATCGGCGCGAATGCCCTTCACCATGCCGGGGAACAAATATGTCTTCGGCTTCATCCAGCGCCAGTACTCGCGCAAAGTATCCAGGAGCTTGGGGCTTAGCGGCACGTCCCGGTCGCGTTGCCCTTTGCCTTGACGAATATGGATGACCATGCGATCGCTGTCGAGGTCTTCCACCTTCAGGTTGCACATCTCGGCCCGGCGCATCCCGGTCGAGTAGACCGTCATCAGCATGGCGCGGTGAAACAGGTTGCTCGCTGAGTCGATCAGTTGCACTGCTTCCTCGCGGGTCAGGATAGTCGGCAATCGCCGTGGCGCTTTCGGATACGGCACTTCTTCAATCGGATAAGCTCGCTTCAGCGTCTTGCAGAAGAAGAAACGCAACGCCGCGGTGTAGTGGCCGACAGTGCGAACCCCCAGCTTCCTGTCTTGCAGCAAGTACACCTGATAAGAACGAATCTGGTCGGGCCCTAGCCGGTCCGGAGGAAGATGGAAATGCTTGGCGAAAGCCAGCCACGATCTTGAGGTAGCTGCGTGTTGTAGTCTGGGAGTAATTACGACGCTGGAGCTCTTCCAGCATCATTTTTCGAAGTTGGGTCACAAGGGACCTCCTTGTGACCCACACTATTCCTCAGCACCGATTTTTTGCCGGTATTACACCACGCGAAGCGTCCGCCGCGCGGGCGGCTTCGTTCTAACGGCGAAGTATTTACCTTCACTTTGACGTACAGTCGGCAATTCGGAGGAGTGGCGGCTTCGCTTGCCCGGGCATGAATCAGGCGCGTTCGAAAATCTCAGAGTTCAGGCACAAAAAAGCCCCGCTGTCCTGTGTGGAATAATGTCAAAAACTATCTCGTGCGCCTTGCTGCGTCTCTTGAAAGACCAATCTGATGTACGTCGTTTTTATCCATGGGCCGGCAGCAGTAGGTAAATATACAATCGGCGTGCGCCTCAGTGAAGAGATGGGTCTGCCGCTATTTCATAACCATCTTGCCGTGGACGCGGCTCAGGCGCTGTTTGCATTTGGCTCACCGGCCTTCAAGAAGATGCGCGCAACCATCTGGCTCACGGCGTTTGCCGAAGCTGCGGCTACTGGCCAGTCGTTCATCTTCACCTTCCACCCCGAAGCAAGCGTGGAGCCCAAGCTCATTCAAGACCTGAAGGACGTGGTGTCTGCCGCCGGCGGGCAGGTCTTCTTTGTCGCTTTGCACTGTTCCCCGAAAACTATCCTGGTCCGCCTTCAAAATCCTAACCGCTCAAAGTTCGGCAAGCTTACTGACCCGGCCCTATACCGGTCCATTGAGCAAGGTGGCGGGTTCGAATTCCCTGCTCTTCCCCCAGCCCTTGTCGCCATCGACACCGACACCACCTCCCCAACCGACGCGGCTCTAACAATTGCTCACGCGATTCGCGCCCTCATCCCCTGAGGCACGAGTGTTTATTGCGGTAGTACAATCGCTGCGATGACTCGTCGGGGATTGTTAGCGGGGGCCGGAGCTCTTCCTTTAGTCGCGGAGGCCGGTGCGGGACGGTTGAAGCAATCGGTTTCGCGATGGTGTTACGCAAAGTTGAGTCTCGATGAGCTGTGTAAAGAAGCTCTGCGGATCGGGCTGAAAGGAATCGATCTGGTGGATTCAAAGGATTGGCCTACGATTCAAAAGTATGGCTTGACCCCTTCGATGACACCGGGGGCCGGAACCATTCCCGATGCCTGGAACCGGCTGGAAAGCCACGCGCGGCTGGAGGCGGAGATGCGGGAGCACATTACGCTGGCGGCTGAGGCCAAGGTGCCGAACGTGATTACGTTTTCGGGAAATCGGAAGGGCATGCCGGATAGCGAAGGGCTGGAGAACTGCGTTACGGGGCTGAACCGGATCAAGAAGTTTGCAGAGGAACGCGGGATCACCGTGAATATGGAACTGCTGAACAGCAAGGTGAACCACAAGGACTACATGTGCGATCACACCGGGTGGGGAGTCGAGGTGTGCAAGCGCGTAGGTTCCCCGCGGGTGAAGCTGCTGTACGACATTTATCACATGCAGATTATGGAAGGCGATATTATCCGGACCATTCGGGACAACTTCGCGTATATCGGGCATTTTCATACGGGCGGCGTACCGGGGCGGCATGAGATTGACGGAACGCAGGAGCTGGACTATCGGGCGGTGGCGCGCGCGATTGCGGATTTGGGGTACACAGGGTTTATCGCGCATGAATTTTTGCCTGCAGCCAAGGACACGGTGAAAAGTCTGGAACAGGCGTTTGCGATCTGTTCGGTATAGGTTTGGGTGCGGAAGGAATTCTAGCCGTCTTTGGATACCGCGAGGGCGGCGGCTAGCGCGAGTTTTTGATCCTTCCCCCAGGGCGGTCCGAGGGATTGTCTGAGTTGGACCAATTGAGCATCCAGGGCAGGATGGAGCACCTGCTTTGCGTCGTACCAGTAAACGGCCCAGCCGCGCGCTTCGGCAGCGCCGGCGAGCGCTTTGCGATACATCACCCAGTCGGCCACGTTACTTGCGCGATAGTCTTGGATGCGTTCCGCAATGGTCGGGGGCAATGCTGGACACCGGCGGAGCGCAACGCCTGAGATCGCGGCGGGCAGGCTCGCCGAGACATCGTCCAGACATTGTTTCGAACATCGCTCAGCCGAAGCCTGCACTCGCTCCACCAGAGCCACGGCCTCCTGAATCGCGAGCCGCTGGCCTTCGCTGTGATGGGGGATCTTGGGCAGATCCGGGTCCACCAGTTCGACACGGCGGCGGTCGAGTACCGTCCCATCTGCCGCGGCGGTCACCAGGACAGCCCATCCGCCGTGATCTGATATTCCGACGATCGCGCCGCTCCTGATTGCGTCTTTCACCACGGACAATTTATCGCCGCTGCGGTTGCCGGGTCAATCGATCAGGAGGAGCAATCAGGATGAACTACAGACTTGCGCCAAAGGCGAGAAGGCGGCCCTGGCAGTCTTTGACCACAAACTCGCGCGAATTCCAGGGCGTGTCGGCGAGATCCCGGGCAAACTTCACGCCTCGTGCGGCGTACTCGGAGTACAGGGTGTCCGGGTCGTCGACATATAAATAGGCATCGAGCAATTCTTCCGGGTCTTTTTGGGGATTGGCCTGGGGCGGCTCCTCGCAGCGGAAATGGATCGCGTGGCCGTCGCGCGCAACGATAGCGTAGACCGGGGGATCCTGCCAGGTGCTCAGGCATCGGAAGCCGAGCTTGTCTTGGTAGTAGGCGAGGGCGGCGGGAATGTCCATGGTGAAAAACTGAGGTGCAATCTGACGGATCATGATACAAGCCTCTGCGGGTCGGAATGAAAATCATAGAACACGCGAATCAGGTTGCCATCGAGGTCGGCGGCCGTGAACTCGCGGAGCTTCCACGGTTTGTCTTCGGGCGGGGACACAATTTTGGCGTGAGCGGAGTTCCACTCCGAAAAGAGTTCGTCCACCTCCTGCTTGCTTTCCAGATTGAGCCAGAAAAGAACAGGGCCCTGGTTGCCATGGGACTCGCGGAAGGAGGAATTTGTCAGAAACAGTCTGCAATTCCCCCTGGAGACGCCTGCGATGCCGCCCGGATCGCCACCCCAATCAAGGGTGAAGCCCAGACAGCTGACATAGTAGGACAAGGCCTGGTCGAGGTCGACCGCAGGCATTTCCGGGACTGGAGCGGGGAACCTCAATGACGACATGGGGAAGATCGTAGCAAAAGCTTCGCACGTCCTCGAACACCTTGACAAAGTCTCACATTAGAATTAATCTAATCTAATTGATGGACGCCGAGGCGATTAGGCATGCGCTCGAAGCGGGTGGGCTGCGGTGCACTCCGCAACGCTACTCCGTAATGGCGTTCTTATTGGGGCATAATAGCCATCCGACCGCGGCCGAAGTCTTCGAGGCCGTCAATCGCCTGGATCCGCGATCCTCGCGGGCAACCACCTACAACAATCTTCGCGACTTAGTAGAGGCGGGTTTGGTGCGTGAGGTAGCCGTGGAAGGCAGGGGGGCGCGGTTTGATGCGAAAGGGTTGCTGCATCACCACTTCATCTGCGACCGGTGCGGGGCGGTGGAAGATCTGGAGTGGTATGACGTGCCCCGGCCCGCAAAGAAATCTCTGGGGAAGCGGATCGTGCGCGAATGCGAACTGATTTTTCGGGGGCTCTGTACCGTTTGCGTTTCTAAATAAATCGAAAAAAGGAATCTATGGAACAACAATTCGAATACGCGGTAGGGGAGCCTGTCCCCGAGACTCTGGCGCAGAACTCGTCTGGTGAGGCGAAATGCCCTTTCAGCGGCGGCGCTCGCAAGCATGCAACCACGGGGACCTGGTCGAACACTGATTGGTGGCCCAATCAGCTGAATCTAAAGATCTTGCATCAGGATTCACCTCTCTCGAACCCCATGGGCGAGGAGTTCGATTACGCCGAAGAGTTCAAGACACTCGACCTCAATGCCGTGGTTCAGGACCTGCATGCCCTGATGACCACTTCACAGGAATGGTGGCCCGCCGACTACGGCCATTACGGGCCGTTGTTCGTCCGCATGGCGTGGCACAGTGCCGGCACGTACCGAACCACGGATGGCCGCGGAGGCGGCGGGGCTGGAGCGCAGCGCTTTGCGCCGCTCAATAGCTGGCCGGACAATGTAAGCCTCGATAAAGCGCGGCGCCTGCTCTGGCCCATCAAGCAGAAGTATGGACGAAAGCTTTCCTGGGCCGACCTGATTATTCTCACCGGGAATGTGGCGCTCGAATCCATGGGGCTCAAAACCTTTGGTTTCGGCGGTGGACGTGCCGATATCTGGGAGCCGCAGGAAGACGTGTACTGGGGACCGGAAACGAAGTGGCTGGCCGACGAACGCTATCGCGGCGACCGCCAACTGGACAATCCGCTGGCGGCCGTGCAAATGGGTTTGATCTACGTTAATCCCGAAGGACCGAACAGCAGACCGGACCCACTGGCCGCTGCGCGGGACATTCGCGAGACGTTCGGCCGAATGGCGATGAACGACGCCGAAACGGTGGCCCTGATCGCTGGCGGACATACGTTCGGCAAAGCGCACGGAGCGGCGGAACCGAGCACGAATATGGGACCCGAACCGGAAGGCGCGGGAATTGAGCATCAGGGACTCGGGTGGATCAATACTTTCGGAACCGGCTCCGGTCCTCATACCATTACCAGCGGCTTAGAAGGCGCTTGGACCATGGAACCCACTAAATGGGACAACAACTACTTTGACAACCTGTTCGGTTTCGATTGGGAGCTAACGAAGAGCCCGGCAGGAGCTCAGCAATGGACTCCCAGAAATGGCGCGGCGGCGGGAACCGTTCCCGACGCTCATGATCCCAACAAGAAGCACGCGCCGATCATGTTCACGACAGACCTGGCGCTCAAGATGGACCCCGAATACGCGCAGGTTTCAAAGCGTTTCCATGAAAACCCGGAGGCATTCGCTGATGAATTCGCGCGGGCTTGGTTCAAGCTGACCCACCGCGACATGGGGCCCATCTCACGGTATCTGGGTCCGCTGGTTCCGAAAGAGACGCTGCTTTGGCAGGACCCGATCCCTGCCATGGATCAAGAGCCGATTGGCGAGCAGGAGATTGCGGATCTGAAGGCCAAGATTCTTGCTTCAGGGCTTTCGATTTCGGAACTGGTAACCACGGCTTGGGCTTCGGCCTCGAGTTTCCGCGGCAGTGACAAGCGCGGCGGGGCGAATGGAGCACGAATCCGGTTGTCCCCGCAGAAAGACTGGGAAGTGAATCGGCCGGCTGAGTTGGCCAAGGTGCTTCCGGTTCTTGAAAAGATCCAGCAGGACTTTAACGGCGCCGGCGGGAAGAAGGTTTCCCTTGCCGACCTGATCGTTCTGGGCGGATGCGCGGGCGTGGAAGCGGCGGCGAAAAAGGCCGGGCATGAAGTGACGGTCCCGTTTACACCGGGGCGCATGGACGCGACACAGGAGCAAACCGATCTGGCTTCCTTCGCGGAGCTGGAGCCGTTAGCGGATGGATTCCGCAACTATTTGCGGAGAGAGCATGAGGGCTACGCGGCGGAGTTGCTTTTGGACCGGGCGAACCTTTTGACCCTTACAGCGCCTGAGATGACAGTTTTGATTGGCGGGCTGAGGGCGCTGAACACCAACTTCGGGAAAACTCAATACGGAGTATTCACAAAACAGCCAGAAACCTTGACGAACGATTTCTTCGTCAACCTGCTCGACATGAATACAAAATGGCAGAAGAGCGCTACCTCGTCGGTGGTGCTTGAGGGCCGGGATCGGGCTACCGGGGAGTTGAAGTGGACTGGGCACCGTGGTGGACCTGGTCTTCGGTTCGAATTCGGTATTGCGGGCGCTTGCCGAAGTGTATGCGTGTAGCGATTCGCAGGAGTTGTTCGTGCGCGATTTTGTCGCGGCATGGAACAAAGTCATGAACCTGGATCGCTTTGATTTAGCCTAAGTTCCGGGACAGCCGGAAAGGGAAAGAAGCGAACCAACCAGAGGGGCGGCGCGTAAGGATGCTTATGATTCGATGGATTCTGTTGAGCCTGTCCGCAATCACAGCAGCCGCCGCGCCGCCCCTCTTTCACTCCACTTTTGAGGATGGTCCAGGGACGTGGATCACCATGGGCGAAAATTGCGCCTTTCGACTAACCCCTCAACCCGCTGACAGGAGAGAGGGCCACGCCTCTCTGGTGTTCGACTACAACATCGGCCAAAAAGCCTTCGGCGCGGCGATTCTGCCCGTTAAACCCGGGGCCTTGAATACTTTGGGCGAAATCCATTTCTGGATCAAAACCGATTATGCGACTTCAACCCTTGTCATTCTGAGCGAAAAAGGCGGTGGCAATTACTCGGCGATCGCATGGTCGCCCGGGGGCGCTTGGCAGGAGGTAAGAATGGCGCCTGACGATTTCACACTCAGCGAGGGGAGGAACGATCCTCCCGATCCGGATGGCAAGCTCGATCTGGACCAGCTACAGGGAATCGGAATCGCAGACCTTGGACAGATATTCAGCGGCGGGGTTCCGAATCCTGACATTCCGATCGTGGTCGTTCCGCATTCAGGCAAACATACGCTGTTGATCAATGACTTCGAAGCGCTCGAGGGAAGTGCGCCGCGAAAGGACAAATTGGCCATCGACCCGCTCGATTTTCCTCAACTCTCGTGGTTCAGTCCGGGGGGCGCGACATTTCGCCGAGACACCTCGAACGACCACGTCCCCGGGGTGGCGATAGAGGTTACCTATACCGAGGTGCCTGACAGCATCGTCTATTTCGCGCGAAGTCTGCCCAGGGAGATCCCGGCGAAGATCACGCACATCAGCTTTGATATTGCCTCAGAACAGCCCGCGCAGTTGCTGTTCGGGCTACAACAAAAGGGCAATGGATCAGGCGAGGGTCCCCGGTACAACACCGTCGTCGAAGTGAATGGCGGCGGTAAGCCGGACCATCGCGATCTGTCGCTCAGCGGTTTTACCCTGGACAAGAATGGTCCACCCGACCCCAACGGGGGCCTGAACATAACCAGGGCCAAGTTGCTTTCGCTGGCCGATATTTCCACGATCGCCAACATGGCGCACGGGCCGAACAAAATCTGGATCACAAACCTGCGTCTAACTTCCTCTCGATAAGAATATCTCGGGAAAGCCTTGGCATTTATGCGCCAAATTGTAATCGACAATCCGACGGAACACCGCGTGTAAGCAAAGTTTTGCGGGACAGCCGCAGAGGAATTTGCAATGACGAAGACATGGTGCGGAGTGGGTATTGCGATGGTAGCCGGAGCGGCTCTACTGATGGCGAGTGTCAAGACGGACTACGACCGGCAAACGGATTTTTCGAAATATCACACGTATTCCTGGATACGCGTAAAAGCCACAGACGACATTTGGAAAGAACGAATCGAAAATGCCGTGGATGCGCAATTAACGGCAAAGGGATGGCAGAAAGTGGCATCGGGCGGCGATGCCTCGGTGGCTGCTTATGGAGCAACCAAGGAACGGCAGCAAACGCAGACTTATTTCGATGATCTTGGCCTTGGCGGATGGGGCTGGCGCCGGTTCGGCGGCTTCGGAGGAATCGGCGGGGACGGAATCGCTACCACTACACAGGAGAACATTCCAATCGGCACTTTGAGCGTGAGCGTGTTCGACTCGCAGACCAAGAAGATGGTGTGGCGCGGAGACAGTTCGGAGACGTTGTCCACCAAACCGGACAAGAATGAAAAGAAATTAGAGAAGGATACTGCGGAAATGTTCAAGAGCTTTCCGCCGCACGTGAAGGGATAACGGCGTCAGAAGACACGCAGCGATAGATCTTCGTTATTTTGGGCCAGAAACGGGCTGTAGTATTGATCGACCTCGGTGACGACCGGGGCCCAAAGCTCAAAGAATCGGCGTCGTTCGTTGTACTCAGTGCCAGGCTTCCGGCTCCGGCTCTCTTCATGGCGTAGAACGGCGCCCGTTTCCAAAACCACTTTCAAACCCGCTTTCCAGAAGCGTAGACAAAGGTCGACGTCATTGAAGTTGACGGGAAAGCCTTCATCGAACCCGCCGATCCGTTCGAAATCGGCACGCCGCACGGCCAGGCATGCGCCGGTAACGGCGGTGACCTCGCGCGTGTATCGGAGCCAGGGCCAGTGCGCGCACTCCCGCAGGTTCCTTCCGGGATGTCCCGCGCCGTTGATGAGCCATGTCGCAATCCCCGCATGTTGGATTGCACCATCGGGGTACATCAGCAATGCGCCGACGACGCCCACCTTGGTGTCGTTCAGATGCGCCACCATCCGCGCCAGCCACTCGGGCTCGATTGGGGCCACGTCATCATTCAGGAAGAGCAGTACTTCGCCAGTGGACTCGCGGGCCGCACGGTTGTTCATTGCGGCGAAATTGAACGCCCCGGACCACTGTACGCGCCGGGCCCCGTGCCGCTCAATTACAGATTCCACGGCCGCGTCTTCGCCGGTGCCTACATGCTGCACCACAATCACTTCGCGCTCCGCATAATCTGTCTTCTCCGCGAGGGCCGAAAGACAGCTTTGGAGCAGAGCGCTGGTCCGCGTACAGATCAGAATCGACACTTTTGGATGAGCAGCCTGCGACGCCCGCTGGTGCCAACTGCAAGGGCCTTACGCCCCCGGGCCCGTGATATAAAAGGCGCGCAACGTGCGCCACCTGGAGCGGCTCGCGCAGAAGAGCCTCCAGGCTGCCGGCGAGTAGTAACCGGTCGCGCCTCACAGCTAAGAGGCCGCCCAGGTAATTCACGCTACGCAACAGAAGCGGCGACCATCCGGGCTTGAACACGGGTCGTGATTCGGCACCAACAATCTCTTCATCGGAGTAGATGAGATCGTGGCCTTCGGCTCGATCGGCTATGTGCGCCAGCGCCGTTGCGGAGAGAAAGTCGCGCTCGCCCAGGAAGCAAATCCAGTCGCCCGAAGCTTCGGCAACACTGGCCACGAGTTCCCACTCGCGATACGTCTGCGCTTGCAAGGAGGCGGCGCCACGCGCATCGGGTTGCCCCACAACGCTAATCTTCGGATGTGAAACGGGCTCGCGCTCAGGACCTGCTTCCGCGCCGGCACGCTTCTTCCAAGCTTCATAACCGTGTGGTGACCCTTTCTTCACGGCCGCCATCCGCGTTCCGTAGAAGCGCCCGATTGCCCGAAGCATCCGGAACACTATGCTGTCTTCCACCCGCGCCAGACGCAAATCGAGAGCCGCCTGATTTTGCCTGAGCCACTGCAGTTCGCGCTCGAGCTCATCTTCCGTCATTCAGGCGTCATCCAAGCCAAAGTGTAGCTTTATTGGGGTAGAGTTTGAGCGTGAGAATATTTGCTGTTTTGCTGTTGGCGGGGGCGGCTTTCGCGCAGAATCGAGCGCCGCTGTCGCAGAGCGCTTTTTATCCACTGCCCTTAGGCTCGGTGAAGCCGGAAGGTTGGCTTCGCAATCAACTGCAAATTCAGGCGGATGGATTGTCCGGTCATCTAGAGGAATTCTGGGCCGATCTGGGACCGCAAAGCGCGTGGCTGGGCGGCTCAGGAGAGGGCTGGGAACGAGGACCTTACTATGTGGACGGGCTGGTTCCGTTGGCTTATCTCTTGGGCGACCCCGTGCTAATCGGCCGGGCGCGCCGCTGGGTGGACTGGGCATTGGAGCATCAACGGGCGGATGGGGCGATCGGTCCCGAGAAAAACCTGGACTGGTGGCCGAACATGCTGATGCTGAAGGCGCTGACGCAATACCAGGAGGTAACTGGTGATGTACGGGTGATTCCGTTCTTACGGAAGTACGTGGCGTATCAGCTAGCGAATATCGACAAGCGTCCACTGCGGGAATGGGCGGTGTATCGGTGGCAGGACGAGGTGCTTAGCCTGATTTGGATTTACAACCATACCGGGGACGCGGCCGCGCTGGAGCTTGCGCGTAAAGTACATGGTCAGGGCTACGACTGGAACGCGCAATTCGCACAGTTTGGATACACGGATAAGGTGACGAAAGAGTTGGCGACGCTGAAGACGCATGGCGTGAATAACGCGATGGCGCTGAAGGCAGCAGCAGTCTGGAGTCTGGTGAGTGGAAGCGAAGCCGACCGGAAAGCCGCAGGGCAAATGATGGCGGAACTCGACAAATATCATGGGCAGGCGAACGGAATGCATGCGGCGGATGAGCACTATGCGGGGCTGAATCCTTCGCAAGGCGTGGAGTTATGCGCGGTGGTGGAGGCGATGTTCTCCTACGAAGTAGAGCTAGGGATCCTGGGAGACGCAGCGATTGGAGACAGGCTGGAAAAAGTGGCTTTCAATGCGTTGCCGGGAACGTTTAGCCCGGATATGTGGGCGCATCAATATGATCAGCAGCCAAATCAGGTGCTGGCGAGTTTAGGCAAGCGGGGGTGGGCCACCAATGGGCCGGAGAGCAATCTGTTCGGGCTGGAGCCCAACTTTGGTTGCTGTACAGCGAACATGCATCAGGGCTGGCCGAAGTTCGCGGCGAACCTGTGGATGAAAACGGGAGACGGCGGGCTGGTGGCAGCGGCTTATGCGCCCAGCAAGGTAGCGACAGAAGTCGCGGGCGGGGCAAAGGTACAGATTGCGGAAGAGACGGAGTATCCGTTTCGTGACAAAGTATCCCTGCGAGTTACGCTCGATCGCGAGGCTGAGTTTCCCCTGGTCCTTCGAATTCCCGCCTGGGCGGAGCAGGCGCGAGTTTCTGTGAACGGAGTCACGGCGAGCGATACCCGCGCGGGTTCTTTTGTGACACTCCGGCGTAAGTGGAAGAGCGGGGACTTAGTGCAACTTGTTTTTCCCATGAGCGTCCGGCTGGAGCGGGGATACCATAACGCAGCCGTGGTGTTGCGCGGACCTCTGGTGTACTCGCTTGCGATCGGTGAGAACTGGCGGAAGTTGCGGGAGGTGGGTCCGGCAGCGGATTGGGAGGTGTTTCCGACTACGCCTTGGAATTTCGCGTTGAAACTGGATTGGGCGCGGCCGGAAAATTCTTTTCGAGAGAGTGAGCGTCCAGTGGGCAAGCAGCCTTTTTCGTTCGAGGGAGCGCCGGTTGTGCTGGAAACGCAGGCTCGGCGTTTGACAGATTGGGTGATGGACGGCGATTCGGCCGGTGTGTTGCCGGTGAGTCCGGTAGAGAGCAAGCGTCCGTTGGAGCCTGTGCGGCTGATTCCTTATGGGGCGGCTAAGTTACGGGTTACGGATTTCCCGTGGATGCTCCAGTAACTGCTGGACACGGGAATCTTTCACGCTAAGTTTTGGCAACTGCGGTTTTCAAAACGCTGGTTAGGACCGTATCCGGGGATTGGCCGTCAGCGTGGGCATCGAAATTCAGGATAATGCGGTGGCGCAGGACTGATGTGGCCACGGTACGAACGTCGTCCGTGCTGAGGTGGAATCTTCCCCGCATCAGCGCCAAAACACGGCCGCATTCAACCAGTGCTTGCGCGCCTCTGGGGCTGCTGCCGTAGCGGATATATTTGCGGGAAAGCTCGGGCGCTTCTTTGTTATCGGGCTGGGTGGCCATCACGAGTTCAATGGCGTAATCCTGGACATGCGGGGCGACCAGAACCTCGCGGCAGACAGCGCGCACTTCAAGAATGGAGGCAGCATCGAGAACTGGCGTGACGTGAACCTCTTCGCGCGAGATGGTGCGCTCTACGATTGTTCCCAATTCGGCGCGCGAGGGATAGGTAACCAGGATTTTCATCAGGAACCGATCGAGCTGCGCTTCGGGAAGCGGGTAGGTGCCTTCCATCTCGATGGGGTTTTGCGTGGCCATGACAAGGAACGGCGCTTCAAGCTGGTGAGTGACGGTACCGCTGGTAACGGTGCGCTCCTGCATGGCTTCGAGCAGCGCGGATTGCGTCTTGGGCGTGGCACGGTTAATTTCGTCGGCAAGCACCAGGTTGGCGAAAATTGGGCCAGGCTGGAAGCGCAAGGCTTTGGCGCCGGAGGCTTCGCTCTCCATGATCATGCTGCCGACGATATCGGCGGGCATAAGGTCGGGCGTGAACTGAATGCGCGAATATTTCAGATTGAGCGCGCGCGCCAGTGTGCGAAGGAGCGTAGTCTTGCCAAGTCCCGGGACGCCCTCAAGAAGGACGTGGCCGCTGGCGATCATGCAGATCAAAACGCCTTCGACGACGCTATCCTGGCCGACAATGACTTTCGCAATTTCCGTACGGACCTGATTGAGGCGGGAGACCGCCTGCTGAAGGGCTGCTTCGTTTGGCACTTTGGCTATTGTAGAGGACGTTGAGGGTACCAGGGCTTTTCAGCCAATTTTCAGGTTTTGTCGGTAAGCTGGATCAGTGCATAAATGGTTGGCGCTCAGCCTTTTGATGTTGCCGCTCGGGAGGGCAGCAGAACCGGGAACGCCCCAAATTTCCTTGTCGGAGGCGCTGGCGCGATCGAAGCGATTTGCGGGCGCCACCACTTCGGCCTCTTCGGCTGCGGCAATTGCGAGAGAAGACCTAAAGCAGGCGAGGGCGGCGGGGCTGCCTTCCGTGAACGCTTTCAATCAGTTTATTTATACAGAGGGGAACGGGACTCCTTCGGGCGTGTTCGTCGCAAACGACGGCGTGCATGTGTATAACGAACAGGCGATTGTGCATCAGGAGTTGTTGTCCATCGTCAGGCGCGGCGAGATCCGCCGGGCGGCTGCGGCCGCTGCTACAGCCAAAGCGAGGATCGATGTCGCGGCCCGGGGTTTGGTAACGACTGTAGTGCAAAACTACTTCACGCTCGTTTCGGCGGGCCGCAAGATTGCGACTGCGAAGCTTGCGGTGGATGAGGCAGCGGAATTCCTGGACATCACGCGCAAACAGGAGGCCGGGGGCGAGGTGGCACACGCCGATGTAATCAAAGCCCAGCTTTCGCTGCAGCAGCGGACAAGGGACTTTGATGAAGCAGTGTTGGCCGCCGACAAAGCGAAGGTGAGTTTGGCGGTTTTGATCTTCGCTGACCTGACCCAAAATTTTACGGTAGTGGACGACTTCGAAACGGCGCCTCAAGTTCCGGTGCTGGCGGAAGCGGCGGGCCGCGCCAATGCCGTGAATCCGGACCTGCGCGTGTTGCAACTCGCCACCAAGGAGGCGGATTTGGGAGTGGCTACTGCGCGCTATGCATATCTGCCGAGCTTTTCGTTCGATTTTTTCTATGGCATCAACGCGAACCAGCTTGCGGCGCGCACAGACTATCCGACACTGGCGGCGGGTGGATCGATTAATCAGCCGACGTATCTGGTTCCCTACCGGCAGAATTTGGGGTACTCGGCGCAGGTGACCCTGAATATCCCTGTCTGGAATTGGGGGTCGACCGCGAGCAAGGTGCGGCAGGCGAGCTTGAGGGCCGAACAGGCGCGCGCGGATTTGCAATTGGGACAGCGGCAGGCGGATGCGAATCTAGCGCTTGCTTACCGCGAAGCCGAGGGAGCGCGGAAGCAGCTGGAATTGCTTCGGGAGAGTTCAAGGCTGGCAGCCGAGAACTTGCGGCTCACGCTCCTGCGGTATAAAGCGGGGGAATCGACCGCGCTCGAGGTAGTAGATGCGCAGAACACTCTGGCCACGGCGCGCGGCGCGCTGGATGATGGCTTCCTGCGCTACCGGGTGGCCCAGGCCAGCTTACAAACATTGACGGGAACACTGTAAATGAAAACAACTCGAACAATACTCCCGCTTTCGGCACTGCTGCTATTGACCGCGTGCAGTTCCTCGAAGGCTCCGGAAGCGGCCAAGAGCGACGCAGAGCCGGCGGCTCCGGTGGAAGTGGCGCGCGTCACGAAAGAGACGCTGAACCAGGTGGTAACGGCGCCCGCGGTTCTGTTTCCGGCCGATCAGGCCAATGTGATGAGTAAGATTAGCGCGCCCATCAAGCATTTCTACGTGAAGCGCGGCGACCGCGTGCGGTCCGGGCAGTTACTGGCTACTCTGGAGAGCCGCGATCTGGCAGCAGCCGTGGCGGAGAGCAAGGGTCTTTACGACCAAGCCAAGGCAGTGTATGAGACAACTACCGGGGCAACGATGCCAGAGGATTTGGTGAAGGCGCAGACCGACGTCCGCAGCGCGCAGCAGGCTTATGACGCAGCGAAGAAACTGGCCGACAATCGCGCGGCTCTGGTAAAGGAGGGCGCCCTGGCACAGAAGCTTGCCGACGATGCCAAGGTTGCGCAGGTACAGACGCAATCGGCGCTGGAGACGGCGCGGCGGCATTTAACGTCGCTTGAAACCGTGGCGCGTCCGGAACAGGTTCGGGGTGGGAAGGCGCAGGTGGACGCAGCGAAGGCGCGTTATGACAGCACTGTCGCGCAACTTTCTTACGCGGAAATTCGCAGCCCCATTAACGGGCAAGTCGCGGACCGTCCGCTGTTCGCCGGTGAAATTGCGAGCGCTGGCTCGGCTGTTGTTTCCGTGGTGGACGAATCGCAGGTAATTGCAAAGGCAAACATTCCGGTGAAGGAAGCAATCGCGCTGCGCGTGGGGCGTCCGGCGACGATTTCCGGGCCAGGCGGCGAATTAACGGGCAGAGTGACTGTGGTCAGTCCCGCGGTGGATCCGAGCACGACAACAGTCGAGGTGTGGGTGCAGGCTGCAAATCCGGGTGGGCGCATGAAGCCGGGTGTGAGCGTTCAGATGGCAATTCAAGCGGCGAAGGTAACGGATGCTTTGACCGTGCCCTCTTCGGCCATTCTTACGCTCGAAGAAGGGGGCGAGAAAGTGATGGTTGTCGGCGCGGATTCGGCGGCGCACGAGAAAAAGATCACGGTGGGGGTTCGCGACGGCGACAAGGTGCAGTTGCTTGAGGGCGTAAACGAGGGCGACCGTGTAATTACCGCCGGCGGATTGGGGCTGGAAGACAAGGCCAAGGTGAAGGTTTCGGCGGCGGCTCCGGCGGCGGATAAAGAGAAATGAACGAATCGCCTGAGACCGGCATCGAAACAGAGCACTGGACCGCTCGGTTCCTGAAGCCCATCGTCTTCCTGATTTTGACGCTGGTGGGGATGGGCGCTTATTTGGCGTTCGGAATTCCTGTAGCGGTGTTTCCCTCGACCGATTTTCCGCGGATCGTCGTGGGGATTGAGAACGGCGTCATGCCGATCGACCAGATGGAAGTGACGATTACGCGTCCGGTGGAAGAGGCTCTGAACATCGTGCCAGGCCTGGACCATGTGAAGTCGGTTACCAGCCGGGGCTCAGCCCAGATCGATTTGTTTTTCACGTGGGGACTGGACATGTTCCAGACTCTGGAATCCGTCAACGCCGCGCTCGCGCGGATCCAGAGCGCGTTACCGGCAACCGCACACGTCACCTCGAACCGTTCCACATTTGCCGCTTTTCCGATCATGGGGTACAGTATGACCTCCCGCACAGTTTCGCAAACGCGGCTGTGGGAGTTGGCGACGTACACGGTGAAGCCTCAGCTGAACCGGTTGCCAGGGATCGCGACCGTAGTGGTGCAGGGCGGGCAGGAGCCGGAGTACCAGATCACCGCCGATCCGGCGAAGCTTTCGGCCACACAGGTAACCGTGCCGAACATTCTGGACGCCCTTTCAAAAAGCAATCTGATCGATTCACCGGGGCTCTTCCAACAGAACCATCAATTGGTTCTGGGGCTGGTGTCGGGTCAGCCAAAGAGCGCGGAGGATCTGAGCGGTGTTGTGGTGAAGCTGACGCCCAACGGGGTGCCGGTTCATATTGGTGAGATTGCCGAAATTGAAAGTTCCGTAAAGCCGGTCTATACGATCGTGACCGCGGACGGCGTTCCCGCGGTGTTGCTGAACGTTAACCGGCAACCGAACAGCAATACGGTGGCTGTGGCAAACGCGGTCCATCTGCGCATGGCGGAGTTGCAGAAGGTGCTTCCGAAAGATGTAACCGTGAAGCCGTTCTATGACCAATCCGAGTTGGTGAACGATTCCATCCGCAGCGTGCGTGACGCGATCCTGATCGGGCTGGTGCTGGCCGCCATTATTCTTGTGCTGTTTCTCAGGGACTGGGGCAGTTCTCTGGTGGCGGGAATGGTAATTCCGGCGACCATTGCCATTACATTTATTGCCCTGCGGGCTCTGGGAGAGAGCTTCAATCTGATGACGCTGGGCGGTCTTGCCGCGGCCGTCGGACTGGTCATTGATGACGCAATCGTCGTGGTGGAAAACATCGTTCTCCATCGCGACGCGGGACAATCGCGCGGCGAAGCGATCCGCATGGCGTTAAGCGAGATTCGCGTTCCTCTGTTGGGTTCCACCTTCACGCCGATTGTCGTGTTCCTGCCGCTAATCAGCATTACGGGCGTTACAGGCACCTTCTTCCGCGCGCTGGCAATTACCGTGGGTGTTTCGTTGTTAACATCCTTGGCACTGGCACTGACGTGGACGCCGGCGCTCTCACATGTTCTGCTGCGGCAGAAACCTGGGAAACCCGCGGACCATGACCACAAGAGCGGCTTCATGGGCCGGATTGGGCGCGGATATGAGTGGGTGATCCGCCGGGCGATGGCCTTCCCTGCTTTGCTGGTTGTGTTTTCCTTGGTGCTGATCGCGGGCTCTTACCTTTGTTTCCGCGGTTTGGGAACGGATCTGTTGCCGGGCATGGATGAGGGCGGCTTCATTCTGGATTATCTGATGCCGGCCGGTTCCTCACTGGCCGATACGAATCGAGTGATCACCGGCGTGGAGAAGCTGGTGAAAGAAGTTCCCGAAGTGGAATCCACATCGCGGCGCACGGGTCTACAGCTTGGCTTGGCGGTGATCACGGAAGCGAACAGCGGAGACATCAGTGTTCGGTTGAAACGCGACCGCAAGCGTTCCGGAGATGAGGTGATTGCGGACGTGCGAGCGAAGGTGAACAGCAAGTATCCAACGCTCGATACCGATTTCATTCAAGTTCTGCAGGACCAGATCGGCGACCTTTCCAGTTCACCCGATCCGATCGAAATTAAACTGTTCTCGCCAAATGCAGATTTGCTGAAACAGTGGGGGCCGAAGATCGGCGCGGCCATCAAGGCGTTACCGGGAATCAAGGATGTGAAGAACGGGATTGAGAATACGGTAAGCGGGTCGGCAGTGGTCTTCGACATCGATCAGACAGCGGCGGCACGTTCGGGTTTTACGACGCAGGAGCTGGAGTTGGATGCCAGTGCGATTTTTCAGGGCGAGCCTGCGCAGCAGCCTTTGATTCTGAATGGACGCTCATATACGTTGCGCGTGCGATTTCCGGCTGAGCAGAACAAGAGCCTCGACGCGATTCAAAACACACTTCTTGGTGAGTTCGACGGGCAGGACCGCGACTTTAGGAAGCTTAACCACCGTGAGAAATGAATCCGGACAGAGCGAAATACGGCGCGAGAATCTGCAGCGCGATATTGCGGTGACGGGGCGGCTTGAGGGCATCAGTTTAGGCGAGGGAGTCAAACGCGTACAAGCTCAGGTCGCACAGATGGGCGTCCCTTCTTCGATCCGGCTGGAGTATGGCGGGACGTATCAGGAGCAGCAACGGAGCTTCAAGGATCTGCTGCTGGTGCTGGCCTTGGCGGTGGTGCTGGTCTTCGCGGTGCTGCTGATTGAGTTTCGGGATTTTGCGGCCCCGGTGGCGATTGTGACGTCGACCATTTTGTCCACTTCGGGCGTGTTCCTGGCGCTTTGGATTACGCATACAACGTTCAACATCTCTTCGTTCATGGGACTGATTATGGTGATCGGAATCGTGGCAAAGAATGGCATTTTGCTTCTGGACGCGGACCAGAAATTTCGCAACGAAGGTTACGCGCCGGCCGAAGCTTTGGTTCAGGCGGGCGAGCGGCGGCTCCGGCCGATCATCATGACCGCGCTCGCCACGGTCGCCGGCATGATTCCTCTTTCACTGGCGATCGGCGCGGGCTCGCAGATGCTGCAGCCGCTCGCAATCGCGGTGATCGGGGGCATTGCGGCCTCAATGGTGATCTCGCTGATCATTACGCCAACGGCAAACTATTTTCTGAGGACACGATGAATAAACTAACGACAATCGGCTTTCTTGCTGCCTCGCTTGCCTCGGCAGCTGACCCCTACAAAATTGAGACGCGTTTCCCCGCGCCCGGCAACGGTGGGTGGGATTACGTCACCCTGGATGCCGCGAATCAGCGGCTTTATCTTTCGCATGCAACTCGCGTGGAGGTACTCAGCGCCGCGGATGGGAAGGTAATCGGATCCATTCCGGATACACCGGGCGTGCATGGTATCGCCATCGCCAACGGATTGAAGCGGGGCTACACCAGCAATGGAAAAGAGAGCAAGGTTTCCGTGTTCGATCTCGACACGCTCAAAGTGACGGGCAAGATCGCGGTCGGTGAAGAGCCGGACGGCATTTACTTCGACGCGGCTTCCGGGCGCGTGTTCACGAATAATCATGGAACGCATGACATCACCGCGATTGATGCGAAGAGCGGGAAGGTAGTTGGCACAGTGAAGGCCGATGGCGACGGAGAGCAGGCGGTCATCGGGCCCGACGGGTTGATCTACGTCAACCTGGAAGACAAGGCGGCGGTTCTGGTGTTCGATCCAAAAACGCTGGAAGTGAAGCACCGCTTTCCGATTGTGGGCTGCGAAGGTCCAACCGGATTGGCGATGGACGTCAAGAATGCTCGCATCTTTTCAGCCTGCCACAACAAGATGTTGGTGGTAATGAACTCGTCGAACGGAAAGAAGGTTGCATCGTTCCCCATCGGCGCAAGCGTGGATTGGGCGGAGTTCGATACGGACGGGCGGAATGTTCTGACATCGAACGGAGAAGGCACGCTGAGCGTGATTCACCAGAAATCCGCGGACGAGTACGACGCGCCGATTGCAGTGAAGACGCAGGCCAGCGCGCGCACGATGGCGCTGGACCAGAAACGCATGAAGATTTATATGCCGGCTGCCGATGTGGAGATGATTCCGGCGGCAGACGGCAAGAAAGCGCAACGCAAAATGAAGCCGGGCAGCTTCACGGTGCTGGTTCTTGGGAAGGCTTAAGCAGCCGGAAACAAGACGGAGAAAGTAGTATCGCCGGGGCTGGAGTCGACGTGAATGGACGCATTGTGCTGGCGCGCCACAGCTTGGGCAATGGCCAACCCTAAGCCATAGCTGGATCCGTCTCCCGAGCGGGCGGGATCGGCCCGGAAGAAGCGATCGAAAATGCGTTCCTGAAATTCGGGCGCGATGCCTTCACCGGTGTCGTGAATCCGCAGAGCGCCTTTCTCGCACGAGACCTGAACGGTGCCCCCTTGTGGGGAGTACTTCACCGCATTATCGAGCAGTACGACGAGCTAAGCGGCAAATAGCGTCCTCATCACCCGTAAGAGTGGACGTTTCGGTTGCGGGCTGGACGTCGACTGTGACGTTTTTCGCCGCGGCTTTGGGCATAATGGCAAGCGCGGCGGCTTGCGCGGTTACGGAGAGATCAACCGAATTCTGAACCCGCGGAGAAGCTTCGGAATCAGTCCGCGCAAGAAAGAGGAGACTTTCCACCAGGCGTGTCATGCGGTCGGTTTCGGAACCGATGGTGCGCAAAGTCTGTTGGTATTCGGCGGCATCGCGGGGCCTTCTGAGGGCGAGATCGACTGAGGTCTTGATAAGCGAAAGCGGCGTGCGCAGTTCGTGCGAGGCATCGGCGGTAAAGCGGCTGACGCGGGTAGCTGAGCTTTCGATGCGCTGCAGCATGGCATTCCAGGTTACGGCGAGGCGCTCAATTTCGTCTCCGGTGTGGGGGACTTCCAGGCGCGCGGAGAGATTTTGGAAATCAATGGCGCAGACGGTAGCGGTCATGTGCGCAATGGGTTCAAGCGCGCGAGAGCTCATCCAGAAGCCTCCCGCAGCGGCGGCGAGTACCAAGCCGGGGACTGCGGCGATCAGAAGCCAGCGCAGCCGGTTCAGCATGTCGTCTACAGGCGCAGAGGGCGCGGCCAAAGTCACGGTGTAACTCCTGCCGTTCTCTTCGAAAGTGTCGCGAAAGGCATGGTAACCAGCGGGGATGGACTGAGGCGAAAAGTTGCGGGAGGCGGCGAGCACGCGATGTTGGGCGTCTTCGACGTGCACCAGAGTGTCCGGAGGAAGTGAGCGGCGGAACTCTTCCATCTCGTGAGCCAGGGTGGTCAGGCTGTCCGAAGCTTCCAGGGCAAGATAACGTTCCATGCCGTGGGCCTGCTTTTCGAGCGAGCGCTCGAGATCGGCATGAAGGCTGCGCGACAAGAGAATCCAGATCGTCAGGCCGAAGATGCACAGGCTTCCGAAGAGCACCGCGCTGTACCAAATCATGAGGCGGAAGCGGATGGAGGGAATCATGCCGCGGGTTCCCGCAGAGAGTAGCCGACCCCGCGGACGGTGAAGATCAACTTCGCGGCGGGCGGCTGTTCCAGCTTGGCTCGAAGAAGCCGAATAAAGGCTTCGATCGTGTTCGAATCCACATCGGCCTGGTGGCCCCAGACTTCATCGAGGATGGTGTCGCGCGTGACGACTTTGTCCTTATTGCGGAGCAGCAGAGTGAGGAGGCTGTACTCACGCGGAGTGAGGCGGATGGCGTGCCCGGCGCGGGTAACATCGCGGGTAGCGGTATCGAGCGAAAGATCGGCGACTCGCATCTGAACGCCTTGAGGGATATGGCCGCGCCGGCTGACGGCTCGCACGCGGGCGAGGAGAACGTCGAGCGAGAAAGGCTTGGTGACGTAGTCATCCGCTCCGGCATCAAGGCCGGCGATGGCGTCTCGATCTTCATCGCGGGCAGTGAGCATCAGAATCGGGCTGCGATTACCGGATTTGCGGAGTTCGCGGGCGACAGTAAAGCCGTCCATCAGGGGCAACATCACGTCAAGAACGATCAAACTGAAGCAGTGAATGCGGGCCAGTTCCAGCGCGGCGCGGCCGTCCCACACCACGCTGGTGCGATAGCCTTCCTCTTCAAGCGCGGCCCGGAGCAACTCCGCCATGCGGCGCTCATCTTCGGCCAGCAGGACTTGCATCAGCGAAGAACCGCCACGCATGGAAAACGCTGCGGCCAGAGATGGGATCGGCTCTTCCCCAGGAGGATGGCGCAATTGCTTTCCAATACGGTTGATAAGAGGACGCGCTGCATCTTGCCTGCCCCGAATTAGAAGAGGACCTTGATCACAAATTGGACCTGCCGCATGTTGGTGGAGAGTCCGGAGATGGTACCACCCTGGGGCAGGTCTATCCTTGCGTTCGGCTGGCCAAATTGAGGATGGTTCAGAGAGTTGAAAAGTTCTCCGCGGAACTGGACTTCTCCCGATTCGCCCAACTTGCGGACCGGGAAACGCTTGAACAGACTGAAATCCAGATTTACCGCGCCGGGACCGGTCAGGATGTCGCGGCCGGCATTGCCATATTGATATTGCGGCGGCACCGCAAAGGCCGTTTTGTCAAACCAATTCGTAACCAAGTGCTGATTGTTGCCGTTCGCGATCCGATTCGGCCTGGCGTTACCTGTATTTGCGGAACTGACTCCCAGCTGCGGCGTGAAGGGCTGGCCCGTTCGCAAAGAGAAGATCGAGTTAATCTGCCATTTTCCAATAAAACGCACCTTTGGAAGATCGTAAGTGCCGGCGGCGACAAAGCTGTGGCGAACATCCTGCGTGGAGAGCGCGTGTTCGGCTTTCACATTGTTCACGTCGCGCAAGTTGAGGTCGCCGATCAGCTGTTCTCCCCCGATATCGAGCGTCTTGCTGAAGGTGTAACTGCCGAGAAGGGAAAAGCGTGAGGCGTAGCGGTGTTCAACCCGGGCTTCCAGGCCGTTGTAACTTGTGTCGTCCATTGGGGTCGTATAAGTGATGTTGTTAAATCCCGGAAAAGGGCGGCGGGCAGCAACCGAAGTGCCTCCGGCGATGGCCTGATTGACGTTGTAAGTGAGGGGCAACTGGGTGCCCTTTGTTCCCACATAGTTTGCTTCGAATACGTAGCCCTTGAATTGTTGTTGGATACCGCCGCTCCAGTGGTACACGTAGCCTTGCTTGAAATCGGGATTGAAGGCGGACAGTGTGACCGTGGCGGGATTGACCGGTCCCGTCAACGAGTCAGCGGGAAAGCCTCCACTGAGAGTTACCGTTGGATGAACATTGTCCGTGGTGAAGCTATTTTGGACACCGAAAGGCGGGTTAGCGGGAAGCCGGCTGGATGCGCCGATAAAGGGGTCGTCGGCAAAGAAGGTGCCGAAGCCGGCTCGGATGACGGTAGAGGGCCTGACCTGATAGGCAATACCCAGGCGGGGGGCGAGATTGTTGGTGTCCGTAACTAACAGAGATCGATCCCGGCTGCTGGCGTAGACCAGCTTTCTTTGATCCAGGAGAAAATTTGCCTGTTGATTATTGCGCTCGATGGGTTGGCTCCAGATCTCATAACGAAGGCCGAGATTTACCGTGAGTTTCGGAGTAACTTTCCAATCGTCCTGAAAGAAGAAGCCGCCGTACTTATATCTAAGGTCGCCGATGAGGAGGTTGCTGATCACGGAGCTTGCGGGAATGCCGAGAAGGAAATCGGCGAAGCCGGACCCTGTATTCGCGGCGGCCGAGGGGTTATTGGTGAACGCACCCGAGAAACTGAAGGAGCCGCGGGCGGAGTTCGAAGCGTCGAAGTAACTTCGCACCCAACGGTAATTGCCGCCGATGGTGAGTGTGTGATTGCCCTTGATCCAGGAGACGTGATCTTCGAACGTAAGAGCTTCGGAGATCTTTCCGTTCGGCAGGGAAGTGTTTTCGCCCAGGTTGGAGAAGCCGGAGATGCTGATGTTGGGCAGGCCTACGATTCCCGCCTGATTCGGGATGCCGAGGAACCCGAAGCTTTGGGGCGTGACGCCGGTTCCAAAGGGGGAAAGCGTGGAGTTCAGGCGGTTAAATCCAGCGCGGAATTCGTTGACGAGGGAGGCTCCAAAGATGTGCGTTTCACCCAGAGCTACACCGTGTCCAGAATTCAGGACGTTCGCTTGCTGCGAGGAATTTCCGCCGGCGAGCGGGGCCGCGAAAAGCGTCGGGTTCACGGCAGTATCGGTGAAGTAGCTGTAGCGGGCGAAGAGTTGGTCCTTATCGGAGATGTGTTTGTCACCGCGAGAGTCAACGCGATTCGCACGATCCGTTTGGACGGGGTTAACGACGTAGTTATATCCGGGCTGGCTGGTATTG
Organism: Bryobacterales bacterium; assembly: GCA_963795835.1. Classification (GTDB taxonomy): domain Bacteria; phylum Acidobacteriota; class Terriglobia; order Bryobacterales; family Bryobacteraceae; genus JALYXI01. Next base: position 66,857 of record CAWCJC010000010.1, on the reverse strand, counting down.
GCGAAGGGCTCGAGAGCGAGCAATTTGGCGGAGAGGGGATCGAAGCGGCTTGCGGGAATCAGGTTGCCGGGGAAGGCGGTTCTTGTGAATGCACCGGTAGAAGTTTGAGAAAGCGTGGCAGGATCGTAAATCGTGTTCAAGCCCGCGAAGTTACCGTTGCGTTGCGCCGCTGTGGGGACGTTGGTGGTGAGAGTCTCTCCCAGATTCTGGCTGGTTCCTTCATAACTCACGAAGAAGAACGTGTTATTGCGGATGACCGGGCCGCCCAGGACTCCCCCGTATTGGCTGCGCTGCAGAACCGGCTTTTTGGCGGCCGGACTGGTAAAGTAATCGCGCGCGTCAAAAACATCGTTGCGGAGAAATTCGAAGACGTCGCCATGGAAGCGGTTGCCGCCAGACTTGATGGTTGCGTTGACGACGGCGCCGGCGGAGTAGCCGTATTGCGCGGAATAGTTGTTGGTTTCGATCTTAAACTCCTGGAGCGCGTCGATGGAGGGCTGAATGGCGACGGGCGAGCTGTTCTGCTGATCGACAATCTTGCCGTTATTATCCACGCCATCGAGTTGGAAATTGTTGAGCTGGGCGCGGACTCCGTTGGCTGTGAAGGAGCCGCCCTTGGAACCGCGGTCTCCGGGCTTGGGAGGCAGGACGCCGGTGGAGAGTTTGGCGAGTCCGAGAAAGTTGCGGCCGTTAAGGGGCAAGTCTTCCACCTGTTTGGTTTCGATGATCTGGCCGAGGGACGCAGTGGAGCTTTCCAGAATAGGTGGCGCGCCGGTGACGTCGATGGTCTGCGCGGCTGTGCCCACGGTAAGTTGGAAGTCGACGCGGGCGACCTGGCTGACGACGAGTTCGACACCCCGGCGGGTGGACGTGCCGAAGCCATTTTTCGAGGCGGTGATCTGGTATGTGGCGGGCTGAACGACCGGAAAGACGTAGTTGCCGTCAGAGTTGGTGGCCGTGCGGGTGTGAAGGCCGGTGGCGGGATTGAAGAGATCGACCTCGGCGGCGGGGATGGCGGCGCCTGAGGCGTCTGTGATCAGGCCGGTGACTTGGGCTGTGGGGAGTTGGGCCAGGGCAGTGGCGGTGAGGAGGAGGACGAAGGATATCAGTTTCATAAAGGAAGATTAGGTAGTTTGTATGCAGTTGTATCAGAAATTGCTCCGCGGGTCCCTCAAGCGGACTCGCGTTGATTCCTGCGATCGTGCTGGGGGGAGCGTTCGGAGATTCTCTAACAGCTGCTGTAAGGCTCGTACCTACTTTTTCGGAGGAGGCGGCGGATTCGGAGGCGGAGGTAAAGGCCGCGGCATTGGCGGCAACTTTTTAACTCTTTCGGCTGACTACTCACGCCAAAACGAATCCATGCTGCTCAACCACATACTTCTCCCGACTGGAAAGGTCGGCAAAGTAGTTCGCACGAACTTCCGATTCAAGCATCCCTTCCCAAACTCGCTTGATCTTGAGCTTCGCTCAACATAACTTCAGTTTACCCGCACCACCCCCACGCACTCCCCACCCGCGGTCACCGCCCCGAGGCGGCTCTCGAAATCCGCTCCACTTCCCTGCCCCACCACCGCGCGGATTTCTACGCCGCCTGATCGAATGGCAACTGGCTGACCGGCGCGCAGTTCGGCGGATTTGTCGAACACCGCGCGCAACAGTTCCGGGTGGAGAGCAATCCGAAACAACTCCGCGCGATTCCCCTCTGTGATTGCCTGCCCTACCTGGACCCTTCGCTCCACCACTAACCCCGCCGCGGGCGCATGAATTTCCGCAGTATCCATTCCCGCAACCGCTTCCACCGCGGCCCTCGCTTTCTCTTTCGACATCGCCTGCGCGGCTGCTAACTCATCTGCCGCGCGTGCTGCCGCGTTGTCCGCCACTCGCGAGGCTTCTTCCGCGGCAGTCAACTCACGCGCCGCGCGCTCATACTCGGCGCGTGCATTTTCGAAGACCAACCGAGGAGTCGCGCCCGCCTGATTGAGCAGCTCCTGCTTGCGAAACACCGGCTCAGCCCGCGCCATGGCGGCCCGGGTCCGCAACACTTCGGCTTGCCAACGCTTTGCCTCGGCCCGCGTCGCGTTGAACCGTACGGTAACCTGGCGGACGTGATCGTCAGCCGCGTTCTTTTCCATGGCTGCCAACCCTGGCGCCGCCGCGCCTGATTTCACTCGCGCCAGCACCTGACCATCCGTCACCATCTGCCCCACATCCACCAGCACCGCTTCCAGGGGACCTGTTACCTGCGTGCTCGCCCACACGCTCTCGCGCGGTACGATGCGGCATGGATAGGTCACCTCGGCCGGAACTGTGGACTTCGGGACTTCATTGACGGTGGGAAGCGCCGTCTTTACTTGCGGCCGCATTCCCCAAAATGTAAGAGCGACCAGGCCCGCCACGAACAGCACAGCGGCGCCTAAAGCCTTCATAGAAGCCGGGCCGCAGCCTTGGCGAAGTATGTCAGGACGAAATCCGCCCCCGCCCGACGGATGCTGGTCAAGCTTTCGAGCACCGCACGGTCATAGTCAATCCACCCCCGCTCCGCCGCCGCCACGATCATCGAAAATTCGCCGCTTACCTGGTACGCCGCAAGGGGCACCTCGAACCGCACGCGGGCTTCGCGAATCAGATCCAAATAGGGCATCGCGGGCTTCACCATGATCATGTCCGCGCCTTCCTCCAGGTCGAGTTCGATCTCGCGCATCGCCTCCCGCGCATTGGCCGGATCCATCTGGTAACTTCGGCGGTCGCCAAACTGCGGGGCCGAATCCGCCGCCTCGCGAAAGGGCCCGTAGAATACGGACGCAAATTTCGCAGCATAGCTAAGGATCGGCGTATGGGAATAACCTGCCGCATCGAGCGCGGTTCGAATTGCCCCTACGCGGCCGTCCATCATATCGGAGGGAGCCACAACGTCGGCGCCTGCTTTCGCATGACTTACCGCCGCGCGCGACAGCCACTCGAGCGTCGCGTCATTATCCACTTCCTCGCCCACCACCAGCCCGCAATGACCATGGTTCGTGTATTCGCAGTTGCAAACGTCTGTCATCACCAGCAGATTGGGGATTGCGGCTTTTACGGCGCGTACCGCGCGCTGCACTATTCCGTCATCGGCATAAGCGCCCGAGGCTAACTCGTCTTTCGATTCCGGGAGCCCGAAGAGGATGATGCCGCCTAAACCGAGCGCTTGCACCTCTTCGCACTCGCGCACCAAGTGGTCAACCGACATCTGGTAATTCCCCGGCATGCTGCCGATCTCGCGCTTCAAGCCCTCGCCCGGGCATACAAAAAGCGGCAACACCATTTGCGAAGGTTCCAGGTGCGTCTCCCGCACCAGTGCTCGCATCTGCAAAGACGCGCGCAACCTTCGCGGACGATGAATGGGAAAGGGCATTGCCCCAATTTTAGCCGCTTGACACAGCACTCCGGTTCATTAAAATAGAAACGATTACCGCGTTATGTGCGACCACTCCCGTACCGAAATGATTGCCCGCAGAGACGGTGTCGATTATCTGGAATGCCTGGAATGCCGCCAGATCTTCGAAGCCGAAGACTTGGAACCGGTCCCCGCCGACGACGAAGAAGAGTAAGCGGCTGATCAAGAAATCGCGCTTGCTAGCATAGTCCCTATGTACGATGTAGGGGCGTTCCGCGCCCAGTTGGATAACATAGCCGCGCGCCTGGCGACTCGCGGAAACTATCATCTTCCCGTCGAGCAATTTCGCGCGCTGGATGCACGCCGCCGCGCCGCGATTCAAGAGGCTGAAGAGCTGAAAGCGCAGCGCAACGCGGCCACCCAGCAAATTGCGGCGAAGCGGAAGGAAGGCCAGGATACGACCGAAGCCCAAGCCGCGGTCCGTGCCATGGGGGAACGAATCGCTACTCTCGATAAAGAAGCAACGACGCTCGAGGACGACTTTCGCCAACAGCTTGCGGGGATTCCGAACCTGCCGCAGGAAACCGTTCCTGTAGGGAAAGATGCGAACGATAACGTGGAGCTCCGCCGCTCCGGTACAACGCCGGAATTCGACTTCGTTCCGCAATCCCACTGGGACTTGGGACCCGCGCTCGGCATCCTGGATTTCGAACGCGCGGCCAAAGTGACGGGCGCAAGATTCGCCTTTTATCTGGGCCTGGGAGCGCGGCTGGAACGCGCGCTGACCAACTTCATGTTGGACATCCACACCCGCGAACATGGTTATGTTGAGATGCTGCCGCCCTTTATTGTTAACTCCGCCAGCCTCTACGGAACCGGCAATCTTCCCAAGTTCGGCGAAGATCTTTTTAAGCTGGAGCAGTCCGATTACTGGCTGATTCCCACGGCGGAAGTGCCTGTCACCAACTATTACCGCGAGGAAACGCTGGATGCCCAGAAGCTTCCCCTCTCCTACTGCGCCGCGACTTCCTGCTTCCGCAGCGAGGCCGGTTCCTACGGGCGCGACGTGCGGGGCATTATCCGGCAGCACCAGTTTCAAAAAGTAGAGCTGGTGAAGTTCACCACACCGGAACAAAGCAACCACCAACACGACCAGCTGACGCGGGATGCGGAAGACATTCTTGAACGCTTAGGCCTGCCTTACCGTACGGTGGTTCTCTGCACAGGCGACATGGGCTTCTCCTCTTCGAAGACACACGATATTGAAGTCTGGCTTCCCGGCCAGAATGCTTACAAGGAAATTTCCAGTTGCACGAACTTCGAAGCCTTCCAGGCGAGGCGCGCAAATATTCGCTATAAGTCGCCCGCGGCTAAGAAATCCGAGCATCTTCACACGATCAATGGGAGCGGTTTGGCGGTTGGCCGCACCTGGGTCGCAATCCTGGAGAATTATCAACAAAAAGACGGCAGCGTTCGAATTCCCAAAGCCCTTCAACCCTATATGGGTACTGAAATCCTTGCCCCGCCGCAATAAGTAGGCCTCCGCCTTCGTCGCCCTACATCAACTCGGGGGCTTGCGCTGGTAAGCTGGTACGACAACGTGACATGTACCACTCAGGGACACGTTCGGCACTCCTGTGAGACACGAAACAGCAGATTTCGTTGACCCCGCCAAGTGCCTCCTGGGCGGTGGCGAAATGGGGACGCTCATGCGCTCGCTGGATTGGTCACAAACACCGGTCGGCCCCGTGGACAGCTGGCCCCAAAGCCTCAAAACCGCCGTAAGTGTCGTCCTGGAATCCAAGTTCCCCATGTACATCGCCTGGGGGGAGCAATATACCCAGTTCTACAATGACGGCTACCGGCCCATTCTTGGCACTACGAAGCACCCGCAAGCTTTGGGCGGGAGTACGAGAGACACGTTTGCAGAGAGCTGGGACATTATTGGGCCCATGTTCGCCGATGTGCGTAGGGGCATTCCCTGCGGCGCCGAAGACTGGCTTTTGCCTCTCGAAAGACACGGATATCTAGAGGACTGCTACTTCACCTTTTCCTACAGCCCGATCCGGGATGAGTCGGGACAGGTGGGCGGTATCCTGGTCACCGTCGTCGAGACGACCGCGCGGGTTCTTGGTGAACGACGTTTGCAGACGTTGCTGCAGAGCATTACCGACGGGTTTATTGCCCTCAATTCAGCTTGGGAGTTCACGTATATAAACGCCGCGGGTGAACAGTTGCTGGGGGCGAACGGCAACGAGCTAATCGGCAAGATGTTCTGGGATATTTTCGCGCCCGCCGCGGGTACGATCATCGAGCAGAATTACCGGCGCGCCATGGACGACCGGCTTCCCACCGAGTTCGAGCTTTTATACGAACCTTGGCAGCGATGGTTTTCCGTTAAGGCCTATCCGATTGAAAATGGCGGTATTTCGATTTACTTTCGCGAAACCACAGCGCAGAAGGCAGCAGAACTGGCCTTGCGCGAAAGCGAGAACCGTTTCCGCGCAATGGCCGACAATATCCCAAATTTGGCGTGGATGGCTCACCGCGATGGCAGCATTTTCTGGTACAACCAGCGGTGGTTTGAATACACCGGCAGAACCCCCGAGGAGATGGAGGGTTGGGGCTGGCAGTCTGTCCATCATCCGGATGTGTTGCCGAAGGTTCTCGAACGCTGGAACTCGGCTCTGAGCAGCGGTAGTCCTTTTGAGATGGAGTTTCTTCTTCTCGGCGCGGATCGCAGTTATCGATGGTTTTTAACGCTTGTAAATCCTGTTCGCAACGAATCTGGCGAAATTACCCGTTGGTTCGGAACGAACACCAATATCGACGAACAGAAGCACGCCGGCGAGATCCTAAAGGCAAGCGAGGAACTGGCGCGCGGAGTCATCGAAAGCAGTCCTGATGGTATTGAGGTTCTCGACCTGGAGGGCAATTCCATGCCCCTCAACGACAAAGCCAGGGCTCTGCGCCGGCAGCTGGGCACAAACCCCGGCCTTGTTACATGGAACCATCTGTGGCGCGAGCGGGACCAGGCTAATGCTCTGGACGCATTCGCCACCGCAGTGTCCGGTTCGGCGACTCAGTTTAGCGCTTCCATCAAGCAAGCTTCGGGAACCGCCATGTTGATCGACGTTTCCCTTGCTCCTCTTATCGGTAGCGCGGGGAACGTGGATCGAGTGCTCTGTATTACCAGGGACGTGACTCTGGCCCGCAAAGCGGAAGAGGAGCTCAGGCAAACAGCCAAGCTTGAAAGCCTCGGCGTGATGGCGGGGGGCATAGCCCATGATTTTAATAACTTACTCACCGGAATACTTGGGAATGCCAGTCTTTTGAGCGAATCGGTTGGTCAGGAAGACCGCCCGGTGGCGGAGGATATCGTACTCGCGGCCGAGCGCGCAGCAGACCTTACCCAGCAGATGCTCGCTTTTGCTGGAAAGGGCCGGTTTCAGGTAAGCCAGACAGACTTATCCGTGCTGGTGCGCGAGATACTCCGCTTAGTTCAGCCATCCATGGAGAAGAACGTGGAGATCAAGCTCGAACTCGACCCCGATTGCTTTGTGGAAGGCGATCCCGGTCAACTCCAACAAGTAGTGATGAACCTGATCATTAATGCGAGTGAAGCTATGGAAGGCGCTCCTGGCCTGATTACGATTCGAACGACTACCGTGGACTCTGACAAACTGCCTCTGGCCGGCTTCGGTTCAAGTGGAGCTGAGACGGGCGTCTTTGTTCTCTTGGAAGTGACGGACACCGGCAAGGGGATGGACAAGACCACCCAAGAAAGGATGTTCGACCCCTTTTTCACGACGAAGTTTACGGGGCGCGGCTTAGGATTGGCCGCCGTCTCCGGCATCGTACGGGGGCACAAAGGTTTTCTGAGTGTGGCGAGCAGGCTCGGGAAGGGCACTTCGTTTAAGGTTCTGTTTCCACTAGCCCACGTCGCCGGTGCTGAGTTCGAGCTCTCCGGACCCGGCGAAACCGAAGCCGGCAAGAAGATCCTGTTGGTTGACGACGAGGAGATCGTCCGCAAGGTCGCCGCCCAGACGCTCGAGAAAAGCGGTCACCAGGTTATACTCGCTTCGAACGGACAGGAAGCGGTAGATCTGTTCCGGTCACACCATGGTGCTTTCGACCTGGTCATTCTGGATGTGATGATGCCGGTAATGGGCGGAGAAGCTGCTTTCCGCCTAATCCGAGAGCACGACTCAGCCGTGCCAATTCTTATTTGCAGCGGCTACAACGAGGGCGAGGTACTCCGACGATTTAGCTCGCAAAGCTTAAGTTCATTCCTGCAGAAGCCCTACACGTCCGGCCGCCTGATGGAAAAAGTAAATGAGGCCATCCGGCAGCCGGTGTCCTGATTGGTGATACTGAATGCCCGCGCGATGGCGAGTCAACGCTGCCGCGCGCCGGAGAAGTTCGAACGTTCAATAGAGCGGTACGAACAAGGCACGATGCTTGTTGATAAAGATCTCCTTGGAGACAACTTGTTACTCAATCAGATGAGTTCCTGTAACAGGAGGTGAAGCTGGAGATGCAGCGAAAAGAATGGAGATTGCCTCCGCCTTCGGACCCTTTTTGCAGCCTTCCGGCAGGCTCTTCCACGCCCCCTCGGCCACATCGAACTCATCCTCGGGTTCCGCGCGCTCCTTGCGGCGCCTCGCGGTGAGCTCGCGAGCCGCTACAAGTGTCGGCGAAGCTGGATCGGCACCGCACGCCGTCGCAATTTCAAGAACATCATTCAACAGCACCAGCCGGCGGCGCTCCAGTTCCCCTGAACTCACTCCCCGGGCATGAGGGTCCAGATCGAGAACGGCTCGGGAAGTTTCCAGTTTGCGTCGGATCTCGTCCTTTGATTCGCCGAGACGCACGGCGAGAGCCAATTCGGCGCGAGCGCGGCGGTATTCCCGATTTCCAAACAAAGCCTGTCCATATCCCGCGTGCACCTCGGGATCGTTGGGAAAGCTTGCGGCAAGCTCGTCGTACACGGATGCAGCGCGGCTCCATGCGCCCGATTTAAGCAGCAAATCTGCGGAACGCCTGCGAATTTCGGCATCACCGGCCCCAGCCTCATTGAGCAGCAGCAGGACTTCCGCGACAACTTGCTCCTTCAGTCCCTGGGTTGAAAGCATGTCCGCCAGTTCCAGGCGAACACGTGTCCTTTGGGAATCGGAGCCCGACCAGCTCCCGTACAGCGCGCGATGGTAGAACCAGGCAGCCTCGCTGAATCGTTTATCAAAAGCAAGCAGGCGCGCCATAACCAGGTTTGCATAACCATCAGTCGGATGCTCCGCGATCAGGCGCGTTGCTTCCGCCTCGGCTTCTTCCACGTGTTCGGAGTGTTCCAGTGCTCGAATCAACGCAACCTGGTACGTGAAATTCTTTCTTTCCTCATTGCGGGCCTGTCGGTATAAGTCAAGCGAACTGGAATAATCGCCGGCGGAGTACAGTTTTTGCGCGCGGCTGTACAACTCTGTGGCCGCGGCTTTTCTTTCTGAAGCTCCAAACCGCACCAGAGCCGCGTCCGCAGCCGCAAGAAAGATCGCGAGAGCAAGAACGGTCCCCAACACTTGGATCGTACGTGCTGCAGCTGGAGGCGGAACGCTTGAGGCGTTCCCGCCCTTGATCTGGGCCGACATGACTTTACGATAGCGCCGTTCGACAATGGTACTGCCCCCAAAAGCTTAAATGGATCACGCTGAAAACTTGCGAACCAATCGCGTCACTGGCTTCCTCTCCTCTGGCTTCAATTGGGTTCGCACGCTGCGAACGCGAGAGGAGCAGTTTCTTGTTGTTCTGGCAGTAATGATCGGCGTTCTCACTGGACTCGCTGTGGTGGGATTCATCCTCTTGACCGAACGTCTTGGCTCTCGGATGTATCCTGCGAGCGGAGCGGTTTGGCGCAGACTGATCGTACCCACAATCGGCGCGCTTGTATCGGGCTGGCTTCTTTCGAAGTACTTTCCCGAAGCGCGTGGCAGCGGCATTCCGCAAACGCGTGGCGCCATGGAGTTGCATGGCGGTCGCATTACCTTGCGAACTGTCCTGGGAAGATTCTTTGTTTCATCCGCGTCTCTGGCTTCGGGGATTGCACTCGGGCGAGAAGGTCCCTCGGTGCAGATCGGCGGGGGCATCGCCTCGGTTTTGGGGAGGAAACTGGGCCTGGGCCCGGCAAGGCTCCGGCAACTGATTCCCGTGGGGGCCGCCGCTGCGGTTGCGGCAGCGTTCAACACGCCCATTGCCGCCGTGCTCTTCACCTTGGAGGAGGTGGTCGGTAATCTGCACGCGCCGGTGCTCGGGTTGATCGTAATCGGTTCGGTCACCTCATGGGCGGTGTTGCAGACCTTCCTGGGCGACAATGCCCTGTTTCACGTGCCCGGCTATCAGTTAGTGAATTTCGGCGAATTGCTGATCTATGCCTTCCTCGGAGTAGCCGGCGGCCTTCTGTCGACGGTTTTTGTGAAGTCGGTTCTTCACATCCGGCAATTCTTCGCTGGGCTCCCCGCCGCAACACGTCCTTTCCAACCCATTGCCGGGGGCATTTTGGTGGGAGCGCTTGGCATGTTCCTGCCGCAAGTTCTGGGTGTTGGCTACGACTATGTGGACCAGGTGCTCAACGGCGACATCGCCTTGCGCATCGTCCTTCTTCTGATTCCTTTGAAACTGATTGCAACCGCGGTTTGCTACGGTTCCGGGAATGCGGGCGGAATCTTTGGACCCAGCCTGTTCTTCGGAGCCATGCTCGGCGGGGCTGTGGGTAGCGCGGCGCACGCCCTCCTGCCGGGGTCTACCGCCACCCCGGGGGCCTACGCACTGGTGGGCATGGGCGCGGCCTTTGCCGGCATCATCCGCACTCCCATGACCTCTGTGTTCATGATTTTCGAATTAACCCGCGACTATTCCATCCTTGTTCCTTTGATGATTGCGAACATGACCAGTTACATCATCGCTTCTCATCTGCAGAAGAAAAGTATTTATATTGCGCTTGCGGAGCAGGATGGCGTTCACCTTCAAGAACATCGGACGCCAAGCGGCTCCCGTTCCCGGACCGTGCTCATGGCAATGAGGGCCGACCCCACCCTGGTTGCCGCAGGTACGCTTTTGAGCGAGTTGCCCGAGGAAACGCCTGGGGATTTGTTCCTGGTTGCGGATGGCGACAAACTGGTGGGAGTTGTGCCCGTCGCGTCCGTCAGGAAAGCTCTCGGCGCAGGCCAAGGCAAAATCTCGATCGGCGATCTGGCCGCCCGTAGCGAGGCCTATCCGCACGTTCATCCCGACCACCCGATTGAGTTGGCCATCGAGCGAATGGGCCAATCGGGTCTGAAATCCCTCCCGGTTGTGGATCGCGCGGATATTTCCACGCTGCGCGGAATCATCAGTGTAAACGATGTTTTGCGGGCTTATGGGCCGGCGCCGGCGGCATGACCGGCCAATAAATCGACACTGAATTGTTCGTTGCCGTTATTTCGAGAGATCCAGCTTCCAGGCACCCCGGCCGTGAGTAGCAGCGTAGAGGACGCGCCCGTTTACGTCAATGGTCAAGCCGTAGACCGCGACGGGAGGCAGGCTGCCCGCGGCCGGTGTCCACACCCCGGCCCGCAGCATCGCAACGCCAAAGTCGGTGGAGATGAACAACTCGCCTGTAGCGCTGTCGAGTGCGATCCCTGTTACCGGCTGATCGCCGATGTTGTAGCTAAGGTCTTTCCATGTGACCCCCAAGGTTGTCGGGTTGTATGTCACCTCGAAGACGTGCCCGGGCGTGGTGGGCGTGTAGGCGCTGTAGCCGGAGAAAGACACGAACGCGTGATTCGGGTTGGCCGGATCCACCGCAATGCCGCTGATAAACCGGTTCGGCTGATTCGCTGTGTCTATGCGCGTGAAGGTTACGGAACCGGGGGTGCTGGCGTCCGCGTTCTTTGAAACAAAGAGGCGGCCGATGCGAGTGCCCGCCCACAAGGTTTTGGTGTCGCTCGTGGCGCGCGCGATGGCGACGACGTAGCCGCCACCTTTCGTGGCGCCTGTTCACCGACCCGTGAGGTCCCCACCGATCGTCTTCCAATCACCGCAGGGGCTTGCGAAAGTGCCGGAAAACTCATTACAGACCGCATCGAGGTAAGTTTGAGAGCCGCCATTATCGAGCGTGCGCCATACGTGCTGCAGCCCGACAAACCAAGTCCCGGCCACTTTGGGATCGTTAATCAGCGGAACATAAAACGAAGCCGCTTCGCCGCTTGCAAGAAGCGGGTCGGATATCCAGTCCCAGCCTAGGGGGTTAGAGCCGTTGAAGTTTACATCATGCTGTGCGGAGTAATAAGAATGCATCCGAATATTCGGGTACACCGGATTGAAGCCGGACTGGCCACCGTCGCCTCCCACTGACTCCAGCCAACTACCTTTGCCTTTGCCGTCGTAGGACCAGGTACCATTGTCCTGAGTGCCGCCCATAATGTCATTGAGCGGGTCTAACGCGTTTACCGAAAGGCTCTGAAACTGCAAAGTGGCGAGGCCGTCGTTCAGGCTGTAAATCGTCGTTGGAATGGCTTTCAGCCACATCTGGCAGTCGGACAGAGCGGCGAGCGAAAGGCCGCGGCTTGCGCAACTTGCGGAGGCGTCCGCAAACACGCCGCTCGTGCGCACCATGCCTCCGTCTGAGCCGATAAACGCCACGTCCGGATTGGATCCGGCGAACGCGATCGCATGCTGATCGGGATGCATCCCGAGCGGCGGCGACTGCGTGTCGTTGGTCATGTCGGTGAAATGGACTCCGGCGTCGGTGGAGCGCTGCACGGCACGGCCATTAGAGGGCTGGTGAGCCGTGAAGATCTCGTCGTATTGCATCGAGCCGCCGAGCCACACGGTGTCAGGATGGCCGGGGGGCGAAGCCACGAACATGTCGTACGAGCACTGGCCCTGGCAGAAGTTGTAAGATCCAAACCCGGGCGTGCCCGGCGTTGGATTGGACAGCTTGGTCCAGCCGGGATTCGTGACACCATTGGTCAGTGTCGCGGCCGAAGTATTGCCCGCGTCATCGACGCGGTAAAAGTCGGTGACCGTGTCCTGGTTGTCGCCCAGGTAAATGCGAAGTTTATTGCCGTTCGGCGCCAGGGCAAACTCGGTGCGCGCGGATGCCGAGTACGCCACCAGGCCGCCGCCCGCGGACACAAATACCTGCTCGAAGCCCCCGCCCGATTTGGATCGGTACAGGCCGTAGTCGAAGACGGAGAAATAGAAACGGGTCGGGTCGCCAGAGTTCAGGCCCAGGCGATCGGTCTCAATTTTGCTAATGCCACCGCGGAAAAAGTCGCTGCCGCTGGGTGAAGTAGTGTTGACCGTATCCGAAGGGACACTGAAGACTTTCGTAAAACTCGCTCCGCCATCAACGGACTCGTAAAGGCCGATCGGCGGAGCGCCCGGGGGCGTGAACCGCCCGCCGTTCACGGATGAAGAACCGTGCCGCGCGACCGCTGTGCCGATCAGTATATGCATTGCATTTACGGGGTCAACCGCGATTGCTGCAATTGAGCGCCCCTGCGCCGCGGCCACGCTGCCGGGCACCAGGTTCCATGACTTGCCAAAATCTGAAGACTTGTAAAGGCCTATGCCTGCTTCTGAATCGCTCGATCCGTTCGGTTCGCCTGTGCCCACGTAGATGGTGCGGCCCTTTGAATCGGTGGGGTCGAAGAGGATGGACCCGATGGCGTTGAAGGGAATGCCAGTACTCGAAGGCTCCCAATTCAGGCGCTGAGCGAGGGCGTTGTCGGCCTCCCAAATACCGCCCCCCGCGGCGCCCACCAGGATCTTACAATCGCCTGCATGACAGTTCGGAGATACGGCCACTGCGGTAACGCGACCCGAATTCATCGTTTGCCGGCCGGTGTATGTAACCGGGCCGGGCGCGATTGGGGTGGTCGGGCCAACCTCCTGCCAGTTACTCTTCTTGCCGCCTGGCAATTTCGAGAGCAGCAGGAAAGACTGGTAAGCCGCTTGCTGTTGCGCCACGCCCACCGAATCAGCAGGCAACGCGCGGTTTTCGTTATCGGCACCGATGCGCTGCAAAGGGTTGTCATCCCCCGCCGTTTTCGCAAAATGTGAATCCCTAAAATTGACCTGCGCGGACGCAGCGACGGCGAGCAGCAAGGGCAAGAACTTCTTCATGTGAACGTTCATCATCAATCCGCCTCAAAAAATCTTATACAGGCTGGATTTGGACCTCCAGCACATCGGTAAGGGTACCCTATCCGGCGTTTCCCATGTTTTCTTTATCAATCTCGCGCCAAAAAGCAAACGGCTGGCGTGTATACTTCGAAATTGCATGAAACAAGTCGGCGCGTTTGCGAATGCCGGCGCTAGCCATCAAATGGCAATGTGCGCAATTGGCCGCGAGCTGAAAAAGCGCGGTCATAATTTCTTGCTTTTCGGAACACGGTTTCAGGCGCAACAACTACGCGCGCCGGACATTTCCTTCCAAGTCATTGGCAACGGACAGGAAGATCCTGTCGAACGGTATTTTGATCGTGCAAAGCAGGGAACACTTCCGGTTTCGGCCACGGTCGAGTACATGAAATCGATGGCTCAATTGTTGTGCTCGGAGCTTCCAAATGCCTTGCAAGAGCACCGAATCGATTTTGTTCTTGCCGATCAAGAGGAACCCGGAGCGGCGACCGCTGCTGATCTTGCACAACTCCCTTACGCCTCCATCTGCGCCTCACTTCCGCTCAATGAAGCTGCGGACGTCCCTCCGGGATTCTTCCCCTGGAGTTACTCGGCGAGCTATCTGGCGGAAACTCGAAATCGCTTCGCTTACAAAGCCAGAAACCTGGTCATGAGAGGTGTCAATCAAGTTCTTAATGTTCATCGGAGCCGGGTCAATCTGAAGCCTTACTACAAGCCGGACGATTCATTTTCGAAAACGGCGCAGATCACGCAGCTAGTAAAAGCCTTCGACTTTCCCCGGAAACTTCCACCGCCGAACCTGCATTATGTCGGTCCGTTTCACAGGCAATCCTTGGAAGCTGTCTCTTTCCCCTATGAGCGATTAAACGGATCGCCTCTGATCTATGCTTCTTTTGGAACCACGTTCGGCAATCGCCTGAGCGACATGCTCACTGTGGCGGAGGTGTGTTCGGAATTGCCGGTGCAACTGGTTGTCTCGCTAGGAGGTTTGCCAATTACGAGTGAACATGGCTGCGTTTCCGGCAAGCACCGTATTGGTTCCGTATGCGCCCCAGCGCGAGCTGTTGGCGCGTTCCACCATGGCCATCACGCATGCGGGCCTGAATACCACGATGGAGGCGCTGAGCCTCGGTCTTCCCCTCCTGGCCATGCCCATCGCCGGGGACCAGTTCGGCGTCAGTTCGCGCCTCCAGTGGCATGGCTGCGGTCTCGTCCTGAATTCAGGACATCGCTCAGCGGCCAAGGTGAAAGCGGCCATTCTGTCACTCTTAAGCGATGCGCGCTTCAAAGCCGCTGCCCTCAGGCTACGAGATGCTATAGGCCACTCTGGCGGCGCCTCAGAGGCAGCCGAAATCCTGGATGCGCTGATGGATGGTTAACGTGAAATGTTCTTGGGCTATCGGTTCCGCCGCCGAAGCTGAGAGTGCCCGGAGCGTTATGAGCAAGGCGAAAACTGGCTTGATGTGACAAGTCGTCGCTGCGGAACGGCGACGCCGGGAGGCCTTCCTTGTTGCATAAATTGCACCGCGGCGAATTGGCCCACAAATACCGGAAGGCCACCGCCGGAGAGACCCGCCGCATCCAGTTCGCGCTCAAACTGGTTTTCTGATTGAACACGAGTGCTCCCTTAACAGAGCACCCCTTTAGAACAAATATTTCGCGCTGAACTGCAGGATCCGCGGTGCTCCGGCGCTTGTAATCTTGCCGAAGTTCGGGCTGCTCAAGGTGCCGTTCGGGTTACCAAAATTCACCTGGTTTAGTGCATTGAAAAACTCCCCGCGCAATTGCACCTGATGACTTTCATGAATACGGAACTGTTTGAAAGCCGCGGCATCCCAATTCACAGAGCCCGGCCCGTACAAGATATTGCGCCCCGCGCTTCCGTACAGCGACGCCGTGGGAACGAACGCCGCTGTGTTGAAGAACTGAGCAATCGCCTGAGCGCGGCTCCTGTCGCCGCCCAGCTTCGGATTCCCAACCGCGTCCGGACGGTCGTTAGTATTGCCATCGAGATTCGTATCCGTCCCGGACGTAATATTCACGGGCTGCCCGCTCCGCGCCGTAAGAATCGCATTCAGTTGCCATCCTCCGGTAACCTGCCGGGCAAGCCATCCGCCGCGCCGCACCCGCGGAACTTCGTAAACCCACGAAAGCGAAAAAACGTGCGGCGTGTTGAAACTCGAAACTGCCCTGTCCAAGGCAAAATTATTCGAGTTCACGAAGGATACATTCGAAACGCCTGTCGGATCGTCGGACAACGTATCGATCGACTTTGAAAACGTATAGTTCGCCAGCAGCGAAAGGCCGTGCGCGAACCGCCGCGTAAACGTCAACTGGAATGAATTGTAGCTGGCGTTGGCGGCGGTCTCCGTCTCATAGATCGGCCCGAATGTGCCCGGCAGATACGGTCGCCGGCTGTTGACATTAGCCGTAGTGGAAGCGCCGGGTAGGTAAACCGGAGCATTGGCATCCCGCTGCAAATACAACTTACGCGAAACATTACCGACGTAAGCCGCCTGCACGTTCATCACGCTTCCCAATTGCTGCTGCACCGCAAAGTTGTACTGCTGCACGTAGGGCGAACCGGAATTCTCGCCAAGGTAATTGGCGCTCAAGGGAAGTACGAACACTGGGCTGGCGGAGTTGAACGTATAAGGGTACGGGCTATGTCCCGCCCACGGGTCCACCAGGTTCGGCGTGCTGTTCAGCGTGATATCCGCGATGAACGGCTGGTTCTGTAAGTTTGAAGTAAGGTTCACCATCCCAACGGCATAGAAGAATCCGTAACCGGCCCGAACTGCCGTCCTGCCGTTCCCGAATACGTCCCAGGCGGCGCCCAGACGTGGCGCGAAGTTGGTGTAAATAGTGGGAGCCACGCCGTCAGGGATGCCTTTGTCGCCGGGGAATTGCAAGGCCGAGGGGCGCGGAGGGGATGCGAGTGGACTGCACTCCCGCGCGGAAGGTGCCCAGTTGTCCTCCTGCGCTCACATAGGGCGGGTTCAACTCCCACCGAAGCCCCAGATTCAGGGTCAAGCGCCGTAAAATCTTCCAATCGTCCTGCACGAAAAGCGAGGTGTTAGTCTCTTTAAAATCGCGATTCAGTCCGCTGTTCTGCCGAAAAGAATTGGCCATGCCCAACAGGAAATCCGCTTGGGCATTCTTCGTGGCGGCGCCGCTAAAACGAACCTGCCCCGCGCCCAGCCAATTGCCGGTCTCCTGAAAGTGGTTCCACAGCAAGGAGCCGCCAAACTTTAAGGTATGCGGCCCGCGCACAAGGGAGAGCATTTCCGACAACCCGAAATTTCGCTGCGGCTGTGTGTTGTCGCCGAACGTCCCGGCTTGCCAGTAGCCGTTCACGAATATCTGTGGAGTGCGCGCGGGCAGCGCGCCCTGCACCACCTTGCTGCCCAGATCGGCCCATGTGACCGCGGACGAAGCTTGGTTCCCGTACTCGTTCAACGTGTAATTGAAACGCGTCTGGCTAAGAGTGGTGGGCGAGAGAATCCATTGATCGCTCACCACTACGTTGTTCTGTTTGTACTGGGCGGTGGAAGCGGCCCAGCCCGGCACTTGCGACGCACTTGCGAACGGCAATGAACTCGTGCTGCGGTCCAGAAACAGCGTTACCGAAAGCCTATTCGCAGAGGTCAGTTGATGGTCCACCTTTGCGACGCCCTGATCGTCGTTCACCGGTGCTCCCGCCGTCGCGCTCAGAGTTCCATTTGCGTTGTTCGGCAGCGGCACCAGCGTGCTCAGAATTTTCTGCGCCACCGGATCAAGCCGGGCAGCTGGAATGATCCCGTTCGGAAAAGCCTTCCCCGTCTGCGGGTCGATGGGCCACTTCGCGGCTGGCAGAGCAGAAAAGTCACCGGCGCGCTGCTGCGCCGTCGGCACCAGTCCGCCGTTGATAAAGCTGTCGGTACGCAGTCGCAGCCCCTGGTAAGAGGCGAAGAAGAACGTGCGGTTGCGCCGCACGGGCCCGCCCAAGGCAAATCCGAACTGGTTTCGCTTCAGCGCACTCACGTTGGCTTGGAAAAAGTTTCGTGCGTTGAACGTATCGTTTCGTAAAAACTCGAAGGCGCTCCCATGAAAAGCATTCGTGCCGGAGCGGGTAATTACATTGGTGACAGACCCTGGCAGTCGGCCGTATTCGGCATCGAAGTTCGACGTAATCAGATGGTATTCTTCCACCGCATCCGGGTTGGGCGCCTGGTTCCCGCCATTTCGAAAAAGCGCGTTGTTGAAAGCCCCGTCCAGATAAAAGTTGTTGTCGCGAACGCGGGCGCCGTTGACGTTCATGTTGTTTGCGTCGTTCGTGCCGGTCAGGGAAGTATTCACGTTGGTCACACCCGGCATCAGCACCATCAGGTCGTAAACGTTGCGCCCGTTTAAAGGCAGTTCGCGAATCCGCCTGCTGTCCACGGTGCCGCCCAATTGCACATCGCGCGTATCCACCTGAGTTGTGTCCGCGCTTACTTCAACTGAATCGGTGATTTGCCCCACCTGCAGAGAGAAATCCACTCGTGCATTCTGGTTGACTTCCAGCAACAGATTGGTTTTCTGTTCACGTTTGAATCCGCTGGCCTGGGCGGTGATCGCATATTGACCGGCCGGCACGGCGGTAAAGACAAACTCGCCGGAACTGCCGCTGGTTGTCGGGCGCACCTCACCATTACCCAAATTCCTCAGTTCAATAGCCGCGCCGGGTAGCCGTGCACCGGTGGAATCGGAAACGGAACCCGCGACCGTTCCCGTAGGACTCTGGGCATGGGCGCAACCAAGAGCGAGGGCAAAAAGAAGAACAATAACCTGGAAGACTTTCATCTATCCCATTTTGCTTCTTCGAGCGTTAAAGAAGATTGAAAAAACTGAGATTTAGCCCGTTTTTTTTAAATCTAGGGGCTAAGGGACAAGTTCCATCATGACCAGCTTGAGGCCGTTAAACCACATGGAAATCGCAATCTCCTGCCCCTCATCCTTACCCTTGTAGTACTTGCCCAGAGTGGTACAACTAAACTCGGGTAGAGCTTACCGCCATTCTGCCCCCGCCGCGGTTTCCGAGCTTTGCCTATTGCTGATGCTTCTCTCACTGCTTCTGCTGTTCGTGCCTATTTCGCTACTGCTCGCGTATGGTGTTCACGCCTCCGCGGTATGGGTGTTTGCCAGCTCGGCGCTCGCGGTAGTTTCAGTGGCCGATTGGATGCGCAGAGGCACCGATCACCTGGCGAATCGTACCGGACCGGCGATCGGCGGTTTGGTGAACGTCACGTTCGGAAGCGTGGCGGAGCTGGTGCTGGCTCTGTTTGTTCTGCGTCAGGGAGAAGTGGCGGTGGTGAAGGCGCAGATTACGGGATCGCTGATCGGCACCAATTTGCTCGGATTGGGAATTGCCGCCGTGGCGGGCGGTATCAAGCGTGGAAAGCAGAAATTCTCACGGGAACAGGCGGGTTCACTCGGCAGCCTGTTGATGCTCTCCGTCATCGCGCTGTTGTTGCCTGCCCTTTTCGATTTCACCGAACGCCGGCACACGACAGCGGGCATAGGCGTTTTAAATGACAAGTTAAGCGTCAGCGTCTCCGTGGTGCTGATCCTGGTGTACGCGGCCAACCTGGTGTACACCTTGCTTACGCGGCACGATACTTTCGAAGGGCGAAAGTCGCAGGAGCAGGCTTCCTGGCCGCTTTGGAAGTCCCTCGGGGTGCTTGTCGGCGGCACCCTCGTGGTCGCGGTCGAGGCAGACCTCATTTCCTCTAGCCTACGCGCAACCGCGGACCTCTTTTCGCTGAGTTCCCTGTTCCTGGGCGTCATCGTTTTGGCGGCGATCGGCAACGCGCCCGATATCCTCGCCGCTATCTATTTCGCCAGGCAGGACCGGATGGACATGGTGATGAGTCTTTGCCTGGGTTCGAGTGTTCAGGTCGCGTTGCTGTTGGCACCCGCGCTGGTGCTCATCTCGCGACTGATCGGGCATCCGATGAACCTGATCTTCTCCAACCCGCTCGAACTGGTAGCCATCGTCGGCATGGTGTTCACCGTGAATTCGATTGCAGCAGACGGGGAAACCACTTGGTTTGAAGGCACGCTGCTGGTGGCGGTCTACGTGCTGTTCGGGCTTGCCTTCTTCTACGCGGTGCCCTGAGCCCTACGAGAGTCAAACAAGGACCCACCTAAAGACCGCAACATGAAACGCCCCACGTCCCCACGCCCCCGTTCTTATCTGCTCGCTTTTCTGGTGGGCGCGGGTCTGCTGAGCTTTACCCGCGACGCTAAGTCGTATGCGGTGTTGACTCACCAGGCCATCATTGACCTGGCGTGGGACGAGTCTATCAGGCCACTGCTCCTACAGCGCTTCCCGGGTCTGACCAAAAGAGATCTTGAAACTGCACAAGCCTATGCCTACGGCGGCTGTGTGATTCAAGATCTCGGCTACTATCCCTTCAGTAAGCATCTCTTCAGCGACCTGCCGCATTATGTTCGCAGCGGCGATTTCGTCCAGGCGCTGCTGCGCGAAGCGCGCGATGCAAACGAGCTGGCGTTTGCCGCCGGCGCGCTTTCCCACTACGTGGGCGATGCGGTCGGGCACTCCCTGGGCGTGAACCCTTCCACCGCCATCACCTTTCCCGAGCTGGCGCGCAAGTACGGACCCGTCGTCACCTATGAAGAAGACCCTGCCGCTCACGTGCGAACCGAATTTGGGTTCGATGTTGCCGAAATCACGCGCCGCCGCTTCGCGCCCAGATCGTACCATCGTCACATCGGCTTTCTGGTCGCCCGTCCGTTGCTCGATCGCGCTTTTGAACAGACTTATGGGCTGACGGTGGGAAGCATTCTGGGACCGGAGCGCTCCGCGCTGCTAAGTTATCGCGAATCGGTGCGCTCACTGCTGCCCCTGTTCGCCCAAGCTACTCTGGTCAACTTTCGGGATGATCTGGCGCCAGAGAGCGCGGACTCTGCGCACACCGCCTTGCTTGAGGACATTGGGCGTGCGAATTACCGCCGACAGCCATACCAGTACACCCCGCCCGGTTTTCGCGCGCACGTTCTAGCGATCGTGATTCGCATCATTCCCAAAGTCGGCTTTTTCAAAATTTTTGGCACCAAAAATCCTCTGACTGATACCGACGACCTTTATGTGAAGAGCCTGAACGTTGCGCTGAGCGAATATCGCAGCTTGCTGAGGCAACTCACGCATCAGCAGGGAGCCGGCGTTCCGCTTCCGAACTTGGATCTGGATACCGGCAAACCCGTTTTACCTGGACGCTACAAACTAACCGATCAGACTTACGCAAAGCTCCTGGCCAGGGTCGTCGCGGGTCACGCGCCGGTGTCCGCAGGGTTAAAGCGCGATCTCGAGGATTACTACCGCAACCCCGCAGCGCCTATCACGACGAAAGAAGATCCCGCAGCGTGGCGTGCGGTACTGCGTAACCTGGTTCTTCTGGACACCCTGCCGTTACGGCCGTGAAGTTTACTTGCAATGGTACATGCCATCATCTACGGAATGTTTCTGGTTGCGGCGGTTAAGGGCGTCCTGGCCCGCTTGCTATGATCATAGGACAGAGGATCCCTGGGCAGGAGAAGATCATGCCGGGGCTCTTCAGGTGGATTCGAGTGCGCGTTCAGCCTGCTGAATGAGTATTAGCTCTTCCATAAGCGCTTCCCGGCACCCCTCATTCACCGTCATTGAGAGTACGAGCATGATCTTCCCGCGAAGGTGTTGCAGTACCCAAGGGTTCTGCTTTCCAGCATGTCCGATGTGATGGAATGCTGCCTGGACGAGTTGCCTGTAGGTCACCGGCACAGCAATTAGGCGCAGCGCGCCCGTAGCATCGTAATGAAAGGCGGACGGAATCTCCCTCTGAACAAAGAGACAAAACCCGGCAGAGATGCGATCGATGCAACTGATCGCCGTGAATGGATCGTTGATACCTGGCGAAAGAGCGCGCACTGCGATTTCCGCCAACTGAAGGAACCCAAACTCCAGGTCCTGTTCGGGAGTCCGTTCCGTTCCGAAGTATATATGCGATTCGATTTCACGCCAGTCCACGATATGTTGCGAATCTCCTTCGATCGCAACCAAAGGTGTCCCGGCAACGGTGAAGTCGCCAGCGTGGCCGAATAAGCGGAAAACGATGTTGTGGCTGACCGCAATCTCGACCAGGGCCTGATAGTCGATGTGGAGAAGATAACCTCCTTTGCGCGCCAGTATAGGCACGCTGTTTTCCTGAGGGGACCAGGAAATGTCCGATTTGGGAGCAGCACAACTTCCTCGCTGGGGAAAATGTTTGACGATGATCTTTTCCAATTCTGTCCCGACGGAGTCGATGAGATTCGACACTTGAATTGACGCGGCCGTATGGTGAATGAAATAAATCAGAACCGCCAGGCTGAGACACGCCAGGGTCACGCCGAGCGTCACGGAAAGGTGTGGGACGTAGGTATCGGACTCAGTTCCACGTATGGTCCGCAGCACGAGAAGTGAATAAACAAAAGTGGAGATGAATGTTCCAAGGACAATCTGATTTCCCGTGTCGCGCCGGAAAGTTCTCAGTAAACGCGGTCCAAATTGTGAAGACGCCAAGGAAAATGCGGCGATCGTAATGGAAAAGGTCGTACCCGCTACGGTGATGATCGATCCAGCGATTGTCGCGAGTACAGCTCTAGCCCCGGCAGGTCCCCCCGCGTAAATCCATCCGAGCTTTGCCTCCACAGCTCCGTGAACAAACTCGTCCAGCTTCACAGATCCAATAGCGAGCGCAACTGCTCCGCAAGCCATCAGGGTAGGAATAAACCAATATGCGCTTCGCAGCGTAGACCCAAGAAAAAGAAGCTGAGTGCGCATCAAACGACTGAATCCAGATCGCCTTTTCGGGAGCCAGTCTGGTTGTGAAAGAGGACCACCGTATGGGGAAACGGCATATCAATGTTCGCCTCATCCAGAGCGAGTTTGATTCCGGTCGCGACGCGATCGCTCACCGCCAGAGCGTTTACCTGTCGGCCTTTCACCCAGAAGTAAACAGTAAAATTCACGCTCGATCCCGCCAGTTCCGAAAGATAAACCGATGGAGCGGGATCGGAGAGCACCCCTTCCGTTTTTTCCAAGACACCGTGAATAACGCCTCGGGCCTTTTCAAGCGAATCGGGGTAACCAATGCCCACCGAGAACTTGACTCGGCGATGCGGATAGGCAGTAAACACCTCGATAGGATTGACGTAGACATCGCCATTCGGCAAAATCACCCGCACACCGTCATATGTCGTAATCCGTGTGGACCGCATGTTAATTTCCTCTACCGTACCTTCGTAGTTGAGGGAGCGGATCTGGTCCCCAACGACAAAAGGCTGCCGCCAAAGAAGCAGGATACCCGCAAAGAAATTCTGCAGAATGTCCTTAAACGCAAAACCTATCGCTACTGAAGTAATTCCAAGCCCCGTGATGAGATCACCGGGCTTAAATGCAGGGAAAACAACGACGGCGGCTACGAAGAAACCTAGAATCGTGATGACGATTGAAATGAGTCTGCCGAGAATTGTTGCGACGTTGAGCGGAAATCTTGTGCGGGCGCCCGCCTCGAGAAAGATCCGGCTGATGACTTTGGCTGCTACCAAAAAGGCCAGAAAGATTACTATCCCTAAGACCATATAGGGAATCTGGCGGATGAAAGCTGCCGCAAACTCTTGAATAGCACCCCAAAGCGCAGCTACGTTTGACTGCTGAAGCAGAAACGCGGGTGATAACAGGCTATGGAACTGCATAGATGCCCACAACAAGGGCATATTCATTGCGGCACCTGCTTGCGGTAATCGAGCCATGTGAGAAGCAGCGTGAAGTGAAGCAACCGTGCGCGATTGTAGGCATATGGCGCCGCTAAGACCGTTAACATTCTAGTCACCTCGGATTTCCGTTCAGCGACCCGGAAAGGGGATCCAGCCTCGTGTTACGTAATCGCTGAGCGTGAGCGTGATCAGGATTAGCAGCCAAAGAAAGCCGAAGCAGAACAGCGCCGGGCTCAGCCGGTGGTTATGGAGCGCGTCCATGAAGAAGAGGATTACCAGCACAGCCTTCATGGCCGCAATCGTCAGAGCAAGCACCATGCTCCAAACTCCAAGATCGAGAAACGCGAGGAGAGTAGTGGCGAGCGTCAGGAGCAATAACGCCCCATACACGCCAAGAAGGGTGAAGGGCGAGGTGATCTTGGCCGCCGGTTCTTCCACATCAGTTTCTTGAGGAGTCATTTGTGCAATCCGATCAGATAAAGCAAGGCAAACAAAAATAGCCAGATGACATCTACAAAATGCCAATAGAGGCCGACGATTTCCACCGGCGTATGCCAACGAGCGCTGAATTGCACGCGGGCAGTTTGGATGACAAGCCAGAGCAACAGACACATGCCGACTAGCATATGGACCGCATGCAATCCCGTCATTACGAAGTACAAAAACCAGTAGATTTGTTCGTGTCCGGGAATGGGGAAATCCGTCCGAAATTGAGGGCCCGGAACTTTATGTTCTTTCCAGTGAAGATAGTATTCGGTGAACTTCAATCCCAGGAAGACGGCACCGAAAAACATGGTTGCGCCGAGAAAACCAGCCAGACTGCGGAGGCGTCCTAATCTGGCGCTATGCACAGCTAGCGCCATCATGAAACTACTGGTGAGCAGTATGGCGGTATTCACGGCGCCGATGGTCATTTCCATATGCCGGGCACCCGCCGTGAACGCCGCCGGGTAGTACATCCGGTAGACCGTGTAGGTTAGAAACAGGCCCCCGAAGAACAGGACTTCCGTGCCGAGGAACAACCACATGCCGACCTCAGCCGTCTCGCGCTGCTGGCGTTCGGTGGAGTACTGCTCGCGCAACGCGACGGATTCAGGCAACAGGAACCTCCTCGGCCGGATTAAAAACGGTTTTATCCATCGTCTGATAGTCGTAGGCTTTTTGTGTCACAACCGGTGTGACCGCGAAGTTGTCGCGGGGCGGAGGTGACTGCGTCGTCCACTCCAGCCCTGTGGCCCGCCAGGGATTCGCGGGTGCAACTCGCCCGTACCGGAATGACCAAATCAGGTAAACCAAGGGGAGCAGATAGCCCACGCCAAGGATGGAAGCGCCCGCGGTAGAGATGACGTTGTAGACCTGGAATTCTGGCGGATATGCCGCGTAGCGGCGCGGCATTCCGAGAAATCCCAATACGAACTGCGGGAAGAAGGTAAGGTTAAATCCGAGAAATATGGTGATCGCCGAGATGCGCGCCAACCATTCCGAATACATTCGGCCGCTCATCTTGGGCCACCAGAAGTGAAGCCCACCTAAGTAACCCATTACCGCGCCTCCGACCATGATGTAGTGAAAATGAGCTACCACGAAGTAAGTGTCGGTAACATGCACATCCGCGCCCAATGCGGCAAGAAAGAGTCCGGTAAGTCCGCCGGCGGTAAAGAGCCCGATGAAGCCCATTGCATAGAGCATGGGCGTGTCCCAGATGATCGAGCCCTTATACATAGTGGCGGTCCAGTTGAAGACCTTGATGGCTGAGGGAATCGCTACAAGGTAACTCAGAAGCGAGAACACCATCGCGGCATAAACGGAAGTGCCCGCGACAAACATGTGATGGCCCCAAACCAGAAAACCTAAGACCGCTATAGCGATGCTGGCCGCCGCCACCATCGCGTAGCCAAACAGAACTTTGCGGGAGAAGCACGGAATAATTTCAGAAATCACGGCCATGGAAGGCAGAACCATGATGTAGACCGCCGGGTGCGAATAGAACCAGAATAGGTGCTGAAAGAGCACGGGGTCGCCGCCGAATGCAGGGTCAAAGAGACCCACGTGCCAGAAACGCTCAATGCCGATTAGCAGCAGCGTAATCGCAAGTACGGGCGTCGCCAGAACGAAGATAATGCTGGTAGCGTAATGGGACCAGACAAATATCGGCAAGCGGCCCCAGGTCAGCCCCGGCGCGCGAAGACGATGGATGCTGATGATGAAATTCAAACCCGTAAGAATTGAGGAAAACCCGGCGATGAAGATTCCGAGCGCGGCTGGAACTACATATGACGTGGAATAAGCGGTGCTGAACGGCGGATAGAATGTCCAACCTGTATCCAGGCCGCCGGAAAAGATAGCGAACGTAGTCACGAACCCGCCAAGCATAAAGAGATACCAACTCAGCAGATTCAACTTAGGGAACGCCAGGTCTTTGGCCCCGATCATCATCGGTATGAGGAAGTTGCCGAGGGTTGTCGGAATGGAAGGAATCAAGAAGAACCACACCATGATGATGCCGTGCGCGGTGAATAGCTTGTTGTAAGTCTCGGTTGAGACCATATCGCTTCGCGGGGTCAGAAGCTCCAACCGCATCAGCAGGGCGGCAATGCCACCGATGAAGAAATAAGCGGTTACGGCCGCCATATAGAGGATCGCGATCCGCTTATGATCCGTGGTGAGAAGCCACGATCGGATGCCTTGTTCGCTATTCAGGTAACTTTCTCTACGGCGTAGCGTGGTTTCGGTAATCATTGAAAGCGCTCCTATCGGTTTCCCACCGGGGAAGTGGCTATGCTTGTAGCGCCTGGCGCGCCGATTGCTTTGTCGGTTCCAAGGCCTTTCGGCAGAGACCCGGAAGAGGACGGTTCCTCCGTTCCTGTAGCCGGTCCTATTGCTTTGATGTATTCAATCAGTTGGACCAGTTGTTCTTCGCTCAGCAGAGTGGCGAAGTTCGGCATGATGTTCTGGAAGCCGTATACGATCTTTGCACCGGGATTGACGATCGATTCCCGCAAGTACGCATCGTCAGCGCGAACCGTTTCGCCACCTTGAATCTCAACGGCCCGGCCATACAGATTGCGCAGTTCCGGAGCGCGGCCCTGTTGATCGAAGTGATGGCAATTGGCGCAGCCGTATTGGTGAAATAGCTTCTCTCCGTAGGAGGCGAGCGAACCTTCAGGCGCGCCTTGCGTAAGCCAGGCTTCATACTCGCGCCTCGGCATAGCGTATATGTAGCCGATCATGCCGGAATGCTTTGCTCCGCAAAATTCAGCGCAAAACAAATGGTATTTGCCGGCCTTGGTAGCAGTGAACCACTCGGTGGTGTACCGGCCAGGCAAGACATCCTGCTTAGTGCGAAACGCGGGTACGAAAAAGCTGTGAATCACGTCCTGCGAGGTCATGGTCAAGCGCACCGGAACGCCGACCGGGATGTGCAGTTCGTTGATCTCGCGCTGCCCGCCCAAGTGCTGCGCTTTCCACATCCATTGCTTGCCCGTGATATAGACCTGCAGCGCGTCGTCCGGCGGACGTGCCTGGTCCAGGTAGACCTTCGCTCCCCAGACAAACATGACAAGAGCAAGACCGGTTGGAATCAAAGTCCAGAAAATTTCCAGTGGGATATCGTACTCACGTTGGCTGGAGGCGACCGGATTCTTGGCCGAGTGGCGGTAACGGATACCGAAGACGATCACAAGCCCCGCAACCAGCAGTGCGAAAAAGCTTGTCACGATAAACAGGAACAGGAACAGATGGTCCACTTCTCCTGCGATGTTGGAGGCCTGCTGCGGAAGAATAGGGAATTGAGAGAACATGATGCAGTCCGTTATTGAGGCGGCTCGACCACTTTCCCTTCCAGGCCGGTAACCCGGGTACCCTGACGCGGTTGCGATAACTGGATCGAAGGGTCCAGTGGAGCGCGCGGAATACCGCGCTGAGAAGCAATACGCATCGCGCGGTCGATCGGAATGGCGGCGATGCCTTTGCTCCGGTCGATCCAGGAATATGTTTTCAGCGTGCGTTCATAGCCGGCCATGTATCCCTCCAGATCGGCCTTCGGCATTGCTTGCAACCGCGGTTGCGGAGCCAGGCGAAGCCCGGCGGGTGCGTTGGGCGACCGTTGCGGGCTCACCTCAGCGCGATGTTCCTTCAAGCCAAAAAACGGAGGCGCGACGACTAACACCGCGGCAAGCGCGATGATCAGGACTCCGGCGCCGAGCAAAGCAACCCGGGGAGCGTTAATGTCTGCTCGTTCGAACGCTACGGTCGGACTAATCGCGCCTTCTTGGGCAGACAGCGGGTTCGGTTCAACGGCCATGCGTGAGCGCTCCTTCCAAATGCGGCGCGTGAGCCGGAATTACAGGATGACGGCGCAGGAAAAACAAATAAGCCCACAGCCAGACGCCGCCGAGCGCGACGGGAAGCGCAAGGTCCGGGACCGTGATGCGGATGCCTGTGCGGAAAACCTCAGGCTTAATGCTCCAGTAAAGATCGACATAGCGCATCAGCAGCACCAGCGAGCTGATGAAGATCATCGGGCGGCGGCTGCGCTTCAGGTCGCGGGAGAGTAGCAGCAGGAAGGGCAAGATAAACTGCAGCAGAATCAAAGCAAGGCCCACCCAGCCCCAATTCGTCGCCATGCGCGGTTGATACCAAGTGATTTCCTGGCGTGTATTCCCGGCCCAGATAATCAGGAACTGGCTGAAGGCAAAATAGGCCCAGAGCATGACGAACATCAACAGCAGCTTGCCCAAGTCCTGCAGGTCCCGCTTCGAGAAGAACTGCCGGATCGGATCGCGCACTGACAGCACGGTCATCACAATGATGAGAAAAGCCATCGCGCTCAGGCCTTGTTCCACAATCAGGAGAAAGCCGATCATGGTGGAGTACCAGTGGTCGGAAAGTGAGACGATCCAGTCCACCGCGGCGAAGCTCATGGTGGCAGCGTAGGCGATCAGTGCCGGGGCGCTGAGGCGCTGAGCCAGAATGTCGAGCTTAGTGGGGTCGTCTGACTGATCCTGCTGGATGGACCAACGTTCCAGCAGAGTGCCGATGCCAATCCAGACCGCAAAATAAAAAACTGCGCGAATCAAGAAAGCCGGGGTATTCATCCAAACCGCGCGGTGACGCATGATCTCGTCATGCGCGACAAAGGCGGGATTGGACCAATGGTAGAGCACTGGAATACCGATCGCGATGGGGATGAACAGCAAGGCCACGAAGGGGAGCGTTCGTGCCGCTGCCTCGGCTGGCCTTCGGATCAATATGCCCCATGCGCCCCCGGTGAGGTATTGAAGCGCGACAAGCACCAGACTGCCGAGAGCAATACCCAGGCAGAGAAGCCACGAGGCAAGATAAGCCTGAAAAAAATCGAGCCACCCGAAGAACCCGAATACCAGACCGATGGCTCCGGCCGCTAGCCCCGCGATGAGAGCGCGCGTTCCGAAGCGGCTGAAATCGTGAAGCACCGGCTCTGGAAGGGCGAAGGATCGTTCGGGCATTAGCGGGCACCTCCCGCGCGTTCCAGCGCTTGACGGTCGCTGTCGTCAAGATCGGAGGCATTCGCATTGCGGCTGAACTGAAGCACGCGCACGTACTCGGTGACCGCCCATCGATCGCGCGGTTCGAGTTGGTAGGCATAGTTCGACATCGCGCCATAGCCGTTCGCAATCACCGCATAGATGTAGCCATCCGGTACGCCACGCAGCCGATCGCTATGGAACGATGGCGGATAGCGGAACCCGCGAAGCGCCACCATCCCTCGCCCGTCCCCGGCCGGACTATGGCACGGGCTGCAATAGATGTCGTAGCGGTCACGGCCCCGCGCAAGAAGCGCCGCATCCACAGTGAGCGGAGGAGCGGCGACAAATTGGCCATTAACCGCCCCAAAGAAGAAAGCTGAGTCCCGACGCAGATGCCCGCGAGCAATCGTACCGGCGATGATCGGACGAGCGCTTCGGCCGTCCTCAAAGAAGTTGCTGCGCTGAAGAGGTTTATAACGCGGCTGATCTTGCATGTCCTGCCGGCAGCCGGATAGCAAAGCGGCCATAAGAACCATGAGCGCAGCTTGAATGCGAGTCACCACTCCACCTCGGACACGCTCAGCGGATCCAGGCGATACAGGAAATCGCGCGTGGCTCCAGTATTAAATAGCGGGTCGCTCGATTCGATGCAGAGAAAGAAGCGGTCGCGGCTCGCCAATTGGAATTCCGGCACGTTGAACAGGGGATGGTGCGGACGCGGGAGCCCGCACGTGATCCACAAGCCGAAGAAGCCGGAGAGCGCGGCGCAGAGTATCGTCATCTCGAACATGACGACGATAAAAGCGGGCCAGCTATTCAGCGGCCGGCCGCCCACGTTGATGGGGTAATTGAAAACGGCAATGTAGTACTGCAGCACCCACGCGGCGCAAAATCCGAAGATGCCTCCGCAAAGAACGATCAGTGGCAGTTTGCTGCGCGGGTTTTCCATTGCCTCATCCACCGCTTCGATGGAGAACGGCGTATATGCCTCGATTCGACGAAAGCCGCGCTCGCGTACCTTGCGGATGCCATCGACCAGAGCCTCCGGCTTCTCCCATTCGGCAATCAGTCCGTAAATTGGAGGACGTGGCTTCGGGCGGCTCATTTCTTATGCTCCAGGGGACGCGCGCTCGGCAGCAGCTCGCGGAGTTCTGAGATGGAGATCATCGGCATGAACCGGATGAAGAGCAGGAACAGAAAGAAGAAGAGGCCAATCGATCCGAACAGCGTGGCGTTGTCCCAGAAAGTCGCGATGAAGTTAGCCCAGGAGGAAGGCAAGTAGTCCCGGTGCAGACTGGTGATGATCAGCATGAACCGCTCTAGCCACATGCCGTACAGGATGACAGCGGCTTCAAGGAACAGAAGCAGGGGGCTGCTGCGCACGCGCTTGAACCACAGAGCTTGCGGAATAATTACGTTGCAAACGATCACGGTCCAGAACGACCACGATTCCGGCCCGTGAGCGCGATTGGCGACCACGGCCATCTCATAGGCGTCGCCGCTATACCAGGCAATGAATGGTTCCCATGCATAGGTGTAGGCGAGGATTAGACCGGTGCCGAGCATGAGCTTGGCCGCATTTTGCAGGTGCTGCTGGGTGATGAAGCCTTCCAGTCCGTAAATCTTGCGCAGCGGAATCGCGAGGATCAGCACCATGGCGAAACCCGAATAAATAGCTCCTGCGACGAAGTACGGCGGAAAGATGGTGGAATGCCAGCCGGGCAGAATTGCAATCGTGAAGTCGAAACTGACTACGGTGTGCACTGAGAGCACCAGCGGCGTAGCCAGCCCCGCCATTAGCAGCATCACGGTTTCATGAGCCTGCCAGTGCTTTGAGGCGCCTCGCCATCCCAGCGAAAGAATGCCGTAAAAGGCGTACGACAGCTTTGTTTTCGATCGGTCACGCAAGGTTCCCAGGTCAGGCACCAGGCCGATATACCAGAACAGGAGCGAGACGATCGCATAAGTGGATACGGCAAACACATCCCACACCAGCGGGCTGCGAAACTGCGGTTGAACGCCCATCGCATTCGGGTAAGGGAAGAGCCAGTAGAAGATCCAGGCGCGGCCCAAATGCAGGATGGGAAACATCCCGGCGCACGCCACCGCGAAGAGTGTCATGGCCTCGGCAAAGCGGTTGATGGAGTTACGCCACTTCTGATTGAGCAGCAGCAGAATAGCGGAAATGAGCGTGCCCGCATGGCCGATTCCCACCCACCAGACGAAGTTGGTGATCGCGAACCCCCACGCGTTCGGTATATTGACGCCCCAAATACCAATGCCCTTGGCGAACAGATACGTGACCGAAATCAGGAACAGCCCGAGAAGCATCGTCGCGATCGAGAAGCCCAGGAACCAGACCAGCGGCGTCTTCTTGGTGAGAACGATAGACGCAATCTTATCGGTGACGCTGGCGTACGTATAGCCAGGCTCGATCACCGGCAGGCGGTCGGTGGTAGCGGTGTTGGGGTTAGGACCCGATTCGCTCACGCCTGAATCTCCGGATTCGGATTTCTGATGTCCGCCAGATATGTAGTGCGGGGACGGGTGTTCAGATCGGCAAGCAGAGAGTAATTCGTAGGCTCGCGTTTCAGTCGCGCTACCTGGCTTTGCTTATCGTTGATGTTGCCGAAAACGATCGCTTGGGTGGGGCAGGCTTGCTGACAAGCCGTTTGAATTTCACCATCGCGAATGGAACCGATTTTCCTTATCCGAAGTGATGTGGGCTTCGCGAATGCGCTGGATGCAGTAGGTGCACTTTTCCATGACGCCGCGGCTCCGCACGGTAACATCCGGATTTTTCTGCAGCTTAAGCGATTCGGTGTTCCAATCCGAGTAGAGGAAAAAGTTAAAGCGCCGCACCTTGTAGGGGCAGTTGTTCGAACAGTACCGCGTGCCCACGCAGCGGTTGTAAACCATGTCGTTGATGCCTTCCGAGCTATGATTGGTGGCCTGAACCGGGCAGACCACTTCACACGGCGCGTCTTCGCAATGCATGCATGGTAGCGGCTGGGCATGCATGGAGGGGTTGTCGGCGCTCCCCTTGTAGTAGTTGTCAATCCGAATCCAGTGCATCGCGCGCCGCGCCAGCACCTGCTGCTTCCCGACCACGGCGATATTGTTTTCCGCCTGGCAGGCCACCACGCACGCGCTGCAGTTCACGCACGCGGTTTGGTCGATCGTCATGCCCCACGCATAGCCGGTGTAGTCGTAAGGCTTGTAGAGCGTTAGCGGATCTTCTTTCTCGGTGGCCTCTTTCGCGAACTTCGGGTTGGCCTCGAATTCGGCGAGCGTGGCAGTCAGAATGATCGGCCGGCCTTCCATGGTGTGGTGCATCTGCGTGGAGGCCAGAGGAAACGTATCTTCCGTGGGATGAATAGTGAGACCGCTATCAGCCCAGGGAGCGTTAGATCCGCGAAGGCGGTAAGCGTTGAAGCCCGCGCCATTGGCCGCTCTGCCCAGGCGCGTGTGGCCAAAGCCCAGGTGCAGCGCGACGCTGCCGAAAGCTTGCCCCGGGTTCAGATATACAGAACCGCGAACAGTCTTGCCGTTGTGGCGCAGTTCCACTAACTGTTGACTTGCAAGTTTTAGCTTTTCTGCGGTTGCCGGCGCCAGCAGCACCGCGTTATCCCAGGTGAGCTTGGTGAATGGACGCGGCAATTCCTGCAGCCACGCGTTATTGGCCGTCCGGCCGTCGGCGATGTAGGGATCGGGCCGGAAGATCACTTCGAGATCGTCGGCATTGGTGCGATTGGGGGGGGCTGGAATCTGAATCGGAGTCGAGTTTGGCGTGACTGTTTTGGCGGGCAGCGCGGAGCCGGCAATCAGGCCGTCGTGAACGGATTGTGCCCACCAATCTTCGTAGTCCGCGCCGGCATGTTGCGTTTTCCAGTAATCGCGAACCACCGCATAGCTGGTGCGTGAAGGGCGCGGCGTGAAAGCGCTTAGAAATTCATGGGGTGAAATCCCGCCGAACAACGGTGCAATCAGCGGTTGCTGGATGGTAACTGTTCCGTCGTAAGCGCGGCCGTCGCTCCAATGCTCAAACGGGTGCGCTTCCGGAATATGCCAGTCGCAAAGAAATGAAGTTTCGTCGTCGAATTGCGATAGATGGACGCTGCTCCGAACTTTTTTCAGTGCGGCGGCAAAGTCCAGGTCGGCGGGCGCATCGTAAGCGGGGTTGCAGCCTAGGATCACAAGCAGGTCCACCTTACCCGCGTTCATTTCGCCCACCAGTTCCTTCAAGGCTAGGAACGAGTTCGCCGGTTTCGCCACCAGCGGTTCGGTCGCAATCACAGTTTGGCCGAAGTTGCCAAGCTCTCCGTTGATCTGGTGCACCAATGCGTGCACTTCAGGCGGCTGCCAATCACCAGTGATGACGGCCGATGCGCCGCGGTGAGCTTTCAAGTCTTTGACCAGGGGCGCAAGCCATGCAGGAGTGTTCGCGGCCTTTGAGGAATACCCATTCACGCCCAGACCCGCAGCAAGCTGAGCGGTAAACGCGGGAATCTCAGACCCTGGTAAGGTGAAGCGATGATCGGCGCGACCACCAGTAATTGACGGCGCCGGTTCAACGGCATAGAGCCGGTTCATGTCGCGGTTGCCGTCACGCATACGGCGGCCATGGATGAAATCTCTCCCGTAGCGGGTTGCGGCGGAACCACTGGAAAGAAAGTCGCTGTCGATCGCAAGGATCACGCGGGCGCGATCTAACTTGTAATACGTATGCGTCGCAGATCCGAATGCCAGCGCCGAGCCCAGGCGTGCGTTCTCGGAGCCGGCGGGCTCGGATTCTACCCACCGGGCCTCCGGAAGTGCGGTCATGATTTCATTCCGCAGAGCAATCAGGCTGGGCGAAAACAGTGTAGGGCTCAGAAAGCGTATTCGTGCTCCGCTGGTGGCGCGATTCTGAGCCAGCACGTTGGCCAGCCGGATCTGGAAGTCCGGCCAACTGCTGATCTCGCCGCGTGTGGCAACGTTTTGGGATCGATCCGGATCGTAAAGGTCAAGAACCGCCGCTTGGGAATGCACGCTGGTGGCGCCAAGGCTCGCAGGGTGATCGGGGTTGCCCTCAACTTTGGTCGGG
Organism: Bryobacterales bacterium; assembly: GCA_963795835.1. Lineage (GTDB taxonomy): Bacteria > Acidobacteriota > Terriglobia > Bryobacterales > Bryobacteraceae > JALYXI01. Next base: position 32,938 of record CAWCJC010000010.1, on the reverse strand, counting down.
CGGCCCAGATGAGTCTCCACTAAAACTCCCTGCAATAAGCCATCCGGCTGGGCAACCGCCGTTGCGTAGTAAAGCGGAATGCCCGGTATCGCTTCTTCGGGCGGTTGCGCGTACGGCATGATGGTTTCCGTCGGTTGGCGCGTACACGCTGTCAACCCGGCCAGTCCCAACGAGGCCGCCATGAGCCGCAGGAAATTCCGTCGGTCGGCGCCCTTCCCCCATTCGCTCGCACCCGACGGAAATTCGCGCTCGATCATCTCGCGCACTTCCGGTAACTCGGCGACCTGCTCCAGGCTGCGCCAGTACTCCTCGCCTCGAGCGCCGCTCAGGATTTCGCGGACGTGGGACAGATCGACTTGGGAATCACGGTTTCTCGGCATGGGCGCTATCTGTGGCACGTGTCGCAACTGGTCATGCTTTGAATGTGGTACTCGCTCACCAGGCGGCGACCGAGCGCAAGCTGATTCGGCGGGCTTTGCCACGCCATGTTGTAGACCTGATCTAGCGGGCGGACATACTTCTCAGGGTTGCGGTGACAATCCAGGCACCACTTCATTTCGAGCGACGCCGACTGCCAGGTGAGCGGCATCTGGTCCACGCGTCCGTGGCAAGCCGAGCAGCCAAAGCCTTTCGAGACATGGATGCTGTGATTGAAGTAAACAAACATAGGAAGGTCGTGAACACGGGTCCACTCAACCGATCTGCCGCTGCGATAGCTTTCACGAACCGGTTCCAGAGCGGGACTCGAAGCCCACATTTCGGAATGGCAGTTCATACAGATTGACGTGGGAGGAATGTTGGCGAATGAAGATTTCTCCACCGATGTGTGGCAATAGCGGCAGTCAATGCCGAGTTCTCCGGAGTGATGTCTGTGGCTGAAGGCAACAGGCTGCTCGCGCGGCACTCCCTGCCGCGTTTCGTAAGGCGAGTGGTCGATGGCGTAACCGATCGCAGCGATCAAGGCCAGGAAAAATACGAAGCCGTACAGGCCGAACCGCATGATCGTGTTCGTGCTCGGGAGAAAGAATTGAGGCATAGCTACTCACTTCGAAGCGGATTCTTCCTCCCAGGCCAAACTTTCCAGCGCCCGCATCAATTCGTTCAAGTCCAAATGGCGCTCTTCGGCGAGTCCGGACTAAGGTAAGATTCCAGTCGGAGTCGGCCGAAATGCCGAAGCTTTGCAGCACAGGCCATGCGCTGGGGAGCGCACGGACCAAATTCGCCAGTTTCGTCGTCGAATCGAATCTCATGCTACAGATGAAGTTAGTCTTGATGACGTAGGGTGGGCGGTGACTAAAGTCACGTGAGCGAGTCTTCAAGTGCAAAGGATGCCGGCCGATGTCTCCGAACAGTATGAAACACAACATTCAAATGCTTCGGGACGTCCGCATCTTTGAAACGCTATCATCCGTGACTGTCGACGACTTAGCTAGAAGCGGCACCGTACGCGTCCTGTCGCCGGGACAGACTCTATATACCGAGGGCCAAGCCGCACTTTCGGTGAACATCGTTATGGAAGGTTCCTTTCGCTCCAATCGGAGCGATGTGGATGGGCGGCAGCAGGTGCTGTGTATCGAGCGAGCAGGTTCCGTACTCGGCGGCGCCTGCGTATTCAATGGAAGTGTTTACGTAAGCACGATGGTGGCGGAGGAACAGGCTACTGTTCTTTGCGTGGAAATGCATACCATGAAGCGGTTGTGCCAAGCCCATCCGGACCTGCTGTGGCGGCTTGCTGCCTCTCTGGCCGACAATGTCAGAACCTATGCGGAAGTAGCGTCCATGCTGAGTCTGCGGAGCGTCGACGAAAGACTCGCGCTTTACCTGGCAACCATTGGGCAGGATCGCGGAGTGCAAACGGATGAAGGCTGCCTCTTCGAATTGACGGCAACCCGCCAGGAGATCGCCGCGCGTCTCGGCTCTGTTCGTGAGGTTGTGTCCCGCTCCCTATCTCACTTGCAGGAGCGCGGATTGATCACGGTTCGCGGCCGTCTCATCGCGGTTCAAGATGTAACCTCGCTGCGGCGATTCGGCTTGGGCGAAACATCTTCTACACCCAGACTTCGCGAATCCGTCAGTTCTCGCGCAAGATCGTGATCGCGCCGGTCCGCTTCGATCAAGCCCTGTCGCTGTCCATCCTGATATTAAGCGGCGGCATGCCAACGATGTCGTATGTGCTGGACGCGACCCCGATGCCGGCCTGATTCAGCCCTTGCAGGATTTGCCGGCCCATCCGGTCCTTCACATCGCGAATCGCATGATCTTGGGTGATAAACCGAACCGTTAGCTCTACCCAGTTATCTGTCAGGCGCACGAAAACGCGAGGCTCCAAATCGGCGGGGGCGACAAAGAAACGGCGTTGTAGCTCGGCTAAGGCTTTCTCGCCCAATTCGCGTGCCGGGATCGTCAGCTTTTGAGCGGCGGCGAGCATAATCTCCTCCGCGCGAGGCAGATCCGCCTTATACGGAATTGGGATTGTCATCTCTTCCCAGATAAACGGAAAGTCGCGTGTGTAGTTATAAACGGGCGAGTCGAAAATCTTGTCGTTGGTCAGGGTAACGATGCGGCCGGTATACTGACGCGCTTTCACCCACATCGCGGGGTCGGCATCTTGCACGGCGGGCGGCTGGCCCATTTCCATAATGGTGGTCTGAATGAAGCCCAGGTCCATAACGTCTCCGCGGACTCCCCCCATCACAATCCGGTCTCCCACGTTGAATGTCTTGCCCCTAAGAATCACGATGTATGCGGCTAATGCAGTGATAACGCGTTGCAGAGCGAAGGCCAGGCCGGCTGCGACCAGACCGAGAGCTGTTGCGAGTCTGGCCGGGTCGTCGAACCATATGGAGCAAACCCCAATCAAGAGCATAGCCGCCGATAAGAGGTGAATCGCCTGCTCGATCCAGAAAGCCACGCGCAGGGAACGTTTCCGGATCAGCACCCTGGCCAGAGCGCCGATCCCCCAGGCAAGAAGCCATACGATGAGAATGTAAGCGATTGAGAACAGCATTTTCTTGCCGTTCGCCCCGGTAATTCCCACCAGCTTTACGCCGAACAGCTGCACCGCGCCCTGTGGTCCAACGAATTGGAGGACTTGATTCATGTTCTCTAGTAGAACCCAGCCGCATTCGGAGCGAAGCAGCCGCGCTCTAAACCGGTTGTTGCCTCTTCACTAGCTGCGGCCGTAGTGTGCCGATTCCCACTATTCTTCTTCACGGGTATTGAACTGCTAAGAGTAGTTTGGAATGAGAAGACCATGGTCTCTAGTCACGCACACTACCGTTCCCCTTTGGCAACGGCCGCATTGATAGTGCGTCCCCTTTTCCTCGCCTCCGAAAACACAGACAGCCCTTTGCTCGGACGGATTTCCGCCCACTACAAAGGGCAGCTCTGATCAGCAGTGGAAAGCTCAATCCTAAGTCTCTCGAAGAGCATCATCGAATATATTGCGCGATGCGTTGAGTTTGCCGCGGCGCTCATCATTGCCCTTGCCGCTCTCGAAGCCACGGTGAAAGCGCTTCGCCTGTTCCTGAACAGAACGGCGCCGGCGGAACAGAAGAATGAAGTTCGCCTGACACTCGGCCGCTGGCTGGCGGTTGCGCTTGAATTCGAGCTGGCGGCCGACATTCTGAATACCGCGGTGACGCCGACCTGGAACGATATCGAGAAGCTTGCCGCGATCGCGACTCTCCGCACAGCGCTGAACTACTTTCTGGAGCGGGAGATCAATCAGGAGTCGAAGCCTACCCAGATAGCCGCTGAGAAGCGCCTCGATCAGGCCCATCCAAATGCGATCAACCCACAATGATTCGAGTCATCCAGCCAGCATGGCCCACACGACCCGTGGCCCGCTGAGAGCACCGCGCTAAAGCTTCTTTTGGTCCAGTAAGCTTAAACCAGTGCAGCCCATGCCCAAAGCTGAGAGACACGCGACTTATCCGGGCCGTTCTTCGCGCCTCCTTCTTGCCGTGGCCTTTGCCGCGCTCTTGGCGATCTTGCTCGCTACCGGCTTGGAGTGCTCTTCGAACTCTAAGCGAAATGCATGACCCGCGAAGAGGATGCTCGGCGCAATTTCTTGTCCCGAACCGAACCCATAGTTCAAGTCCGATCAAAACTGACCATCTATGGAAACTTGGCGCAGGAGTTTGCAACGCACGGAAAGCGGATCGTTTCCCCAAGCCAAGAACATGCTTCGGCAAATGCAAAAGGTGATGGGAGAATATCCCCGTCTTCGTAAGCCGGACGAGCAACGGCTAATTGAGAATCTCGAGTCTTTAATCGCGGATCAGGACCGCACCTACGCCACACTGCTGGATCTGCGTGACGATCGTCAAGTGCGGTTGCTGTTGAACTCGGAAATGCTCCCGAGTCAACGCAAAGCAATTGCGGCGGCGGAGGAAATCGTGTCCTGGAATACCGGGCAACTCCGCTTGGCAAATGCCGAACTGCTGACCGATTTCCAACTCCTGCGCGCCAGGATGAAACGGCTGCTTTTCGTTCTCCTCGGCTGCGCGTTGGCAATTGCGCTAGGCAGCCTGGCTATGATCACCGTTCAACAGCGGGAGATTCATGCGCGCTATGCGGAGCTAGCGCGGAACCATGAGGTACAGGCCCAACTTTCCGCTCGGCTGATGGAAGCTCAGGAAGGCGAACGGCTTGACGATCTCCCGCGAACTGCACGATGAAGTGGGTCAGTCTCTCGGTGCTCTGTTGGTCGATTTGGGGAGACTTGCGTCGGCTGTGCCCGCGGACAACGAGCGAGTTCAGGACGCAATCCGAAAGATTCGCTCTTCCGCGGAGTCGTCCGTGAACTCAGTCCGGAACATCGCGCTTCTTCTTCGCCCTTCCATGCTGGATGATCTGGGCTTGGTCGCCGCGATTGAATGGCAGGCGCGTGAGGTGTCCCGCAGGACCGACGTGGAGGTGGAAGTAGATGCACCTGAGATTCCCGGCGATTTGCGTGACGACGTGAAGATTTGCCTCTACCGCCTGGCTCAGGAGGCCCTCAACAATGTCGCCAAACACTCCGGCGCGCGTCATGCCTGGGTCACCCTTCGGCAGGATCAACGGCAGATCGCTTTAACGGTACGGGACGACGGAAAGGGTTTCGACCCCGACCGCAGCCGCGGACTCGGCATCCTGGGCATGAAAGAACGGCTCCGTATGCTTCACGGTATCTTATCGATCGAGTCCAAACCCGGTTCCGGCACCAGCATTGCAGCAAGCGTGCCGCTCGCATGAAACCAATCCGTGTACTTCTGGCGGACGATCATAAATTGATGCGTTCCGGCCTGCGAATCCTCTTGCAACAAAGCACCGAGTTTGCCGTCGTAGGCGAGGCGGATGATGGCAGGGAAGCCGTGGATTTGTTCAATTCTTTGCAACCCGATGTCGTCGTTATGGATGTCGGGATGCCACGGTTGAATGGCGTGGAAGCGGCGGCGCAGATTACAGCGGCACATCCAGAGGCGGCCATCGTGATGTTAAGTATGCATTCCGATGAAAGTTACGTGCTCCGCGCGCTGAAAGCCGGCGCCCGCGGTTATCTGCTCAAAGACTCCGCCGAAGCCGACCTGGGGCGCGCGATTCTGGCCGTCCATGACAGCAAATCCTTCTTCAGTCCCGCTGTCAGCAAAGTCCTTCTGGAGGACTACATGCGCAAGCTCGCACGCTCCGGGGCGGAAGACTCGTTTGATCTTCTTTCTGCGCGCGAGCGTGAAATTCTCCAATTGGTGGCGGAGGGGAACTCGAGCAAGGAAGTGGCGAACCTTCTCAACCTCAGCGTTCATACGGTAGAAACGCACCGTTCCAATCTCATGCAGAAATTGAACCTGCGTGGCATGCCGGAAATGATCCTATATGCCGTCCGAAAAGGCCTGATTTCGTAGCGTACCGACTCTCCGGCGTAACTATACCGACTCACCGGGATGCACCGGATCGGGAGCGGACGCGTCTGTCTATCAGGCGCGGAGAAACGCCGATATTCCAAAGGAGATTCACTTGAAACCATTTTCGTTTTTGCACCTAAAACCCTTCAGACTTCAGCTCGCCGCCGCCGTTCTGGTTCTCGGCGGAGGCCTGATTGCAGCCCATGCGGCGATCGATGCCGCCCACGTTCACTTAAAACTTGCCGATCCTAACGAGGGTTCGGCGCGGGTAACATTGTCGTCCGCGGCGAAAGCCGCAATGCCGGCGGTAGTAAAAATCTCAGCGTCCAAAATCGTCAAAACTCCTACCGCTTTTGAAGGCCAGGGTGGCGACTCAGAGGACATGTTCCGTCAATTTTTCGGTGGCAATATGAGAGGCGGCCGAAACTTTCAAGCGCCGCCCCAGTCGCACCGTGAAGGCGGGCTTGGCTCCGGTGTCATCATCAGCACGGATGGCTACATCCTCACCAATAACCACGTCGTCGACGGCGCGACGGACGTTCGCGTTACTCTGCCGGACCGGCGCGAGTTCAAGGCCAAGGTAATCGGTACAGACCCGAAAACCGATATCGCCGTAATCAGAATCGATGCTCATGATCTCCCCTCCTTGACCATCGGAAATTCTTCGAAACTCCAGGTGGGGGATGCCGTGCTTGCCATCGGCAATCCATACGGCGTAGGCCAGACCGTGACGGCCGGCATCGTTAGTGCCACGGGGCGCGCCAATTTAGGAATCGAGGACTACGAAGACTTCATCCAGACGGACGCCTCGATCAACCCAGGCAATTCGGGTGGAGCGCTCGTGAATGATCGCGGTGAACTGGTTGGCATCAACACGGCCATTCTGGCAAATGGCCAAGGTGGCGGAAATCAGGGCATCGGCTTTGCGGTCCCGGTGAATCTGGCTCGCCAGGTGATGGACCAGATCGTAAGCCACGGTCAAGTGAACCGCGCCTATCTTGGAGTTACGGTTCAGGAAGTGACCCCGGCTATCGCGAAGGCTATCGGTCTCGACAATCCGAAAGGCGCGCTGGTCAGCGACGTTGCCCCGAATAGCCCCGCGCAGAAGGCCGGATTGCAATCGGGCGACGTGATCCTTGCTGTAAATGGCACGCCGATCCTGGAGAGCAATCAACTCCGCATGAACATCTCCATGATGGAAACCAGCCAGAATCTAAAGCTCAAGGTGTTCCGCAACGGCCAAACACAGGAGTTGTCGGCGATGACCGCGGCGCTCCCCGGTGCCAAGCTGGCGAAGAACGATGGCGAACACACCAATGAGAATAGCGGCTTGGAGGGCGTCTCCGTGCAGAGCCTGGATTCACAAACCGCTCACCAAACCGGGCTTCCCGAAAACGCTAAGGGCGTTGTGGTTACCGGGGTAGATCCGGCGAGCGCCGCCGCAGCGGCCGGCTTGAAAGAAGGCGACGTGATTCAGGAAGTGAACCACAGCAAGGTCGCGAACTCCGACGATTTCACCAGCGCTATCGGCAAGTCCAAGGGCGATTCCTTGCTCTTGGTGAACCGGGGCGGCAACAAGTTGTACCTGGCTGTTTAAATCAAGCGAACAACGAAAAGCGGCAAAAGGGCGGGGTCTCAATATGAGGCCTCGCCCTTTCCGCGTTCAAGGTGAGATTACCGGCTCCGCTCACTGAATAATCTTCTTGCGCACGGCGTAAAGCACGATCTCCGCTGTATTATGCAGCCCGAGCTTCTGCATCAAATTCGTACGATGAGTTTCGACCGTGTTCGTACTGACGTCCAGAACCGTTGCCGCTTCCTTGTTCGACTTTCCCTCCGCCAACAGTTGAAGCACTTCTCTTTCGCGTTCCGTAAGGAGGTCGTATGAATCCCGCAGGTTTCGCTGTTGCATGTCGCGCATGTAATCCGCGAGTAATGCGTTCGTGACAGCGGGGCTGAAAAACGTCTTACCCTGCGCAACCATCCGGACCGCTCGAATCAGATCTTCTTCCGCCGATTCCTTCAGTAGATACCCTTTCACTCCCGCTTGCAGGGCCCGGATCAGGTACGTTTCATCGGAGTGCATGCTCAGGATAATGATGTGAGTACGCGGGCTGGCTTTGACGATCTGCTTCGCCGCCTCGATTCCATTCAATTGCGGCATGGAGATATCCATGATCACCACATTAGGCTGTAACGCTTCAGCCAGTCGCACCGCCTCGCGGCCGTCGCTGCTCTCACCGATTACTTCCAAAGAAGTCTCGCGCGCCAAGACGGCGCGCAAACCTTGACGGACAATCCCGTGGTCGTCCGCAAGCAAGATGCGCGTCATGCGGCTTCGGGTGAAAAGCGCAGAGGAATGTGCGCCAGCAGCGTAGTGCCGGACCCCGGGCGCGAAGAAACATCAGCATCCCCGCCCAATTGCCGGACACGTTCCTTGATCCCGACCAGGCCCAAGCCGGGTTCGTTCCTCAGTGCGGAATTGAAGCCGGCGCCGTTATCCCGAACCTCGATCCGGATATCCGTTTCCGTTCCCGAAACCGCGATCAGGATTTCACTAGCGTTGGCGTGCTTAGCCGCGTTATTTAAAGCCTCCTGCACCACACGATAGACGCACACTCGTTGAGCTTCGGAAAGCCCATCTAAGTCGCCGCCCACTTGAGCGATCACGGGTATATCGCACAATCGCGAAAATTGACGTGCCTGCCATTCGAGAGCCGCGCCCAGACCAAGGTCGTCCAGCATGGCGGGCCGCAGTCCCATGGCAATTTCCCGCACCGAACGTAAGGCTTGTTCCGAAAGCCGCTTCGCCTGCTCCAGATGGATCTCCGCCTTTGCTGCACCCGTGGGATTATGAAGCGCCTGCTCGACGTTGCCCACGCTAATACGCACCGCGGTAAGCACCTGCCCGATTTGATCGTGCAAGTCTCGTGAGAGCGAACGCCGCTCTTCTTCCTGTGCCTTTACCAGTTTTTGCGACAACCGGCGCAGTTCCTCTTCTTTATCGGCAACAGCTCGATGGCGCTCCGCGGCGATTCGCTCTAATCGGGCGATGCCGGCCAAACTCGCCACCGCTACCAGCATCCCGATCAGCAGAGTTCCGCCAATCGCCTCCGCAACGTAAAGGGGAAGTCCTGCCTGTCGGCTATCGATTTCGTTCCGGTGTTTGCGGATACTGTCACGAGTGAGCGTCTCCATTTCAGCAGCAAGGTTGAGCACGATCTGCCGCTTTGGCAAAATTTGGTCGATGAGAAATCTCTCATGCAACTCACTCTTCAATACAGAGGGGGAAGCCGGGATTGCCGAAAGCACGTCCCAGTAGGCATTCATTTGTTGTGCCAGCGTATCCAGCCGCCCTTTATACTCGGCCGGGATAATGGGAGTAAGGTCGTGGAGAGCGGCGTGTGACAACTGCCTCAATCGCGCAAGCCGTGCTTGCCGCTCCGCGCCCAACGAAGGCAGTAGGAACATATCGCGGGCTTCAATTGCGGACAACAAGACATCCGAACGAAGATCGCCAAGCAGCCGCTCTGTTTGCACTTCTCTCGCGTACAGGGCGGTGGTGCCGGAATAGCTTTCTGTAGCACGTTGCAGGGCGCTGAATCCGGCAAACCCGATCAGGAAAAGATGGGTCCCGAATCCCAGAAGAAGGAGCGGCCAAATTCGTCTTCGCACGGTGCGGTCCCGCGCAGTAGGATACCGCAATTGGACGACGGGCTGACTATTGCTTCGCGTACAAAGCTGTTTCGGTTTTGCCGGGAGGCACAATGGGCATGAATTCCACTTCCAGGGTTTTGCCGTCATTCTTCAGCCCGAAACGACGCTTTATTACGACGTCTCCCCGCGTGCGGATCTCCACCAGTTTCGGCCCGTTGAAATAGACGGAAACTTTCGCCTTTTTGCCCTCTTCCTTGAAGCTGCAGTCTTTGCCGTCCGACTTACACGTGTAATCCGAAAGCGTTTTTCCCCCACGTTGCTCCGTCACGTGTATGGCGTCTCCATTCTGCTCGACCACTAACTCCGATGTCTTGTCCTCGGCCTGCCATGTTCCTGAGTAGGAGGGGTCATCGTTAGCGGCCCATACTTGAATCGGCACAACCGAAGTAAACACAACCACGCCTAGATACAGAACAAAATCTTTTCGTTTCATACCTTCTCCTTAACTTTGTCCCTGGGTGATGTGAATTCTGCGATTCATTTGCCAGCAAGCTTCAGTGTGATCCGAGCAAATCTGGCGTTCTTTTCCGAAGCTGACCGTTTTGATCTGACCTCCGGAGACGCCGCAGTTTTCTAAGTAACTCTTCGCATTCTTCGCGCGCGTGTCGCCCAAGGCCAGGTTGTATTCTTCAGACCCTCGCTCATCGCAAAAGCCTTCAATCGTGAGCTTGTAATTGGGGTACTGCCGCAGGATTTGCGATAAGGCCACAGAATCGTTATACAAAGTCGATTGGGCATCCTTTCGTATCGTGTCGGCGTTGTAATCGAAATACGCGTCCTGGATGCGATCGAGAAGTGCCTGAATCCGATCTTTCGTAGACTGATCGGGTCCGGAGACGCGCTGTGTCGAAGCGATAGCTGTTTGCGATTTAGCCGGCTGGGGCGAGACTTGCGGCTTGGCCGGCGCGGAGGCCGTGACAGCCGCCGGAGCCGCGGGCCTTGCGATGGCGACTTTCTTCGCACAACCCTGGATCAATGCTGCCCCGCAACATAGCCCACAAATGGCAATTGCTCGTCCCGCAAAACTCACATTCATAAACCCTCCTGGTTTGGGAAATATTCCCCTAGTTCAAAGCTAGTAGTCGGGATGAAGAAGATCCCTCCGGTGGATACCGCAGAATTGCCGCTATTGAGCATTAGGGCCGATTAAACGCAAGATGGTCTAAGACCGGTGTGATTACATAGTTGATGAATGCCCCCCGTATACGACGCGATTGTAATTGGAACAGGAGCGGGGGGCGGAGCTGTTGCGCTTCACCTCGCAAAAGCCGGTAAGAATATCCTCATCCTGGAGCGGGGCCCGTTCATGCCTCAAGAGAAGTTGAATTGGGACACGAATGCGGTTTTTCTAGACAACCGTTACCACACAAAAGAGACATGGCAGGATAAAGAGGGCAAGGATTTACACCCGCAGCAAGCCTATTTCGTGGGCGGCCAGACGAAGGTTTACGGCGCGGCCATGTTTCGCATGCGTGCGGAAGATTTCGGGGTGATTCAGCATAAGGGCGGTATCTCTCCCGCATGGCCCATCACCTACGCCGACATGGAACCTTACTATACAAAGGCTGAGGAGTTGTACCACGTCCACGGCGATTTGGGTACGGCACCCTGGATCCCAGGCGGTTACGGTTCTTCGTTTGACCCCACTGAGCCTTTTCACTCAAAAAGGTATCCCTACCCAGCACTCTCCAATGAACCTCATATGCAAAGCATCGAGGATGACGTTCGTAAGCTGGGAATCAATACGTTTCCCATGCCCCTGGGATTGAAGCGGAATGACACGGACCCGCTGGCCTCAAAGTGCATCCGTTGCGACACCTGCGATGCCTATCCCTGCCTGGTTCACGCAAAATCCGATGCCGATATCAATTGCATTCGGGAGATTCTTGGCCTGCCTAATGTGACGCTGATGACGAACTCGCGCGTCACCCGGCTTGTGACCAATAGTGCGGGCACGGCTGTCACCGAAGTAGAAGTGGTTCACTCCGGTTCCGGCACCCAAAGCACGCACACTGCTACGTATGCGGCCGGCATGTTCGCCCTTTGCGCCGGTGCCGTGAATTCGGCCGTGGTCCTGCTTGCTTCAGCCAACGATAAGCATCCGAACGGGCTCGCCAACCGGTCAGACCAGGTGGGGCGAAACTTCATGTACCACCAAGCCGACGCGCTCCTGGCTCTCACCACCCAACGGAATGAGGACAGCTACACGAAAACCTGGGGCACCAACGATTTCTACCTCAAGGATTCCGACCCCTCATACCCGTTTCCGCTGGGCCAAGTGCAGCCAATTGGCAGTTTTCACCACGAGATGATGAAGAGCGACGCCCCGAGTCTCACGCCGGGTTTTGTTCTCGAAGGTCTCAAACACTATGCCATGCCATGGTGGCTTACCACCGAAGATCTGCCTGACCCGGAGAATCGGGTAACGATTCATAACACAACACCGCTGAGCGTCGACAATAAGCAACCTGGAGTTTCTGGTCCGCATCCCTCGGGCGACACGGGTCGTACGAATGAATCCGATTTCGTGACGGATGCGGCCCCAAAGCGGATTCAACTTTCCTACACGCCAAACAATGTGGAATCCTTCGAACGTTTGAAAGACCGCTGGGTAGAGGTGCTTAAGAAGGCGGGCCACGCCAAAACTTCTTTACCCCTCAGCGCATATTTCAAAAAGCGCATTCCGCTGGAAGGCGTGGGGCACCAGAACGGTACGTGCCGCATGGGCGTCGATCCTCTGTCGAGCGTGCTGGATGTGAACTGTAAAGCCCATGACTTGGACAATCTCTATGTAGTCGATGCCTCCTTTTTCGTTTCGGCGAGCGCCGTCAATCCGTCACTCACGATCATTGCGAACGGCATCCGAATCGCTGAACATCTCCTGTCGGAAAGGCTAAAGTAGACAGCCGCTGTTAGAACACGGACCTAGACTTGCACTATTCACTTCGCTTGCAAAGGAGATGTCGTGCGATTCACCAACAAGGTATGTATCGTGACTGGCGGAGGTTCCGGAATCGGGAAAGCCACCTGCAAACGTTTTGCCGCTGAGGGCGGGAAGGTCGTTGTTGTCGATCTGAATTCGGATCACGGAAATCAAACCGTTCAGGAAATCGTCCAAGCCAAAGGTGAGGCGATCTTTTCCCAGTGTAATGTCGGCTCCCCGGATCAAATTAAAGCAACGGTAAAGATGACCTTGGATCACTGGAAGAAGATCGACGTCGTGGTGAACGATGCGGCGATGATGACGTTTAAACCAATTGTCGATCTGCCGGATGACGATTTCGACAAGGTCCTGAATGTAAATCTTCGTTCTGTGTTCTTGTTCTGCAAGTACTCGGTCCCTCACATGCCAAAAGGCAGCGCGATCGTTAATCTAAGTTCGGTCCATGCTCACGAGACAACGAAGAATGTTGTCCCGTACGCATCGTCTAAAGGAGGTATCGAAGCATTCACCAGGGGAGCCAGCGAGGAATTCGCGCCGCTCAAGATTCGGATCAATTGTGTCGCGCCAGGCGCCGTGAATACGCCGATGCTTTGGGACAACCCTAACATCAAGAGCGGTGCGGAAAAAGTGGAGGGTGCCGTCGGAGAGCCGGAAGATATTGCAGCCGCAATCTGTTTTCTGGCCGCGGATGAAGCTCGCTTCATTACCGGGACTACCCTGGTTGTCGACGGCGGCCGGTTAGACATTCTCTAGGCCACTACCATGTCGAATTTCATGTTTGCCACGGGAATTGAGAATAGCTACCCCACCATTGAATGGAACGGGAGAACGATTCGCCAGGACGAACTGGAAAAGACCAAACACTACGAGCGATGGCGAGACGACTTCCTGATCCTCAAGGAGCTAGGGATCAACACTCTACGTTATGGTGCGCCCTATTTTTCCACTCATCTCGGACCCGATAAGTATGACTGGACCTTCGCGGATGAAACTTTTAACGCTTTACATGCTCAAAAGACAGAAATCATAGCCGATCTGTGCCATTTCGGTGTCCCTGACTGGATCGGAAATTTTCAGAATCCAGAATTTCCCAAGTTGTTCGTTGACTTATGCCCGTGCGTTTGCAAGTCGCTTTCCCTGGGTTCGTTTTTACACGCCGGTTAACGAGATCTATATAGCGGCCACTTTCTCAGCGCAGTTCGGGTGGTGGAATGAGCGTCTTGCGTCGGACCGCGCTTTCGTGAAAGCGCTGAAGCATTTATGTCAGGCAAATGTAATGGCGATGCATGCCATCCTCGAAATAAATCCGCAAGCGATTTTCGTCCAGAGCGAGTCCACCCAATATTTCCATGCGGAGAACCCAGACTGCGAAGATCCGGCGAGGCGTTACAACGAAAAACGATTCCTCTCCCTCGATCTAAGCTATGGGCACCACGTAAACGGGACCATCTACGAATACCTCCTCGATAACGGCATGACGAGGGACGAATATCACTGGTTTCTCGAGCAGTCAGTTCGTCACCGCTGCATAATGGGAAACGATTATTACGCCACAAACGAAAGTCTGGTACATGCGGATGGCTCCATCGAGTTGTCTGGCGAAATTTTCGGCTACTATCCCATTACCCGACAATATTACGAGCGGTACAAATTGCCCGTGATGCATACGGAAACCAACTTTTCGTCCGAAGGCGCCGTGCAATGGTTAAAAAAAGAGTGGGCCAATGTCCATCGCTTGAAGCAGGATGGAGTGCCGATTGTCGGTTTTACGTGGTACAGCTTGCAAGATCAGGTGGATTGGGACACGGGCCTTCGCGAAAACAACGGCCGAGTCAACTCTCTTGGTTTATGCGACCTTGATCGAAACATCCGCCCTGTTGGGCATGCATACAAAGACTTGATTGGAAAATGGAGACCCGCCTTGGAAAATGAGAGCAGTATCCTCAGCATTGCCCGCTAAATTAAGGCCTGTTTACCTGTTCTTTAGAGACGGCCCGACCATATGAAACTCACCCAAATCTGAGGCCCAGCTTGATCAGGCGAGATCGGCCCTCATCTTTGCCAAAGGCAGCTACCGTCGCAATCGTAACAGTCCTGTTTATTTCGAAGAGCCGCATTTCAAGTTTCTCTTACTACAACGCTGGCTTGCTCGCGACCAGCGCCGCCTCAGTAGCGCGAAGCGCAGCAAGGGCTTCGTCGATCGAATGAACGCTTAGATAAACCGCCGCTTCAGACGTGGCCTTTTTCCTCGCACTTTGATTGATAGCGGCTTGCGATTTCTGCGTGCTTCGCGTCAGCGACGGCAGCGCGGTTGCCTCTTGCCTTAACTCGGCTGCCAGCGTGGCCGACTGTGCAGTGGCCCGCGCCCTGTCCAGCCGTGCAATTAACTCCCGCGTAGCGGCCAGCGTCGCCTTGCGCCGTTCCACCAGTTGGGTAACTTTTTCGGGTGCCCCCGCTGCCGTGCCGTCCGCGTAGATGGCTGCCGTCAGCTTCACATAATCAGGCACCGCCCCCACCGTCATGTTCGAAATGGGAATGCGCTTTTCCGTACCCGGTTCGACTGGTCCCGAGGTGACATCGTCTTCCCAAAGTTGATAGTAGCTGCCGGGATATCCGACTAATTCAACCAGAAATGCCGTCAGTGGCGGTTGCGATGCGGCATCCTTCACAAACAGAATCGATGACTGCACCGCCGGTTCCACACGCAGGGCAGGCAGAGGCGATTCAGCAACGGCAAACGCAACCGACAACGCGAGCAGCAGACCAGTCTTCACGGACATCATGCCCGCTAGTATTTCGCCGGGCTTCATGGTTGTCAAACCCGGCTGGGATATATTGAAGCCCATGCGCACCGCACTCGTTCTCGGCCTTGCCTTAACTGCAAGCATGTACGCTCAAGTTCGTTTCAACCCGAAAACCGGGGCTATTACGATTGACGGCAAGCCTTTCACCACATTTCACCCCGGCACCGATGCTGGCAAGCCCTACCTCGCGCCGATCCTCTCACCCTCCGGCAAATACGTCACGCGCCGCTTCCCCATGGAGGACGTCCCCGGCGAGAGCAAGGACCATCTGCATCATAGGGGCCTCTGGTTTTCCTGTGACGAAGTGAACAACGTCATGTTCTGGACCAACGAGCTTTCCTACGACCGCAAGGACATGGGCCGCATCTCTGTGCGGGAAAGCAAATGGAAGGACGGCAACAAATCCGGCACACTCAACGCGATCCTTGATTGGAAAGGTCCGGACGGCCACGTGATGATGGTCGAAAATCGCGCCATGACCTTCTCGGGTGATTCCATTCGCCAACTCGACTTCGAAATCACTCTTACCGCGCAGGAAAACATTACCTTCGGGGACACGCATGAGAGCTTCTTCGCCATGCGCCTGGCTGACAAGTTCAAAGAGGTGCAGGGCGGAAAAAGCGTCAATGCCGAAGGCCTAGTGAACATGCAGCAGATTTGGGGCAAGCGCTCGCCATGGGTCGATTACACGACCGACCTCGAGGGCGAACGCCTCGGCGTTGCCATCTTCGATCATCCCGATAACCCGCGTCACCCGGCACACTGGCACGCGCGCGATTATGGCTTGGTGGCCGCTTCTCCATTCGGCGCACAAAAAGCTTTCGATACGGACGAAAAGGAGTCGCCTTACATGCTACCGAAAGGCAAGAGCGTAACTCTCCGCTTCCGCGTAATCATCCACCCGGGCGATGCGGTCAGCGGCCACGTAGCGGAAATGTACAAGGAGTATGCGAAGACAAAATAGTGTCCGCTCATTGCTTTCCAAAGGCAGTCAAGGCGTTTTTCGTCGAACCGATGCTCCTGCTCAGGTCGAGCGAACTACCGGACGACGATGCATGGCTTAAGGAGTTAAAGCTTGACGGTTATCGCGCGATCGCGATCAAGGCCGGCGGCAATGTCCAGTTACGTTCGAGGAATGACAACGATTTCACAGCTCGTTACCCGGCCATTGTGAAGGCACTTGCCAAGTTGCCGAATGAAACGGTCGTTGATGGTGAATTGGTTGCGCTTGATGAAAGTGGGCGTCCGTCGTTCAACGCTCTTCAGAATTATGGGTCCTCCCAGGGACCACTGCTCTATTATTTGTTTGACGTTATGATGCTTGCTGGCAAAGACGTGATGAGCAAATCACTCGACGCCCGACGTGCTCTACTGGAGAGCCGAATTCTTCCGAAGCTGGCGGACCCGATCCGATACTCACCGGAGCTCAAAGGGAGCATGCGTGACCTGATCCAATCGGTAAAAGCGCAAGCGTTCGAGGGTTTGGTCGCTAAGCGGCGAGATAGCCCCTATGAGCCTGGTCTCCGTTCCGGCGCTTGGCGTAAGATGCGGATTAACCAAGGCCAGGAACTTGTGATCGGGGGATACACGCCGAGCGCTTCTAGTTTCGATGCACTGGTAATCGGGTATTACGACGATACCGGAAGACTCATCTACGCGGCACGAACAAGGAACGGCTTCACGCCATCTTCGAGGACAGATCTGTTAAAGAAACTGAGGCCGTTAGAGATCGCAGAGTGTCCATTTGCCAACTTGCCGGAACCGAAAAGTGGCCGATGGGGTGCTGGACTAACCGCGGCCAAGATGAAGGACTGCCGTTGGCTGAAGCCTGAACTCGTGGCCGAGTTCGAATTTGTGGAGTGGACGGACATTAACCATCTGCGGCACACGAAGTTTGTTGCGCTCCGGGAGGACAAGCCCGCCACCGAAGTCCGCCGTGAGGCTTAGCGCAACTACTCCACGCGGTCTTTTGCCTTCGCCTCGCTGGTTGTTTCCTGCTGCAGATTGCTTTGGAAGTCTTCGCCTCTACGTCGCAACGCCTGAATGTGGCCAATCAGACCGTCGGGCTTCATCCTCAGGCTTTACCGAGTCCTGACCGAAATTGCGATCCGCTAATTCGAGGGGCTGGCGGCGGTGAAAGGGGAGCAACAGGGTTTGGTGACGGGCTGGAATTCCATGAGTTCGACGCGAGTACCATCCGGGTCGTAAAGATTCGCCTGCCATTTGCCATCAAGACCCATCTGGGGGCCGTCATGTCTCGGGCTCAAACGATCTTCGCGGATAAGCGTCGTGACTGCCTCTTCCATATTGCGCACGCCAAGGGAGAAATGATTCAGCACGCCGCTCTGGCGCTGATCAACCTTGGCCTCAGGTACTGACGAGCCATCGCCGACCATCATGTATTCGAGCCAATCATGACCGTCTGGAACCTGTTGCGATATCCAATCCAAATGATCGGGCTGCTTCGAACCGAACCAGTATGGCTTGAAGCCGAGAAGTTCTTTGTAAAAGCTGTCTTCCGCCGCCCTGCTGTGGACCACGTATCCCACATGAATAACCCGCGTGCCGATCGGCTTTGCCTCAGGAGACATCACCACCAGTTTGCCCTGCTGAATGAATCGGACCTGATTCCCCTCCGGGTCCTTTACCTGAAACCAGCGAGTGTCGTCAGACCCCGTGTGAAGCTCGCTGATTCCTTCAATTTTGCGAGCGAGCAGATGTTCTCGGAGCCGGACCGCGTTCTCAGTCTTGTACGCGACGCAGGCCATTCTGCTGATCCCGTGATCGGCGGGTAGGGGTAGGACTTCGACAAATTGGGTGGGACTGAAGTAAAAACGGGTTCCGGTTGGACTTAGCGGGTCGGCACCTTTCATTCCGCCTAGAACGTGGCCGTAGAAGCGCTCCGAAGCAGCGAGATCGCTTGAATACACACACATGTGGGAAATACCTGTAATCGCAGGACGGTCCGGCGGCTGCGCTCCTGCAGGTAACAAAGCAAGGGTGACCCAAAATGACAGGGCGAGAGCAGGTGGGGATGTATTCAGTGTCTTCCGTGCGAGGAGCTTCAGCATAGTCTTTTTCCGGGCAATCTTGTTTTAAGGTCGCATGACTCCACTGCCAATCGCCACTGACCGCGCGTGCTCTGCGTCTGGCAAATCGGCGATAGCTAGGCAAAAGTTGTGAACCAACTTTGCCCGTTAGTTTACCCAAAGTTTGGGTAGTGGGTCAGTTTCAAATCGATGAAAAGCATGTGAGCACGTCCTACGTGGAACGCGCGAACCTTTCAATGCGCATGTCCATGCGCCGCTTCACCCGGCTTACCAATGCTTTCTCAAAGAAAATCGAGAATCACGCGGCGGCAATCGGCCTTTACTTCATGTGGTACAACTTCGGTCGCGTGCATCAGACGCTCAAGATGACGCCCGCTATGAAAGCCGGAATTGCCGTAAAGCCGTGGACCGTCAAAGAGATCATCGGACTACTGGAGAAATCAAACTGACCGACTAGCCGATAATCTGTTCTTTTGGTGTGTCATGGTAGGAATACTTCTTAAGTTTCACTGGGTCATAACATTGGCAGGTGCTGCCTTGGGTCTCGTCAACGCTATGATCCTGCTGAGCTACTCTGAGGTGCCCCCGATATTTACACTCTTGATCTGTCCCGCCGTTTTTGTTGTATACCCAATTTTTGCCCTGCTCCTCAATATGGATGATCAGATTTGGTGGCCCATTATGATGATCACCAACGCGTTGGTATACGGAATCAGCACGCATCTAGTGTTTAGATTAATCAGGCGTAAGCTTTCAAACTGACCCACTACCAAATTTTGATATAAACTCTTTGAGGTAGTCAAAGAGTTCGAAAGACCCGGGTCTAAAAACAACAAAATGAAAAACTTATTATTGCTAGGCGCGCTCTGCTGCGCCCCGATCTCCTGCTGGGCCCAGTCCTTCACAGCAACTGTCCGAGGCGTTGTTACCGACTCCACTCAAGCGGCAATCCCGTCTGCTAAGGTGACTCTGACGGAAGTGAGCCGTAATTTGGACCATACTGCCGTATCGGATAGTTCTGGACGGTTCCTGGTCACCGCCCTGCCTCCCGGAACCTACACGCTAACCGCGGAGGCCCCAGGCTTCGAAAAGTTTACGCAGAAAGCATTCGAACTTCAGGTTCAGCAGGAAGCGACGGTCAACGTCAGTATGCTGATTGGTGGAGTCGCCACGACCGTCGAGATTTCCTCAAGTGCTCCTCTGATCAATACGACAAGCGCCGATTTGGGTACCGTTGTGGACAACCGCTTCATCCAATCCATGCCTCTCGCCAATCGCACGCCTCTGACCTTGGTGTCTCTGGCTGCTGGCGTAACTCCGGTGAACACCAGCGCCGGCGGACAATCCAGTACCAACTTCGTCGCTAACGGAGTTCGCAATTCTACATCCGATGTCTTGCTTGACGGTATGAGTTTGACGAACGTTGAGCAGAACAGCGGTATCACCAATCTCGAATACCAGCCCTCCGTGGACGTTGTCCAGGAGTTCAAAGTACAGACGAATTTCTTCAGTGCCGAATTTGGCAACACCGGCGGCGCGGTGGTCAACATGATCACCAAGAGCGGTACGAATCAGTTCCATGGGGTCGGCTATGAATTTGCCCGCAACGCAGTGATGAATGCGAACAGCTGGTTTTCGAATCGGGCCGGCCGCACCATTCCGGATTTCAAGCGAAATGTCTTCGGCGGAACACTGGGTGGCCCGGTGCTACTGCCAAAGATATACAACGGTCGCAATAAGACCTTCTTCTTCTACGATTACGAAGGCACCCGGCAGTCTACCGCCGCTACCCAACTGAGCACTGTTCCCACTCTTAAGGAGCGCTCTGGCGATTTCTCGGATACCCGCGACGCGAATGGAACCTTAATCACGATTTACAATCCGTTCGACACGTACAAAACCGCGGACGGGCGCACGTTGCGGAATGTTTTTCCTGGCAACATCGTTCCTTCCAGCCTGCAGAACCCTGTCGCGAAGAATGCGCTCGCCTACTATCCTTTACCAACGTCTTCGGGAAGCCTCTACACCCACACGAACAATTTCTTCGGCCAGGGTGTTTCCACTGCGCAAGCCAACCAGATGGACGCCAAACTGGATCACAACCTCAGCGACAAATCCAGATTCAGTTCCCGCTACAGCCTGAATTTTGACAACAACAGCGTTCCAGCGAATTTCTTTGGCAACGCGGCGGATCCGTACTCGAACGGCGATTCGCATACCCGTACACAACAGTTTGTGTTTGATTTCACCCGTGTGCAAAATGCCACCACAATCATCAACTTGCGTTACGGCGTTTTGAGGCAGCATGCCCAGACAGATCCGAAAAGCACCGGCTTTAATCCCACATCCCTCGGGCTGCCCTCCATCTATCTAACTTCGGGCATCTTGCAGTTCCCGGCCTTCCAACCTGAGGGCTATCAGCAGGTCGGTATGGTCGGCTATGGCCTGATCAAGCGCGGCGATGATGTGCAAAGCATTATTGGCAACGTCACCAAGATCATTTCCGGCCACAATCTGAAGGTCGGCGCAGAGGCTCGCCTCATGCGCTTGAATTATCTGCAACCCGGCTATCCCCAAGGTAATTTCACCTTCGCTCGCGCAACCACGAATGAAAATCCCAACGCGAGCAACTCACTCCAGGGCAATGCCATCGCGTCCATGTTATTGGGATGGGGCAGCGGTGGCGATTACCATCTGGATCCTCCATCCGCATCTGCATCTAAGTATTTTGGATACTACGTGCAGGATGACTGGAAGCTAACTCGCAAGCTGACGGTGAACCTCGGGCTCCGCTACGATTACGATGTGCCGCGTACGGAACGGTATGACCGGCTCAGCTGGTTTGATTTCAATGCGCCTTCTCCGATCGCCGGCAAGGTTCCGGGTTATCCGAATTTGAAGGGTGCGTTCCAATTCGCGAATAGCGACACACGCAGCCCCATTGACGGTGATTACAACAACTGGCAACCCCGTTTGGGCTTTGCCTATTCGCTCGATAGCAGGACTGCCATCCGTGGTGGCTACGGTATCTACTACACCGTGTCCCGCGCCACAATTAAAGGTCACACAGGCGCTGGTTTCTCAACCGATTCCAGCCCCCAGTTCACTCGGGATGGAGGTCTCACCGAATACGCGTCGCTTTCGAATCCCTACCCGAACGGGCTCATTATCCCGCCCGGCAATTCGCAGGGCGCGGCCACATTCCTCGGGCTCAGCGTGGGCACTGATAGCCGGCCTGATGCCAATCCCCAGTATCAGTCCTGGAATTTCTCCGTTCAAAGGCAGCTACCCGGCAGTTCTGTAGTCGAGGTGAATTACACGGGAAGCAAAGGAACTCACCTCTACTTCGGCGGCGGCGTGGAAAACCAGAACCGTTTGGATCCAATCTACTGGAGCTTGGGAAGAACAGCGCTCAATGCTCTCGTTCCCAATCCGTTTTATGGCATCATCACAGACACCCGTTCCGCCCTGAGTGCACAAACGGTCACTCTGAATACGTTGCTTCGTCCGTACCCGCAATATTCGGGCGGGGTCAGCGGCGATACACCTAACATCGGCAATTCCATTTATCACGGTGTTCAGTTCAAGTTTGAAAAGCGCTTCTCTCACGGGATTTCTGTACTGAGTAACTACACGATTTCAAAACTGATTGACGATTCGTCATTTTCCTCAGGCAATGTTGCTTTCCTTGGCGGCACCACCTCCGTTCAAAACTACAAGAACCTTCGTCTCGAGCGGTCTGTTTCTTCGATGGACGTGCCCCAGCGACTGGTGGTCAGCTTCAACTACGAGTTGCCTTTGGGTCATGGCAAGGCGCTCGGCTCCAGTTGGAACAAGCCGGTCAATGCAGTTCTGGGCGGTTGGTCCGTCGATGGCTTGATGACGTTTAGCAAAGGCTATCCAATTGTTCCTTTACTGCAAGGTGGCGTCCTTTGGGAAGGAACACAAAGACCCAATCTAATCGGCGACCCCAGTACGCAAGGCTCAGTCGAGAGCCGGATCAATAATTACTTCAACACCGCAGCTTTCTCTCGTCCTGCTCCGGATACCTTCGGAACCGCTCCCCGCACTTTGAATTACAGGACACCTGGAATTAAGAACGCCGACATGTCGCTTCTGAAAAGCGTCCGCTTTTCGGAATCCAAGCATCTGCAATTCCGGTTAGAAGCTTTCAATGTGACCAACACGGTCACTTTCGGTACGCCGAACGCTACATACGGCTCTTCCAGCTTCGGCGTAATCAGTGGATATGCTGGCGGGCGCGGTCCCCGCGAATTACAATTAGCGGTTAAATTCTATTACTAATAGGCAGGTGGAGATAGTGGTGGCTCAGCCGCTTCAAGCTGATCGGCGAAGCGGTCCACTGCGCCACTTCCGCGAGTTGACAGCGAAAAGCCTAGTGGAGAAAGTATTCGCGGTTTTAAGGATTCGACATGCCTAGTGCTCAGAAGCCTACTTCAAGACGTCGCCCAGCGTGTCGGCGAGGATGAAATTGTCGAAGTAGATGGTATCAACCGAAGGACGGTGCGGGCTCCGATGGATTCCGGGCTGGCAAAAGTAAACGCTTTCGGGTCCTTTGGTCTTCAGCTTCTTGTCCAGCACCATAGCACCGTCGAACCAGAGTTGCGTGTTGCCCATGTCCCGGTTCTCCGACCAACGAATATGCATTGCTAACCGGTGCCATTTGCCGGCCGTAAAATCCGCCTCCCATTCCGTGCCGTTGCGCCCCAGGTTGCCCGTACCATACTTGATCAACGTCCCGCCTCCCACCTTAGGCTCTATCCACCAGGTCATCACATTGTCGTATTTCGGCGGCGGCGCGCCTTCCCAGTAAAAGAAGTTGTCGCGATCCTTCGGGGCCTCGGCTATGTACATATAGAACGACATGTAAGTATCAGAGCCTTCTTCGACAGTAATCCTCGGACCGCCGACCTGCACGCGTTGCTGCTGCGCATTGAACACATCGTCTTCGTGAATTGTGAATTTCCCGGCGTACTTGCCCTCTTGCACAATATCGGTGACCACCTGGATGTTTCGTGTCGTTGCGTTCTGGCCTCGTGTGCCTGTTCCTTCCCACTGGCTCAGATCGCCGGTTTCAAAATCGGCTTTGAAGATCACCTTGGCAAAGCCAGGAACGGCAATACTGAACGAGAGGACCAAAAGGATCAAAGGTACCAAAGCATTTCCAGTGTGCCACAGAGACTGCGTGATAGACTTCCACCGGAGACCGCCTTGGAAATTTCCCGGAGAGTATTCGCCCTCAGCACTGTTGCAGGCGCCGCTATCGCGCAAGACGGAGGAGCGCTGACCGCCGGACAGGTGATCGAGCGCATTCAGAAGAACGTCGGGGTTCCCTGGCGTACTCAAACTGTTGACACTATCAAATCCGGCAGCCCTACCACTCAGGTAAAAGGCATTGCGACCACCATGATGGCCACTCTTGATGTGGTGCAGCGTGCGGCGGCGGCGGGAAAAAACTTCGTCATTACTCATGAGCCCACATTTTATTCGCACGAAGATAAAACCGATGCGTTAAAGGACGATCCCACCTATCAGTTCAAACAGGACGTCCTTAATAAACACGATATGGTGGTCTTCCGGTTCCATGATCATTGGCACGCTCACCGCCCCGACGGCATCGCCACGGGAATGGTGCAAACGCTCGGCTGGGAGAAGAATGCGGACCCGCAAAATCCCCGCCAATTTCTTTTTGACGGCATCACGCTCTCCGCTTTGGCGAAACAGATCGGGGAAAAACTGGGAAGCCATTCCATGCGCGTGATGGGAGATCCAAACCTGCGTGTTCACACGGTGGCTGGCAACTGGGGCTACGCAGGCAGTTTGCGGCCGTTCACGCGACCCGATCTCGACGTCTTGATCATCGGTGAAGCGCGCGAATGGGAACTCGTCGAGTATGCCGCGGACACCATCACCGCGGGCAAAAAGAAAGGGTTGATTGTGCTCGGGCACATTTCCTCCGAGCAGGCCGGCATGCTCAATTGCGCCAACTGGCTCAAGACGTTCATCACCGAAGTTCCTATCGAGTTCATTCCGGCGGCCGAACCGTTTTGGAGAGTTGCCCTATGAAGCTCCTGGCCTTATTCTCACTCGCGGTGTTCGCGTGGAGCGCCGATTATTACCCTCCCTCCGACGCGAAGGGCGGCTGGCGGACGCTCACCAAAGCGGAGGATATTCAGCAGATCGCCGGTATGGACAGAGCCAAGCTCGACGACGCATTTGAATACACCAAGGACACCACGCAGCACGGCGGCCTTCTGGTGGTGCGGCATGGCTACCTTGTCTATGAGAAGTATTTCGGACGGGGCGATCGGGAAGCGGTACCGGAGCTCGCTTCCTGCGGGAAAGCGTTTACCAGCATCGCGGTTGGAATCGGTCTTCAGGAGAAGGCCGCGCTAATTCCGGACGGGGTCAACCAAAAGGTTTTTACGCCAAAGTACATGCCGGCGGAAATCTTTCCGCTGGACGATCCGCGGAAAGCCAATATTACTCTTGGTCAATTGCTGGCAATGTCCGCGGGCATCCGCGGCGTGAACCCGGTATATGTGCACGGCGAAAAACAGACGTGGGATTCCCCCAGCGTGGATGGCCCGATTGCGACCACCGATCCGGTGGCCCTCCATGAGAAGCTCTGGTGCGCGCCCGGCGAATGCTACTCCTATGCCACCTCCTCGCCGCACTTGGCGTCAATCGTCTTGCGCCGCTTGACCGGAATGGAGATGGAGCAGTATATCCGGCTGAAGATCGCGGAGCCGCTCGGGTTTGGGCCTTGGGGCTATGCGATGTACCGGCCCAATCTGAAAGCAGGCATCGATAGCGAAGGGCGGCTGGAGCATACGCCGGGCGGCGGCAGTATTGCCGTGCGATCGACCGATGTACTGAGGTTTGTGTATCTACTGCTGCATCAGGGCAAGTGGGGCGATCGGCAGATTGTGCCGGCTTCCTTCGTTCAGATGTGCGGGAGGCTGTCGCCCTTCAATCCGCATTTTTCGCACAGCTTTAACTTCAATGTGAATGAGGACGGGCACGTCTCCGGAGTTCCGAAAGACGCTTATTGGAAGGCGGGCGCGGGCGGCTACTGCATGTATGTCATCCCGTCGCTCGACATGGTCATTTATAAGATGGGCGGGAATGAAGGCCAGTACGATCCAAAGCTTACCGGCCTCCCGGTCAAGTACAAGTACGACGGATCTCGTGACGGCTGGAAGCTCGACAAAAACAAGGCGGGGGATTCAACGGCTCGAACCGTGCAAATGGTCGTCCAAGCAGTTCTCCCTTAGCTCAAATTCGATATACTGGAAGCGTGCTGCGACCGTGGGCGTTTCTGTTGCTGGCGGCTGCGGCATCTGGCGCTGAAGTTTCCGGCATCTGGACGGGACACATGGCGGATCGCAACGGCGACTTGCAGGATTTCTCCTTTCGATTCGAACAGCACGATCAAGTCTTATCGGGCAAAATGTACGGGGACAACGAAAGTATTCCCATAACGGACGGCAAGATATCCGGGGATAAAATTACGTTTCTGGTGACCACGGAACTCAACGGATCCATCACAAAAACTCTATTCACCGGGATACTGAAAGGGACAGAGATTCAAGTGACCCGCGAGCGGGTGGGACCAAAGCCAGAGAAGCCGGCGCCCAAGCAGACCCTTGTTCTGAAACAGCTATGATGCGGACCGTGCTTATTAGCGCGTTGGCCCTGGCCACAGCACAGGCTCAGGATCTTTCGCTCACGGAAGCGCAGCCCTTTCTGAAATCGTATTGCGCGGGCTGTCACTCTGGAAAAGTGGGCGCTGCTGGCTTCAGTATTGCCCAGGTAAGCCCTTCCGCGGGTACTCAGGGCCAAGCTGACCGCTGGACGCGAATCGCCGCGCGCGTCCGCAATAGTGAGATGCCGCCCTTAGGTTCGCGGGCACCCTCGCTGACCGAACGGGAAAACTTCCTCAAGTTAGTAAGCGATGCCTTGCACACGGAAGCGTGTGGCGCGGGTGTGACGCCGGGGATCGCTCCCCTGCGCAGGCTAAACCGCAATGAGTACACGGCGACAGTCCGGGAGCTTCTTAACATTCACATGGATGCCGGGCACGATCTGCCGGCCGATGGCGCTGGCGGCGAAGGTTTTGATAACGCCGCCGAAACGCTGTTCCTGTCGCCGGTGCATGCCGAAAAATACATGGACGCCGCAAAGCGGGCCCTTGAATTTGCGGTTCGCGATTCGCGGGCGCGGTCCAGAATCGGGATCATCGCGCCGGGACCGGGCGTTTCTTCGGTTCAGGCAGCGCGGCAGCTTCTGCAGGGTTTCCTGCCTCGTGCGTTCCGTCGGCCGGTGACTGGTCCCGAAGCCGAGCCCTACCTCGCGCTTTTTCGCGCGGCTCAACTACAAAAGAAGAACTACGAGGATTCCGTGGTTTACATGCTGCGGGGCGTCTTGATGTCGCCGCAGTTCCTGTTCTTAGCGGAGATGCCAAACCCCGGCCCGGAGAAACGGCTCCTGAACGACTATGCGCTGGCCTCCCGGCTTTCTTATTTTCTCTGGGGCAGCATGCCGGACGAAATGCTGTTCGATTTGGCCGAAATGGGCAAGTTGCAACAGCCGGAAGTTCTGGAAGAAGAAGTGGGCCGGATGCTGCGCAGCCCGAAGTCGATGGGCTTCATCAATAGTTTCGTAAGCCAATGGCTGGGCATTCGGGAACTGGGGCATGAGTTTGTTCCGGATGCCAAGTTGTTCCCGAACTATGCCTCCGATGTGGAATTGCAAGCGGATATCGGCTTTCAGCCAGCCGTTTTCTTCCACGCGCTGCTTTCGAATAACGAATCGATTCTGGATCTGTTGGATTCGAATTGGACGATTACCACTAAGAAGCTATCCACACTTTACAAGTTGGATCTGAAGATGCGAGCGGAAAATCAGGAACAGCCGCATCGGGTCGCCTTGCCACCAGGAAGTCATCGGGGCGGGCTGCTGGGCATGTCAGCGGTGCTGGCCGTTTCCTCTTATCCTTACCGAACCAGTCCGGTGCTGCGCGGCAAGTGGGTGCTGGATTCCCTTTTGGGGACACCGCCCTTGCCTCCTCCGCCGAACGTTCCTTCGCTGGACACGCATGGGACCGGTACGCCGCAAACTATACGGGAACGGCTGGCGCAGCATCGGGCCGACCCGGCGTGCGCTGGTTGCCATAGCCGGATCGATCCGCTCGGCTTCGCATTGGAGAATTACGATGCTCTCGGCCAGTGGCGTACAGAGGAGGCCGGGAAGGCGATCGACAACACCGGCGAGCTACCGGATGGCACGAAGTTCGCCGGTGCCGACGAATTCCGTACCGTACTGATGAACAAGAAAGACCTGTTCGTCAGAAACCTGACGAATCGCATGTTGGGGTACGCTCTGGGCCGTGGGCTGACGCGGCAAGATTCCTGTACCGTCGATGCCATCGTAAACGAATTAGCGGCGAACGGTTACAAATCACAAACACTAGTGCAGGCCATCGTTATGAGTCAGCCATTCCGGTATCAGGCGGGCAGCAAGACCAGGAGCAATCCATGAGCAAATTTCCTATATCGAGACGAGCTGTTCTGCGTGGCGCGGGAGTAACCCTTGCCTTGCCGTGGCTTGAGGCCATGGCTCCCGCAGCCTCGGCCAGTACCGTAAAACAGCCGACTCGCTTGGCCGTTCTGTACATGCCGAATGGAGTCAACGTAAATGCGTGGGCACCTGAAGGCATCGGCCGGGATTTTAAACTTTCACCTACACTGGCTCCTCTGACCGATTTCAAAAAAGACATTCTGGTGTTGCAGAATCTCTGGAATCAGGCTTCGAAGGATGGCGACGGCCACTACGTGAAAGAGGCTGCGATTCTCACCTCCACCCGCATCAGCAAAACCCTCGGTGAGGACCTGAACGCGAATGGGATCTCCATGGATCAGGTCGCGGCGCAGCGAATTGCGGGGCAAACCCCGCTGCCCTCGCTCGAACTGGGAATTTCTCCCGAAGCCACAGGTGTCGATCTTGCTGTCGGCTACACACGGGTTTATGGGTGTCATATTGCCTGGAGCAGCCCCACCACACCGCTAGCGCGGGAAATCAATCCGCGTTCAGTATATGAGCGGCTATTCCGCGCCTCCGGTCCGCAGGGTAACTCCGGCAAGGAAGACGCGCTGCTACTGGACCGCGTAGTCGGGCAGGCAAACGAACTGCGCAGTCAATTAGGTGTTGGAGATCGCCGGCGAATCGACGAATACTTGTCCATTGTGCGGTCACTGGAACAACGTACGGAGCGTTCCTCCGTAAAGGGCCGGGGTGCCTGGAAACCGAAAGTTCCGCTAAATTCAGTCGCTTCACCGGAAGAGAATCCCAAGGACTATGCAGAGCATGTGAAGCTGATGCTCGATATGGTCGCGCTATCGTTCCAAAGCGACAGTACGCGAGTCTGCACCTTCATGTTCGGAAACGCCGTAAGCAACGTGAACTTCCGGTGGCTGGATGGCGTAAGCGGATCGCACCATGACATGTCCCACCATTCGAACGATGCGGAAAAGCTACGCCAGTATCAGCTCATTAACCAGTGGTACGTCGCGCAGTATGCTTACCTCCTTCGAAAATTGCAGGATGCCAAGGAAGGCGAGGGCAGCGTCCTCGATAACTCCATGGTCGCGTTTGTTTCAGCCTTGAGTGACGGCAACAAGCATAATCCGCACAAATTGCCGATCGTGTTGGCCGGCAAAGCGGGGGGAAGGATCGACTCGGGTCAAAACTTGGTGTTCCCGGAAGACACTCCGGCAGCGAACTTGTGGCTCACCATGCTCAATGCTTTCGGCACGCCTGTGGAGCGCTTTGCCGACAGCACCGGCCTGCTTCCTGGCGTGCTCGCCTAGTATATATACTGAATTCCTCTGTTCTCGGAGAAAGAGGAAACATGATTGGACGCGTACTAGCGTTGGCAGTATTGATAGCTGCTGCTCCTTGTTTTGGCCAGCTGGATCGGGGAACCATAACAGGAACGGTTACTGACGCCTCCGGCGCGGTTGTCCCTGGAATCAAAATCACGATCCGAAACACGGCTAACAACACCACTTACAGATCGGCGACAAACGGTGCGGGAGATTATACCGTCGCGAACCTACCGGCCGGCGTATATGAGTTGAAGTATGAGGGTGCCGGCCTAAAAACGCTGGTGCGGTCGAATGTCACAGTCGCCGTCTCCGAAACCACGCGCTTAGACCCGTCTCTCCAGGTGGGCCAGTCGAGCGATACCATCACGGTGGCCGGCGATGCCAGCGTGCTGCAAACCGATAGTCCGGTGGTAGGGGTGGTCCTGCAAAACCGGGAGGTAAACAACCTGCCGCTCACTTTTGCCAACGGCGGACGCGATGCTGAAAACTTCGCGATCCAGCTTGCTCCTGGGGTTGCCGGCGGCACTGGAAACACTGAGATCAACGGTACGCCCGCATTCTCCAAGGAAGTGCTGGTCGATGGAGCCACTATCACGGGTTACCGATCGGGGGATCTGTCACAATCCAGCCCCTCACCAGAAGCGCTGCAGGAGTTCAAGGTGGAGACTAGCGGCATGAGCGCGGAATACGGAAAGACCGCGGGCGGCCTCTTCAACTTTGTGATGAAGTCGGGAACGAATCAGGTACACGGGAGCGCGCTGTTCGAGTTTCGTAATGAGGACCTGGACGCGAATACATTCCTGGGCAACTTCAACGGTCAGAAGACCCCCCGCGACCGTCAGCTTGACGGAGGCGGATCGTTCGGCGGCCCGGTTTACGTCCCTAAAATTTACAACGGGAAAGACAAGACCTTCTTCTTCTTCGCCCTGGAACGGTTCTTCACCAGCGGCGGCGGGGCCAGCACGCCGAACCAGATGGTGCCCCCGCCCAGCTGGTATACCGGCAATATGAGTAACCTGCTGACAAACACTGTGGTGGGAAAGGATGCGCTTGGCAACAACGTTTATAAAGGAGCAATCTACGACCCTGACACCACACAGACCGTAGGAGGCACGTTGGTACGGACCATGTTCCCTGGCAACATAATTCCCGCCAGCCGCATCTCCAAAGTTTCGCAGCAGGTGCTGGGGATCTTGTCGAAGGATTACCCGGCAACCGTGCCGGGCCCGAACGGCGATTACCTCTTACCCAATAATGCCTACGGAGCCTACAACACATGGCAGCGGTTTACGCAGTTCTCGATAAAAGGCGACCACAATATCTCCACAAGCAACCACCTTTCCGGTTCGATTTTGCGCAGCACACAACCGCAATACCAGGCAAATGCGTCGGGCGTGCACGTGTGGGACAACCTGCAGTACGGCGGCCCGTTTTCCTCCGCAATCATCAAACCGGTGAATACCACTTATGTGCGGCTTGCCAACGACTATACATTCTCGCCGACACTATTGAACCACGCCGGTGTCTACTTTAACCGCGTAACCAACTCAATTGTAAATCTCCATGCCGGGGATCCCAATCCTGTTTCCATCGCGAACACCGCCTCAACCAGTGTTCCAGTGATTAACTGGAGCGGCGGCGATGGCCGGTATAGCTTGACGAATCTGGGGCAGGATAAACCTTCCGACTCCGTCCGCTCAATCACGTACGGCATTCAGGACACGCTTACCTGGGTAAAGGGCAGACACACCCTCAAGTTCGGCGGTGAGTACCGCATCTACAAACTGAACTACATCAAGGCGGGCGATCCAGGCGCGTTTACCTTCTCTTCAAACCAGACCAGTCTTCCCGGGTTCACAGCTTCAGCCGGAAACCCGTTCGCCAGCTTTCTGCTGGGTGATGTCAACAACGCAAACACAACCATCGTTTCCCCCACCCTTGCCGTATACCGGTCCCTGGGGCTCTTCGTCCAGGATGATTTTCGAGCGAGTTCCAAGCTGACCTTGAACATAGGCCTGCGCTGGGACTATAACCCCACTCAAACCGAAGAACACAATCGGCTCTACTCCTTCAGCCCCTCCACGATTGATCCGGCGACTGGTCTTCCCGGAGCGCTTCAGTTCGCGGGAAATTGCTCCCTCTGCAATGGCTCCACGGGGTTCGTTTCGCAAAGTTATAAGAATTTCGGTCCGCGTTTTGGGTTTGCTTATCAGGTTACGACGAAGACAGTAGTTCGCGGTGGGTTCGGCGTCTTCTTCGCCGATCGGGCTCCGAATGATTACTATGGTGACCCGAGTTGCAACGTGGCCTGTGCGGGCTGGGGCTGGGGCGTTTCGAATGTTGTGAACTACGGCAATAATCTTGCCCCTGCGTTCAATTGGGACAGCGGATACCCCGGCGTGAGCACGGTTACAACACCGAACCGTTCGCAGGCGGATGTGAAGAGCGGGCCGCTTTACTGGAACCCTAACGGGGGACGCTTAGGCTACACACAATCGTGGAACCTAAACATTCAGCGAGAGCTTCCCGGACGCATGACGGTGGACGCGGGCTATGTGGGAACCAAAGGTTCGGCAATTCTCGCGAACGGTTTGGGGCTGCTGAATCAACTTTCCATCAACGACCTTTCGCTCGGCAGTTTGCTGACGACATCGGTAACCAGCCAGGCGGCGATCCCAGCCAACGCCGCTGCTTTGGGCGCGCGTTATCCGTTCGGAACCGCGGGCCAGTCTGTTCAACTCTGGCAGACGCTTACGCCCTTCCCTCAGTTGCTGAACGGCGCCACCGCGCCGGCCTGGAATGCGCCGCTCGGATTCTCCACTTATCACGCCTTACAGGTTCAGCTAAATAAACGGTACTCAGGCGGATTGAGCTGGCTGGCCAATTACACATTTTCCAAAGCGATTGCAAACGTCAGTAATACATACGCTGGCGGGACAGGAGCGCCGATCGACGCTTACAACCTGCGCTTGCAGAAGTCGATCGCCTCGTACGACCAGCCGCAAGTGGTAAAGGTTGGAGTAACTTATGAGTTACCGTTGGGGAAGAGCAAGAGGTTTGGCGCTAACTTGAATCCTTGGGTCAACGCCTTGGTGGGCGACTGGAGAATTTCCTATATTGGAAACTACACAAGTGGGACGCCCCTTGCCTTTGCAGCAAACAGCCCCGCGCCAGGGACAAACCTGACGGTAAACCGCGCGCAGCTGACGAACCCGCAAGGGGTTGGGCTGGGAGTGCCTTTCGATTCTTCGAAGTTTAACGCGGCACTGATCAATGTCGGCAACACATCGAACACCTACCTGAATACACAATACATCAAGCAGCCGGCCACCTACACGTTGGGAAATGCGGCTCCGTACGTCTCACAAATTCGTGGTTTCGCTGGACGGAATGAGAACATCTCGCTCCAGAAGAACTGGGCGCTCAGGGAGCGAGTTCGCTTTCAGTTGCGGGCAGAGGCCATCAACGCCTTCAATCGGCACACGTTTGGGGGCATCTCAACAAATCCAAATAGCGCCACCTTTGGAGATGTGACCGCCGTTACAGGAAACCGGAATATGCAATTGGGTGCTCGGATAGACTTCTGAGCTCTGGCGCTTGTAAATCTGTTTGGGTGCGGGCGTCGCCT
>CAWCJC010000009.1:0-752918 GCA_963795835.1 Bryobacterales bacterium | reverse complement strand
CAAGGCGATGTTGACCAGCCCTAGTGACCTATCCGTCTCGGGCGGTAACACATGGCCTTCGTAGGTGGTTCCGAAGCGGGTCATGATCATGCTGCCAGCGCTGACTCCCACGTAGACCATTCTGTCCAGTATTGATGGCAGGAGGTCCGCCAGCCCAGACTGCTGCATCCAGTAGGTGAGATATTGGCAATCGCCACCGCCAATGAGCAGAACGTCAGTCTGCTGGAGAAGCGGAACCCAAAGCTCTCTCTTCACGCTTGGCAGAGCAGTGAGCTCCAGCACGCCTAGCGACATCCAGCCCAGATCGCAGAACGGATCACCGATCGTTCCGCGGATCATTCTCGCTGCGATCTCCGGGGCTTGAGGGAATGGAGCTTTACCGGGAAAGGCATATATCGCCGTTGGAATGAAAATCGCACTCGCCTCCACAATGGGCTTGCCGAGCAGGTCGACCAGTGCACCGTGGATGCTTGCGTTGCTGATGCCAGCTGAAGTTAGAAGAAGCTTCATCTCTTTCCGGTCATGATAGCGAGCTTAGGACGCGGCTACGGCCATCGTTTGGGCGCGTACGTTAACTGCCGGTCTACTTGTGCGTTGCTGCAGCTAGCGGAGACAGCAACTCGTGTAAATGGGTTCGCCGGCCATGAAAAGAGACGGCTCAGCTGCCGTTGGCTCGACCCGCTTGGTCAATAGTGCAAACTGAAGCCGTGTTTGCGATGAAGCGCGATCGAGTATCTCGACCACATCTTGAAAATAGAGTTGTCCTTCAACTTTGACCAGGAGCAATTTCTCCACCCTGGTTCGGAACACTTCCTGAATCCGGCGATCTAGGTTCTCAAAGGGATTTCCTCACCCCGAATCTGAACCCTGCGCTTCGAGATTATTGTAAGGATATAGTTATCGCTTTCATCCTTTGAAGCGGACAGGTTTCGTCCTCGGCGGAGTACATTGGCATAAATGCCGGTAGGCGAGTTTCTTACTCTGCATCCCGGGCAGATCAACGAGAACGCTAGAACAGCAAGAACATTCCCGCGCATTGACATAGATCATTGGACATTGAAAGAGGAAACAAAGTTCCCATGAAGCCGCACGGGCTGATCCGCTTTATTCATTGCGCGTTATCTTGGACCCGTAAAACGGCGCTAGCATCGAGAACCCCGACGACATTTTCTCCAGGTACCGAAGGTGGGTCTCACCCCCCAGGGCTGACTTTATGAAGTATTCCAACGAGTAGACCAGTTAGAGTGAGGCACTCATACAGGCTATTTATAATACGTTCATGATTTTGCACGCGACCTTTACCCGCTCCTCTCCCCGGGGGACGTTGATGAAGACCATGGTCCTCGGGTTTCTTCTCGCATCGCCTCTCTTCTGTGCTCCCGCACCGGGCGTCGACACTCTCAAAACTGCGCTAAGTAAGAGGTGGCAAGAGCTAAAGCCCCAGGGATTTACTGAGCGCAACGTTCTGTTCCAGGCTGTCACGCCGGGCCGGCCCGATGCCGGTTCGTATCCGTTCCAAGTAACCGCGACCTTGCGCGACTACAGCCCAGGCTACCCAAAGAACCAGTTCTACGGAGAAACGTGCGTTGGTAAGTTCGAGAAGGCTCGGTTTACGCTCGCGCCCGACGGCTTCGGCGATTGGATCGTGCAAGGCGCGATGACCGCGGACAACCGCGCCTGCAAACCGAATCCGGCCGCCGGTGTCACCAGCATTCCGGTTGATACTTTGCCTGGATCGCCGGCCGGTGCGGCGACCGTTATACCCTCCGTAGCGCCCATTCCGGCGTCCCAAGGTGCAGGGCAGGTGTCAGTGGGCCGCTATGAGTGCTGGGCGGGCGGAACCCCTCAATTAGGGCTCCGTTTCAGCATCCAATCAGGCACGACTTACACTGGCGCGGACGGGAAGCCGGGCACTTTTCACTACGATTCCAACACCGGTCGGATGACCTTCAGTGGGGGAGCCTTGGACGGCGCGATGCCGCCTGGGTTCTTCGCTGTCTATCACTCGCCGAACGGTACGCCGTCTTTGAGCTTCCGCAATTCCGGGGGCCGGGAGGCGAGCCATTGCGAACTGGCACGGTAAGACGTTCTGACCTGGTGCGGACGGCAGATTTTTGCCGTTAACTCATTCAGAGACGGCTGACCATGTTTGCTAGCCCTTTGGCTTACGGGCGTCCAGCCCGAAGTCCCGCTGCACCGCGGCGTACCACGCATCGTCGCTTGAAGCATTCCAGTCCACCCACTGCTCGTCCGTCATCGACGCTCTCCAGCCGACGAAGGGCGCTGCATTCGGACCGGGCATGTGGCGCAATTGCCAGGTGCCGCTTTCAATGACGTGGCGGATAACAGTCGCGGAGGCATCGGGAGATATCGGGTTCGCCAACGACGCGCGGAAAAGGCCGGCAAATCGGTCCACCTGAGGATAGATCGATTGTGATCCTTTGCTGATATCGCGGGCCATGCGGGTATCCTGAATACCCGGCTCGATAAGAGCAACTCTGATATTGAAAGGCTTCACTTCCCCGGCGAGCGCTTCACTGAAGGCTTCCAGGGCGAACTTAGAAGCACAGTAGGCGCTCAATGGAGAAATCGCAATTCTGCCTGAGATCGATGAGACGTTCACAATGCAGCCGGATCTGCGTTCACGCATCTGAGGAAGCACCGCTTTGATGCAGCGTACCGCGCCGAAACAGTTTGTGTTCATGACGGCGATCATGGATGACATAGGCAATTCCTCGATCGATCCATGGATCTCAATGCCTGCATTGTTCACCAACACGTCGATGGGTTCCGTAATGGCTTGGAAGCATGCGCTCACGGATTCGTCAGAATCGACATCCAATGGTAAGACCTTGATCCGCAGTTTCTCGCTTGCGGCGGTGTCCTCAAGTTGAGGTACCCGCTCGGGATGGCGCATTGTGGCAATAACCTGGTGCCCTGTCCGAGCGAGCTCAAGAGCGGTTGCAAAGCCGATTCCCGAACTACAGCCGGTCACTAGAACAGTAAACATGACACAAAGTTAGCAAAGGGACGAAGGCCCAGCGTTGGGCCTAAACTTTGCGGAAGATGTCTTCGCGGAAATGGCCCTACTCGGGCAACGCTGTAACTCGGCGCGCCCGCGTGTTGGGATATCGAGGATTGCTTGGATGATCAGCGGAGATCGATGGCAGTTGCCAGCGAATTTCCTGAACGCCTCTCGCGAGAACGCCGGAGTGCGATCGCAAAACTAACCAAACCGCTGCTCATCAGGATGACTGAGCTTGGCTCCGGCGCTCCTCCTATCGGTGCGCTGACCGGCGCGAAGGACGTAACCGTCTGAGATCCACCATCAAGCACTCCGGCATTCCCCGCGCCGAAGGACGTCGCGTCCGTACTGATCACAAGAACAGCGGAGGTAGTTCCCGGTGGCGCTGGAGCGAAGTTAAACCCAATCGTGATTCCCGAGGCGTCCCGATCTGCGGTTATATTCGCGTCCGTGCCATTCGTGAATATCCCGCCCGCAAAGACGAGCCATCCAGACGGAAGGCAACTGCGGTCCCAAAACCCGTGAAGCTCCCGTCAAACTCCCGGACAGAGCTGTTTCTGAGCTTCCGCTGTTACGAATCTGGTAATAGAAATCGAGTGTCCCCGATGCATTCTGAAACACGGCAGAAAACACTGTCCCGCTTGTGACGCCGCCTGTGGTGCTGAAGCTAAACGGAGAGATCAAAGAGCTCAGCAATGTTCCCGGAGAGGATGCCGTGAATGGCACGACATGGACATCCCCCGGTGCTAAAATCGCCGCTGGAACGATGAACGAAGCTTCAGAACGGACCGCAGAGATAGCCAGCGCCGCTACGAACAACAATGCCTTGGAAAGAGGGTGATTTACTGTCCACGTGCGAGTGTTCAAGTTATAGTTCCTCCGCGGTAATACTACATAGCTCCCGAAGTTAAAGCAAGAACAATCGATTTACAAGTCCGCGACTTCCGGCGTTATGTCCCGCATGCCCTTCAATAGGTCGGCGTCACTTGTATGAGCATGGGATTGAAGACGGTAGGGCTGGTGCATCTACTTTGTCTTCGCTCGATATGATTTTCACGGTGCCATTGGTGTCCACCGTTATCCAGGCCCGGCCGGGTGACCGAAGCCGTTGGCAGTTAGCGAGGGATCTCCCCGCCAGGGTAAAGGAGTTTCAACCCCTCCTGAGCGCACGCCACGACGAATGGCTCAGGGTCTTTCAGCGCTTCCCTAAGGACTGGCTCAGAGGAGCGCGAACCCAAGCGACCGATCGATACACAGGCGTTCCCCCGAACACTCTTGTCCTGGTGATGATTCTTCACCAAGCTCTCCAGGAGCGCCGCCACTGATGCATCCCCAATGCTTCCCAGCGCCCCCGCAGCTGTGCTGCGGAGCGCGACGTCTTTACTGCCAAGACACCGGATGAGAGCATCGACAGCCGGCCGGCGTCGGTCACCTAACAAGCCGAGCGCATACGCCAGCCGCAATCCATCGCCCGATGGATGTTGAAGGTCCTCCTTCTCCAGAAGCCTGACGAGGGTTTCCACAACGCCGGGCAATCTGCGGCCCCTCACAATCCACTCCTCATAGGAGAAGTTCGGACTGATGCGGAGCCTTACGGGGTCAGTCAGGGGAGCTTCACGCGCCCACTGCAAGATCTGTGTTTCCTCCATCGGTTTCTCCTTCCGTGCTGATTCGCCCTGGGAGCTAATCTCGGTTGTCATTGACATTAGGGCAGTGACTACTACGGTTAGGATCGTTGCCATCCTCAGAACAGTCCTAATCTCACAAAATTGTGAAAGAACAATGCGCCACATCCAGCACCCCGTTGACCATGGTCAGCACCTGCTTTGCTTTTGCCATCAGGCATCCGTTTGCGCAACCGCATCCACCGCCGGACTTGATCATCAGGCGGAACTCCAGGTTTCGACTGCCCGAGAAATTCGGTATGGTTCCGAGGCTTGGGACGTCCACGATCGTGACTGTGAGGTTCCCGCCCGCGGGGCACGGAACAACTCGATTATTCCAGGGATTAAAAGTGGGACTGGTGCTGGCGAATGCGAACATCTCCGTCCAGGTATTTGCGGTCTGGCCAATCCCCAGGCCATCGACTTTTTCCCACCACTCGAAGGTGCAATCCGAATTGCCGCCAGTACCGCCAGTAAAGCTCATAGTGATAACAAAGTCGAACGAGTGTCCGTTCGCCACCGTGCCACCGCCTCGATGAATTGGGGGCGTGGTGAACATTTGAACGTTCTGAATCGCTACCCCGGTAACACAGCCACAGCATTTGGGGCATGGTGCCGTTCCTCCGCTGCAACCCGCGCCCGAACGTCCGCTTGGCGGATTGGACTTGCATTTTGGCGGCATGTTGGTTTTAGCCCCTCTCCATGTTAGTCAGTGCTTCCCGCAGGTACCTCATGAACACGCGATAAAGACCTGCCTCTTTGGTGGCTCCCTCGAGTTGCATAGAGGCCGCGATCCACGGGTATTGCGGGTCCCTGAAGCAGCCATGACCGAAACAAAAAAGCATTCCGGCCACCAAAGCTAATCCCGTCTTCTCAATGCCGAGGCGAGCGCACGACGCTTGCGCTCCATCGATCAACGCGCCGATAGCGGGATTTCCAACGAAACAATACTTCTGCGGAAAGGCCCACTCGAGCAGCCGATGGATCCCGCTCTCGTCTGTTCGGCTTAGCCGGTGGTCACTGACGTAATCGAACGCGAGCAAGCGCTTGATGGCTTCTGCCTCGTAACACAGCCCCGGGCCGAGCACGGCGTCGTAGTACTTCATCACTTTCTCGTGCAGGTGGTCAGCGCCCTCCATTTCCCCCATCGAGGCACTTAGCGACGCTGCAGCCCAGGGATATTGGGGATCGGTGTGAAACTCTGAACCCAACATAACCATCACTTCGAGAAAGAACTCGACCGGTCCCCTTTTCTTCCAACCAAAACTGGCTGCGTTGCGCATTCCTAGTCGCACGAATTGTTGCAGGCTCTTATTGTCGATGGCCTCAACGTGATCACGCGCGAATCTGCGAAGGTGGTCCAGAAGGTAACCCTCCAGCCCCAGGAGATCGGCCGCTTCCATTTGCTCCTTCCGAATGATCACCGCTCCTCCTCTCTCGAGGCTGATATTAACATCCCCAATCGCGAGATGAAGTGCTCATGCCGATGTACCCCGGATGCAATAGAAGTTCGGGGGCGACTGTTTGCCTCGACTTCGGAGCAGCAATAGGAGCAACTAGGTTATCGTGCATTCCTAAAATCACATCCTAACCACGCCACGTCGGCATCTCGTAATTGAGGGCCGCGCGACGGTATCTTGTCTGACCCCGCGCCTTGTCCGGCAGCGTTTAGGATGAACTGGACACGCCACTAGAGACACAATGCCGTGAGGCGCGGGGTTATAGCGAATTCCGATGACGCCGTTATGGTTTTCAACGATTCGAAGATCGCGGCTTCTGCAAGGTCACGATCTCGAATCGAACCGGCCGCTGTTGCTCACCCGGCCTGCTTAAGGTAAGGACAAGAAGTGCAATGCTCCCTGCCTGAACATCGTTATTGGCAGCCGCTAATCTTGAACGATCCGATGCGCGTGTGCCAGTTGAAGGTTCCGTTGCTCACCAGGTATTCATTCGTGTACCAGAATGTGCAGTCGTCCTTCGGGTCAACCGTCATCGAACTGTAGTCGCCCCAGCGGTTCAGGCTGCGCTGCTGGGAGCCGGTGCCAACGTATAGAGTCTGCTCAGAGCCCAGCCGGCTCAGCGTGTCCGAAGGACTGCGGAATGAGTAATAGATCGACGGGTACGCGGATGAGCTGGATCCGCTATAGCCGAGTGCGACATTGCCAGCCTTGTCGGATGCGATCGAGCCCATCCAGCGGCTCCGGCCATCGTTCGGCGCATATGTCGACTGCTGGTTTACAGTTACACCGTTCGCTCCGCCGCTGGCAGGTCGCAGTTCGTACCAGCGCGATCCGGACGCCACATAGCCGGGGTTGACGGAATGATTCACAAATAGGGCTTCATGTCCATCGCTGAAGTGGCGATAGGAGAGACGGTACATCAGCCGGTCGCCAAGCGAATCGAGTTGCTGAGTGGTGGAAGGCTGCGGGATACAGGTTCCTCCGCTGCAGGCTTCCGCGAATTGGGCGACGCTGGTCGTATATGGACCGCTGAGTGTGCTGTTGGCGCTGGTCGCGAAATCCACGTGGAAGCGCCACGTCAGCAGCGAGTTCGTGCCGAAACCGAGGAAGTACTCGCTGGCCGCGGCGGGCGGCTGGATGGAACCGTCAACGTCCGCGGGCAGAATGCCGCCGTACGCGCTAGAAAGCTGAAAGCACTGCTCTTGTGCTGCGGCGCCTGTTCGCATCGCGGCGCCATTGTACGCGCAAAGCCGCGCCCCTGTGAAGGTGTTCCCGCTGAACATGTTATAGCTGGCGTAGTACACCCCGTTCCAGACGCCGAACTTGGGATAGTCATTAAAGTTTGGCTGACGGAAGGCATAGACATTGAAAGCGCCAGCAGCATCGCTGGTTTGTGAAACCGCGATGCACTGCCAATAACCGACCGAATTACCGTTCGTCACTGAAAACTGTGTGAGCACCCAACGGTCGTTGGCCTTGTCGTAAGCGACGATCGGATCTCCATCGTTGTTGATCGCACACGGATGATTGCTGCCAAGCCCCTGAAACAGCTGATTGCCCGCGACCGGGCCGTCTTTTAGCACGCCAGTCTTATCGAAAACCGCGAACGATTCATTCACCCATTGGACGTACTGGGTGGCCCCGACGGCTCCGTTCGTATCGGGAGGGGCGGAATCGACGGCAAATGGGGGAAAGCCGTTGCCGAGCCCTTCGAAGGTCGGATTGGCGGTCGCTGTCGCCGAACTGGTGAAGGCGGCGGACTGCGCGACCGGGTCGGAACTCGTCCCACCACCGCCGCCCCCCGGTTTGCCCTTACTACTATTGTTCAGCTGCCGCAGTGGCTTGGTATCGCTGGGGCCGTTCGCCTGGCCCTTCCGCATGCCATGCACGGCGACGCTGGTGGCCCCAGGCCCGAAGCTTACATCGGGATTGGTCAGAACGACTGGTTGGATGTCATGCGGGTCGTCGGCGTAAACGGGGCGGCTGCCGCATATTGCGAGCAACGCGATTGCGGATGAGGACAGAAGGAGACAGCGATTACACATGTATGTGACTGTAACGCTTTCACCCACAGAGTGCCAGTAAAGTACGAGATGGCTGAATTGCGCGGCAACCGACGCCTGCTCTGCGCCGGGTGTTCCCTTTCACCTTCGGATCTCTTGCAAGCGCTACAGCCAGACCCCCTAGAAATCCGGTGTGATCCGGCAAAGTTTTAGGTTGGCCCGCAAACGACGTTACCGTCGAGTGCTCGACGGATGCATCTGGATTTCCGCAAACGGGACACTTCGGGTGCGATGCTACCGGATCGCGCGTCATCCGACCACAACTGGGGATGGGCAGAAAAACTTGCCACCTGCGAAAAGCCAATGCAAAAGATCCGGGCGGCCCTGATTCCAGATGGCCAATGTGTAACGCTGGACTTCGTCCCGCAGGAGGACCGTGTGTCGCCGCCGACCGCCGCCGCCTTTGCTCTGGTGACGCTGCGCCCCACCCCCGCGGGAGAAGCCTACACATTCACGGAGTACGACACCATGTTTTCGGAATGCTGGGTTTACTGTCCCCGGGCTTCATCTACTGACGAAAGCGCCGCAGTTTGTCATTATGAGCAAGAAAGGACAAGCATGTAAGAGAGGAGGGTTTATGGTAACTACCACTGAAATTGCACCCGAGGTGTACCGTCTCGCGGTCTTCGTTCCCGAGATCAATCTGGAGTTTAGTCACTTCCTGGTCCGCGATGATGAACCGCTCCTGTTTCACGCCGGATTGCGAAGTATGTTCCCCCTCTTGCGCGAGGAGGTCTCACGTCTGATTGATCTCTCGAAGCTCCGGCACATCGGATTCAGCCACTTCGAGTCGGATGAATGCGGAGCTCTAAACCACTGGCTCGAACTCGCCCCCGCCGCGCAACCCGTTTGTGGCCTGGTCGGAGCGATAGTGAGTGTGAATGACTTTTCGATTCGGCCGGCTCGGGTCTTGACACGGGAGGACACCTTGTCGACAGGCCGGTACCGTTTTCGCTTCCTGCCCACCCCGCATGTGCCGCACGGGTGGGATGCCGGCGTGCTCTTCGAAGAATCGGAAAAGACGCTCTTCTGCTCCGACCTGTTCCATCATGGGGCCACCGTGAACCGACCACAAGAGAGGACATCCTGGAACGGTGTCAAGACGCGTTACGGGAAGCCGAAGCAGGCCCGTTTGCGAACTACGTGCCTTACACCCATCATACCGGGCGCGTGCTCGAAAGCTTGGCCGAACAGGAACCGAAGACGCTGGCCACGATGCATGGCTCGAGCTACTACGGCAATGGCGCCCAAGCCTTGCGAGATCTGGCGATCGTCATGCGCGAGGTACTCGGGCCCAAAGCCCAGGAGGGAGAAACAACCTCCGCTGGCCTGATCAAAGCCTGAAGCGGCGATACGGCCACGGAGGCGAGCGTTTCGCGCCTCCGCCTGTGCGAATGCAGAAGAAATGTAGCTCAAAGTAAGGACAGCTATGGTGCGGTCAGCAAGTTCTGCGGCGCGGTTCATCTCGCCTACAAAACTGTTTCCGGGCCTCAAGTCCCAGTGCTGAAAGAAGGTTGTTTTCCCAGCAGCTTCCAGCTCTGCCGCAATCCACTCCGCCCATTCCCGGTCGGCGGAATTGAAGGAAATGAAAAAGTCGCGTCTGCCACCGCGGGGATTCGGCATTCCATAGAGTATATTCTGGGGTCGCTCGACCTGTGTTCGCGGAAGTTGACACCGCGGCCTCGTACACCCGCGACTCCGATTTTAGTCTAGACGACGCTGCGCCACCACCCCCGCGGGAGAAGCCTACACATTCACGGAGTACGACACCATGTTTCGGAATGCTGGGTTTACTGTCCCCAGGCTTCATCTACTGACGAAAGCGCCGCAGTTTGTCATTATCAGCAAGAAAGGATAAGCATGTAAGAGAGGAGGGTTTATGGTAACTACTACTGAAATTGCACCCGAGGTGTACCGTCTCGCCGTCTTCGTTCCCGAGATCAATCTGGAGTTTAGTCACTTCCTGGTCCGCGATGATGAACCGCTCCTGTTTCACGCCGGATTGCGAAGTATGTTCCCCCTCTTGCGCGAGGAGGTCTCACGTCTGATTGATCTCTCAAAGCTCCGGCACATCGGATTCAGCCACTTCGAGTCGGATGAATGCGGAGCTTTAAACCACTGGCTCGAACTCGCCCCCGCCGCGCAACCCGTTTGTGGCCTGGTCGGAGCGATAGTGAGTGTTAATGACTTTTCGATTCGGCCGGCTCGGGTCTTGACACGGGAGGACACCTTGTCGACAGGCCGGTACCGTTTTCGCTTCCTGCCCACCCCGCATGTGCCGCACGGGTGGGATGCCGGCGTGCTCTTCGAAGAATCGGAAAAGACGCTCTTCTGCTCCGATCTGTTCCATCAGTGGGGCCACCGCGAACCGACCACAAGAGAGGACATCCTGGGACGGTGTCAAGACGCGTTACGGGAGACCGAAGCAGGCCCGTTTGCGAACTACGTGCCCTACACCCATCATACCGGGCGCGTGCTCGAAAGCTTGGCCGAACAGGAACCGAAGACGCTGGCCACGATGCATGGCTCGAGCTACTACGGCAATGGCGCCCAAGCCTTGCGAGATCTGGCGATCGTCATGCGCGAGGTACTCGGGCCCAAAGCCCAGGAGGGAGAAACAACCTCCGCTGGCCTGATCAAAGCCTGAAGCGCGATACGGCCACGGAGGCGAGCATTTCGAAATTCCAGGTTCGTCGGCTATACGGAAGTTGAGCCCCGCTCAACGACATTACCGAAAACCAAATGATGAGTCCGGATCCGGACTTTCCTTTCGGCTCACGTTTTAGGATCGCGCCGCCGGGGCTGATTAGAAAATAAGTGCTCTGCTTTGCGCTGTGGCATCTTACAGCAGATCAAACTCCAACACCTGAATCGAGTAACCCGGCACCGTGTAGTTCATACGCTCACCCGTGATCGGCACGGACGACTTCACCGGCATGATCCGATCCGGATGTTCGATGGTGTTGGTGGCCCAAACGGTGTTTCCTTTGAGCGTCGAAACGCGTGCCTGGCGGCTCGCAGCCCCAAGTCCGTTCAAGCGAAGCGATAAGGTTTGCGGCGCTGACGACGCATTCACCAGCTTCAAACAGCCCTTGTTCGCCTTCGACGAAACCGTTGCGGAGTAGAAGAACTTTTCGCCACCGCCCGACAAAGTCGAATCTGCCGTATGGTCCCCCAGGCACGAAGCAAACATTACTTGCGCGTAGTAACTCGGCGAGCCATAACTGTTCAACGCGTCATAACCAATCAGGTCGGAAGCCCATTGCATGCCGCCCGGGCCTACATTCACCAGCAAGGGCGCGTAGGCCGCCATCACGATCAGGTCGCCGTTCCTTTCCATGCTGGTCATGAACGCGGCATCCCCCAGCGCCGCCCCCAGGTTGGGAGTGGGCGTGCCTTCCCGTGTGGCCCATTCGCCAATGAAAATCTTGGGGCCCTTCCGGTCGGCATTGTCGTAATGTTTCGTCAGCTCGAACATGCCCTGCTCGCGCTTGTAGTAGTGGTCGTCCACCACGTCGGGAGTCACGCCGTTCACCGGCATCGTGGCGATCACCTGCAGTTTCGGATACTTCTCCTTGATCGCTTTGAAGAACTGGGCAAAGCGGCCGTCGTAAGTCTTGGCCTTATCAAATGAGTCTTCGTTGCCGACCTCCACAT
Source organism: Bryobacterales bacterium (assembly GCA_963795835.1). Classification (GTDB taxonomy): domain Bacteria; phylum Acidobacteriota; class Terriglobia; order Bryobacterales; family Bryobacteraceae; genus JALYXI01. The sequence goes on along the minus strand of CAWCJC010000009.1, from coordinate 741,049 downwards.
AGCGCAGAGGAAACGGCTCCGGATGCCCGTCGCGCGCCCGCACAGCACCCCATTTGGTGTCGGCGCGGCCGGTTACGTACTCAATTTCCTCCAGAGCTTCCTGCACGTAGGGTTCGAGATCGGGACCCGGTTTCACCAGATGATTGCCGAGCGAGTAGCCGGCGTAGACAGCCAGCAGCGGCTCCATCTTTAAGTCTTCGCACCACTCAAGAAATTCCAGCAGGCCCATACCGTCCGAAACGTGATAATTCCACGTCCCCGGGTGGGTGGGCCGGTCGACCATCGGGCCAATCGTCTTCTTCCAATCGAAGCGCGTTGCGACGCTGTTGCCTTCCAGAAAATTGCCTCCGGGAAAGCGAAGAAACGAAGGATGCATGGCGGCCAACTTCTCCATCAGGTCCGCGCGGTTTCCGTTGGTGCGCCCGTGATAGGTGGGAGGGAAGAGCGACACCATCTGGAGCCACACCGTAGCCGGTTTTTGTATCGTGATCTCCAGGTGATTTTCGGCGGAGGCGGGGACGGCGCCAGCCTGCAATTCGAATTTGTACTCTTTCCAGCCCGCTCCGGTAAGCGACACGGGGGCCTGCGCGAGGGTTTGCCCGGATTGATCGCCGACGAGCGCGACCGTCAGCGCCAGCGTGCCCTCCCCATTCGTTTTCGCAAACAACGACCCCGTGTAACGCGTGTTCGGGCGTACCGCAATTCCCCAATAGCCTTCGTTGATCAAACCGGCGGGGCTATCTGGATCGGCCTTCAGAACCTCCAACCGCGCGCTGCTCTTGAGCGCGGCGGAAGGCCCCTCGTTCGCATCCACGCTCACCTTTGCCGAGGCCGTTCCCTTCTCGATCAGGAACCAGTTAAGGATGCCCGACCAATCCGAACGGAAAGTCCGGTTGCGGACCAATTCGGCGTATAAGCCGCCGTCGTAAGAGTAGTTGATCTCTTCGGTCATCAGACCGTAAAGAGTCGGACTCACGGGCGACTTTGCGCGATTGAGGTCAATCGTAAGCGTCGTCTGCGCTTGCAGAACGCAAGTGGCCGCTGCGCCTGTCAATATCAGGGCCGTTAGCTTAGTGGAGAGTTGGGACATAGAGAATCAATGCGAGGCTGTGGGAGGCGTGTGCCGAATGAACTTGTCCGCCCATGCAATGAAGTACTTGATGTTCGGAGCATCCGTATGGCCGCCGTCATGTTGACGCCAGGCAAGTTCACCATCCAGAAGGCCCACATTCACACCGGGCATCTTCGCGGTCCGATAGTCACTCGACACGCCCAGGCCCTTCGCGCCAAGCAGTTCAAAAACCGGTTCTGCGGCAACCGCCGCCATAAAACTGCCTTGATGATCAAGCCATTTGGCGTCGCCTTTTTCTGGAACGCCATAACTGATGAACGTCAGCCTGGGGGCACACAGAGCGATCAGTTCATGTGCGTCCACCGGCAGGTCGTTTGCGGTTTTTGCTCCAAACGTTGCGTCGGAAGCGCCGTACTTCATAAAATTACCGGCCATCCAGTAGTATTCGCCGCCGGTCAGACTTTCGACCGCTTCGCCCCAGTTACGCCGATTGAGTTTCGCACCCCCTTCGCCTGACGATCCGACAAGCGCCATGGCGAAACGCGGCTCGAATGCGAGCGTAACCAGAGCGGCTTTCCCGTAACGCGAAACGCCTTCAATGCCAACATGCTTCGCGTCCACGGATGGATCTGTTTCCAGGTAATCCAGCCCGCGCGCGGCACCCCAGGCCCAGGCTCTCAGGGCGCCCCAATCTTCCGGTTTGCGCGGCTGCCCTTTGTTCACCAAACCAATAATTCCCCTGGTTAGCCCGGCGCCGTTGTCGGCTTGGATGCTCGAAGGATTGATCAGCGCATAGCCCCAGCCGTCTGCCAGCAACTGCTGCGCGGAGGGAGGGTCGCTACCGGGCGCGGCGGCTGCTGCTCGCACTCCAAAGGGCACCGCAGCGGGTGCCGCGATCGGCGTAAATGCCGGATACTGCTCCAGAATCTTCTGCAATGCCGGATCACTCTTCATCAGCAACGCTCTCAGAGCCGCGTTGATCTTGTCCAGATCCTCAGCCGGCGGCTGGACAGGAGCAGGCAAGGCGCTGCGCCCGAACATCATCAGAACCGGAACCGGACCCTTCGCCGCCGCGGGCAACACCACCGTCATCGCGATATCGACAGAGATGAAAGGGTAGGCGGAGTTATCGACATGCCCAACAAGCTGTTTCGCGATTACGGGAATGCGGCCCACCATTTCACGCTCACTCACCGCGACACTCCACGTTACTTTGGGTAAAACCTTCGGAAGACGGCCATAAACCTCACGCTCCATGTCTTCCTCGATTTCCGGCCGCCGTCTCTTCCACCAAGCCTCAGGCGTCGTAACCTTTTCGCCACTCTTGAGTGTGAGAGCATCGGGCAAAACGGGATAAGGATTCGCTAAGTGCTCATCGTAATTCGCATGATTTGGGGCCGCGTCATTGCCACTGGGACCGGGACGAAGGCTGCGAATGCCGAGTTGGTCCATCATATTCTGGTGGTCCTGTTCCGCAGTCATCGTGACTGGTTTCAGTTTGGCGTCGTCGGCTGCGAAGGCGTGATTTAACCCAGGGCTAACTGCCAGCGCCAAGGCGAAGATTATGCGAACCGTGTATACCCACGGGAGCAGCGGTCTGCGGACGATGTAGCTCATAGCGTGGTCACTCATAGCGTGGTCCTTGAATCGAATCTCACCAGCTGACCCGCATAGTGTACTGCAACGCGGCAGCCAGGCATGGACAGTGTCACATTATCATTAGCAGTTCAACCGTTATGACGAGAGCATACCGTTTCTTTGTGATCTTACTTGGGCTGGTAAGCGCGATTCGCGCACAGGACTCCAACTACCGGCCAAAGAACCAACTGATTCCCGCTCCCGGCTGCTTAACCATAAAGGGCGCCTGGGAAGGCGGGTATACGCCCTGCACGCAGGATGCTCACGATGCCTGGTTGAAAGATATCCGGCATTGGCGCGACGAACGCCGCATCCGCACCGGCCACGACAGTTCGCGCTATGACGAACCCGCCACGCGGTGGACCCAGCGCAGCTTCATGCAGCCGCAGATGATGGTCCACGACCGCTATTTTTATGACCCCGCAGCTGGCCGCTATACCGTGGACCGCTACCTGGCCGATGTAGACAAACGCTACGGCGGCATTGATTCAATTCTGATCTGGCCCACCTACCCCAACATGGGCATTGACGACCGCAACCAGCACGATATGATCCGTTCCCTGCCCGGCGGCATTCCGGGAGTGAAAAAGATGATTGCTGAGTTTCATGCCCGCGGAGTCCGCGTCCTGTTCCCGATGATGATGTGGGACCAGGGAACGCGAGATCCCGGAAAGACTTGGCCGGAGGCCATCGCCGAGTTGATGAAGGAACTGGATGCCGATGGGATCAACGGCGACACGCAGGATGGCGTGCCTGTGGCTTTTGTTTCCGCTGCCGAGAAGATCGGGCATCCGCTGGCTTTTGAGCCCGAAGGAAGTCCGTCGGATGAGGCCTTGAGTTGGAACATCATGACCTGGGGACAGTACAACGGGCAATATGACTTCATCCCGGGGATTGATCGGTTCCGCTGGCTGGAACCGCGGCACATGGTTCATATCTCGGATCGCTGGAACCGTAGCAAGACCAACAACCTTCAGTTCGCATTCCTCAATGGTGAAGGGTGGGAAAGCTGGGAAAACATCTGGGGTATCTGGAACGGCGTGACGCCCAGGGATGGCGAAGCAACTCGCAGAGTGGCAACTCTGGAACGCGGGCTTGCGCCTTTCCTGGTAAGCGCCGAGTGGGAGCCGTTCTATCCGATGCATCGTTATGGAGTTTTTGCGAGCGCGTGGCCTCTGGGCGCCGAGACCGCTTGGACGATTGTGAATCGTAACGAGTACGATGTCGCAGGAGCCCAGATCAGCGTCCCGCATGCCGCTGGGATTCGGTACTTCGACCTGTACCACGGCGCGGAACTTCAGGTGGAGCGCAAGGAAGGTAAAGACGTCCTCTCTTTTCCTTTGGAAGCTCATGGCTACGGCGCGGTGTTGGCCACCCCGGCGGAACCTGCTGCGCCAATGAAGCAGTTAATGGCCAAGATGAAAGCACTAACCGCGAAACCGCTGAACAGCTATGCCGCGGAGTGGACCATGCTGCCTCAGCAGTTGGCCGCAATCCAGGCCACGAAGCCTGCCGCCGCTGCGCCGGAGGGCATGGTGCGGGTTCCCGGAGGCGACTACCTCTTCAAAGTGGAAGGAATCGAAATCGAAGGCTCCAACGATGAAGGCGTGGACGTTCAATATCCCTGGGAGAACTCGCCGCGCCGCTTTCATGAACACCGGATGCGGCTTGCGCCTTTCTATATGGACAAGTACCCGGTGACCAATGCGCGCTTTAAGGCATTCCTGGATGCGGCGCATTACCGGCCGAAAGACACCCTGAACTTCTTGAAGGACTGGCGCAACGGCACATTCCCCACGGGCTGGGCGGAGAAGCCCGTGACCTGGGTCTCTCAAGAAGATGCGCGGGCTTATGCAACGTGGGCGGGAAAACGCTTGCCTCACGAATGGGAGTGGCAATTCGCGGCGCAGGGAACAGACGGCCGGGCTTACCCGTGGGGCGCTGAATGGCGCGGATCTGCCGTTCCGGTTCCCGAAATGGGCCGCTCCTTGACACAGCCTGACAACGTAGATGCGCACCCGGAAGGCGCAAGTCCCTTTGGCGTTCAGGACATGGTGGGCAACGTGTGGCAGTGGACAGACGAATATTTAGACGAGCACACGCGAGCAGCCATTCTTCGAGGCGGCAGCTATTACCGGCCTCAAGGCTCCATCTGGTATTTTCCGCAGGCGTATCGCAACAGTCAGCATGGCAAGCTTCTGCTGATGGCGCCGGGCTACGATCGCTCCGGTACGCTTGGATTCCGTTGTGTGGTGGATGCGAAGTGAAGGATGGCGGCCGATCAGACTAGCGCCGCTGAGACTTAACAATATCGAGCGTCTGGATGATCGCGAGGATTATGGCGAGGAGCGGTTTGTGATTGTCGGCATGGCCGAAGGCGAGGTCCATTTATTTGCCGCCTATGCCGAACGCGGAGAGCGCGTCCCTAATTCCAGCCCGGAGGCAACCCGATATGAGCAAGACCGCTATTTCCGTCAAAATGCCTGAAGCCATGACGCCCGAAGCGGTCGAGAAAGCCGCAGTCGCTGAACGGGACGTGCAACCGCTGAACGACGGATGCCATCATGGAAAAGTGTGCCTCGCGGTGGCTCGGCCAAGGCTACTGGGAATTGCGGAGCAACAAGGTACTCCCAGCCATCGAAGTTGGCAAGAGGTTTAATCTGTTGAGAACGCAAGGGCCGGAAAATAGACGTTATAAGTAGATCGAATGTGATAACGTCCTTTTTGTAACAGTCAATATGACTATCACCCTCACCCCCGAACACGAGCGCATCATCGAGGCCCAGATCGCCGCCGGGCAGTTTCACTCTGTTGAAGAACTGCTCGATCAAGCATTGGCCCCCTTCCAGCAGTCCCGACCTGAAACCATTGCCGAGGAGAAAACCGCCCAGGCGCAAGCCGCCGCCGAATGCATCCGGGAATTACGCAAGGGAGTCACGCTCGACCGGCCGGAGGGAGTGAGCTTGCGCGAGTACGCCCACACCGGCCATAGATATTAATGGCGGCGTTTGTTCTCGATGTCTCGGCATGTATGCCCTGGTGCTGCGAGGACGAAGCAACCGTCGCGTCCGAAGAATTGCTCGTGCGAGCTGCCCGGCGGGACGCCTTGCATGTGCCTTCCGTCTGGCCCTGGGAACTCATGAATGCCGTCGCGGTCAGTATCCGGCGGCAACGGATCACGGCGGAACGCGCCCGGCAGTTTCTCGAGCAGCTCGCAGCCTTTGATTTCCAGATTGCACCGGCTCCCGTTTTAGCCGAATTCGGGCAGCTGTTGCTGCTTGCTTCTCAGCATCGGTTGACCGCTTACGACGCGGCTTACCTGGACTTGGCCCGGCGGCTCTCCCTGCCCTTGGCAACGCTTGATGACGCTCTCAGGAAGGCGGCGCGGGCGGAAGGAATTCCCCTCTTCTGAGCACCGGTTTGATCCTGTCCCCTGCTCCCGGCAATTGCACAGCAGCGCTCTTTTGCGCCCACGCCGAAAGCGGCCTAGCGGGACCTGGCGATGTACACATCGCCCCCTCCTAACGTCCCGTGAAACACCGCTGCCGAGGCGAGTTGCGTCCTGAGATACCGGAACAGGTCGGGCGATCTTACGCTGAATTCTCTGGGAAACGAATATAAGACCCAGACTCGCCGCCCGGATTTCCGCAATGCTTCGATCTGTTCCGGGGTGGTCGCAATCGCAATCCCCGTAAAGTAATAACGGCGGTAACAGGTCCCCGCAAGATCGGCCCCCATCACTACGTCGTCGCTCGCTGCGCGGGCGCGAACGTAGGCCAAGGCTCCCGAGAAATCCTGCTTCGGAAACCGGTAATAACTGATAAGTGGAATCGACGCCAGAGCCAAGGTGACCAGGCAGACAGCGGAGGCACTCCTCTCCCCTCCGTAACGCTTGCATAACTCTGTCGCGCCCCGCACCGCAATCAGAAGCGCGAAAGGCAGCTCATACAGAAACGAACGAGGATACGCCCCGATTCTGAGCACGGCCAGTACAACGATATTGAGCAGGACCGGAAAGACCAGAAGCCCCGCCAGGAATCGCGTTTGCTTCCAGTAGCTCCAAAATCCGGACACGCCCACCAAACCGATGGCGAGCAAACCGGCAATACCCAGCCCCGCGATCAGCCCTTGCCCGATCACCGGAACAAGCTCGGAGATCTTCGTCCACCCGAGCGCGGCCCGGTCCGCGTTCCGCATGAAAAGAAGCATCTCTCGAAGCATCAGGCTATGGCAGAGCAGTGCGAGTAAGGCAATCGCGCCAACACTCACATGCATTCGCGCACTTCGCTTCCAACCTAAAAGGAGAATGCAGCAGAGCCACTGTCCCACAACAACGAAAGCGGTGTTCTGGAGGCTGACCACCCCCAGGGTCATGCTCAAGACGTACGCAACCCAATAGCCCCAGCCTTCCCGGGCAATTCCGCGGATCAGAAATCCCGTGCCGAGCAGGGAGAAGAAGACCATGGCGCTGTACCCCCGCGCATCCTGTGAGAACCAGATGTGGTGGTACGAAAAGGCGAGCATTGCCGAGGCAAGAAGCGCCTCCCTTTCCGATGTCATCACGCAAGCGGCGTAGTAGAGCGCCGGGATGGCCGCTACACCGAACAGCGCCGCCGGCAGCCTGAGCGCCCAGGCGCTCTCCCCGAAGCATAAAACCGACATTCGCGCCAAAATGGAGTAGAGAAGGTGCTGGTTCATCGACCCGTAGGTCCGAACAATCTGGTCCATTGGCAGGCGAACGTAGGTCACCAGCGTGCCAATCTCATCCAGCCAAAGGTCGGAATTCAGATTCGCGAAACGGAGTAACGCTGCCGCGAGCACCAGCAACACCATCCAGCGCCATGGAACCGGACCTGGATCTCTGAAACCGGTCGGGCGTACGGAAACGCGCATGCTAAAATCAGTATGCTCTTGATGAAAGCTTGGTGCGCTCTCTTGGCGCTTGTTTGCGCGCCTCTGTGCCTGGCAGACCCGCCCATCCTCAATTTCTCCCCGCAACAACTGCAGTTCCCCGCTTCTCCCTCCGTCTCCGCTACGCCCAAACAGGCAGCAATTCATTCTGCGAAACGATTCCCATGCGGATATGGAGTGGACCAGCCAGGTGGTTACTAAGGAAGGAGGAGCATGGCTCTCGATTTCCCCTTCCTCGGGCACAGTCGGGCCGCCTCCCGCCCCTCTTGAGGACGGGCCGGCCCAGATGCAAACCTACGTCAGTGTTTCACCCGTAGGCCTCAAACCGGGTGTCTACACCGGGTCGATTACCATCACGGCTTCCCGGCTCTATCAGGGCATTGTGTATCCCGCGACCAACTCCCCTCAAACCGTCACCGTGACCTACACCGTCACGAATGCGGATCTTCCTTCTGTTCGGGTCTCGACGAATTCCTTAGCCCTCTCCGGGGTGGCCGGGATCGGGGCGCCCTCGGTTTCGTCCGTCTCGGTGACAAATGGAGGTCCCGGGACGCTGAACTGGTCCGCCGCCTTGCAAAATGCCGCAAACACGCCATGGCTGAGCATTGCGACCGCTGCCCGCGTAAACGGAGGCGATATCGGAATTGCGGCAAATCCGGGTTCACTGAGCCCCGGGGTCTATACCGGCGTGGTAGCCGTTACTTCTCCCGATTCGCCGTCGCAGCTCATCACCGTCACTTACACGGTGCGGCCGCCCAAGCCTGCGACACTCGATGTCCCCCAAACTCCCCTGAGTTTCACGGCGGTCACCGGCACGAATCCGGCCCAGCAAAGTGTGGCAATCTCCAATTCGGGCGAACTGGCTCTGAACTGGAAAGCTTCGTCCTCCACCTTTAATGGTGGCCAGTGGCTCTCTCTTGCTCCCGCCCAAGGCACCAATAACGGGAACGTCGTGATTTCCGTTAACGCCGGCGCACTCTCTCCCGGAATCTATGCCGGCCGCATCACCATCGCTTCCGACGCCGGTCTCCAGGCCGTATTGCAGGCCAACCTTACTGTTACCAGAACGGTCCCCACTCTCGCGTCCGGCGGCTTCTATAACGCCGCAAGCCTGGCCCCCGATGGGGTAGTCGCAGGCTCCCTCGCGTCCGTCTTTGGGAACCATCTCGGTCCCGAACAGGGTGCTGCTTCGAGTATCGATCCCCTTACGGGCCGCCTGCCCGTGTCTCTCGCCGGCACGCGAGTCACCATCGATGGCGTTGCCGCGCCGCTCTTCTACGTTTCCGCCAAGCAGATCAATTTGCAGATCCCTTATGAAGCGGCGGGAAAGAATTCAGTCACGGCGCGCATCGAAGCGGATGGCTATGATCCCGCCGAGTTCACCATCAATCTCTCTCCGGCCAGCATCGGTGCTTTCACCATCGATGGCAAGCGGGCGGCAGCTTTGAATCAGGATGGTGCGATTAACTCAAGCGAGAGCCCGGCACCGGCCGGCAGCGTCGTCCAGTTCTTTGGAACAGGCCAGGGATCGCTGGACCGTCCTGTACCCAATGGCCTACCCGTACCTGCGCAGGCGCCCCTGCCCGCGCCCGTTTCTCCCATCACGGTACAAATTGGCGGCATGCCCGCCAAAGTTCTTTTCGCGGGGTTGGCTCCCGGTTCCATCGGAATGCTTCAACTGAATGTCGAGATCCCTGCGGGCATTGCACCCTCCGATCTCACACCCGTGCAAATTCAAACTGGCAGCGCAAAATCGAATGTCGTTTATATATCCACCCGCCCCGCGCAGGAATAAGCTCCTCGCGGTCCTGTTTGCCGCTTGCGGACAGGCTTTGCTCGCGCAGAGCGGAACCGGCGTCATCACCACGGTTGCCGGAACCACCGTTCCCGGCGGCCCCCCTCAACGCGGCTTTTCCGGCGATGGCGGGCCCGCCACTTCGGCCATGATCGCTCTCGCGGATGTGAAAAACGCTTGCGACTCCCGCGTCAATCCCGATTACGAACAAACCTCGCACGTGTTTGTGGATTCCGCGGGAAACGTTTACTTTACCGATTCCGCGAACCAGCGGATTCGCAAGATCGATACCAGCGGCGTGATCACCACGGTCGCAGGTACGGGCCAAAAGCCGCCCACAGCCGGTCCTCCCTATTGCGAAAATTCCGGCGGAGCCTCTGGTATCGGCGATGGCGGGATGGCTGCGTCGGCGCGCCTTTATAATCCCGGCGATGTAGCTGTCGGTGCCAAACGGGAATATCCTCGTCGCCGATCAACAGAACAATCGCGTGCGGCAGATCTCTGCCTCGGGCCAAATTACCACTCTGATCGGAAGCGGCGCCCACAATCTTTACGCGCCCGGAATTCCCTTAACGGCCACGCCGCTCGATTCGCCCGGTGCCCTCGCAATCGATAGTGCCGGAACCGTCTACTTCGCTGAATTGCACAGTTATCGCGTCGCCAAGGTTCAGAACGGCGTCCTCGTGACGGTAGCCGGGAGTGTTCCCGGGTTTTCGGGCGATGGCGGCAAAGCCACAAGCGCGAATTTAGGCTTCCGCGTTACCGGTATCGCGCTCGACAAAAACAACACTCTCTATATCGCCGATGAAGCCAACAACCGCATCCGGCAAGTCACACCCGATGGCATCATCCGCACCATCGCCGGCACGGGCACAGCCGGCTTCTCCGGCGACGGCGGACCCGCCACTTCCGCCCAGCTCAACATGCCGGCGGATGTGAAAGTGGATGCCAACGGCAACATCTACATCGCCGATATGATGAACCACCGCGTCCGCCGCATCGACCCTGCAGGCATCATCACCACCGTTGCGGGCGATGGTGTTCAAGGCCGCGGCCCGGACAGCGTCTCCGCAATATCGAGCAGCTTGAACACGCCCTGCGCTGTGGCTGTTGCGCCAAACGGCGACCTCTATATCGCGGACTGGCAGAACTATCTGATCCGCAAGGTATCCTTCAGCGCGCAACCCACCATCACGCCCGGCCAGGTGGTGAACGCCGCCAGTTTCGCTCCCGCACCCATTCCCGTTGCGCCCGGTTCCATCATTTCCATTCTGGGCGCAAACCTCGCGAATACCACCGCTACTGCGGACTCTCCGCTCCCCACCTCTCTCGGCGGAGCCAGCGTGCAAATCAACGGCGCCAACGCGCCTCTGTACTATGTATCCGGCACCCAAATCAATGCGCAAGTTCCTTTTGAAACCGCGCTCGGTCCCGCTACTGTCACAGTCACCACGGATGCGGGCGTGAGCGCCATGCAGACGGTAAACGTCGCGCCAACCGCGGTCGGCGTTTTTGAGTATCAGGGCACGCGCGGCATCGTCACGAATCAGGATGGAAGCTTGAACGGCCCTCAAAATCCCGAAACACGCGGCAACGTGGTTGTCGCCTATCTCACCGGCCAGGGAACGGTTGACCCGCCCGGCGTTACCGGCCAACCAGCTTCCTCCACGGTTTTGTCGCGAGCCACGGCACCTGTTTCAGCAACCATCGGAGGTGCCGAGTCTCCCGTGCTCTTTCTCGGTCTGGCGCCTACTCTGATCGGCGTCGCGCAAGCCAACATCCTGGTTCCGGCCAATGCGCCAACCGGTTCGGATGTCGTACTGGTGATTACCGCGGGCGGGCAGGCAAGCAACACCACGACGATCTCTCTGAAATAGGCATGCCTCTACGAGTCTTCCTCACCGCGCTGTTTCTGATTGCATCCCTTGGCGGTCTTGCTCAAGCCGCGGAGCCACTGACGGTTCGCTCCGGCAATTACGAAGTCAGCGTGCGCCTGCCTCCCGCCGGTTTATTCGCGGGTGAGGAATCGGAGATCGAATTCCACGTTGCCGATATCACGCAGATCGATCCCGTCCTGGGACCCACCCCTGTCATTCGCGGAACCGTGGAAGCCACCATCTCCATGCCCGCCATGCCTGGCATGCCCAGCTTCCATGAACAGGCGCACGGAGAAGGCGTTCCCGGCGATTACGGAGTTCATCCCACGTTCCCGCACGGTGGCGAATTTCATCTGGTTGTGAGCGTCAAACCGCTTACGGGCAAGCCTTTCGTAGCGGAGTTCCCCCTCCCGGTGGGCGACGCGCAAGCGGGAAAGAGCAGGCCCAAAATCGCTCCCGCTTTCCGCATGGAGCTGAACGCTTCCCCGAAATCCCCGAAAGCGGGCGATACCGCCGATCTTCAACTCACCTTCCGCAGCCGCGATGCCGCTAAAGAAGCACTCACCCACTTCGATTTAGCCCACGAGCGTCTGGTCCACCTGGTCATCGTTCGGGACGATTTGGGCACGTTCGCCCATCTGCATCCGGAAATGCAGCCCGGCGGAATCTTCCACGTCGCCTACAAGTTTCCTTCCGGGGGCGAATATCATGTTTTCGCCGACGTTGCGCCCAAAGGCGCCGGGTCTCAAATCCTCTCGGCGAAAATCAAGGTGTCGGGTAAGCCCGGAGAACGGTTCTCTCTGACTCCGGTTGCCGCTGTCCCGCAGACGGAGGGCGACCTGACGATCGCCCTAAAGTCTGCCGGCACTCTTCCCTCAAGGAAGACAGTCCCCATTACCTTCGGGCTCAAAGACGCCGCATCCGGCGGAACACCCTCCGGCATGGAGCCTTATCTCGGAGCGCAGGGCCATCTCCTGATGGTCGGCCAGGATGGCGTGACGTTTGTGCACGCCCATCCTGACGGTAAGACCACACCGGGCGAAGTGACCTTCCTCGCAAGGTTGCCCCGTCCTGGTCTGTATCGCGCCTGGGCTCAATTCCAGCGCAATGGCCAGGTACGCACAGCCAGCTTCGTGATCAAAGGCGAATGAACCCTGCCCGCCTAACCGCGCTGTTCTTGCTTGGAACCGCGCTCTTTGCCCATGAACACGGCGTCAAGCAACTGAAGCCCACCAAGGCGCAGGCCAAGATAGACGCCGCGCGCAAGAAGCTTGAGGCTTTGAAAAAGACCCTGACCGCGGAAGGCAAATACAAGTGTTGCGTCAAGCCGGGTTGCAGTCTCTGCATCCGCACCAACGGCTCCTGCAACTGCGCGGAGAACGTCAAAGCCGGAAAGGGATCGTGCGGAGAGTGCCAGGAGGGCTGGCTCGCCGGACACGGTGCTGTAAAGGGCATCAACAAGAACTCACTCGCGTTCCTGGCCGCCGAAAATCAAAGCTTGCCGGGCCGATCGCGTGACGAATTCCCGGAACTGAAGGAAACGCTCGAGATCCTCAACCAGGTGAAGCGCACGCTGGTTTCTGAGAAGCGCTATTCCTGCTGCATTCGAGGCGGCTGTGGCGAATGCGCGATGGAGGGCAGTTGTCCCTGTGCGGCCGACCTGGCAGGCGCGGCCAAAAAGGATGGCAAAAAGCCCGGAGTCTGCGGCGAATGCTTTGATGGTTGGCACTCGGGAAAGGGCGCGTTTCCCGGCATCCCGTTATCAGACATCACGATCGCCCCGCCCGAGGCCGAGGGAATGACAATGGGCCCGGGTGGCGGCCCGGAGAGTGGCTGGTATTCCTCCGGAACCAGTCAGGAGCCGCGAGCCGCGCCCATGAGCATGCTCCAAAAATCGCTGGGAAACTGGACGTTCAGTCTGCACGGCGTGGCCTTTGGAATCTACGAAGCGCAAAGCGGGCCACGCGGACGGGACAAGATCTTCTCGACGAACTGGTTCATGCCCACTGCCTCCCGCAGGTGGGGTCCCGGAACGCTCACCATCCGTTCCATGCTCAGTTTGGAACCGGCCACAATCACGGGCCGATACTATCCCGAACTGTTTCAGGAGGGCGAAACCGCGTTCGGCCTGCCGATCATCAACGGGCAGCATCCGCACGATTTCTTCATGGAACTCGCCGCCTCCTACCAGATCCCCCTGGGTGAGAAGACGGCTCTGAACTTCTATGGCGGCCCGCGCGGAGAACCGGCCATCGGCCCCCCTTCGTATCCGCACAGGCCCTCTTCGTCGGAAGATCCCATCGCCGTACTGGGACATCACCAGGAAGATTCCACGCACATCGCCGATAACGTCATCACCGCCGGGATCACGCACGGCCCGGTAACCCTTGAAGCTTCCGGGTTTCACGGCCGCGAGCCGGGCGAGAACCGCTGGGGCCTCGATAAAGGGAATATCGATTCGTTCTCCAGCCGTATCACCATCACGCCGACAAACCGGTGGAGCGGGCAGTTTTCCATCGGAAGAATCAACCAGCGGGAGCAGACCCATCCGCTTCGGCCGTCGTTCCGGCAGACCGCCTCGGTAATGTATGTCCGGCCCTTCGCCAGAGGTCATTGGGCCACGACAGCACTGTGGGGCCGCAACAACGATGTGGAATATACGCAGCAACCGAACGCGCCGAAGCTCACTCTTTCCGCAGCAGGTTTGCGGCCTCTTGCCATCTTCCGGCCGCAACACGTGGTCTCCGTTCCTACGCGAATCCCCGCTGAAATCTACAACTCTTATCTCTTGGAATCCACGGTCCTGTTCAAGGACAAGAACTGGGTCTGGGGAAGAGTCGAAAGCGCGGACCGCGATTCTCTCTTGCTCTTCGAAACCGCGCCCTATGTTCTTTACGCCGCGGAGACTCACTTCACGCGCGTCCAGGCGTTTACCGGCGGTTACGAAAGAGAACTGCCCCGGTTAGCCGCCTGGGCAAGTCTCGGCATGGGTGGACAGATTACCGCTTACAATGCGTCGAAGCCCCTGGCCCCTATTTACGGCGCTCATCCGGTAGGGGCACAGCTTTTTCTCCGGCTCCGAATCGGGCAGAACCGTTAGTAAGCCAGAATCGGGCGGCTCCGGCAAGGAAAGAAATCCCGTTATAGAAGTGGTACAGAATGTGGAACGGAATCGCCGCCAGCGTAAAGAATACGCCCCGCTTCTCCGCCAGAAATAGATAAAACTGGCTGTTGAGCAACCCTAAAGTGGCGGCGACCAGAAACAGCGTGAAGAGCAGCGCGCTGCTGGGGAGGTAGTAAAGGCAGGCCAGCACGGAAAACGCCATATAGAACAGCACCGGCACTCTCAGGATTCTTCGCTTCTGCAAATCGGGTCCTGCGTATCGGTGCCTTGAGAAGAGGAGCAACTGGCTGAGCACCAGCGGCGGAATCAGGCCGAACATATGATGCAGGGCAGCCAAAACGGCGATCGCCAACATGGCGCCGAAAAGGACGCCGACGGCAACTTTCGAACGCGCCTTGCCCGCGGGATCCGCCCAGAAACGTGCCAGCAGAAAGAAGATCAGCGCCAGCAGCGGAGTCAGCACGTAACCACGCCATTGAATCGCCGCGGCTGTCGTTACGCCCACCAGCAGAAACGCCAGTGCCACACTCACACGCTGGCTCAGCTGAATGTTGAGGTCATTCGGCATGTGCCGGTCTCTCAAAATCAGTTCCGTCCAGGGAATTCCTCGGTCGAAGATATCCGTTTTTACCAACTTCCAAAAGGTCCACTGCTTCAGGTGTTTGACGGTGAGGTCGTGATCGAGCAACACCTTGTGGCCATTCTGATGAAGCCGGTATCCAAGCTCGATGTCCTCGATCGCCGGGCGGCCATACGTTTCATTGAAGCCGCTCACTTCTTCAAATACTCGTCTTCGGATGGCTCCGCATCCGCTCCAAAACGTGGAAGCGGCTTCCTGTCCCGCCTGATGGACATAGTGGTGCATCAGGTTGCGATACTGCGAAAGAAAGTCCTTTGTGTGCGGGTCGTCGTCGTAAGAACCGATCAGCGCGGAAAGCGCCGGGATCGTTGGCGAAGGTGCAAGCAATGCGCTCCAGAGTTCCCGCGCCGACACAAACATCGGAATCGATGAAGAACAAAATGTCCCCTGTAGCCGCGGAAGCTCCGTGATTCCGTGCGGCCGCCGGACCGCCGCGTTCCTTCATCGCGATCACCGAAGCACCGAACTGGCGAGCAATCTCCGCCGAATTATCGGTACAGCCGTCGGTGACGATCAGGCACTCTTTCGGCGGATAAGTGGAACGCCGCAAATCGGCCAACACCCGTGGAAGGTCCCGCTCGGCATTAAACACCGGAATGATGACCGAAATTGTCGGAACGGTGCCATCAATCACCATTGATCAGTGTAATGGCTGGTTGGCTTGCGCGTGGAAACACTTTCATTCTGAGAAAGGCCGCCGACGTGGCCAGAAGAACCGCTTCGGACGCAACTGTGGAGAATGCACAGGCAAGAGGTCCCAGGCGCGGAATCAAGGACAGGTCCATGACTATGGCCGTCGACGCCGAAAGAAACATGGTGATCAGATCGAGGCGTTGCAGATGGGCCGCCAGCAAGACCTGGCGCAGAATGGAACGTAGCGCCTGCAGGGGAAGACTCCAGCTCAGGACGCGCAGAATCGTGGAGCCTTCGGCATAGCCGTTTCCATAGACTAGCCGCAGCAACTCTGAAGGAAACAGCGTGAGCACTATTGCAACGGCAACTGCGGCAAGAAGAGACGGCACGGCGACTCTCCGCATTCCCTGCCACAACAGCCGCCGGTCCGGATAAGCTTGCGCATAGGCCGGCAGAATGGTCATCTGGAGTGTTGATAACAGCGGCGAGAATACGGTAGCGCAGCGATAGCAGGCCAGATACAAGCCCACATCCGCGGGCGATGCTTAACCAACCCAACGCAAGCACGTCGAAGTTATAGATCAGGATTCCCATCAGCGCGCTGAGCGAAAGCGGCCACGCTTGCCTGGTCAGTTCCCCCCAAAACGGCGGAGACCAGGACGGAGAAAGAGGAGAGCTCCGCTTGAGTTCCAGGAGAAGATAGATCGCCGATGCCACATCGGCAAGAAGGGAGAACGCGGCAGCCCAGTACACCCCCTTCCCGAGAACGACAAATACAGCCCCCAGGCAGAAAACGGCTTGCGAAAGGATTGCCGCCAGAGCAAACGTTCGCGGCGAAAGCAGTTGAAGCGCCCACCGGGGCGCCATGGCCGTGCTGAAGCAAGTCAGCCCTAAGACCAGAAGCAAGCCGCTCTCTGGTGAGCCGGCGCGAGACACCCGTGTGTAAAAGATCAAGCCGGAATAGAGCACGGCCGCAATCAGCAGCCGTAAGCCAAACAGCCCACGTAAATAGGTTGCGAGCAGGCCGCGGTCCCGGGACACTTCCCGCACGGCAATCTGGTCGAACCCCTGTTGCACCGTGAGCACAAGATAAGCGGTAAGGGAAAGCGCCAGCCCGAACTGGCCCAAAGCGGCTTTCCCCAAACCGCGCGCGATGGCGACGAAGGCCAGCAAATACAGTACTCGGGACACGGCCTCGCCTGCCCCCAACGTCACAAACCGCCGGATCAAGGCCGTACCGCCGCGAGGACCGACGCGCCATTCCGGTAGATCATTTGGCCGCCCGCTTCTTGGACGGCGACGCAACGTTTGAGGAATTCCTCCCGCAAGCGCTCCGCAACTTCGCTCGGCTCACCTTCAAGCCGCTTCCGCGCCATGCTCGAGAAGGTGGTCTGCAAATCCCAAAACTCATCGGGCGTTTCGATCTTGTGCGTGTAGCTCAAAGAGGATTGCCGGATCTCGCGAAACCCGGCCCGGTACAGCAGCTTGTTCAGCGGATCCGGCTTGGGGGCTGCCGGCGTTTCATGTTCCGAGGCATGCGGCAAACGGCTCGCGATGAACCGGTCCAGCGCCTTCGGGGCAACCAGGCAATGGCGACTTTCCTGAAACCGGCTCCATAGCCGGCCCAGGTTGATCCACGAGAGTTTTCGATCGACCCCGATGCCGATTGCGACTCGTCCTCCCGGCCTGACCACCCGGAACATCTCCTGTACGGCAATCTCCGGGTGCGGAAAATGAAGCAGCGCAAACAGAGAGAGCACCGCGTCGAAGCTGCCCGCGGCAAACTCAAGATGCTCTGCATCCATTCGCAAAAACTCGGTACTTCCTGGCATCACGGCCTTACTTCGCGCCATCCGCAACATGCCTTCAGAAAGATCGATTCCCACAGTCCGGCCGGTAGCGCCCACCCTTTGCGCAGCCGCAAAAGTGACGATGCCTGACCCGGAGCCCACATCTAGAACACGCTCGCCCGCCTTCAACTGCACTCGCTCGACAAGGTCCCGCGCCAGCGCCGTAGTCACGCGTTCCGTCCAATAGGCAAAGCGCTCCGCCACTCCGTCGTAACTACCGGCATCGCGTGACTTGAAGCTTTCCGAATCGATAGGCATCAGCGAGGGCTTTTCAATCGCAGGATGGCAAATTGTCCGTCGTCCTCCACAACGGTAGCCCCGGTCGAACTCACTACGTCTTTGTCCAGCTGTCGAAACAGAGGACGCGAGGGCAAAATCGCATAAGCGAAATTCCCCGTCTGGAGTGCGGGCAGTACATCACTTGGCTGGCAACGATCGTCGCAAAGTGCGCAGGAGAAATGAAGAGGGTCCGGCGCGTAATAGCGCGCGCAAGCATTGACCCCGAACGTTGCGACGCCCGGAGCAATGGTTGCCACGCGAAAGAGAGGCCGCGTGGCGGGAACCACCTGCATCAGAAACTCCTGCGGGGTGATTCGGTTCAAAAGAACCGCCGCTTGCGAAGTATTCACCGCGATGCTGAGGAACACGAGCAAAGAGAAGAGAAACCCGTAAGATAAGACCGCGAGTAGAGACGTTCGCCTCCATCCCCTTACCGCTTCGATCAAGCCGCAGAGGGAAGCGCCCAGAACAAGACCAATCAAGCTAAACGGAACTATGGCATAGCGGAGAGTGCTGAGGATGCTGCACCAGTAAAGAAGATAGACGCCAACGAAGCAGAGGCACGCCTTGCGGGCACCAGTCCAGCGAACGTTCCTGAGCTTTACGATCGCCGGGGGCAAGAGAAGAAAACAGAACATTCCCAACGGATTGGGAGTGATAGATTCAAATGCCTTCTGCCCCTGGAACAGCAGGTACCAGGGGAGCGTAAGGTAACGCGTAACTGCGTGCGCCAGAGCCGCCCCATGCTCCTGAGAAGGTGTGTGTACCGCCTGAAACAAGTGCGAGGGGAAAGTCGGGTCTCCCCATACCATCCACGTTTGAACGTGCCAAAACAGGCCCGTCACCGCAAACACTACAGGCGCGGCAAGAGCGACTCGAAGGGACCACTTCTCGCGCCACCAGGCGAACAGGCAAAGCGGCGCCATCGCTGCTAGACCAATGATGGCCACATGTTTGATTCCCGCAGTTTGGCCCAGCAGAAAGGCGAGCAGAACTAACCAGCGCCATCCGCGGCCCTCTTGCCATTTCAGGAAACTGTACAGCGCCCCTAATTGAAACAGCGAAAATGCAGCGTCGTTCTTGGGAACGCTGAATGTCCACTGTAGGAACGGGAAGGTGGCGGCTATTGCGGCTCCCGTCACAGCGGCGCTTGCGCTCAATCCACACATCCTTCCGACCCGCACCAAAAGCCAAAGAAACACTACACCCAACAAAGGCATCAGGAGCGAGGCAGCCGGTTCGCCGCCTAGCAGGAAGCCGAGTGCCATCAGCGCTTCCGCGCCTTGTGGATAGTACGACTCAAAGATCCCTGGCACCGGCTGAATCGAGTGGGATTGGGCATAATGCCGGGCGAGCGGAAAATGGTAGGAAAGGACGTCAAAAGCGGTAACTGGCGTTAAAGCCATCAATAGACTGCAAGCTGTGAACAGAAACAGAAAGAACATGCAGATGCCAACAGCGGTGGAGGCCAGATCTTTCGATGCGTTCCATCGGGCAAAGGGCAGAACCAGCCAGGTTCGCAGCCTGCGCCAGACAAACAGCAAGCGAATCAAACACAGCGCGAACACCACGAGCAGTAAGGAAAGGCGGAAAGCGCTCAGTTTGCCGAGCGCCGCGCTAATCAGGATCAGCATGCCAAAGCCGCACGTCCAAGCAATGGGTGCGTCTTCCTCTTCAAAGCGCAAGAGTGGAGTTAAGAGATCTCCCAAGACCAGGGCCGCGGAACCGATAACCGCAACGGAAACAACAGCCCACGGATGCACGGCGCAGGAGAGAACAACGGGAAACAACAAGAGAAGCGGCAATTCATAACGGCGCACCAAAGGCCGGAGCCACCTTGCATACAGGAACGCCACAACACAAAGAATCGGTAGCGCCCGGACCAGTAGAAAATAAGAACCCGTGGAGCGGAAATAGTCCTGGTGCCACAAGTAAGCGGGAAGGCTTAAAACCACCGCGGCCGGCAACCAGACCAGTGCGGTCCAGTTAGCGGCTCTGCCGGATTCCATCGATGATCCCGTAATACTTGTCCAGATGTGCTCGCGGTTCGTATTGGGTAAGATTCTTCGATCCACGGAGACCAATCTCGCGTCCGCTTTGCGGATCGGCTTCTAATCCAATCAGAATCTTCTCCAAATCTGCTTCATCGTGATAGGTAAAGCCGCCGCCTGTCGACAGGATGACCTCCGGCAAAGCGCCAAAATTGCTGGAAATGACCGGTGTTTCCTGACGCAGCGATTCTACCGTAACTAATCCGAAGGTTTCATAACAAATAGAGGGAACGATGGTCGCAATGGCCCCACGGTATAACTCGGCAAGATCCGAATGAGCGACCCTGCCCCGGAATTCGATACCTGCGGCATCTTTCGCAAGGTTCCGGAGCTCGGGTTCGTAGTTACCCGCTCCCGCGATGATCAGAGGGCGACCGGTTCGGGCAAAAAGCGGGATCACGGTCTGAAGCCCCTTTGCTTTCTCCAGGCGGCCCACGTACAGGTAGTACGAGCGCGGGTTTTCGGGATGGGTGCTGTCCGTTTCGAGCAGGGGGACGAAATGGGGCAGCACTGTCGACTCGAAGCCGTCCGGGGCGTTTTGGAAGGTCTGCTGCACGAAGTAGCTGGGCGCTAAGAACCGGTCGATATGCTCGCGTTCACGGCGGGCGAGGGAGGTGTAGCGCCAGGGTTGCGGCGGGCGATGATACGCAAACTGGCAAGCCAAGCAGGATCGCTCCGTGCAGGCGCGTTCGTTGTCCCGGAAGAGTATGTGCGTCGGGCAGGTAAACCAATACTCATGCAACGTGCAGAGCTTGATTCCCTGCCCCAGAGCCAGTCCGCCAGGGCCACCTACCAGGCTCACGTTGTGCCAATGAATGACGTCAAAGCCCCTGCTCAAAATCTCCGCGATGCGCTTCTGTTTCAGCAGCGGCAAACCGGTGGCGAATGTCAGCAGAGGAGAAAGCGGACCCCACGCGGATTTGAGCGTGTGAACGATGACGGAAGGCTCTAACGGAAACGGTGAGGGCTGAACCGGCCCTTGCGTAAGCCGGAAGGAATCGGCGCAATGGATCACCTCCACCCCGTGACCATCGCGAGCGAGTGCGTTCGCCAGGTTCGCGACGAAAACACCGTCACCCCCGAAGTGATAAGGGGGGAAAAACGTCGTGATCAGGCAAAACCTCATTCAGGGTTCATCGACCGGAAAAGTTATAATAATCGCTGAATGAATACCTGGAAGCGGATACGCCGTCACGCCCGGTTAACCGCCCGCAATTACGCGGCAGGCGAGAGCGATGGGCCGCCTTTCCTGATCCTATTCATCAATTCGATCTGCAATCAAACGTGTGAGCACTGCTTTTACTGGAGAAGCTTAAACAGCAAAGACGATCTTACCCTGGACGAGTTGCGCAAGCTTTCTGAGGAACTAGGACCCGTGGAGAATCTGAACCTCTCCGGGGGCGAGCCGTTCCTGCGCAAAGAGTTCGGTGAAATTTGCCGGTTCTTCATCAGAAACAACAAGGTGAAGCAGATTTACGTCCCCACCAACGGCTCGTTCACGGACAAGACGGTTGCCGCACTCAAAGAGGTTTTCCTTGAGCCTGATCTGGAACTGTTTGCCGTGGAGTTCTCGCTCGACGGGATGCCGGAGTTTCACGACAACTTTCGCGGCATGAAGAATGCCTTCGCGCGCGCCATGGAGACGTACGATGCCCTGGCGGAATTGCAGAAGCAGGAGCCGCGGCTTCGGCTACACTCCATTTCGACAGCCACTTCAAGCAACATGGACCAGATCCGGGCGCTCACGGAGTTTCTGATTGAGCGTTGCCCCGCCATGGAGCACCACAATCTGGCGCTCATTCGCGGGGACAGAAAGAATCCATCACTCGAAGGCCCTTCGCTGGAGCAGTACAAACAGCTTTACCGCCACGTCCAGAGTGTCTGGGCGAAGCGGGAGGAAGGCCGCTACGGCGGCATTGTGGAGCCGCTGCTGCAATACGCGAAGACCCGCACGGCGGAGCAGAAACGGCAGGTGGTGCCCTGCCGCGCGGGCACGTTAAGTGCCGTGGTCTACGCCAACGGCGACGTGAGTGTCTGCGAGAATCACGCACCGCTGGGAAATCTGCGCCGCGATTCGTTCCACTCCTTATGGAATTCGCAGGCAGCGCGCGCACGCCGCGAATCCATTGCCGCGGGCGATTGCTACTGCACCAATGAAGTCTTCCTCTGGCCCAGCATTGTCTATCAGCCCACGCAGCTGGTGAAGATCACCATGGGAGCGCAACCTTGGCGGAAGCGCAAGCCCGAGCCGATCACCGTTCCGCCACACACGCCAACAGCGGACCCACCCGCTTTAACAGTTCTCCGGTGACAGGCCAACTTCTCGCGGCGTTGTAGGTTGCGATTGCCCGTTGCGCCAATTGGCTGGTGAACTGAGGACCATGCAGCACGGCGGCCGAGAGGACTACAGACTTGTATCCCGCTTGCCGGCAAAGCCTGTTCAGTTCCGGGCCGCTTAGCAGTTCGATTTGGTATCGATGCAGGTCGCGACGGCGCGCGGCGACATAGGCCGCCTGCCAGGCCCGAGGCAACATGCCGACGCCCCACATGTGAACGTGAGGCTCCGGCAGAAGCGTGAACCTGTTGTTGATGCGGTAAACGGTTTTCGCTCCCGGGCGAGAGACGCGGAAGGCTTCCTGGACGGCGAGCCGGGGCTGCCGTGTGTGCTCCAACAGATCGATCGCGCTGATACTGTCAAACGATTCAGGCGCAAATGGCAGATGTTCCGCGTTCGCGCAAACCAGGTTGGCCTGTACCCCAAGCTCGCGCAGGCGCGCGGCGCCTACGACCAGCCAGCGGAAGGCTACGTCCACTCCGGTGACCTCCCGGCAAGAAGCGGATGCGGCGGCAAGCATCGCGCCGGTCGAACAACCAAGATCCAGGAATCGATTGCCGGCCAAGCCGTAATGCTCGAACGTGAACCGGGCGATTGTTACCTCCGCCAGAGATCTCGCGATCCAATGTTTAGCCAGGTCCGGCGGATCTTCGGGCGTGATGGAGTAGTAGTGGCGCAGCAACTCTTCGAAGGTGCGGCTCTGTCCGGCCTCGGCCAGTCTTGCACCCTTGGCCCTGTCTTCAGCAAGACCGATGTAGGGATCAGGATGCAATCGGAAATCGGGAATCCCGCAGACGACGGGGAAGGCTCGGCCGCAGTGGGTACACGAGTAGCTTTCCTTGCTTTGAACCAGCGCGCCTTTGCAAACGGGGCAAACGAAGGACACGCTAGTCGGTCTCCGTGCAACTGGACCCTGCGCCCCTCAGCGAGCCGGTGACCTCACCGATGCTCCATGCGAGCACGTAGATCAGAATCAGTGGACTGGTGGCTAAGAACCAGGCGTGGTTCCATCGGGCGCGCAACATACGCCAGTAAAGCAGCGCCGGCAGCAACGGACTGAAGAGCAGCATCCTACTCTTGCGGCGCGCGCCATAACAGCGCCCGTGCCGGAATCTTAGGGCGATGTATTCGAGAGCACCGCGATGCTGGTGCTGCAGGACCGCGAGGCTTGGCAACATGACGAACGGCACACCCGAAGCAGCGAGGGTCCGGTTGAATTCCGCTTCCCAGAATCCGTCCTGCAGAAGCGGTAACCGGCTTTCGATCAATGCGCGAGGGTAGCAAGCGTTGTTCCCCGGCAAATTGTTTCCCAAGGCTGCATATCTGGTGAAGTATTGAGCCCAGCCAACATAGGTCGGGAGACCGTTCTCGACTGGGCCTCCGCAAACGGAACCGGGACGCTCGGCAGCGGCTTGAACAAGAGCTTGGAGCCAACCGGGGCGGAACGTGCAATGGTCTTCCGTAATTACCAGGAAGTCTCCGCCTGCCAGAGCAGCAGCCGCACTGCGGAGCTGGGGCACGCCGGCGGGGGGTTCGACCGTAAGCACGCGAACCTGGTTTGTGTCGATTCCATTCAGCGACGAATCGCCACGCGTTACGGCGACGATGATCTCGGCATCCAGTTCCGCACATTGGGCAATCAAAGATTGGAGAGTTTGAAGGATGGTGTGATGTGCCTGCCGCACAGGCACAACAACTGAGATCAACGGCAATGCGAAACCTCTTCGAAGAGATTCAAGAGAACGGAGGCAGAATGCTTCCATGAGTACACGGCAGCACGCTCTAAGCCTGCCTCCGAAAGCTGCAACCATAGATCCGGGTCGCCAAGGACGCGATTCATCGCGGTTGCCAGACCCCCAGTATCGTCGGCGCGAAAGGTCAAGCCCGCATCCGCCACGACTTCCTCGAGCGAGTTCCCTTGGCTGACGATGACGGGAACGCCGCTGGCCATCGCTTCAATGGCAGGCAACCCAAAGCCTTCATCGAAGGAGGGCATCACGAACAGACTGGCGCTTTGATATAGATGAACGAGCTCCTCGTCAGGGACAAAGCCCAAGAACGTGACGCGATTCTGAAGCCCGAGAGTTTGCGCGACTGCGCGAATCTCCGCATAGCAGCTTCGAAAGCCGTCGGACTGGTAATCGCCGACCAACTTCAAATTGATGCCGGTGTCGAGAAGCGCCATCGCCCGTACCAGCGTGCTCAGGTTCTTGTTGGGGCTGATGCCTCCTACATAGAGGACGAACGGCTCGCGCGCGCCATGACCGCTGGGTGGGCGGAAGCGGGACGCGGCAGCTTCCGGCACGATCCAAATGCGCTCTTCTGCAATGCCATGAACGCTCATCAGGCATTCGCGCGAGTATTCGGACACCGTCATCACCAGGTGTGACTGCCAAATTGCTGCGCGCAGCTTAGCTTGCCACAGCAACCTTTGGCGGAAGCTCGCAAAGGCATATTGCGGGTTGCGGTCCGCGATGGTGTCGTGAATCCCCAGTAAACAGGGAACCCGCCGCAGCAACGGGAAGTAGGAGTACACTGTCGGGAAGAAGAAGACGTCCAGAGGCTCTTTCGCGACCGCCCGGCTCATGCGCAGCAGGTCCATTAGGGAGCGATTTCCATCGTGTTTGGCGGCTTCAGAAACCTGCTGGGAGAGCGGCACTTCACAAATGGAAAATCCCGGCAGGGACGGAAACTCTCGCGCGGCCGAAGTATCGAGAAACATCACGAATTGGTGGCCATGTTTCAGCTTTGCCAATGCGTCGACAATCTCATGCAGAAATCTGCCATAGCCGCGTCGATTCGTCCAGCTCCCCCCATCGATACCGATCCGCATCTTCAGAAAATCCGTGCTGCGGTGGGCTTGCCGCCAAGATAGCCGGCCATTTCACCGCAACTCCAGGCAACCGTTAGCAACAGGATCCAGCCGAGCGAGGGTGCGAACTGTTGGAGCGAACCCCGGCGAGCACAGTGTCTCGCGATGCGTGAGCAAAGCAGTGCGGGCAAGGCCAGAGAGGCCACGCCGAGCGCCATGCGAACCGGAAGGCTGGAGTGCTCGACCCGATCGGCCGCGTAGCCTTTGCCATAGTGCCAACGCTGCCGCAGAGCGTTTGAAACCGACATAGAATTGTGGAACTCCACCGTGGCACTCGATTGCCAGAGCTGCCTGCCTTCGCGGCACCAGCGTTGATGCTGAGCTGTTTCCCATTCATTTTCCGTCAACTGTTGCAACGCCTCTCTGCGATACGACAAGTTCGCTCCGGAGACGGACTCTGCCGGACCTTCCTGAACCGGGGGAGCATAGGCACCGTACTCACAGAGATACAGGGCGTAATCGAACAGTGAAGCGCCGCTGGCGATGGTGACTGTGCCGCCCACGACGGGGCTGACTGGCGACCGTTGGTGAGCTGCGATTAACTGCCGGCACCACGAAGCGGAGGGAACACAGCGCGCTTCCGTTGCCGCTATCAAGCTACCATGAGTGACCGCAAAACCGGCCCATCGCAGCCAGGGAACGGAGCGCTGCTCGGCGGAGTGAAGGAATCGAACGCGCGGGAAGCGTTGCTGCAGGAGCAGCGCGGGGTTGAGCGTTGAACAGTCGCTCACCACGATCTCTGTTGCCTCTGCCTGGCTTGCCAGGGATTCGAGACACTTGCGCAGAGTGTCTGGTGATTCAAAGGAGGTGACGACTACCGAGAGAGCCACGCACGCCCTTCCCGAAGACTGCGCCGAAGACCGATGTAAGCGGGCCCGGTTCGGCCCAGGACTGTCTTCAACCTTTCCGGATCACGGAAGTAATAGGCATCGAGGCGCGGCAAGTGGAAGGGATCGCCTTGCGGCTCAAGGTAGCGGAGCCGGGTACCGCAAGCTGTCTCGAATTGGGCCGATGCAACGGCATGAGCGGCCGGTGTCACAGAACCATAAGGATACGCGAACGCTCTGACACTTGCGCCCGTCCGGTCTTCGATTGCCTGGCGCGATTCCCGGATCTCCTTCTCGACGGTTGCCGGGGAGACGTTCGCAAGATTCGGGTGCGTTACGGTGTGGGCGCCCCATTCGAGCAACGGGCTACTCAAGCTTTGCACCGTCGGCCAGGACAGCAGAGGGAGGCGGGGAACCGCGGGCGATTGACCGAGCCAATCGTTCTTGTGACCGCAGAAACCGGATACGAGAAACACGGTTGCTGGAAACCGGTATTCGGCCAGCAGAGGGATGGCGTGTTGCTCCAGGTTGGCGAAGCCATCGTCGAAGGTGATGGATACCGCCCTGTCTGTTTGCCTGATGCGGGAGAGGGGCACAACGGGGATTCTGTACTCGGCGAGCAATTCCATGTGCCTTCTGAAGGTATCGGGCGCGACGGAGATCACGGACCCGGAAGAGTCGAGAGAGTGGTAGGTAAGGATCGCCGAACTTGTCACTTCTCTCCTGACAGGAAGCCCGCAATTTCGCCGGCGGCCTCAACGAAACCGGAGATGAGCAGGTAGGGTAAGGCGGCAATGAACCGGCGGGGGTAGGGGCCCTTGGCGCGACGCCAGAGCAGAAGCAGCGGCAGGCCGATGCGAGAAGCGGCTTTCAGCATGCGGCTTGATTGAGAAGCACCGGAACACCTTTGCTGGGCCCATCGGCGCGAGTCGCGGTAGCGCTCGCTCAGGTATTGGCGCCAGCTTGGCGGTCTGGTGAAGAAGACCTGTAAGCCTGGACGAAAGACCGGGGTTGAGGGAGCGGCGTTCCTCAGGAACACGGTATTCCCCGCGACCGGTCCCGAAGGATGAGAGTACTCCGCCAGGTAGATCGCCCAGCCGGAGCTTGAGAGGGATGCACCCGGCAGAACGCTCCCGAAGACGGACCCTTCGGCGATAGCGAGCGCCGTTTCAACCCAATTGGGAGCCGGATCGTAACGGTCGCCCAGGACAGCGATGCGTTCCGACTTTGCCTGTTGAACCCCCGCGAGAGCCTCTTGATCGGCCGCTGTTAGGATGATCTCCACGTCGAAACCTTGGCATCGATTCTGGATCATAGCGAGATCGTAAGGGCCATGGACAGCGGCGATCACGATGGACAACTCCGGCACAAACCGGATGCTAGCATTATCAAAGTGAAAGCACGGGTAGGCATCGTGGGACTGGGCGGCGTGGCTCACCGGATTCACGTTCCCGCGTGCCTGGCGGTTGAGGAACTGGAGTTGGTGGGGGGCTGCGATCCGAGTGAGTCCGCCCGCTCCGCTGCGCCGGCGCTTGGGGTTCCGCGGGTGTTCGCGACTGCGGGGGAGCTGCTGGAACAGACCAGGCCGGACTTCCTGATTGTGGGGACGCCGCCGGGTTCGCACTTTGAGATCTGCAGGAATGCAATGGATGCAGGGGTCCATGTCCTTTGTGAGAAGCCCTTCATGCCCGATGTGGAACAGGCGGACCGCATCATCGAGATTGCCCGCTCGAAGAACCTGCTGCTCCGCGTGAACAACCAGTATCGATTCATGTCGTTCTACCGGGAGACGAAGAGGCGTTTGGACGCGGGGGAGTTCGGCCGGCTGTTCTACATCCAGGCGTGGCAGAACATGTTCCATCCGCCCGCGCGGGAGACGAACTGGCGCAATCAGCTGAAGCAGTATGTGCTCTATGAGTTCGGGACGCATGCGCTGGACCTTGCTTCGTTCTTCTTCGACGCGCTACCGGAGTCGTTGCACGCCGATATCCCGCGAGCAAGAGCTGAGTTCGATGCCGACGTGCTGGTGCATGCCTCTCTGCGCTTTCCCGAGGAGCGGCTGGCTGTATTCTCCTTCAACCGCGTGACTCATGCGCCGGAGAAGTATCTGGAGATGCGGCTCGATTGCGAACTGGCTTCGGTGCGGATCTCCCTGGGCGGCGTGGCCCGGATCGCGGTGGAGTGGTCTCGCGCCGCGAGACGGCCGGTTTTGAAAGCAGGCTTGCTGAAAGGCGGCCAGGCGCGGGCGGAAGCGAATGGACGGAGCAGGGCTTTCTCATCTTCGCGCACGGGCGAGTTCGCCACAGCCACGGCGGAGCATCTGCGCTACTTCGTAGCCGAGATGCGGAAGCCTGAGCGATCGCTCACAGGCGCGATCCATGCGCGCGACATCTTAAGCCTGGTGTTCGCCGGTTATGAAAGCGCCCGTACCGGTGAAACCGTTCGGCCTCAATACTCTCCCTCACATGTTGAACTCCAACACTCTTTCTGACCGCAGCCGCGGACTTCCAAGCGACCTGACGAAACACCGCTCCCCTGTTGCGGTGAAGTGCCAGATCTGTGGAACCGAGGCAACCCCGGGGCTCGATCTGGGTCATCAGCCGGTTGGTGACCTGATCCTGAATCAAGCCCAGTTGAACGAGCCGGAGGTGTTCTATCCGATGCAGCTCTTTCACTGTCCGGAGTGCGGGTTGTGCCAGCTTGGATACACCGTGGATCCAGCGGTTGTGTACAAAGACTTCCCGTTCGTGAGCGGGACAACGCAAACGGCTACGCGGCATTTGCAGAGCCTGGCTTTGCAGCTCACCGAGCGGCTTTCGCTGGGGCCGCGGAACTTCGCGGTGGATATCGGCTCAAACGATGGGACCCTGCTCAAAGCGTACGTGCCCGCGGGCGTCCGGTTTCTGGGAGTGGATCCGGCGGGAGAGCCCGTTCGTATTGCGAATGAGCAAGGCATTCCTACTTTGCATGCCTTCTTCAACGAAGAGACAGCGGGCAGGATCCGGGACGAGCATGGACCGGCTGACGCTCTTTCCGCGGCTGGATGTTTTGCCCATATTGCCGATCTGGCCGGCGTGATGAAGGGCGCGAAGATGCTGCTGGCAGCGGGCGGAATCTTCGCGACCGAGAACCAGTACTGGCTCGCGATGATTCAGCAGGGCCATTACGATAACGTGTTCCACCAGCATCTTCGGAACTACTCGCTGCGTCCGCTGATCCGGCTGTTCGCCGACTATGAGATGGACGTCTTCGACATCGAACGATCCGAAGTTTATGGCGGATCGATCCGAGTGTTCAGTTGCCATCGTGGAGCACACCCAATTCATCAGCGTGTGCATGACCTTCTGGCTCTTGAAACATCGGAGCGGCTCTATGAGCCGGCGACGAATGCGAAGTTCAGCAGCGATACGGCCGAGCGCAGGCGCAAGCTATTTCACGATGTCTATACTCGCGCCCGTTCCGGCCGCAAGATCATCGGGATTGGTGCACCGGCGAAGGCTTCCACCGTGTGCAACTACTGCCGGCTTGGGCCTGACCTGGTGGATTACGTGACGGAGGTGAATCCCTTGCGGATTGGCCGGTATCTGCCGGGAGTCCACATTCCGATTGTGGAAGAAGGATGGATGTTTCGCGATCCGAGACCGGCGGATGCGGCCATTCTTTTTTCCTGGAACTACTATGACGAGATTGTGCCCAAGCTGAGGGCGAACGGTTTCGCGGGCGAGATACTCTGCCCGTGAGCGGAACCATTCTGTTCGGCGGCAGCGGTTTTCTGGGGCCGTACATCCTAAACCTGGATCCCACGATGATTTCGGTGGGGCGCACGCCGCCGCCGACCGCGAACCGGCATATCCCGATTGAATCGCTGGCGAATCTGGACGTGCTGCGGGGAGTGGAGTTCGACAAGGTGATCTACATCATCGGGAACACGGATCACCACAATCTGGAGAAAGAGATTGTCCCGAGAGAGGAAGCGATTGCGTTCGATTACCATGTCACGCCGCTGTTGCGGACGTTGGAGCAGTTGAAGCAATATCCGATCAAGCGGTTTATTCATTTCTCGACGATCCTGATGTACGATGAGCGGCGAATTACTTTGCCTGTATCGGAACGCTCTCCGATTGATCCTTATAAGAACCGTTACGTGTTGAGTAAGTACATGGCGGAAGAAGCGCTGAACTTCTACCGGCGCTGGACACCGATTATGAATGTGCGGCTCTCCAACATCTATGGGCCAACGCCGCTCACGCGATGGGACCTGATTCATGTGATCAGCCATAAGTTGCTTCGCGACGGCCATGCCGAGATGTGGAGTACGCGTCCGGAGCGGGACTTCATCCACGTGGAAGACGCGGCGCGCGCGGTGATTCAGCTACTGGACGCCGACTACAACGGCACGCTCAACCTGGGTACGGGAACAATGACATCCGTCCAGGTGGTGAAGGACGCGCTCGAAGAAGCGAGTGGTGGAACGATCAGTGTGCTGGACATTCCTGTGCAGGGTCCGCTGCAGTTCCAGTGCGATATGACGACGCTGAACCGGTTGATCGACTGGACGCCGCGGTATTCGACCGCCGAAGGTGTGCGGCAGACGTACCGGACTATGGCGGGATACCCGCGGCCTCAGCCATCACGGTGAGTGTTTCGGCGGCGCACCGGTCCCAGGAGTACCGGGATGCGTTGCGCAAGCCTTCCTGATGCAGGCGCGCCCTTAGATCGGGATCGTCCGCGATTTGCGACATGGCTTCCGATAAGAGGCCCGGTTCCAGTTGCTTAACGAAGAGGGCCGCGTCTCCGGTGACTTCCCGCATGCCTCCGGTATCGATGCAGATCACCGGCGTTCCCACGGCTTGTGCTTCCATGACGGGAAGTGACACGGTTTCGTAGACGGACGGCATTACTAACGCTTGGGCAGCGTTATAGAGTAAGTTGATTTGTTCATCTGCCAGATACTCCAGGTATAAGACGGACTGTTTGATTTGTAAGTCCGCGCAGATTGCTTCCAGGTTCAGCTTCCTGGGATTCAGACCGGCCAGAACGAGCACGTGCGGATGGCCAGGGTTGCGCTTAAAGCGGGCGAAGGCTTCGAGCAGACAGGGCAGATTGCGGCGTCCGGAGATTTTGCCGACGAAGAGGAAGAACGGCGCGCGTGGTGCCGGTGAGCGACTGGGCATCCGGCTGATCGAGACGGTGAACAAATTCCGCGGGAGCGAGATAGATGACGCGGATCTTTTGTTTGGGCACTTTCCAGTAGCGGACGATATCGTCGCGGCCCGCTTCGGAATCGGTAATCACCAAGGTGGCGTGGCGCGCGCTCCAACCGTAAAGCCGGTTGTAGAAGAGGCGGACCGAGAGCGGGAACAATTCGGGATAGATCTGCTGCACGGCGTCATGCGTGGTGACAACGGTCTTGCATCGCGTGAAGAGCGGTCGTGAATACGAGGGGCAAAACAGAACGTCGTCCTTGGCGCGGAAGGCGAGGAGGAGGTTTTCCCAAACCAGCATCGGCCAGGTGGAGGGGAGCACGGTATTGGCGACGCAGGGGGGGAAATGGACGCCGCTTGTTTCCAGTTTGGATGGGGTATAGAACGTGATGGACTGGAACGGAGAGGGGTTCTGCCATCGGGCAACAACGTTCAGCAGGTACCGGCCTACGCCGGTTCGCCGGCCCCCGATGCGCCAGCCGTTTACGCCGAGCTTCAAATGTGGCGTTCCCGGCAGAAGCTGTGCATGACCTCGGCGATACGGTGTACGTCATCGTCGCTCATTCCGGGGTGCGAGCCCACATAAAACGAGTTCTGGTTCATGTGCGCAGCCACGGGATACTCCGCGTCGAGGTTGCCGAACAGCTTGCGGTAGACGGGTTGATTGATGAGTGGCAGGACGTAGCGGGTCTCAATGCCGCGCTCTTCCAGGTATTGAATCAAGTCAGCGCGTTCGACGGCGGGCAAAAGGATGGTGATGGGATAAAACATGTAGCCGTGGTCGGTCCCCGGACGGCTTCGGGGAAGGCGGAAGACGTGGGAGAGATCACTTAGCTGTTGAGTGAGCAGTGCCGCGACCTGGCGCCGGCGAGCGGCCATGCTTTCGCGTTCTTCGAACTGCGCGATGCCCAGCGCGGCTTCCATCTCCGTGGCGCGGAAGCTGTAACCGGGCCGAACGAAGGAGAAGCGGCGGTCGGCAATTTCAAAGAGCTTGCGGCCTTGGGCGCCGGCGTCGTCATCGATGCGGGTATAGATGGAATCACGGCCGTGGTTCATCAGGCTCTTGAGGAGCACGAAGAGTTCGGGGTTATTGGTGGTGCAGATGCCGCCGACACCGGTGGAGATTACGTGCGCGACATAAGTGGAGAAGCTGGCGACACAACTAAACGAGCCGACGGGGCGGCCACGGTAGGTGACGAACATGGCTTCAGCGGAATCTTCCGCGATGCGGAGAGCCGCGGCGGCTGGAGATTTCGAGGATGGGGTCCATGTCGCAGGGCAGGCAGGCGACGTGGACGGGCATGATGGCGCGGGTTCGGGGGCCGATGTGTTTTTCGATCTGCGCGGGATCGATGCAGTAATAATCGCGCTCGACATCGACAAAGACGGGTTTGAAGCCGTTGTAGAGAACGACGTTGGCGGTGGCGACGAAGGTAACGGCGGGGACCAGGATCTCATCGCCATCCTGCCAGCCATAGTGCTCTTTCATGGCGGCGAGCGCAATGTGAAGGGCGCTGGTCCCGCTATTGCTCATCAAGCCATAAGAGCAGCCGTGGGCTTCGGCGATCAACTGTTCGAATTCGGAAGTCTTGGGACCGGCGGAGAGCCTGCTGGAATCCAGAACCTGAGCGACCAGTTGCTTGGCGCGATCGCTGATGTGGCAAGAGCCGACGCCAATCTGGCTCATAGTTCGCTAGTCACAAGATTCGAGTGTAACGAATTTTGCCGAGCGGCTTGAGGATTTGACTCTTGTGTTGGCGCGGGTGGTGAGGGCCGGCGAGCGGCGTTCATGCGTTCAATGATTTTTTCGTAATCGGGCGCGGGAGGAGGGGCGGTGAGGCGTGCCATTTGCTGCTGGAATTGGGCATTGGCGTGATGGGCCTCCTGCTGCGAAACGAACTCCCGGCGCGCGCGCTGCATCTCCTGGAGAGTTTTTTGCGCGCGGGCGAAGGCGCGTTCATTGGCGATCTGGTAACGAAGCAGGACGGCGAAAGAGGCGGGCAGCGTGCCGGGCTCAGCGATGGCGGCGAGAGCTTCGCCTTGCAGGCGGATGGCGCGCTCAACCAGCCAGTGGTGCCGGGCCATGGCTTGGACGTGGAGGTGTTCCGTGGGAGTGGCGGGTTGCCATTCTTCGAGCAGGCTGGTAAACAAGGACTGCCATTCGGCTTGGTCCTCCCCTTCGATGAAGAGCGTGCCGGAAGCCAGGCCGTGGCGGAGAGCGTTTTGGGAGGAGATGGCTTTGCCCGCTTTGGAGCGAGGGCCTGTGGAATGCGTTGGCGTTTTCTGGAGTGCGGGTTGAGCTGACATGAGTGCCGTTCCTGGTTTGAGGATTAGCAGAGGGGAATGCACGGAGGGAGGGCTGCAGGACTAAGTTGTTGAATTCAGGCGAGAGATAAGGGCAGGGTTTTTGTCACCACGAAGCGGGAGCGCGACTCAGCTCCCGCTTCTGACGAGTGCAGACTCATCAAGCTACAGCGCTTCTTGAATCCGGCTCCAGGTGGGTTTAGGTTGGAACCAGTCACCCGCGGCCGGTTGGCCGGCCTTGATGCGGGTAAGCGCTCTTTCAGCGTCCGCGCGGAGGTTCGCGGGGAGTGCTTTGAGTGGGCCTGACTCGAGCCAGGCGATCATGCGTTTGACGTGAATGCGAAGTGGGCCAGTGGTGAGGGTGTGGCCGTCACTGAGGAGCGCGAGCAGGGCCGTCAGAGTGGCTAGTACGCGCTCGTCCGAATTTGAGCCCGGCATGCCGCCATCCCCTTCGAGGCGCGCTACCAGGTCGAGCGCGGTTTCCAACTGCTGCTTGGTGGCTCCGTCTGGGAGGCTTTGTCTTTGGAGAAGAGCTTGCCCCTGAGGGCGCCGAATACATCGAAGACGCCGTCGTTGGCGGATCGCGCGACATTGCCACTGGGGGCTGTTGGGGCCGGGTTCTCGCGAGGAGAGGCATGGAACAATGTCGCGAAATCGAACGAGGGTGCGGGATGCGTAGGGGCCCTCCCCGGCAGCTCGCCGAAACCGAAACACGACTGGGGGTCATGGAACATTGCCGAAAAACTCATATCCTGTGGCTGCCCGACCGGAACCACACGCGTTGACGGCGGTTGGCCCGGATGATCGCCTGCGCGCTCAACGACAGAGACGAGGGCCATGCGGCGGCTGGCAAGACCGTACTCCGTGCTGAGTCGCTCCAGGTATTTCTCCATCCGCTCGGTGGTCTTGCGGCTTTCCGACTTCGATTTGTCGGGCACCATGCGCGCCTCGGCATCGGTGATGAGACGGGATCCCCTAAGAAGGCGAAGAGTTTCGCCGACGCTGTTGTCACCGGAAGGAATCGGGATGGTGCGCGATCCGCCGTTCCATTCGAGCATTATTGCTGGAGCCGTGACTTCGCCGTAAAGGAGCAGCGGGCGCCCGGGGAAGACGGCGTCAGCGGCGGCAGGTTCAATTCGCGGACCGGAGACTTTGAGTCCGTTGGCGATCGGCGCGGAGGCGGATGCAAAGAGATCGACAGCGGCGAGGTCAACGCGCTCGCGCGCCGTGACGAAGCGGGAGATGCCGCCGGTCTCGCGGGCGAGGAGAGTCAGGAAGCGGTCCTGGCTGGCGCCGCCGATTCCGAGAGCATGCACGCGAATGCCGTTGGCGCGGGCGGAGGCGATGATCGGCTCGACACCGAATACCTTACCGTCGGTGAGTACAAAAATGTCGCCGGCGGTGGCGGCTAGAAGCTTGGCAGCGGCCTCAATTCCGGCGGCGAGTTCGGTGCCGCCACGGGCGTTGATCGTTTCGAGGTACTTGGCGGCTGCCCGACGGTTATCGGCGGTGGCATTGACGACCTCATCCTTAAAGGACTCAGTTAGGTTGTCAAAGGCGACGACGCCGAATGAGTCACGAGGGTCGAGTGCCGCGAGGCAGGCGGCAACGGCTTTGCGCGCCTGGAGGATCGGTTCGCCTTCCATAGAGCCGGAGCGGTCAATGAGGAAGGCCACCGAGCGCGGCTGCAACTTCGGTTCGCCGAACGTGGGAGATGGAATCAACGCAGCGAAGTGGCGCGTACCCGACTCGCCTGCGCCAGTGAGCACGAGGGGCTCGACCAGCCGGCGCTTGACGTCAATGACGAGGTCCCGATCGGGCAGGTCAGCGGCGGGGGCTAGGAAGATCGCCGATTCACCACTGCCCGTGCGCCGAATGCCGATGGAATGAGACGGAGAAGAGATCTCGTCGATCTCGCCCGGCATGCGGACGAACAGATCGAAAGAGCAGCGGTGCAATCCTTTGGCGCTCGCCCGGAACTGTGGGAGCATCAGGTCGCCGAACTGGGTGGGAGGTAGCTCAATCTCGCCGACACCGGGCTCGGACGCGTAAGACCGGGCTTTGGAGTGATAGGACGGGGCGAGGGTGAATGGGAAACGGAAGCGGAAGCCGTCATCGGTTAGATCCACGCCGGCGACGATTTCGAGCGTCACGGTCACTTCCTCGCCGGGCTTGAGATTGCCGACGGAGAGATTGATGAGTCCGTCCCGGTACTGGCGGGCGAGGGTTGCCATGTGGCCCCGTTCCAGCCCCTGCTCATAATGTTCGATAGCGGCTTGGACGGGCTTGAGCTCGGAGTGTGCGTGGTAGTTGGACCCGCGAATCTCAAAGCTGCGCAACGCTGCGTCGCGGGGCAGGGCAAAGCAGTAGATGACCTCGACCGGTTGAGGTTCAGCGGAACAGAATTTGTGGCGAACCGCGAGGCGCGCACCGACTGGCAGCAGATTGCCGCCCAGGCACAGCTCCTGCATGGCGAGCTTGACTGGCTCTCCGGTAGCAGCCGCGAGAGCCTCGAAACGTTTTAAAGCGAGAGCGGGCATCATTCAGTCTCCTCAGTGTTTTTTTGGTTGTTTTCGATCTTTTGCAAGCGCAGTGCGAATTCGTGCAACGCCGTGCGGATTTGGTGCATGTGCCAGGGAGACATTCCGTCACGAACGAGAACGGTAACGTCGCTGGTCAAGCTATACCCCTGCCATGAATCGGGCACGGGAAGCGGTAACGCATTGTGTTCGCGGAGGACTTGAAACGCGATTTCGTTCAGGGTTGCGCCACCAACTTGCAGCGCTTGGATCTGACGTAAGCGTTCCAGATGTTCCTGTGTGTAAACCGCTCCACGTCCGCTGACGGACGGTCCCTCAAGCAAGCCGCGGGCGATGTAGAAGCGAATGGTGCGGGCAGCAAGCCCGGTTTCCTTTGCCAGTTCCGCGAGAGTGAGGGTTTGCTGCTTTTTCATCGCAAGGACTTTCCACCACGAGACTAGAATGCGACTTTTTCTCGACAGTGTCAAGTACTGTTTTTATTTTTGACGCGATGACGGCCCTGTTTTCAGCCGAAGTACCTCTACAGACCGGTCAGGAATGAAACCATCTCAAAATGTATAATGCTGAACATGCTGGCGAGGTGTGGCGTCGCCTTCTTTTTGTTCGTCTCATTCTCCGTCGCTCAGAACGGAAGCCCCGGTGCGCCCGCACGAACGAAGTTCGATCCTGAAGTTTTGAGGCGCGCGGGGACTTATCACGCGCTGATTATCGGCAATAACGATTACGCGAATCTGCCCAAGTTGGAGACCGCGGTTAAAGATGCGCAGGATTTAGCCAATGTATTGCGATCGCTTTATGGCTTTCAGGTCAAGTTGCTGCTGAACGCCACGCGCGAGCAAGTGATGCGCAACATTTCGGAATACCGGCGCACGCTGGATGACTCGGCCAACTTACTGATCTACTATGCCGGGCACGGGGAGCTGGATCGCGACGCGGGGCGGGCGTACTGGCTGCCTGTGGACGCTGAGAAAGATAACAAGGCTAACTGGATTTCGGCGGACGATGTGACCGGGGATCTGCGGGCCATGCCGCCCCGGCACGTGATCGTGATTGCGGATTCCTGTTATAGCGGAGCCATGCGGGACGCCCGGGCCCAGATTACTCCCGAAGATAAGAACCGCTTCCTGTTGCAGGTGAAGGCCAAGAAATCCCGCACGTTAATGACAAGCGGGGCCATCGAACCGGTGGCCGATGGAGGCGGCGCTGTGAACTCCGTCTTCGCCGAGGCGCTGCTGCAAGGGCTTTCCGGCAATGATGACGCGGCCTTTTCGGCGGGAACCCTGTTCAGTGAATTTGTGCGGATTCGCGTGGGAGGGCGCTCGCGGCAGACACCGCTTTACAGCGCGCTGGTCAATTCCGGGGATCAAGGCGGCGACTTCGTGTTCATCCGGTCCGCCAATGCAACATTGCCAGCAGCATCCACTTCAAACACCGCGCTTGAGTTTCACAATCGCGCAACTCTCTACTACGACGAAAAGAAGTGGGTCGAGGCGGAGGCGGAGTTCCAGAAAGCGGTGGCGCTGGAGCCTACCAACTCACTGTTCCGGTCGCGTTTAGGCGCGGCTCTGTGGGAACAGCGGAAGTATGCCGAGGCGGAAGTTGCGTATCGGGAAGCCAGCCGACTGGATCCAAGAAATGCCAATTTCCTAAGCGCGCTCGGGAATTGCAGGCGGCGGCAGGGCAACAACGCCCAAGCGGAAGCAGCATACCGGCAGGGCTTGGCGATTGACCCGCAACACTTCTGGTTGAACTGGAATTTGGCGGACGTCTTATGCAACAGTGGCCAGTATACTCAGGCGGAGCCTTTCGCCAAGAAGACGGTTGCTGTAGCACCAGGTAGCGCCGAGGCCCAGTACATCTACGGGAAGACCTTAGCCGGGCTGAAGCGCTTGCCGGCGGCGGAAGCGGCATTCAAGCAGTCATTAGAGATTGATCCGAAGTGGGCCGGGCGATGGAACGATTTAGGAAATATTCAATACGCTTCGGGTAATAACAAAGATGCGGAAGTAGCTTACAAAAAGGCCATTGAGCTAGATGACTCCAACTCTATTTTTCACAGCAATCTGGCTGCCGCGCTGGTCTTGCTGGGCAAATATCCAGAGGCGGCCTCCACCGCAGAAAAAGCTTTACAGTTGAACCGGGAAAATCCGCGGGCGGAATACTGGCTGGGCCGTGCGCTTTTGGCGCAGAAG
The DNA here is from genome assembly GCA_963795835.1 of Bryobacterales bacterium. Taxonomy (GTDB): domain Bacteria; phylum Acidobacteriota; class Terriglobia; order Bryobacterales; family Bryobacteraceae; genus JALYXI01. The sequence goes on along the minus strand of CAWCJC010000009.1, from coordinate 702,905 downwards.
CGATACTCCGAGGCAGAGCGCCACCTGCGGCATGCGGTGGTAGCGGAGAGCGGCAATCCTGACATCCACAACTGGCTGGCCGGCAGCTTGAACTGGCAGAGCCGGTGGGAAGAGGCGGCGCTGGAATACAAAGAAGCGATCCGTCTGAGCCCGGCTTCGGCTTACTTTTACTCCAATCTTGCCGATAATTACAAGAAGTGGGGACGCCCCGAACTGGCGGAGCCCAATTACGTGAAAGCGATAGAACTCGCCCCGGCAGATTTGGAATTAAAACGCTACTATGGTGTGTTTCTGGCGGACCAACAGAGATTGGGCGAGGCGAAAAAGCTATTCACCAGCATCCTTGAGAAGGAACCTGAGAATTGGCTCAACAGTGAAAACCTGGCTTACACGCTGCTGCGCTTGAAGGAGTTTTCCGCCGCGGAAGTTCTGTCGCGAAAGAGCGTCGCGTTAAAGCCGCAGGAGATCAACTACGTGACCCTGGGGGAAGTTCTGGAGGCGCAGGACAGGCCGGACGAAGCCCTGAAAGCGTTTGAGCAAGCAGCGGCTGTGAACCCAACAGCCCGTGCTCTGGCGCATGTGCAGCGCCTGAAGGCACAGGTGGCGAAGGGATCGACACAGCCATGAACCTGACGCGCTCACTCTGCATTCTGGCGCTTGCTGCGCCGTGGAGCCTTGGGGCTGCGCCTGCCGGGCGAGTTCTCAACCTTCGGGGAACTTGGGTCCGCGAAACTTTGCCCCGGGAGATCCGCCCCGGGATGTTGGTTCAACAAGGGGATCTGCTGTGGGCTGTGAGCGCGCGGAAACAAGCAGTGGCGGAATTCATTCTGTATAACGGCCAGACGTTTCGATGCGAAGCCGACCAGCGGTGTGAAATACCCAGCGCCAGCCCACCGCCGAAATCTTTGTGGGAGCGAATGACGGCACGGCCGGAGACGCCCCGGCTGGTATTCACGATGGCCCGCGGACAGAATATTTCCGATGCAGTTTGCCTCTATGCCCATGGTTCCCTGGATCTGGCGGCGGCGTTGGTTGGTTTGGACCGTGCGGTTTACCGCATCTCCTTACGGAATCTTACCGGGCCCTCCAGCCCGATTGAATTCGCATACGATTGGCAACCGCGTTCGGCTCAGCCAGTGAGTGTTTCGCTCACGCCCGGCCTTTATGAATTGAACGTGGTGACGCCTGAGGAGGCTGTCCTGGGTCCGGCTGCCGTGCGGATTGTAGAGGCCGGCGGATATAAGGAGGCCAGGCGGCAGTTCGAGGATGCGCTTGCCAATGCCACCCGGGCCCAAACTCCTTTAAGCGAACTGGCCCGCCGGCAGTTTGCGCTCGCTGTCCTCGACGCACTCCAGTGACGGCGGTGAAGAAACGCCCATTCTGGCCTTACCTGGGCCAAGGCGTGCTGATCTTACTGGCGGCGGCAACGGTGACTTATTTCTTCCACCGGGCAGGATTGTTCGAACGGTGGGAGAACAACAATCTGGATCGGCTCTTTCTGAACAGCCAACCCAAACTGGTGGAGAACATTGTACTGGTCGTAATCGATGACGCGGATTACGAGCGCGATTTTAAGGGCACCAGCCCCTTGAGTGCGGAGCAGGTTCTAAAAGTTCTGAATGCAATCGAACAGGGTGGCCCGCTGGTGATTGGAGTGGATCTCGATACCAGCCACTGGAGCAAGAGCCAGGCCGAGAGAGGCGCCGAAATAACCAATGCAGTCTGGGCGCGGGATGCCTGGGAAGAGAATGGCGAGTTGAAAATGGCGCTGTGGCTGGGGGGTTTTGCTTCCGGTCAGACTTGTTTCGGAGTGCCCGCCGTACCTCTGGAGGAGGACGGTTTGGTGCGGAGGTACTTTCGAAAGTACAGAGTGGGTGAGCGGGAGGTGCCCTCCTTTTCCACCGCGGTTATCGAGAAGATGAGTCACCCAGAAGGTTGCGGCGTGGAGAAAGAGCCGGAAAAGCAGCAAGGGAAAGCAGAGGAGAAAGGACTCCTTCTCAACTTTCTGGGGCAGGGTCTGACATTTCGGCGGCTTACTGCGGGCGCGATCGTGAGATTGGCCAAGACACCGGAATGGCGAGCGCATTCCGACGTGCAGGGGAAAGTTGTTCTTTTGGGCGGCGTTTACCGGGCGGCACGCGACCGGCAGGTTACTCCATTAGGCTTGATGGACGGTGTGGCCATTGCGGCATATTCCATTCACAGCGATTTACCAGGAGGGAAGCCCCTTACCGAGGCTGACCATACCACGCACTTACTGTTGGAACTTGCCTTAGGCATCGCGTCTATTACGCTCCTTTACTTCGTGCCGGCGGGCTGGAAGTGGGCTGTAGTTCCCCTGACCCTGACAGGTGTGATTCTTTGCAGCTTCTGGCTTTTCCATACGTCCGGGTACTTTCTTAGCTTCGTCCCGGTAATTGGGGGGGTGCTGGTGCATGAGGCCGTGGAGGGCTGGTGGCGGAATAGAGAGTTAGAACATGAGAATCATCACCTGCGCTCGCAGGTAGATCGCATCCGTGAAATTCATTGAGTGACTTACACGAATGCGATAACCTGACCTAGCCATGGGCCACAGCAGTCATGCTTACTTAGGTTGCTAGTTGAAGCCCGGGTAAGCTATTCACCCCCTCCGACTTGTATTGGCAGTTACCATTGCGAATCAAATCCGCAGTGACACTGATTTTCAAAAGTGTTACCAGTTAGGTAGCCGTAGACACGTCAGTTTGGCGCGGCAACAGTTCCGGTAGCCGCGCGGAACTGCCTCACTCGGCTGCGTCATGTTGCGCAGTTTTAGCTGCGTATATCTGTCGTCGCTGCTTGCTCTGGTTGATTGTGTCCCCGGTGTAAAGGAGGTTCGAATGGCAACTCAGGCGTTAAACGGAAAACACGTTAAAGGATCAGACCCCGACCAGCGACTTGCCCGAAATCTTGGCTGGTTCAGTATCGGACTCGGCACCGCGGAGATTCTTGCACCGGGGTTGGTCGCTAGAATCAGCGGCGCACCGGACAGCAGACGATCTCGCACGGTCATTCGAACCTATGGAGGACGAGAGATCGCACAAGGAATCGCGATTCTTTCCGCGATGCCGCGCCCGACAGGCTGGATGTGGGGCCGGGTGGCGGGCGACGTTCTCGACATTGGGTCGGTAGCGGGCGGCATGCTTTCAAAAGAAGGCAGCATCCCAAGAGGCCTTTTTGCGATCACCTCGCTGCTTGGGGTTGCCGCCGTGGACTATTACTGCGCGGATAAACTGAGCACGAAGACGCAAGCCACAGGCACCACGCAAGAAGGCCGCATACGAATCGTACAGTCGATTATCGTCGGGCGCCGGCCAGAGGAGGTGTACGGCTTCTGGCGCCGTTTCGAGAACCTGCCGCGGTTTATGAACCACCTTGAATCCGTAAAGGAGACGGGTAACGGGCGGACACACTGGAAAACGGAAGGACCGGGCGGAACTTCGGTGGAGTGGGATGCCGAGATTACGGCCGACGAGCCAAACCGGCGCATCTCATGGCGGTCGCTGCCGGGCTCGACTGTTGAGAACTCCGGGACGGTCTGGTTCGAGCGCGCAGCGGGCGATCGAGGCACGATGATCCGAGTGGAGCTTGAGTACCAGCCTCCTTTCGGAAAGATTGGATCCGTAGCGGCAAGCCTGTTCCGCAAAGATCCCAAGCAGCAGATATATGACGACCTCCGGGCGATGAAGCAAGTGCTCGAAGTCGGTGAGAAGGCGCACTCGGACGCCAGCATCTTCCCGGCAATGCACGCCGCACAGCCGCCCTCGGTAGTCCCGGAGATGGCGATCTCACGGTGACTCGGTAGGGCGGGTGAAAGGCGATTTACTGGTGCAGAGACATAGGAAAGGAAAGGAGACTTTATGCGAGCAAATTGTTGGCACGGCAAAAGCGATGTCCGAGTCGAGACGGTTCCCGACCCGAAAATTCTGAACCAGACGGACGCGATCATCCGCATCACGTCAACCGCGATCTGCGGCTCCGATCTGCATCTGTATGGCGGCTTCGTGCCGACCATGGAGAGCGGCGACATCCTTGGCCATGAGTTCATGGGCGAGGTTGTCGAGACCGGTCGCGATGTCAAAAACATCAAGAAGGGCGACCGCGTGGTTGTTCCCTTCCCGATCGCGTGCGGGCAGTGTTTCTTCTGCCAGAAGGGCCTGACCTCCGTATGCGAGAACTCGAATCCGAACGCCTGGGTTGCGGAAACCATGCTGGGCCACCCAATCTCTGGCGTGTTCGGATATTCGCATATGCTGGGCGGCTATGCAGGAGGACAGGCGGAGTACGCTCGCGTGCCTTTCGCGGATGTAAACCCGCTGAAAGTTCCCGAGCACCTGACCGATGAGCAGGTGCTTTTCTTATCGGATATCTATCCCACGGGCTACATGGGCGCGGAGATGTGCAACATCCAGCCCGGCGACACCATCGCGGTATGGGGCTGCGGCCCGGTTGGGCAGTTCGCGATGAAGAGCGCGTTCCTGCTGGGAGCGGAGCGCGTAATCGGTATAGACCGATTCGATTACCGCCTGAAGATGGCGCGGGAGAAGGCGGGTGCTGAGACGATCAACTACGAAGAGACCAGCGTGCTTGAAGCCCTGAAGGAGATGACGGGCGGGCGTGGGCCGGACGCATGCATCGATGCGGTCGGGATGGAGGCGCACGCGCCCGGGCCGATGTACGCCTACGACCGCGCCAAGCAGGCGATGATGTCGGAGACGGACCGGCCGATAGCGCTGCGGGAGGCCATCATGGCATGCCGCAACGGCGGAACGGTGTCGGTGATCGGCGTTTATTCGGGGCTGATCGACAAGTTCCCGATGGGTTCCCTCATGAACCGGTCGATCTCCATCCGCTCAGGACAGTGTCACGTGCACCGCTACATGAAGCCGCTGCTCGAGCGCGTGGAAAAGGGCGAGATCGACCCTAGTTTCGTCATCACCCATCGCATGGGCCTCGAAGACGCACCGAAAGGCTACAGCATGTTCCGGAACAAGCAGGACAACTGCGAGAAGATCGTGCTGAAACCGCAGCAGCGCCACGTCCATTAGCACTCGTTCGGGGCAATCGGGACTGGGCGCTTCGCCGCCGGGCCCACAGTCTAACGACACGACTAATTCCAAATGTGACGGCCTGTCCGGTGCTGCTACTGCAGCGCCGGATCAGACCCAACCCGCAAGATCATTGCAGTAAAGTCAAGGCTGAAGGAAGGCGCTTGCTTAAGCAAATCCATCCCGATATTTCCGACACAGCACTTCGCCCCAATTGATTTGAGGAGAACATGGGCGGGACGTAGAACCGTTTCAAAACCACCCAATTGGATTTTTAGTTCCGGTATCGTCACAGCATCAAAGGCTTCAGCGTGCCCCACTCCTCTCACCTCAACCGAGTCTTTCTTGCCGCTCCGTTCCAGCAGGCTTGCAAAAGCGTCAGCGAAGGGCTTGTAGAGATCAGTCGTCTCCGCGCCTGTATCCAATGTGGCGAGAACGTCCCGCTTTTCCACGGTGGCCGAAACGGCAAGATGGTCGTTGTCGAACAAAAGATTGGATTTCCGGATATCGAGCGGTTCGGGCCTGTAGCCGATTTCTACCGTTCCCTTTTTTGCCCAACGTAAAGTACCAAGGCCGACCAAGATTGGAATACCGATGATTCCTCGGCGTCCCGGTGGAAGGACAGACCATGGTTCCTGATTGTCAGGGAAGACGGCGAACGAAACGTTCCGAAACCTAAGTTTGCCAATCATGACCTGTTTCGCAACAGCAGTCCGAAAACCGATGCTACTACCTGACGAGTTCCCCAGCATGCCGGAAGCCCCTCTCATGCTCAAACCGAGTCGCTTGGCTTCTGACTCGCTCATACAGGACACCCAGGCACCAGTGTCGAAGAAGTATGTCGCCGCGCTTCCATCAATTGACAGTGGGACAAAAATGCTTCCGTCTTCGTGATGCAGCGTTGAAGGTTCGATGTTTTCCAAAATCTGATCTGGTAACCCACGGAAAGCAGCGATTGTGCGTTGCTCCTGCTCTCGTTCTTTTGCATTCGGGAACGCAGCCCACCTTTTCTCCATGATCGAAACCAGGCTCCGATACTGGCCCCGGTACAAGTAGAAGTGGCTCAACCACTCGTATGCGTCATATGCGTCTGCCGAGCCAGGAGCGGACCGGATTGCGGAGAGCAGCATTCGTTCGGTGCGACGAGAGTCTTGGTTGAACGTTACGCCGATAGCGCCCCGATAAAGTGGATTTCCCTTTGTATTAATGAGCCGATTACTAAGTTCAATCCATCTGTGCGCATCGTACAGCGGCTTCATACCAGGAACTTGCGCCTCGGTCACGCCCGGATCAAGGCTTAAAAGGCAGAAGATCACGAGAAATAGGCGCATTCCTAATAGTCTATGTCCGGGAACCCGCGCTACTTAGCGCCAGCGGAAGGGGAATGGAGGCCTATACGAACCTTTCTGCGCAGGCTACGTATCGGCTTGATATACTGTCGCAGTCCGGTTACAGCTTTTTATAAACCGGCTACACTCTGAAACAATAAAGGTGAATTTAGTGAAATTACTTCAGAAATCGCTTGGTATTTATTTTATTCTTGGTGCTTTATCTTGTGGCACCGTCATGGCGCAGCCTGTGGTGACTGGTGCTCCGGAGATCATTAAACATAAACCGAACCCGCATGAGACCGGTTCCCTGACAGCTGGCTCCACCGGTTCCATGACCCCGGTGATTACCAACCATGGTGGCCCTGTTATGGGCACTCCCAATGTCTATCTCATCTGGTACGGCAACTGGAACCAGACAAACGGCACAGATACCGCCACCGGTCAGCAGATTATTCGCGATTTTGTACACGGACTAAGCAATTCGCCTTATTACATCATCAACGCGTCCTATGGGACCCCTACTGGCTCGGTCAATCTTAAAACTGAATACACCGACAGCTACTCGCAGACCTCGCGCCTTTCCGACGCCAAGGTGCAAGCTGTGGTTAGCAATGCCATCGCGAGCGGCAAACTCGGTCCCGCGGATGTAAACGGTCTGTATTTCGTGCTCACCTCTTCCGATGTGTCTGAAAGCTCAGGCTTCTGCACGCGCTACTGTGGCTGGCACACAGCGGGAACTATCGCGGGTAAGAACATCAAGTATTCCTTCGTCGGCAATGCTGCCCGCTGCCTGAGTGCGTGCGCAGCGCAGACGGTGGGCCCCAATAACAACGCCGGTGTCGACGGCCTGGTCTCTGTCCTGGCTCACGAACTCGAAGAGACCAATACTGATCCCAACCCCAACAGTGGCTGGGCGGATAGCAGCGGAGCTGAAAATGGCGACAAATGCGCCTGGACCTTCGGTGCAAATCCCCAGGGTCCCGCGAATGCCCAGTACAACATGACCCTGCAAACCATCGCAGGCGCCACGCGCAACTTCCTGGTGCAACGCAACCTGGATTCCGCCAGCAAGTGTTACGTGAACTACATAACCAAAGCGCAATAACTTGGGCGTGTTCCAGCCTTAGTTAAAACGTAGAGAGCGGCGGGTACCTGAAGAAGCGCGCCCGCCGCTCTAGTTTTTCCTCCTGCAAAGACCTGCCGTACTCCTTCGAACATGTTTGTGGAATGTCGATTGCTTTGACCATCATGCTGCCACTGCATGAGCCATAAAAGTTGCGGTGGAAAAGGCATACTGGAAATAATGGATATCCCACCCGAGCCTCACCGCGTGCATCGGACCTTTGTTCGTAAGTCGCTGATTTCCTCCCTCCTGTTCATGATGCTCTGCGGAAACGCGCCCTTACGGGCCGGCGTGGGGATTGTGGTGTATGAAAGCAAGGGAGCTGATGCAAGGCGTACCAGCACAGGCCACATGGCACTGATCGTGACCGATCTTTGTGCGGAAGGCGTGGAGAATCTCCGCCCTTGCGCTGCGGACGAGCCCAAAGGTGCAGTGGTGACGCGATACGCGAATGTGGCTTCCGGCTATGACAACAGCATTTTCATTGTGCCGATGATGGACCACTTCTATGCCACGCGGAATGTCGATGCGATTCCTGTTTTGAGCAGCGGTACAACTACCGAAGCAATGCAAATGGAGTATTGGCGCGAGTATCTGAAGCCTTATTTACCGCCACTGACGAAAAGCCAGTACCAGGAGATGCGCCACAAGCTGGACAGTTTCGACGCAGGGCGTACCTTCCGTCGAGCGATCACGATGGATTACCTGATTTCTCTGCTCGGTCCTCACAAGAAGCGCTATGAAACGGAGCCGATCGCCATTATTCATCCGGTGACTCAGGAGATGATTCCAAACGGGCGCTGGCGCGAAGCGATCGGGGTGTCGCAGACACGGAGCTCGATAGTGGTGACGCTGCCGGAATCCGCAGAGCAGAAAGAGAAGCTGCTGCGATACGTAAATGGGACCAAACCGCCCGAGTTTCAGGCGATGACGAACAACTGTTCGGACTATGTGGCGGGTGGCCTGGTGGCTACCTTCGGCGATGAGGGCATGCAACTGCGCGCGCGCGCGCTGCACGTGGCCGATGCGTGGATCACGAGCCCGATTGCGGTAGCGACCGACTTTTTGAATTTTGCGAAGAAGACCGCTAAGCCGCTTGAGGTGGAACTCGTGCCGATGCAAGCGGGGACGCGACGGCCGACAGCGGCGATTACGTCAATCAGCCGCGGCGCCCTGGTTCCTGATGCAGGCCAAGGCAAGATGGCGTTCAGCATGAAGGTTTACTTCAACACTTTGAACCCGTTGTTGGGTTTGTTGTCATTCACGGCGGACCAGGCTTCCCGATTTGCCAGCATGCAGGACCTGGTTCATGACCATGGCAGCAGCAACCTGGGGCCGGTGACCAGATTTTTGCCCGCTAAGGAGACACAAGGGCCGCGCGAACAGATGAAGCTGTTCGGGTCCGTGGGCTGTTGGCGCGCTAAGCGGGAAGAGTTTTTGCGCATGAGCCAACAAGCTGTCGAGAAGGGGATGCTTTCGAAAACCGAAGACGCGTTGCTGTTGAAGCTCGGGCGGCCTTATCTGCTTCCCCGCTTTTTCGAACGGAAGGCAACGGAGGAAGGCCACGACGGAGCCTTGATGGCGGCGCTTCTGCCGAAGCCAGCGCTACCGCTTCCCGGCTTCGTACCGGGTCGCAAAGAAGTGGAACAAATGGCGGAATCTGCTGAGCCTGGAAGCCGCAACGCTGCTTACAAGCTGATGCTCTCTGTGATCAACTACGATCTGAGCTCTGAAGCCGTGAATCGCCGACTTTCGACATTGTTTGACCCGGATTGGAAGCTTTATTTGAGGGTGGCCGCCAAGAACAATATCTACGATAGCCATGGCGCGGGTGTGAGCGAGAGCGTGGCAGAATGCTCCTGCCGTGAGTTCGACACGGGCAAGGCAAAGATCGATGCGTTTCAGGCGGATCGGAGCCTGAGCAATAAGTTTGCGAGAGAGATGCGCGGGCTGGCGTTCGGGGCGAATCGCTAAGGCTCTGCAAGCGGAGCCTTCTGTCCGGGTGTTTTGTACCATGACATCTATGCTGGAAAGGAGTTTCTCCAGGAGGTGTTCCATGAAAGTCGCAGCGCTATTTGCTTTAACCGTGGCCTCGCTTGAAGCACAGGTTCCCGCTCGCTTTGATGTGACGGAAGCGACGATTGCCAAGGTGCATGCCGCGATGAAAGAGGGCCGCCTTTCCTGCCGCGAACTGGTATCCGATTATCTGGACCGCATCAAGGCTTATGACAAGACCGGACCCGCGCTGAACTCGCTGGTGGTCTTGAATCCGGAAATTGAGAAGCAGGCCGATGAGCTGGACCGGCGATATCAGGCGTCGGGCTTCGTCGGGCCGCTGCATTGCGTTCCGATGATCGTCAAAGACAACTTCGAGACGCAGGGATTACAAACTTCGAACGGGGCTCTGGCGTTTGCCGGTTACCTGCCGGACAAGGACGCGTTTCAAGTGCGCCGCGTGAAGGAAGCCGGGGCGCTGGTGCTGGCGAAATCGAACATGGCGGAGTGGGCATTCAGCCCTTATGAAACGGTGAACTCCATCCTGCCCGGCTATACGCGCAACCCTTACGCGCTGGACCGCGTGACCGCAGGCTCCAGTGGCGGCACGGCTGCTGCGATTGCGGCAAATTTTGGTTTGGCCGGATTAGGCAGCGATACGGGCAACTCAATTCGGGGGCCTTCTTCCCACCAGGCGCTGGTGGGCATCCGGTCCACCATGGGCCTGACCAGCCGCGCGGGCGTGTTCCCGTTGAGTCTGCTCGCCGACATCGCCGGACCGATGACCCGCACGGTGGAGGATGCCGCGAAGGTGTTTCAAGCAATTGTTGGTTCGGATCCGGATGATTCCGTCACCGCGGTTGCTGCGCAACATCTTCCCCAGGATTATGCAGCCGCGCTCGACCCAAAAGGTTTGCAGGGCGCCGTGATTGGGGTGCTGCGCCAAGCTTATGAACGCCCCTCGACCGATGCCGAGGTGGTTCGCGTCTTCAACAACGCAATCGAGGAGCTGAAGCGTGCGGGCGCGACCGTGATTGAAACGGCCAACGTGGAAGGCCTGGATGAAATCAAACGCCCACGGGGCGCGGGCCCGTGTATGGGATTCAAGTACGATTTGAATCGATTTCTTGCATCGCGGGGCGAGCGGGTGCCGGTGAAGAACCTGGGCGAGATCGTGAAGTCAAACCGTTTTCATCCGAATAATCAGGCTCGCCTGGAGAACGCTGAAAAAGGTCCGGAGAACGGACCGGATTCCGAAGCTTGCCAGGCCGATGCAGCTTATCGCGAGCAAATCCGGGTGGCGGTGGTGAAGACCATGGATCGCTTAAAGCTGGATGCTTTTGTGTACCCGACATGGAGCAACCCGCCGCGCCTGATTGGCGATCTGAATACGCCGCATGGAGACAACAGCCAGTTCTTTTCACCTACCACCGGCTTTCCCGCGATCACGGTACCCATGGGCTTCACGCGGAACGATACGCTGCCCGCTGGGATGACCTTCTTCGGGCGGGCATGGTCCGAGCCGAAGCTGCTGAAGCTGGCTTACTCCTATGAGCAGGCGACGCATCACCGGCGCGCCCCGGCCAGCGTGCCTCGCCTGAAACCGGCTACGGCGAAGGTGATTCGCTTCTCCGATATACAGGTTGCGATAGAAAAAGTCCGCTGGGTGATGAAGGGCGGCAACGTGGTAGTGGATCATACCGAAGCGACATTATGAAGACCTTACTTCTTGCTTTGTGCATCTCGCTTTCTGTTCGCGCGCAAGTTACGGCGCTTAAGGTGGGCCATCTGGTTAACCCTGAAACCGGAACCGCCGCGGCGAATCAGATTCTGCTCATTGAGAAGGGCGTGTTCACGGCCATCGGGGCAAACGTTGCCATTCCGGCGGGCGCCACTCAGGTGGATCTCTCGCAATACTACATTTCGCCCGGTCTGGTGGACGCGCATAACCACCTTGCCCTGACTTACAAAGAGGAGCCCGAACACAATAGCTATTACCTGACCAGCGTGATGGATTCGACGGCGATTCGCGCGATTCAGGCGGTGTCGAACGGCATGACGATGCTTGCGGCAGGCTTCACGATGGAACGCGACCTGGGGAACAACGGCAACTACGCCGATACCGCTTTGCGCGTCGCGATCGAGCAGGGCTGGGTTCCCGGCCCGACGGTGATCAACTCCGGCATTATCATCGGCGGCTTCGGCGGGCAGTTTCAACCCGTGCCCGAACGCGAATCGCTCATCGAGCCGGAATACCTGAACGCGGATACGAGAGATGAGATTGTCAAAGCAGTCCGAAAGAACATTCTCTATGGCGCGAAGGTGATCAAGATCTGCGTGGATTGCAAGCCTTACGGCTATACGGCGGATGAGATGCGTCTGTTCATTTCCGAAGCCGCGAAGGCGGGCATGAAGGTAGCGGGGCACGTGCAGACCAAAGCGGGAGCGCTGCGCGCCATCGATGCCGGCATCTGGTCGATCGAGCATTCCGGCGCGCTTGATGACGAAACGCATAAGCTGATGGCAAAGAAGGGCATGTGGCGCGTCGGCACGGAGACTCCGTTCACTTCGTATCACACCAACACGGCGGGCGCGAAGGAGCGGTTCGACCGGCAGGTGGCCGGGATGAAGAATGCTTATGCGAACCACGTAAACATGGCGTTTTCCACCGATGCGGATTACTACATTCCCGGCATGGATCGCGGCCAGGTGGTGATCGACTTTCTAAAGAGCTGGCAAGCAGCGCAGATTCCCGCGGCGGAAGTGCTGAAGATTATGACCGTGAACGGATACAAGGTTTGCGATCTGTATGAGAAGCGGGGCCTGATTAAAGTCGGCATGCCCGCCGACCTGATTGCGGTGCGCGGCAATCCGCTGCAGGATCTGGATACCCTGCGCGACGTAAGATATGTGATGAAAGACGGCGTGTTTTTCAAGACCGATGGCGTGATGACGCCTGCGCCTTTCTTCCACAGCGGCCCCGTGCCGCCGAGCGCGTGGAGAATTCACTGAGGCAGCGCGAAGGCGACGATGCTGCTTCCCGATGCGGCTCCGTTCTTGCCGCCTCCGCAGACGATGACGATGTACTCGCGGCCGTTTAGTTCGTAAACGGAGGGAGTGGCATTGCCCGCCGCAGGGAGCGTGGTTTCCCAAAGCAGTTTGCCGGTCAGCTTATCGAACGCGCGGAACTTCTTGTCGAAGCTGGTGGCGCCGATAAAAAGCAGGCCGCTGGCGGTGACCACGGGGCCGCCGTAATTGTCGCTGCCGGTGTCCTTGATTCCCTTGGCAACCAGCTCTGGATATTCGCCGAACGGAATCTGCCAGCGGATCTCGCCCTTGTTCAGGTCGATGGCGTTCAGCGTTCCCCAGGGCGGCGTCGTGGGCGGGTAGCCCTCGGGATCACGGAACAGGATATAGCCTTCGTTGCGGTACTTCAGCCAGTTGGCGTCGTGTTCGACGGCTGACTCCCGTGTCCTTGCCGGTGATCAAAAAGTCGACGATTTCATCCATGTTCTTGCCGAGGTAATCGAACCCGGGCATGCGGCCGGTTCCTTCGCGGATGACGGCGGTCAACTCCGCGCGCGAGCGGCGCTTCCCGATATCGACAAGCGAAGGGAAGGTGGGCGGAGCGCCTTTCAGGTCGTCGCCGTGGCAGCCGCCACAGTTGTTCTTGTAAAGCGACGTTGTGTCATGAGTGACCATGCGGATAATCCAGGGCTGCTCATTCGAGTTGACGTAGAGCAAACCGGTTTCAGGATCGTACGCTGCGCCGCCCCATTCGCCGCCGCCATCTGTGCCGGGAAAGAGCAGGGTGCCGCGGGTGCTGGGCGGCGTATACATGCCGTTGGAATCGATGCTCTTGAATTTCTGGAGCACAGCCGCGTGCGCCTGGGGCGTGCGATTGGTGATCATGTCTTCCGTGAAGTTCTGGCGCGTGAAAGGCGGAGGCTTTACGGGGTAGGGTTGCGTGGCGGAGAGCACCTCGCCTTCCAGCTTCGAGGCGGGGGCCGGGCGGTCCTTCACGGGAAACAGCGGCGCGCCAGTCTTGCGGTCCAGCACATAGACATAGCCGGTCTTGGTGATCTGCGCGACGGCGTCCACTTTCTTGCCGTCGCGCGTGACGGTGACTAGGCTGGGCGACGCGGGAAAGTCAAAATCCCAGACGTCATGCTTGACGCCCTGGAAGTGCCAGACGCGTTTGCCGGTGCGAGCATCGAGCGCGAGCACGCAATTCGCGAACAGATTGTCCCCGATGCGGTTCGCCCCATAAAAATCAAACGATGCTGAACCGGTGGCCGCGAAGATCATGCCCAGCTTTGCATCGACGCTCAGGCCTGCCCATGCATTGGCGCCGCCGGAGATCTTCCAGGCGTCCTTGGGCCACGTGTCATAACCGAACTCACCGGGATGCGGGATGGTGTGGAAGATCCAGCGCATTTTTCCGGTTGTCGTGTCATAGGCGCGGATGTGTCCGGGCGACCCCGGAAGCGTCTCCGGCACGGTGCTGCCCAGGATGATCATGTCTTCGAAGATGACGCCGGGGCTACTGGCGCTGACGCTGAGCGATTCCGCGGGCCGGTCGAGACCTTCGCGCAGATCGATCTTGCCCTCTTTGCCGAAGCTGGGAATCGGCTTGCCCGTTTTGCGGTTCAAGGCCCAGAGAAAGTTGCGATGCGTAAAGAACACGCGGTCTTTGTCGACGGTGACGCCGCGATGGCGATAGCGGCGTTGCGGCGCTGCGCCGTTTGCTGGATCGAAGGACCAGATCTCCGCGCCCGTGGCCGCGTTGACCGCGATGACGCGCAGCTTCGGCGTGGTGGCGTAGAGCACGCCCTCGACGACGATGGGGTTGCTCTGCATCTCGGAATCCTGAAAGGCATCATGGGCGTCGTAAGTCCAAGCGACTTTCAGCTGGCCGACGTTCTTCGGCGTGACTTGGGTGAGCGTTGTATAGCGGATGTTGCCGATGCCTCCGTTGACGGGCCAGTCTACATTGGCCACGGTGTCGGCAACAGCGGCGGCCATGGCATCGGCTGACAGGGCGCAGAGAAGCAACGGAAGGAAGAGGCGAACAAACATTACGTTATAAACTAGTAGCATGATTGGGCGGCGTTCGGTTCTGCTGGCGGCGTGTGCGGTCCCTTTCGGGTTCGCGCAAGGTGCGGCACAGCCGCAGATGATCAGCGGCCAGCTGGTGCAGAGGAACGGGGAAACGCTCCTTCAAACAGAGAAGGGCCTGGTACCTGTTTCCGGCGATACGCCGACAGATAAGATCCTGCATGATGGCCGTTTGAACGGCAGAGTGTTCGAAGCCAAGGGACACTTTACCGGAACCAGTGGCTTCCTGATCGACCCCATTGAAACCCGCCCCATGGTGGTGCGGGACGGCGCAAAGCGCTTCCGCGTGACATACTATTGCGACGTATGCTCCATTCGAACCTACAGCCCCGGCCCTTGCATGTGTTGTCAGGCGGAGACGCGGCTCGACCTGATCGATCCAGCGTCCAACGAGTAGTTTTGCGGCCTGCGGCTTCGTTCGTTTCAGTAATTTTCGTTTCCTTCTTTATGGTGAATGCAGAAGCAGCGCAATATGCCGCGGATCGCGCGGCGGTGGACGGAATTGAGGTTGTGCATCTTCGCGACAGTGCGAAGAAGACGGAAGTCTCGATCGTTCCTTCGGTGGGCAACATCGCCTACGACATGAAGGTGAACGGGAAAGCGATTCTGTATTTTCCGTACAAGTCGCTGGCGGAGTTTCAGAAGAATCCCGGCTTGTGCGGCGTTCCGTTTCTGGGTCCCTGGGCAAACCGGTTGGACCAGATGGCCTTCTATGCAAACGGGAAGAAGTTCGCGTTGAACGAAGCGCTAGGTAATGTTCACAAGGACCCGAACGGCTTGCCGATCCATGGGCTGCTTTCGTATTCCGCGCTTTGGACCGTGGTGGAGGCGAAGGCGGATGGGAACGGCGCTCATGTGACCAGCCGACTGGAATTCTGGAAACATCCTGAACTGATGGCGCAATTTCCGTTCGCGCATACGATTGAGATGACTTACCGGCTGCACGATGGCGAGCTAGAAGTGGAAACCGTTCTGAAGAATTTGAGCGCGGAGCCGATGCCGGTTTCGATCGGCTTCCACCCTTACTTCCAGTTGGATGACGCGCCGCGCGACCAGTGGAAAGCGCATCTGCCCGCAAAGGAGCATGTCGTGTTGTCGAAGGTCCTGGTGCCCACGGGCGAGCGCACGCCCATGAACCTGCCGGACCCTTATCCGCTTGCGGGCCAGCAGTTGGATGATGTTTTCATTGGACTCGCTCCAAACGCGGAGTTCTCGGTGGAAGGTAAGAAAGAGAAGATCACCGTGGTTTATGGGGCGAAGTATCCGGTGGCCGTGGTCTATGCGCCTCCGGGCAAGAGCTTCATCTGCTTTGAGCCGATGGCCGGGTTGACCAACGCCATGAACCTTCATCATGCGGGCAAATACAATGGCCTGCAAAGCGTGGCGCCCGGCGGGGAATGGCGGGAGAGTTTCCGCATCCGCCCCAGCGGTTTCTAGTTGCATACCGTTATCGTTAACAAGAAAGCTGCCGGGCGGGTGGAGAGCGGGCACCCATGGATCTTCACAAGCGATGTGGTGGAACGCGGTGAAGCTAAGCCAGGCGATTCCGTGCTGGTGGCTGAACGCAATGGACGCCCGCTTGGGACCGCACACTATAGTTCGACATCGCAGATCACGCTGCGCATGCTTTCGCGGAAGAACATTGAAGTGGGGCAGGAGTTTTTTCGGGATCGCATTGTAGCCGCGTTGCGACTGCGGCAGCAGACGCTGCTAGGCGCGACCAGCTACCGCCTGGTTCACGGCGAGGCAGACTTCCTTCCCGCGCTGGTGATTGATCGCTATGGCGATTATTTTACGGTGCAGATGTTGGATCAGGCGATGGACCGGGCGTCAGAGACGATTACCGGCGTGCTGGACGAGCTGTTTTCGCCGGCGGGTATTGTGGCGCGGAACGACGCCGCGGTGAGATCGCACGAAGGTTTGGCTCGGGAGACTCGGGTGTTGCGCGGGCAGGTTCCGGCCCAGGTGGAAATCGAACTAAACGGGCTGCGCTGGCTGGTAAGTCTGGAGCATGGGCAGAAGACCGGTATCTATCTCGATCAGCGCGAAAACTACCTGGCGGCGGCGCGGTATGCGGGGGGGCAAGCACTGGATTGCTTTACGTCCTCCGGGGGCTTTGCATTGCACCTGGCGGGCGTTTGCGAACACGTGGAGGGACTGGACACCAGTTCCGCGGCGGTGGCGGCGGCAAGGGCGAATGCGGAGTTGAATGGGATTGGGAACGTGGAGTTCCGGGAAGCGGATGTGTTCGACGTTTTGGCGAACACGGGCAAGCGGTATGGAACGGTGGTGCTGGATCCGCCGGCGTTTACCAAGTCGCGGAGCAAGGTGGAAGGCGCGCTGCGGGGCTACAAAGAGATCAACCTGCGCGCGCTGAAATTGTTGGAGCCGGGGGGCGTGCTGGTGACGTGTTCCTGTTCGCATCACGTGAGCGAGGCTGAGTTATTCGAAGTGGTCGCCGCGGCATCGCTGGATGCAGGGAAAACGCTGCGGGTGCTGGATCGGCGAACGCAGGCACCGGACCATCCGGTGCTGCTCACGGTACCGGAAACGCATTACCTGAAGTGTCTGATTTTGCAAGCGGTGTAGGTAATACTTAGTACCCGATCGTATACCGACCAAAAGGCACTGTTGATTCTTTTGGTTTGGTGCCATCTTATGTTCAGGACCAAGTTTGGCCAGCAAATCGCCATTGAGAAACAAGAATCAAGCGGGCCAAGCGCTGATTCTTGTCACGTTCTCACTCGCTATGATCCTTGGGATGATCGGGCTGGCCGTTGACCTTGGATGGTCCTATTTTCGTATTCAGGCGGCCCAAAGCGCCGCCGAGGCAGCGGCACTGGCCGCCTCAAGCTCCGCTATGACGGATCCTAATGTTTCCTGCACAACTGCGGTATGCCAAGCGGCGACTGCGTGCCCGGCAACCTCAGCAACCCCGCCCGATACGAACATTACGTCTGGTTGCTTGTACGCCGCGGCGAATGGATTCAGGAACAGCGGCTCGCAATCTGTCAGGATTGCCAGCGGATTGACTCCTCCGCCTACCGTAACCGGCGTTAGTACGCTTTACTGGGTTACCGTCACCATCACGGAACAGAATGTCCAACTCTTCTCCGGGATGTTAGGAAACCACACGTCTGGCGGAGTTGCAGCCCAAGCTACGGCTGGAGTGTTTAGAAAGCCAGTCTCCAACTGCGTCTATGCATTAGACCCACACGCGAGCGGCAGTTTCACCGTGGCAGGGGGAGGGAGTGTCCAGACCAGCTGCGGTGTTTACGTGGATTCTAATAGCGCAGGCGCGTTGGATGTAGCGGGACAAGGAAGTATCACTGCTCCGCTGATCGATCTAGTTGGAAACTACAAGAACTGTAACGTGGGGCAGAATTGCTATTTCAACCCGAGCTTACCAGTTACCAATCAGAACAGGGTGGCGGACCCGTTCGCTACCCTACCGGCGCCGGCCTATTCAGGTTGTGGGCAATCGACGGGCGCCCTCAACATCAGCGGGGGTTCGGTAACGTTATACCCGGGCGTCTACTGTGGAGGCATCAGCATCTCAGGGCAATCTCAGGTCACACTCTCGCCGGGCAATTACATCCTGAATGGCGGGGGGCTTAAGATTTCCAGTGCGAATGCGTCTTTGTCGGGTTCGGGAGTGATGATCTATAACACCTCAAATGGGTATTCCTACGGCCCGATTGTCATTACAGGCAATTCCACTGTGAATCTCTCAGCTCCCACATCGGGAACTTACAGCGGAATGCTTATTTTTCAAGATCGGTCGATTACTTCGGCTTCTGACAATATCATCAACGGAAACACAAACCCCGGACTTACCGGTTCCTTGTATTTCCCCACGTCCCCCTTGAAGATCAATGGAGGAAGTGCGCCCACCCCTTTCACCGGCAAGGTGATTGCACGCACGATTACTATTACGGGCGGAGCAGGTTTCTTCGTTTCACTGAGCGGACCGGCTACGGGCAGTGGTGCCGCTTTGTATACCGCTCTGATCCAGTAGACCGCCAGGCAGGAACGAACAGATTTCAGTTCTTAATCGGCAAGCTGTTCTAGCTTCTGATCGATAAACGCGAGAGCTTCTTTTTGCTGGGAGATATAACGGGGATTGGTGCTCGCGCCAATGGCGAGGAGGATACGTTTACGCTGGAGGGCTAAGCCCTCGCGCTCCTGTTCACGAGCGGTAGGGGGTAAGAAAGCGGGCGCGCGGGAGGACATTTTTTCGGCGATCTGATCATCCACCGATTTACTTTCCCAACCGCGCGCCATAAATTTACGAACCTTGCTCTTCTTCCGTACCTTCGCGCTGAGCCTTGAGACGTTCCTCTTTGCGCTTCGCGCGTTCGGCGGAACGCTTGACGAGTTCCGAACCGACCAGTTCGATCATGGCCTGTTCGGCGCCATCGCCCTTGCGGAAGCCGAGACGAATGATTCGAGTGTAGCCACCCTGACGCTGGCCGAAGCGGGCACCCAGGGTTTCAAACAGCTTCTTCACGGACTTCGGCGTTTCGAGGAACGCGGCTGCCTGACGCCGGGCGTGCAGAGAATCGCGCTTCGCAAGCGTGATCATCTGGTCCACCATCGGCTTGATGGCTTTCGCTTTGGGAACCGTGGTGACCACGCGCTCATGTTCGATGACGCTGGTGACCAGATTCTTGAAAAGCGAATTGCGGGCGCCGACATCGCGCTTGAGTTTAACGGTACCTACGCGGTGTCTCATTCGAACTGCTGACCCTCCTCATCGAGTTCCGATTCCTGTACAGAGCCGGGGGGCGGGGGTGGGGCGGCAACCAGACGTCCCGACGCATCGGGGCGCATGCCGAGCCCCAGGCCCATGGTGCCCAGGATTTCTTTAATTTCGTTTAGCGATTTGCGGCCGAAGTTCTTGGTGCGCAGCATCTCAGACTCGCTCTTCTGGACCAGTTCGCCAATGGTTTGAATGTTGGCGTTCTTGAGACAGTTGTAAGAACGAACCGAGAGCTCCAGCTCTTCGACGGAGCGGTTGAGCTGGTCGCCGATCTTATCCATGCCGCGCTCGGCGGTCTCTTCGGTGGCTTCGGCGACTTCTTCGAAGTTGATGAAGATGGACATGTGATCTTTGAGGAGCTTGGCGGCATAGCCGATGGAATCCTGCGGGCTGACGGCGCCATTGGTCCAGACTTCGAGCGTAAGCTTGTCGTAATCGGTCATCTGGCCCAGGCGAGCGGCCTCAACGGAGAAATTGACTTTGCGGACGGGCGAATGAACGCTATCGATGGGAATGAAGCCGACAGCTAAATCTTCATCGAAATTCTTGTCGGCCGAAACATAACCGCGGCCGGTGCGCAGCCGCATTTCGACGTTGAGCTTACCGCCTTCGGAGACGGTGGCGACATGCAGGTTACGGTCCAGCACTTCTACGTCGTGATCGGTCTGAATCTGGCCGGACAGAACATCGCCCGATTGATCGATCGAAAGACGAACGGTTTTGACGCCTTCGCCCATGACCTTAAAGGGAATTTGCTTCAGATTCAGGATGATGTCTGTGGCATCTTCGACGACGCCGGGAATGGGGGAGAACTCGTGGTCCGCGCCTTCGATGCGGACAGCAGTGATGGCCGCGCCTTCAATCGAGCTCAGAAGGACGCGGCGCAAGCTGTTACCGACTGTGGTGCCGAAGCCGCGTTGAAACGGCTGGGCGGTGAAGCTGCCGTACCGTTCCGTGAGCGTTTCGGTGTTCGCCACCAGCCGCTTGGGTTTTTGGAAGCCTTTAAACATAGTTTTGTTGGGACTCCTTACTTCGAATACAGTTCCACGATGAGCTGTTCGTTGATGGGAATTTGCGTAAGCTCGTCGCGTTTGGGGTTGCTGATGATGCGGCCTTTGAGAGCGTCGCGGTCTACCTCCATCCAGGACGGGGCGGGTGCGTGCGCCGTTGCATCGCGGGCTCCGAGGATGGTGGGATTGTTCTTGCTGGTTTCGCGGACGCCGATCTCTTCTCCGGGCTTGACGATATAAGAAGGGATGTCGACCTTGCGGCCGGCGATCTCGATATGGCCGTGGCGGACAACCTGCCGGGCTTGCGCGCGGGAGGTAGCGAGGCCCATACGGTAGATGACGCTATCGAGGCGCTTTTCCATGGTGGCGAGCAGGTTTTCGCCAGTGATGCCTTTCGCGTGAGCGGCTTTCTCGAACGAGTTGCGGAACTGGGTTTCGATGAGGCCGTAAATGCGCTTGGTTTTCTGTTTTTCCCGAAGCTGGAGGCCGTAGCCCACAAGCTTTTTCATCTTCTTCGATTGGCCGTGCTGACCGGGAACGTAGTTGCGCTTTTCGATGGCGCATTTTTCCGTGTAGCAGCGTTCGCCTTTCAGGAACAGTTTCATGCCCTCGCGCCGGCATAGCCGGCAAACGGGGCCTCGGTATCGTGCCAAATTACTTGACCTCCTTACGGTCTTACTGCTTTGAGGTGCAGTTTACGGCAGGCAAAGCCTGTCTTCTTCCTGCTTTGGTGAAACAAAAAATCAGACGCGGCGCTTTTTCGGGGCGCGGCAGCCGTTGTGCGGCATCGGTGTGTTATCGCGGATCGAACGAACTTCGATTCCGAGGGTAGCCAGGGCGCGGATGGCGCTTTCACGGCCGGAGCCGGGGCCGGAGACACGGACATCAACGGCACGAAGGCCGCTTTCTTTCGCTTTGCCTCCGGCTGTGATAGCCGCCTGTTGCGCGGCGAACGGCGTTCCTTTACGAGACCCGCGGAAACCCAGCGATCCGGCACTCGACCAGGAAATCGTGTTTCCTTCCGGATCGGCGATGGTGATGATGGTGTTATTGAAAGTCGCTTGAACGTGAACGATGCCGGTGTGGATGTTCTTGCGCTCTTTCTTCTTGAAGGCTTTCTTCTTGGGGGCGGCCTTCTTGGCGCCCTTGGTACCTTTTGCCGGTTCTGCTTTGGTCGCCATTCCTACTTCACGCCTGCCTTTTTCTTGTTAGTTACGGTGCCGCGGCGCGGACCCTTGCGGGTGCGGGCGTTGGTGTGGGTCCGCTGACCGCGCACGGGCAAGCCGCGCCGATGCCGCAGACCGCGATACGACCCCATTTCGATGTGCCGCTTGATGTTGAGCGAAACTTCTTTCCGAAGATCGCCTTCGACGGAGCCTTCCTCTTCAAGAATGGTTCGGACTTTATTCACTTCGTCCTCGGTGAGATCGGCAATCTTCTTGTCGAAATCAATCCCGGCCCGGTGCAGCAGAGATTTCGAGCGGGTCCGGCCGATGCCGTAGATATAAGTGAGGCCGATTTCGGCTCTCTTTTTGTTTGGAAGGTCTACACCAGCGATACGTGCCATTATGATTAACCTTGACGCTGCTTATGTTTCGGGATGACGCAAATGACCCGGACCACGCCTTCGCGGTTGATCACCTTGCACTTGTCACACATCTTTTTCACGCTTGCTCGGACTTTCATTTGGGGACTCCAGTTCTCTTATTAAAGCTTCTTGGTGATTCGCCCGCGTGTCAGGTCTCGCGAGGCTAATTCGACTTCCACCCGGTCTCCCGGAAGCAGCCGTACAAAATTCTTTTGCGCCGATCCGGCCGTGTGGGCCAGCACCTGAGCCTTGTTGTCGAGTTCCACCCGGTACAGCAAACTGGGCAACTCCTCGATTACACGTGCTTCGGGCATTGACCACTATAGCGCAAAAATCTAAAGATGAAAAGCGGCAAATCCGTCATTACGGACGGGTCAGAACCCAAGGGCCGTTTTTCGTCACGGCCACGCAGTGTTCGAAGTGGGCGGAGTAGGAGTTGTCCTGGGTGACGGCAGTCCACTTGTCTTTGCGGACTTTGGTTGCGGCTTTGCCGGCGTTCACCATGGGCTCGATGGCCAAAACCATGCCTTCACGCAAGCGCGGATTCTCGTTTTTGGGGTCGATATAATTCGGGACTTGTGGCTCTTCGTGGAGTTGCGAGCCGATGCCGTGGCCGACGTATTCGCGCACGATAGAGAAGCCGTTGGCTTTGACGTGTTTTTCCACGGTGCCGCAGATATCGGTAAGACGGTTCCCTTCACGGACGCAATCGATTGCGAGTTCGAGCGATTCCTCGGTGACTTTCATGAGCCGCTTGGCCTGGTCGCTGATCTGCCCGATCCCGACGGTGAGCGCCGAATCGCCATAAAAGCCGTCGAGTTGGACGCCGGTGTCGATAGAAACGATGTCGCCGTTCTTCAGAATTCGTTTGGGTGAGGGCATGCCGTGGACGATCTCTTCGTTCACCGACGTGCACAGAACGTACTTGTAACGCTCACCGGCAGCGGCGACATAGTAGCCCTGGAAGGCGGGCTTGGCACCGGCGTCCTTCATCATTTTGACCGCGGCGAGTTCCAATTCCTGAGTGGAGATTCCTTCAACGGCCATTTCGCCCAGCGCCTTGAGGATTTGGTAAACCAGAAGCCCGCTGCGCCGCATTTTTTCCAATTCCTCGGGTGTCTTGCGGACAATCATGCAACGCGCTCCAGTCCCACAGTCTCGCTGATGCGCTCAAACAAGGCTTCGGGGGATTCGGTGGAGCCGTCAATCTCGATCAGCTTGCATCCGGTTTCGCGAAAGTATTCAATCAGGGGACGGGTTTGGCGTTCGTAGGCGGCCAGACGCTCGCGAACGACGGATTCCCGGTCGTCCTCACGAATTACCAGGACCGAGCCATCTAAATCGCAGATCCCCGCGACTCGTGGGGGTTTCGACGTCGCGTTGTAAAGCGTTCCACATTGCGGGCACTGGCGCCGGCCAGAGATGCGGCTGACGATGATGTTGTAATCGACGACGAGGTGGATGACAACTTCCGTGACGTCCATGGAATCGAGAAGCTTCGTCAGAACCACAGCTTGCGCGAGCGTCCTCGGATAGCCATCCAGGATGAAGCCGCGCTCGGTGTCGGGCGCTTTCAGGCGCTCGGCTACCAGGCCGTTCACCGATTCATCGGACACGAGAGAACCGGCGCGCATCAATTCGCGAATCGAAACGCCCAGTTGGTCGCCCGATTCGATATGCGCGCGCAGCATGTCGCCTGTCGAAATTTGCGGGATGCCGAAGTGTTGCACCAACAGCTTGGCTTGCGTCCCTTTGCCGGATCCCGGGGAGCCGAACAGGACGATGGCTTGCCGAGCAGTCGTCGAGAGGGGCCGGTTTAAGACAGCGACAGCAGCTTCTCCTTCAGTCATCAACTAGGACGTGCGCCTGCCGCGAATCCGTCCGGCGCGAGGAGTGAAGCCCTCATAATGGCGCATGATGAGCTGCGCTTCGATCTGGTTCACCGTATCCATGGCGACGCCGACGACGATCAAGAGTGAGGTTCCACCGAAGTAGAACTGAACGTTAAGGCCTTCAAGGATGAACCGGGGGAAGTACTGGTCGATAAAGTTGCCGATCAGCGGCAAATGCTGCAGGTGGATGCCGGAAATCATGATATCCGGGATCAGGCACAGGATGCTCAGGTATAAGCCGCCCACAACCGTGATCTTGGTCAGGATGTTGTTCATGTAGTCCGACGTGTTCCTTCCGGGACGAATCCCGGGGATAAAGCCGCCGTACTTGCGCATGTTGTCCGCGGCTTCATTCGGGTTGAAGATGATCGACACGTAGAAGAAGCAGAAGAAAATGATGAGCGCGACAAACATCAGGACATACAAGGGTTCGCCGTGACGAATAGAGCCGAGCATCCCGGAGAGCCAGGCGCTGGATTTCACAAAAGGAAACGCCGCGACAGTTTGCGGGAAGGCAAGAATCGAAGACGCAAAGATGACCGGGATCACGCCGCCAGCGTTGACTTTGAGCGGCATGTGGGTGGATTGGCCGCCCATCACGCGGCGCCCGACCACACGTTTGGCGTACTGCACGGGAATCCGGCGCTCGCCGCGTTCAACTAAGACAATGAACGCAACCACGGCGACCATCATCAGCAGAATGACCGAGAGAGTAATGATGCCCCACTCATGCGTGACAAAAACATTGGTGTAAATGTTGCCGATGGCGCCCGGCAGCCCGACGACGATGCCCGCGAAGATGATGAGCGACATGCCGTTCCCGACACCGCGCTCCGTAATCTGTTCGCCCAACCACATGATGAAAGCGGTACCGGTCGTAAGCGACACCATGGTCAACAACGTAAATCCAATACCCGGATGGATGACGATATTGCCCTCCATCGATTGCAATCCGGTCGCAATGCCGAAGGATTGGATCATCGCGAGAATCACCGTGAGATACCGGGTCCACTGCGTGATCTTGCGCCGTCCGAGTTCGCCTTCCTTCTGCAGCTTTTCAAGCGTGGGCACGACGACGGTCAAGAGCTGGAGGATGATAGACGCCGTGATGTAGGGCATGATGCCCAGAGCGAAAATGGTAAGCCGGCGAATATTTCCGCCCGCGAACAAATCGAAGAAGCCGAAGATGGAGCCGGAGTTTTTCGCGAAGAAATCCTGCCACCGGTCGAGACTAATGCCGGGGGTCGGGATGTGTCCGCCCAACCGGTATACGGCAAGCAGCCCGAGCGTGAAGAGCAAGCGCTTGCGGAGATCCGGAATCCGAAAAGCGTTCGCGATGGCTTCAAAGATTTTCATGGAAAGAGTTTTACTTTTCGGCGCGCAAAAACTTCTTTTTGGGTTCGATTACGGTGACGGTTCCGCCCGCCGCTTCAATTTTCTGCTTCGCCGACTCAGAGAAAAGATGCGCCGTCACGTGGATGGCGCGAGTCAGTTCGCCCGAACCGAGGATCTTTAATCCATCGGCCAGCTTCTTGACTGTGCCCAAACCCATCAACGATTCCACCGTAAACTCCGCGCCTTCCAGCTTTTCGAGCTTCGCCAGATTCACAACCGCGTATTCTTTTTTGAAATCCGCATTCGAGAATCCGCGCTTCGGCAAACGGCGATGCAGCGGCATCTGGCCGCCTTCGAAACCGCGCATGATGCTGTAACCGGAGATGGAGCGGGCACCCTTCGCACCGCGCGTCGAAAACTTACCTTTGCCCGACCCCATGCCCTGGCCCACGCGCTTTTTGCGGTGAACCTGGCCAACGGGCGGCTTCAGATTACTGAGATTCATGATCTTCTTCCTTGACTAATCGACTAAGGCCAGCAGATGAGGAATTTTCTTCACCATGCCGCGGAACCCATCGGTATCCGGCCGCTCGACGATTTGGTTGATTTTCTTCAACCCGAGCGAACGAACAATCACTTTGTGCTTCATTGGCGTACAGATAGGACTGCGAACCAACTTTATCTTAATTTTGCCTTCCATTGTAACGTGTCCTTATTACGACTTCAGGTTTTCAGGCTGCAACCCGCGGCTTTCCGCCACCACGGCCTTGTCCCGCAACTGCTCGAGAGCATCGATCGTTGCTTTCACGACGTTGTGCGGGTTGTGAGACCCGATCGATTTGGTTAACACATTGGGAATACCGGTCGCCTGAATGACGGCGCGCACGGGACCGCCGGCAATGACGCCGGTTCCGACCGGAGCCGGCTTCAGCAGGACCATGCCGCTGCCGAACTTGCCTAAGACCTGATGCGGAATCGTGGTTTCGAGCATGTTGATGCGGCGCAGGTTCTTCTTCGCGCTCTCGATTCCCTTGCGGATGGCCGAAGGAACTTCCTTCGCCTTGCCGACGCCGAAGCCCACCACATGGGCCGACGCATCGCCGATGACCACCAGAGCCGAAAAGCTCATGTTCTTACCGCCCTTCACAACCTTGGTCACGCGGTTGATCGAGACGACTTGCTCTTTCAAATCTTTAAAACCGTTGGGGTCGATTCGCTTCTTCAGTACCGGCATTAAAACTCCAGGCCCGCTTCACGGGCGGCGTCGGCCAGCGCTTTGATGCGGCCATGATATTGATAACCGCCACGGTCGAACACCACGCGGCTGATTCCCTTCTCTTTCGCGCGCTCCGCGACCGATTTGCCGATGGTCTTGGCTGCGTCCAGGTTCCCGCCGGTCTTCATGGAATCGCGGCTGGCCTTTTCAAGCGATGAGGCCGAAACCAGGGTGGAGCCTTTCGAATCATCAATGACCTGGGCGTAGATGTGGGCGACGCTGCGGAACACGGTGAGGCGCGGCCGCTCCGTTGTCCCGGACAATTTGCGGCGGATGCGAGTGTGAATACGTTCGCGAATTTGGTTTTTCGAAACTTTAGGCATGGCTATTTAGTACCTGTCTTACCGGCCTTCTTACGGAGCACTTCGCCCGTATACCGAACGCCTTTGTTCTTGTAAGGATCGGGCTTACGCAGCCCGCGGATGTTTGCGGCCACCTGCCCGATCAACTGCTTATCGGAGCCGGAGAGGATGAGATGCGTCTGCTTATCGATCTTCAGATCGACGCCGTCCGGGAGCAGCACTTCGACGGGATGCGAATACCCCAGAGTGAAGCTGGCAACTTTGCCCTTCATATCGGCCTTGAACCCGATGCCCACGATATCGAGCTCACGGGTGAAGCCGGTCGAAACACCTTGCACCGCGTTCGCCGCCAGAGCGCGTGTTAAACCATGAAGCGCCGCGTATTCGTCGCCCGAACGGACAATCTCAAGCTTGCCATCGGCCTGCTGGATAGAAATTCCATGCGGCACCGGCACGGTCAACTTGCCTTTCGGACCCTGAACCTCAAGCTGGTCGCCCATGGTGACTTTCACACCCTGGGGCAGCGGGATTAGTTTTTTACCGACTCTCGACATGGCTTTCTAACGAACGCTCCTTACCAGATGCTGCACAGCAGTTCCCCGCCAATGCCTTCTTTACGGGCATGCCGGCCGGTCATCACGCCACGCGGCGTAGTGAGAATGTTGATGCCCAACCCGCCCTGGACACGAGGGATATCGTCCTGCCCGACGTACGAGCGGCAACCCGGGCGCGAGACGCGCTTCAGATGCGTAATCACGGGCACGCCATCGGACGAATACTTCAGATAGATTTTGATGACGCTCTTCGGGCCTTCTTCGGCAACCTTGAAGTTGGCGATATAGCCCTCTTCCTTCATGATGCGGGCGATTTCAGCCTTCAGCTTCGAAGCCGGCACATCCACCTTCGGATGGCGCGCCGCGATGGCGTTCCGCACCCGCGTCAACATATCGGCAATAGGATCACTTGTCATTCATTTACTCCTTTGGCCTACCAGCTAGCCTTTGTCACGCCAGGGATTTCCCCGTTCAACGCCAATTGCCGGAAGCACAGGCGGCAGATCCCAAACTTGCTCAAAAAGCCGCGCGGGCGGCCGCAACGCCAGCACCGGTTCCGGTGCCGGGTTGAGAACTTCGGCTTCTTCAAATCTTTTGCGATTTTTGCGGTAGTTGCCATGTTGGTCCTAAATTACGCTTGCCGGAAGGGCATACCCATCTGCTTCAACAGCGCCATGCCTTCCTGATCGGTACGGGCGGAGGTTAAGATCGAGATGTTCATTCCGATGGTTTTGTCGACCTTCGAGTAATCAATCTCGGGGAAAATGAGCTGGTCTTTTACGCCCAGCGTATAGTTACCGCGGCCATCGAAGCTCTTGCCCGAAACACCGCGGAAATCGCGGACGCGCGGAAGAGATACATTCACCAGGCGGTCGAAAAACTCAAACATCCGGTCGCCGCGCAGGGTCACCATGCAGCCGATCGCCATGCCTTCGCGGAGCTTGAAAGCGGCAATCGATTTCTTCGCTTTGGTGATAACCGGCTTCTGCCCGGCAATGGCGCCCAACTCGGCCACGGCTTTGTCCATCAGCTTGGCGTTCTGGGTTGCTTCGCCCAAGCCGATGTTGATCGAAATCTTCTCAAGCTTCGGCACGCCCATGATGTTCTTGTAACCGAACTCCTTGGTGAGCGCCGGAACCACTTGTTCCACGTAATGTTTGCGTAAACGGGCTGGCATTTCTTATTTCTTACCCTTATCGAGGGATTCCCCGGTCTTGCGGCTGATGCGAATCCGCCGCGTCTTGCCGTTCCCCAAGTCTTCGACTTTCGTGCCGATGCGCGAAGTGTTCCCCGCTTTATCGACAATCATCACATTCGAAACGGCGATGGAACTTTCCCGCTCCGCAACGCCGCCCTTAATCTGCTTCTGCGGATTGGGGCGCGTATGACGTTTGATCATCCCGACATGCTCGACCAGCACGCGGCCACGCTTCTCATCGATATCGAGAATGCGTCCGACCTTGCCCTTGTCGCGACCCGCGATCACCTTTACCTGGTCTTCCCGCTTCAGGCGAATCCGCACCGGCGGCTGTTGGAACTTCTTATTGGGCACGGATTAGATCACCTCCGGAGCAAGCGACACGATCTTCATAAAGCGCTTATCGCGCAATTCGCGCGCGACCGGCCCGAATACACGGGTCCCGATCGGTTCGTTGACTTCGTTGATCAATACGGCGGCATTTTCATCGAAGCGGATATAGCTGCCATCTTTGCGGCGCGCTTCTTTCCGCATCCGCACGATCACGCAGCGGACTACTTTGCCCTTCTTGATCGCCGAATCCGGCGTCGCTTCTTTCACTGCCGCCGTCACGATGTCGCCCAAGCCGGCGCGCAGCCCGAGGTCGCCGCCGCGGGGCAGGATACAGCTCAGCCTGCGTGCTCCGCTATTGTCGGCCACCGCGAGGATGGTTCTCATTCCAATCATAAGTCGTCTCTCAAAACTGCTTCGTCTAAAACCGTTCCCTTATGGTCACGGCTCAGAGTTTGAAGTCTATGCTACGTCCAGATCTTTCGGTTGCGCGCCAACCTGCGGGGCCCGGCGGATCACGCCGCCCAACTGCCAATGTTTTAACTTCGAAAGCGGCCGGCACTCCACGATGCGGACGATGTCGCCCATCTTCGCGTCGCCCGTCTCATCGTGCGCATAGAACTTCTTGCGCTTCTTCATGATTCGCTTGTAGAGCGGATGGGGAACGCGCCGCGATACAGCGACGACGATCGTCTTCGCCATCTTGGTCGAAACCACTTCTCCGACCTTTTCGTTCTTATTCGAAGCCGATGCTTCCGGCTTTTGTACCATCTCTTCGGCCATCTTTACTTGCCCGCCTTTGCCAGTTCCCGCTCACGCAACGCGGTCAACATCCGGGCGCGGTCTTTGCGCATGTTCCGGACTTTTTTCAACCCGTCGGTTTGGCCCATCGACATCTGAAACTTGAGCCGGAACAGCTGCGCTTCCATCTCGGTCAATTGTGTCTGAATCTCGCTTGAATCGAGATCGCTTACATTTTTGCGCTTCATTCGTGCTTACTCCGCCGCCGCGTCGGTCGCCTGCATCTCGCGCCGGACAAACTTGGTCTTCATCGGGATCTTATGCGCGGCCAGGCGAAAGGCCGCTTCGGCGACTTCCGGCGTCACGCCTTCCATCTCAAACAGAATCTTTCCGGGACGAACCACCGCCACCCACTCTTCCGGAGCGCCTTTACCCTTACCCATACGGGTTTCGGCCGGCTTCTTCGTGATCGGCTTATCGGGGAACACGCGAATCCAGACTTTGCCGCCACGCTTGATGTACCGCGTCATCGCGATACGGGCCGCTTCGATCTGGCGCGCGGTCAGCCATCCGCATGCCATCACTTTCAGCCCGAATTCGCCGAACGAAATCGACGAGCCGCGCCATGCTTTTCCGGTCATCCGGCCGCGCTGCTGCTTGCGGTACTTGACCTTCTTCGGCATCAACATAAAACGTTATTCCTCCCCGCCATGCCCGGTCTTGTCTTCGGGCGCATTTGCCTGCGGATCGGCCGCCGGACTTTCGGGCGGCAAAGCCGAGGTTTCCGGTACAACAGCTTCCGGCGCGGTTTCCTGTTTCCAGGAAGGACTCGCTCCCGCCGGGTTTGACAACGGGGGCATGAGCGAACCGCTCTTGCTTGCGGGCCGAGACATATCGCCCGGAGCTGCCTGTGTCGGAACATCCTGCGCAACCGGTTGCGGTTCACGCTGCTCGCGTTGTCCGCCGCCTTCACGCCCACCGCCGCCCGCACCGGCATCCCGCCGTGGCCGCCGTTCCCGGTCGGGCCGTTCCTGACGCTCGCGCCGCGGTTCCGGATCGCCGGTTAAGGAGCGACGCTTCCCTTCAATAATTTCGCCTTTATAGACCCAGGCTTTGATCCCGATGACGCCATAGGTGGTATGCGCTTCGGTAAACCCATAATCGATATCGGCGCGAATGGTGTGCAGCGGCAGTTGCCCTTGCAGATACCACTCACTGCGGGCGATTTCGGCGCCATTCAAACGCCCCGAAACACGAACCTTGATTCCTTTGCAACCAAACCGCAACGCCGAATCGACTGCTTTCCGCATCGCGCGCCGGAACGCCACGCGCTTTTCGAGCTGCAACGCGACAGATTCCGACACTAACTGCGCGTCGAGTTCGGGCTTGTGCACTTCCTGAATATCGATGAAGACTTCACGCTTGGTCGACTTTGCCAGGTCGCCCTTCAGCTTTTCGATTTCGGCACCCTTGCGGCCGATGATGATGCCAGGCCGCGAAGTCCGGATCGTGACGCGCAGCTTATTACCCGGGCGATCCACTTCAATCGAGCTGACGCCGGCCGACTTCAAACGCTTCCGGAGATCTTCCTTGATCTCCATGTCTTCCTGCAGCAGCTTCGCGTAACCCTGCTTGGCGAACCAGCGCGAACGCCAGGGCTTCGTGAAGCCGACCCGGAAGCCGTATGGATGAACTTTTTGTCCCATGCTTTAGACCTTTTCCGCCACTTTGATGACGATATGTGCCATCCGGCGCTGATACCGGTAGGCCCGTCCCATTGGAGCGGGACGGATGCGCTTCATGCGCGGACCTTCATTGACATACGCTTCCGATACACGGAGCGTATCCACATCTACTTCATCCGACAGATTCTGCGCGTTCGCGATTGCCGACTTCAAGACCTTTACCACCGCCGGCGCAATCCCTTTGTTTGTGTTCTGCAGAATCGAAATTGCCGGACCCACCTGCATGCCGCGAATCAGGTCGACCACGAGCCGGGCCTTCTGCGGCGAAACCTTCATGTACCGTGCTTCTGCTTTGGCTTCCATGTTCTTTTACCCTACGAGCGGGCCGACTTTTCAGTCGCCGCTTTGACCTGATGGCCTTTGAACGTGCGGGTGGGAGAAAACTCACCCAGCTTGTGGCCGACCATGTTTTCCGTTACATACACCGGAATGAACTTGCGCCCGTTGTGCACCGCGATAGTATGACCCACGAACTCCGGCAGCACCGTCGAACGGCGGCTCCAGGTGCGGATCACCTTCTTCTCGTTGGCCGCGTTCAGCTTTTCGAGCTTCTTTTCGAGGTGGCCATCGGTAAACGGCCCTTTCTTGACTGATCGTCCCATCGCTTACCTCTTCTTCGCTTTGCGATTCACGATCATGTGATCGGTCCGCTTATTGTTACGGGTCTTGAAGCCGCGCGTCGGCTGGCCCCAGGGCGTCACCGGATGGCGTCCGCCTGAAGTCTTGCCCTCACCACCACCATGCGGATGGTCGACCGGATTCATCGAGACGCCGCGATTGTGCGGCATCTTGCCCAACCAGCGGGAGCGTCCCGCCTTGCCGAGGGCCTGATTCTCATGGTCGGAATTGCCGACGACTCCAACGGTCGCCATACAATCCGACGAGACGCGCCGGGTTTCACCGGAAGGCAGCTTCAGGAGCGCCATTCCCGATTCCCGCGACACCAGCTGAGCTTGCGTGCCCGCCGAACGCGCCATTTGCGCGCCTTTGCCGGGCCGCAATTCAATATTGTGAACAATCGTGCCCGCCGGAATATTCTTGAGCGGCAAGGCATTGCCCACCAGAATGTCTGCCTCGGGACCGGAGGAAATCGTCATCCCGACTTTGAGACCTTCCGGCTGGAGAATATACCGCTTCTCGCCATCCGTATAGTGCAGCAGCGCAATTCGCGCGGAACGGTTCGGATCGTACTCGACCGTCGCTACCACTGCCGGAACGCCGTGTTTGTCACGCTTGAAATCGATCACGCGGTAGGCCTGTTTGTGGCCGCCGCCGATGAAGCGCGACGTCACGCGGCCTGTCGAGTTCCGGCCGCCCGACCGGACTTTCTTCTCGACCAGCGACTTTTCCGGTTTGTCCGTCGTGATACCCTCGCGGGTCACCACGGTCATGTACCGGCGGCTGGGAGTAAAGGGACGAAATGACTTTATGGGCATCTGTTTCTTACCTAAATATCCGTAAATTCCGGAACTTTCTGGCCTTCCTGCAACTTCACGTAGGCCTTCTTCCAGTCCGACCGGTAACCCGCAAACTTGCCCCGGCGGCGGAGCTTGCCCTCGAAATTCGAAGTCCGGACATCTTCCACCTTGATCGAGAACAGCTTCTCAACCGCGGCCCGTACTTCCACTTTGTTCGCATCCGCGGCCACTTCAAACACCAGCGTGCGCTCGGATTCTTTCTTGGTCGTGCCCTTCTCGGTGATCAAGGGCCGCTTAATGACGTCGTGCAGCTTCATCTTACGCAGCCTCCTTCTTGGTCTTGGGCGCGAGCGTTTCGCTCAAACGCTCAGCGGCGGCGCGAGACAGCAGGACTTTCTGGGCATCCAGCAGATGATAGACACTCACCTCGCGGGAATGCAGCAGAACCACACCTTCCAGATTGCGCGCCGACAACTCCAGGTTCCGGTTGTCTTCGTTCTCGATGATTAAAACTTTCTTGTGCAGCTCGAGTTTTGTGAGAGTCGAACGCAGAGCCTTGGTCTTGTGGTCTTTCAAATCAAACGAAGACACAATCCCCAGCTCGCCATCGCGCAGCTTGGCCGAAAGAGCGGAGCGCAGCGCGCCCAATAACATTTTCTTCGGCAGATCATACGAATAATCACGCGGTTGCGGACCATGCGAGGTACCGCCATGGCGCCACAAAGGCGAACGCACCGAACCCATTCGCGCGCGGCCCGTACCCTTCTGCTTCCACAGCTTTTTACCCGAACCCGCCACTTCATGGCGCGTCTTGGTCTTATGCGTACCGGCGCGGCGCGAGGCATTGAACTGCCGCACGGCTTCATACAACAGCGCTTCGTTCACTTCGGCGCCGAACACGGCATCGGAAAGTTCGATGTCGCCCGCCTTGGTACCCGTTAAATCGAAAACATCAACCTTAGGCATTAGCGCTTCGCCCTCTTTACGACCACATAACTGCCGATCGCGCCCGGAACCGCACCCTTCACCACCAGCACATTGTCTTCAGCGACCACGTCGATCACTTCCAGATTCCGCACCGTCACCTGCTCATCGCCCATGTGTCCGCCCATGCGCATCCCAGGGAACACGCGCGACGGGAAACTCGACGACCCAATCGACCCCGGAGCCCGATGGAACATGGAACCGTGGCTGCCTTCGCCGCCCCGGAAATGATGACGGCGCACGACGCCCGCAAACCCGCGGCCTTTCGAAACACCCGTCACGTCCACCATATCGGACGGTTTGAACTCATCGGTCAAAACCTGATCGCCCGGCTTCATATCGCTCGCACCCGCCACCGGACGCCGCTTGTTATCGAGACGGAACTCTTTCAAGAACCGAATCCCCTCCGCGCCGTGCTTTTTCAGGTGGCCCACTTCGGGTTTGGTCATGCGCGCCGGCTTGACGAATTCGACTAAGCCCAACTGCACCGCGTCGTACCCGTCAGAGTTTACCGTCTTGCGCTGCACAACCGTACAGGGTCCGGTCTTCAACAGCGTGACCGGGACTGCCTGCCCATCGGGCCGGAAGACCTGTGTCATGCCGATTTTTTTGCCTAGAATTCCTGGGCTCATGATTTCTAAATTCCTTACTTGTGATCTTTTCCGAACGCCTTGATTTCGACATCGACGCCAGCCGGCAAATCAAGTTTCATCAACGCATCGACCGTCTGCTGCGTCGGCTCCAGAATATCGAGCAAACGCTTGTGCGTCCGGATTTCAAACTGCTCCCGCGACTTCTTATCCACGTGAGGCGACCGCAAAACCGTGGTCCGCGACGTAGACGTCGGCAGCGGAATAGGACCGGCTACCGTGGCGCCCGTTCGCTTTGCCGTATCGACGATTTCAGTCGTCGATTGGTCGAGCACACGATGATCGTACGCCTTTAACCGAATTCGAATTCTTTCCCGAAGAGAGGCCATTAGTCGAGAATCTCAGACACCGTGCCGGCGCCAACCGTACGGCCGCCTTCACGGATTGCGAAACGAAGTCCCTTATCCATGGCGACCGGCGTCTGCAGTTCGACATCGAGCTGCACGTTATCGCCCGGCATCACCATCTCCGTGCCTT
Source organism: Bryobacterales bacterium (assembly GCA_963795835.1). Classification (GTDB taxonomy): domain Bacteria; phylum Acidobacteriota; class Terriglobia; order Bryobacterales; family Bryobacteraceae; genus JALYXI01. The sequence goes on along the minus strand of CAWCJC010000009.1, from coordinate 668,010 downwards.
CCGGCAGATTCGCGACACCCGTCACGTCCGTGGTGCGGAAGTAGAACTGAGGCCGGTACCCCTTGAAGAACGGGGTGTGGCGTCCGCCTTCTTCTTTCGACAGAACGTAAACTTCGCCCTTGAACTTGCGATGCGGCTTGATGGAACCGGTCTTCGCGATCACCTGGCCGCGCTCGACTTCTTCCTTTTCCACGCCGCGGAGCAGCAGCCCGACGTTATCGCCGGCGCGCCCTTCATCGAGCAACTTCTTGAACATTTCGACGCCCGTGACCACCGTCTTGCGTGTGTCCCGGAACCCGACGATTTCCATTTCCTCGCCCACTTTGCAGATGCCCGATTCGATACGGCCCGTGACGACCGTGCCGCGGCCCTGAATCGAGAAAATGTCTTCAATCGGCATCAGGAACGGCTTATCGATCGCGCGTTCCGGAATCGGAATGTGCTGATCGACGGCTTCCATCAATTCGTCAACCGACTTTTCCCACTGCGCTTCGCCGTTCAAGGCGCCCAAGGCGGAGACGCGGACTACCGGCAGATTATCGCCATCGAACTTGTAGCTCGAAAGCAGTTCGCGGACTTCCAGTTCCACCAGATCGAGCAGTTCGGCATCGTCCACCATGTCGACTTTATTCATCGCCACCACGATGTTCGGCACGCCCACCTGACGGGCCAGCAGAATGTGCTCGCGCGTCTGCGGCATGGGGCCATCGGTGGCCGCTACCACCAGGATCGCGCCATCCATCTGCGCGGCTCCGGTGATCATGTTCTTGATGTAATCGGCGTGGCCGGGGCAATCGACATGCGCGTAATGACGGTTGGCGGTTTCATATTCCACGTGCGCCGCCGCGATTGTGATCCCACGGGCCTTTTCTTCCGGCGCGTTATCGATGGAATCGAAGCTCCGGAACTTATTCTTCGGATTATGCTTCGACAACGTCTTGGTAATCGCCGCCGTCAGGGTTGTCTTGCCGTGATCGATGTGACCGATGGTGCCGACGTTCACGTGCGGTTTGCTGCGATCAAATTTCTCTTTTGCCATGACTAAACTCTCCTGGATCTAAACCTGGGATCCAAAAACTTTACTTACCCTGAGCCTTGCTCACGATCTGCTCCTGCAGACTCGCGGGCATTTCATCGTATTTGCCGAAGTGCATCGTAAAGCTGCCCCGGCCTTGCGTGCGCGAGCGGATATCGGTCGCGTATCCGAACATTTCCGACAACGGAACCTTCGCCTTGATAATCTGCGTGTTCCCCAGCAACTCCATGCCTTCCATGCGCCCGCGCCGCGAGTTGATATCGCCGATCACGTCGCCCATGTACTCCTCGGGCACCACGACTTCCACCGCCATAATCGGCTCAAGCAACACCGGGCTCGCTTTCCGGACCGCCGCCTGGATGGCATAAGAACCAGCCAGCTTGAACGCCATTTCCGACGAATCGACATCGTGATAGCTGCCGTCGTAGAGAATCGCGCGAACATCGGACATCGGGAAGCCGGCCATAATGCCGCGTTCGAGTGCTTCCTTCATACCCGCTTCGGCCGGCGCGATGTATTCCTTCGGAATCGCACCGCCGAAGATTTCATTCACAAATTCAAACCCGGTACCCGACGGCAGCGGCTCCACGCGAATCTTCACCACCGCGTACTGGCCCTTACCACCGGTCTGCTTCACCTGACGGCCTTCCGCTTCCGCATTCTTGCGAATGGTCTCGCGGTACGCCACCTGCGGCTTGCCCACATTCGCCGCCACGCCAAACTCGCGCATCATGCGGTCGACAATAATTTCGAGGTGCAACTCGCCCATGCCCGACAGAATCGTCTGGCCGGTTTCGATATCGGTCGCCACGCGGAAGGTAGGATCTTCCTGCGCCAGCTTCTGAATCGCCATGCCCATCTTTTCCTGATCGGCCTTGGTCTTCGGCTCAACCGCAAGCTGAATCACAGGAATCGGGAAATCAATCGGTTCGAGCGTGATCGGGAAACGATCGTCGCAGATCGTATCGCCGGTCGTCACGTTCTTGAGACCGACCGCGGCGCAGATATCGCCCGAGAAAATATCGTTGATTTCTTCGCGCTTGTTGGCATGCATGCGAAGCAAACGGCCCACGCGCTCTTTCCGGCCCTTGCTGACCGTGAGAATCGTGTCGCCCGCGTTCAACTTACCCGAATACACCCGGAAGAACGCCAACTGGCCGACAAACGGGTCGGTCATGATCTTGAACACCAGGCCGGCAAACGGTTCGGAATCGGAAGCTTTGCGCGTCAGGATTTTTTCCGGATCGTCCACATCGTGCCCTTCTACCGAAGGCACATCGAGCGGGCTCGGAAGATAGTCCACCACGGCATCAAGCATGGTCTGGACGCCTTTGTTCTTAAACGAAGACCCGCAGATCACCGGGAAAATCTTCATCATCAGCGTGGCTTTGCGAATCCCCGCTTTGATCTCCGCCGGAGTCACCGCCTCGCCATTCACGAACTTTTCAAACAAGAACGTCGTCCGATTCGGAAACCGCCTCGATCATCGCCTCGCGATATTCGGCCGCTTTCTCTTTCAGATCCTCAGGAATCTCGACAATGTCGAATTTCGCGCCCAGCGTTTCATCGCGCCAGATCACGGCATTCATCTCCACCAGATCGACGATGCCCTTGAAGGTCTCCGAAGCCCCGACCGGCAACTGGATCGGCACGGGGCGGCGCTTTCAGACGATCGACAATCGTGTTGACGGAGTAATAAAAATCCGCTCCGATGCGGTCCATCTTATTGATGAAGCACAATCGCGGAACCCGGTATTTATCGGCCTGCCGCCACACCGTTTCCGATTGCGGCTGCACGCCTGCCACTGCGTCAAATACGGCGACCGCGCCATCGAGCACACGAAGCGAGCGCTCCACTTCCGCCGTGAAATCGACGTGGCCCGGAGTGTCGATGATGTTGATCTGAATATCTTTCCAGTTACACGTCGTCGCGGCGCTGGTGATGGTAATGCCGCGCTCCTGCTCCTGCGCCATCCAGTCCATCGTCGCTGTGCCTTCATGCACTTCGCCGATCTTGTGGGTGCGTCCCGTGTAATAGAGGATGCGCTCGGTCGTCGTAGTCTTACCGGCATCGATGTGCGCGGCAATCCCGATATTCCTCATCCTCTCAAGCGGTACCAATCGTGGCATAAACGTTCGCTAAAACTGCTGTCCCTTAATCACTCGGCCTACCACCGATAATGCGCAAAAGCCTTGTTCGCTTCTGCCATACGGTGGACATCGTCACGCTTCTTAATCGCTCCGCCACGCATGTTCGCGGCGTCATTCAACTCATTTGCCAACTTCTCCGGCATGCCCTTTTCCGCGCGGCCACGAGCATTTGACAGAATCCAGCGGATCGCCAAACTGGTCCGGCGATTCTGCGGCACCTCGATCGGCACCTGATAATTCGCGCCGCCCACGCGCCGGGTTTTCACTTCCAGAAGCGGCTTACAATTTTCGACAGCCTTCTTGAACACCTTGAGTGGATCGTCCTGCGAACGGTCCTTCAACTTGTCCATAGAGCTATAAAAGATCTTCTGGGACGTCATCTTCTTCCCGTCCCACATCATGGAGCAGATAAACTTCTCGACCAGCGTCGAGTCGAACACCGGATCCGGCGTCACTTCCCGATTTTCAACGTGTCTTCTTCGTGGCATCTCGCTCTCTAACCTTACTTAGTAGCCGCTTTCGGACGCTTGGCGCCGTATTTCGACCGGCTCTGCTTCCGGTTCGCCACGCCGGCTGTATCGAGCGCACCGCGAACCACGTGATAGCGAACGCCGGGAAGATCCTTCACGCGGCCGCCGCGGATCAAAACGATCGAGTGCTCCTGTAAATTGTGGCCGACACCTGGAATATACGTCGTCACTTCGATTCCATTGGTCAAACGGACACGCGCCACCTTACGGAGCGCGGAATTGGGCTTCTTGGGAGTCGATGTGTAAACGCGCGTGCAAACACCACGTTTCTGGGGGCAGCTCTGCAAAGCAGGGCTAGCAGTCTTCCAGCGCGGCGGTTTACGGCCATTGCGCACAAGCTGATTAAAAGTGGGCACGAATATCCTTAAAAAGAGTTAAATCAAAACAGCAGAGAAACAAAATTGCGGGGCTTGCTCAAACTGCGTGGGTTTCAGACCGTTCCATACCCAACAACGGAGCGAAATCCGTTGCCAGTAGCGGGACCGGCCCCCGGCCGGACCTTCCTAACAGCTGAAAGGTGGTAGCACGGGAGCAGAAAGCTAACTCGCCAAACCTTTCGAATATAGCGAAGGCTTTGGGAGTCTGTCAAGACCACCACTGCGGAAAATACCTTGCCTTTTCCCCAGCCGCAAGCGTTAGAGATTCCTAACTGCTGTTTCGTGAGGCGCTGGGAAGTCTCGATATTCCACAACCAATGAGACGCAAAGTACGCGCGCAATTTATTTGAATTCCCAGAGCCGGCCAGCTGTGATAGAATCCCCCCAATTCACTTCACAGAGGGTTCCATGCAGAAACTCGAACGGGTGTTGTACTCATCTTTATTCCTACTCCTTTGCGGGGCAGGCTCCGCACACGGCCAAGCCGTTTTCGGCAATATCTCCGGCACCGTGCGCGATCCCAGCGGCTCAGCCATTGCCTCCGCGAAGGTGGTGATCACCGATATAGGCAAGGGAATCGAATATCCGTCGGTGACCAATGAAAGCGGCAATTACTCGCAATCCCATCTTAATCGTCGGTTTGTATCAGGTTCGTGTCGAAGCGGTTGGATTCCAGTCCTATCTGCAAAAAAACGTCAACGTTGAAGTCGACGCCACGACGCAAGTTAATATCACGCTGACGATCGGCAGCGTGGGGGAGACCGTGAATGTCTCAAGTGAAGTTCCGGTCTTGAAAACCGAGCGCGCCGACGTCTCCGACACCATCACGCAGAAGCAAGTTACGGAACTTCCGGTTTTCGGCCGCGACCTCAGCCGGCTGTACTTCCTGGTTCCCGGCGTTCAGGCTACCGGGACCAGCGCTCCGAGCGAACAGCCGCAGGACGTCTACCGGCCCACCATCGGCGGCCAGTACTGGGGCGGCATCTCCTTCCAACTCGATGGAACCGACAATCGCGATTCGGTGCTGGGTGAACCGGTCATCACGCCGAACCTGGACGCCATGTCCGAATTGAAAATCACCACCACGGCTTACGATGCGGAATTCGGACAAGCCAGCCAGGCCGTGATCTCCGTCCAAACGAAGTCCGGCAGCAACCAGCTCCACGGTTCCGCCTTCGAGTACCGCCGCGACCAGAACGGCGCCGCGCGAGACCCCTTCAGCCAGGCCAACCCCATCTTTGGCTCCGGCGGCAAATATATTCCCGGAACCCTCTGGAACCAATTCGGCGGCTCCCTGGGCGGCCGCATTCAAAAGGATAAGACCTTTTTCTTCGGTGATTACCAGGGCAGCCGGCAGCGCAATGGCGGCTCTCTGCTGACGCGCGTGCCCACGGCCGCCGAACGTAGCGGCGACCTCAGCGGATTAGGCGTTGCCGTTTTCAACCCTTGCAACGGCTCCGATTGCACAGTAAACCCCGCCCAGCGCCAGCAGTTCGCCGGTAACGTCATCCCCGCCAATCTCATCTCTCCTCAGGCCACCGCCCTCCTCAACACTCTGCCGCTGCCGAATATCGCGGGCGTTTCGGGTTCCGTTCCGAACTTCGTTGCTTCGGCCAGCGGCATCGTCAACAGTGACGCTTTCGATATCCGCATGGACCGCTACCAAACCGATAAACTCCACATGTTCGGCCGCTACAGCCTGCAGCAATACGGCCAGCAGGCACCGGGCGCGTTCGGCAACCTGGCAGGCGGCCCCAATTTCGGACCCCCTGGATTTGCGGGCGTCTCCAGCCTGCGCGATCAGAGCCTGGCTTACGGAATCGACTACGCTATCCGCCCAACCTGGCTCGCGGACTTCCGCTTCGGTTTCTTTCGCTATCGCGTGCAGGTTACGCCCAACGGGATTGGCACCTCGCCCGCCAAGGACGCCGGTATTCCCGGCCTGAACCTCGACAATTTCTACACCTCCGGCATGCCTGCCATCACGCTCAATGGCACGGGTGGCTTGAACTTCGGCTATTCGCTTGGCATTAATCAATGCAATTGCCCTTTAAATCAGCAGGAGAATGAGTTTCAGTACGTCGGCAATATGACCCACATCTTTGGGAACCATTCGGTGAAGTTCGGGCTTGATTATCGCCATGCCTTGAACCTCCGGGTACCAAGCGATTCGCACCGCTCCGGCCAGCTCACCTTCGACCCTGTAACCACCTCAGGCCCGAATGGCGGCGGCTTGGGCATTGCGTCTTTTCTCCTGGGTGACGTGCAGACGTTTACACGGTATGTCAGCAATTCGACCGAAGCGGCAGAGCGCCAGAACCGCTTCTTCTCTTACATTCAGGACACTTGGCGGGTCACCCCGAAACTTACCCTCAACTACGGGCTTCGTTGGGAAATTTACTTTCCGCAATATGTAAACGGCAAAGATCAGGGGGGTTTTCAGAATCTGACCACAGGTGAAGTCATGATTACGGGCGAAAACGGGGTCGGCCTGAATGGCAACGTCAATACCTCTTTCAAGCATTTCGCGCCGCGTCTGGGAATCGCGTATCAGTTCGACCCTAAAACTGTGATCCGCGCAGGTTACGGCCGTTCTTACGACGTAGGCGTCTTCGGCGTCTCTTTCGGCCATAACGTGACGCAAAACCTGCCTGTATTGGCGAATCAATCGCTGAATCCGGCGAACCCCTGGCTTTCCGTTTTCACGCTGAACCAAGGGCCCCCTGCGCTTAACGCGTCTACGGTCCTGGCCAATCAGCCGAAGGGTCCCAACGGCAACCCTTTGCTTCCGAATGGAGTTGCGCCGAATGTTCTGCCGCTCACCAGCGACAACACCATGCGGCTCCCGGTTGTTGATGCCTGGAACTTCACCATTGAACGCCAGATCACGCCGAGCAGCGTGTTCTCTATCGCGTACGTCGGGAACCACGGCTATCACGTCACAGCCGGGGGCACGAACTACAACATCAATCAACCGAGCATCGTCGGGTTTGGGACGCTCAGCACGAATCAACGGCGGCTGTTCTACCCGAAGTTCGGCTGGACCCAGAGCATCAAGTACTTCGCCGATGATTCCACCGTGAAGTTCAATTCCCTTCAACTGCGCGGCGAGAAACGCTTCGCCAGCGGCTTTCAGTTCCAGGGCAATTTCACCTGGGCGAGCGCTTTCGATTTCGCGAACGACTATTACTTCTACAATCACAACATCGATTACGGCCGCGAAAACGGTGTGCGCCGGTTCGTCTTCAATTTCAACGGGATTTACGAATTGCCCTTCGGAAAGGGGAAGCCGCTGCTCAGCAATCCTTCGAAATTGGTAGGTGCCATTGCGGGCGGTTGGCAGATCGCCACGCTGGGCACGTGGGAATCGGGCGTTCCTTTCACCCCCGGGTATCTGGATTGCGGCAAAGATGAGGATACGGGCCCTTGCCGGGCGAATTTGGTGGGCTCAGCGAACGTGTCAAACCAAAGCGCTGCCGGCTGGTACCAGACCGCGCCCGCCGGAACCAGCGGGACGAACTGTCTTGCCACCACAACGGCCATAGCGGAACTGAACGCCAACGGCTGCACGCGGGGCCCGTGGAGCCGCCCTGCCCCGGGAACCTTCGGCAACGTCGCGCGCAACTCGTTCTTCGGCCCGCATTTCTTCAACGCAGACGCATCCGCCAGCAAACGCTTTCAGATTGGCGAACGCATCAACGGTCAGTTCCGCGCAGAAATCTTCAACGCTTTCAATCACGTCAACCTCGGCCAGCCGAATTCCACAGTGGATTCCCCCACGGCAGGACAGATTTTTGGCTTGGCGGGTCTGGCCCAAATGAGGAAATTCCAATTCGGCGTGCGCTTGAATTTCTAGTTCTTGTCAGTTCGGTGGCCTTCGCGCAGAGCCCCGCGAGAATTGAAGATGATCTCGGCTTCCGTTTAGCCGCCGGCCAACAGACGAAAGAAGCACTACGGCATTTTGAGGCCGCGATTGCGCTGGACCCGGGCTACGCTCCGGCACATTATCACTTAGGGGTAGCCTGCTGGCTCACCCAGAATCCATCGCGGGCGATCACAGAACTGCGCGAAGCCGTGCTGCTGGCTCCTCAAAACTTCGAGTACCGTTTTTTCCTGGGAGATGCCCTGAACGGAACCGGGGCTTATCGCGAGGCGCTCCCGCAACTTGAGAGCGCTGTGAAGCTGAACCCGAAGCACGCCGAGGCTTGGAACCAGTTGGGCCTGGCCCGCCAGCATTGTGGCGAGGACGCGGGCGCAATTGCCGCATATCGGCAGGCGGCCGCACTCGCCCCTAAGAATCTGGACGCGCGCAACAATCTTGGATTCGTCTTAGTGAACAGCGGGAAGGCGGACCAGGGAATCGCAGAGTTTCAACGGATCCTCACCGAGGACCCGCGAAACGCAATGGCGCGCCTGAATATGGGTTTTGCCTTCCTCCAGAAGCAGGACCTGGACCGTGCCGCTACTCTTTTTCGCGAAACCATCGAAGTTGAACCCGGCTCTGCCGTGGCTCATTACGACCTTGGTCTTACCCTAAAGCTGAAAGACCGCCTTGAAGAAGCCCGGGAGGAAATCGGGCGCGCCCTGGCCCTGGACCCGAATCTGCCGGAGGCTCATTACACCTTGGGCATTATCGCCTGGCAAAGCGGTGCATTCGCGGAGGCCGCTTCAAGAATGCGCGCCGCGCTTGAGCTAAAGCCTGATTATGCGGAAGCCTGGTTCACGCTCGGCAGCGCTTTGAAGGAAGCGGGCGATCTTAATGCATCTGCCGACGCCTTCCGCAAAGCGATCCGCTTCGACCCCGATAATCCGGGCCCCTACAATGCGCTGGGACAGCTTCTCCGCAAGACCGGCAATGCCGAAGAGAGCCGCGAGGCCTTCGCCAAAGGCGCAAAAGCACGCCAAACTAAAGAAGCCCAACTGGGCATCATGCTGCAACAAAAAAGAGAATAAGAATTCATCGACTCAGGCGAAGATAGGGAGATGCGTCCCGACCCGCCCGCGTCCGCTTTTTCGCCGGCCAGAGCAGCCTATCTGGTCCTGTCGCTTGCGCTCGCAGGCGTCCTGCTTTACTTCTCTCTGCGGGGCGTCGATTGGGGCGGAGTTCTTGCCACGCTGCGTTCGGCGCGTCCTGAACGGATTGCCCTCTGGTTTGCCATGGGCACGTTCTCGTTTCCACTTCGGGCCGCCCGTTGGCGCATTCTGCTGTCGGCTACACGCCCGGTTCCTTATGCCACGGCATTCTGGGCTACTTGCGCCGGTTACTTCGGTAATTCGTTTCTCCCGGCGCGCGCTGGCGAACTGGTTCGCACAATGGCCGTCAGCATCAAGACCGGCCTGAGCGCCGCCTATGTTTTGACCACCGCACTCTCCGAACGCATCGTCGATGCCGTGACGCTGGTGGTGATCAGCTCGCTGGTGCTTCTGTTTCTGCCGTCGCGCCCCGGGTGGTTTGAAAACGCCACGCGTGTCTTTGTTCCGCTCGGGCTGGGCGGGGCACTCGCCATCGCGCTGATGCCTCGCCTTGAAAAACTGTGGCGGGCCGTGCTGCAAAAGTTGCCGTTCCCCGCCGGTCTTCGCGCAAAGCTGTCTGGCATTCTCGACCAGGTGATGAGCGGCGCTCAGGCGCTTCACAATCCGTCGCGGCTTGCCGCGTTTCTCGGAATGACGGGTGTGATTTGGCTGCTTGACGCAATCTCTACCGGTGTCGGGGCCTGGGCCTTGGGCTTCTCCATTCCCTTACCGCTTGCATTCCTCCTGATTGCTGGACTGGGACTAGGCAGCGCCCTACCCGCGGCGCCGGGCTATGTTGGAATTTATCAGTTCGTTGCGGTGAGCGTGCTTACCCCGTTTGGAATTTCAAAGCCCGACGCGATCGCCTATATTCTTCTGGCGCAAGGCTTGCAGTATGTGTCGGTCATGATCTGGGGACCGATCGCGCTCTGGCAACTTGGCGGCTGGCGAAAATGGACCGCGGCTCAACCGGAAACCGCGCCGGGAATTGTCGTATAAAGAAAGTAATTTTGCTTGAGGAGGAAACATGGTTACCTGTCCGGTTTGTGACGGCGATATTGATGTCGAAGAAGAAGAGGTGGATGAAGGCGAAACGCTGAGCTGCGATGAATGCGGCGCGTCCTTGAAGGTGCTGGGCAAGAACCCGCTGGAACTGGAAAAAGCGGACGAAGCCGCAGACGAGGACGAAGAAGAAGATGACGAATTAGACGAAGACGAAGAAGAGGAAGAGGAAGAAGAGTCCGAGGAAGACGAGTGGAGTTAAGGAACGTACACTCCGCGGCAGCCGTCTCCCTTTTAGAGGCTTCCTAATGCGGTTCATTGTTACTGGCTCGATAGCTTTGGCGTTGCTTCTGGCGGGCGGCGCCTCGCTGCTGGCACCCAATCTTCAGGCGCAGAAGAAGAATTCCGAGGAAACACGCGCCCGTACGATTCAAGGCGCCGTCACCAATGCCGAAGGCCAGCCGGTGGTGGGAGCCGTTGTGCAGCTCAAGAACACCAAAACTCTACAGGTCCGTTCCTTCATCACGAAAGACCAAGGCGAGTACTTCTTCAATGGCCTTAGCCCGGATATCGATTTCGAAATTCGCGCCGAATTCAATGGGGCGGCAAGCGGCACGAAGACGCTGAGCAGTTTCGATGGGCGAAAGCAGGCTATTTTCAATCTAAAGCTTGATAAATGATCACGTAGGTTCGCGCAACGCTCGAATCTCGGCCAGCCTTTCCGCAATCCGCCGTTCCATTCCGCGGTTGCTCGGCTCGTAATAGATGCGCCCCGCAAGGCTGGGCGGCAAACACTCCATATCGGTGACTGCGTCCGGTGCCAGATGCGCGTGCTGGTACCCCTCTCCATATCCCCACTGCTTCATTGCCCGGGTCGGCGCATTGCGCAGATGCAAGGGCACCGGCTCCGCCGGCATGGTTTGGACGTCCGCCGTGGCCGCCTTCAGCGCCCGGTAGCCCGCATCCGACTTCGGCGCGACAGCCAGGTATAGGACCGCTTGCGCCAGCGCCAGATCGCCTTCAGGAATCCCCAAAAAGTGCACTGCCTGCTGCATCGCCATGCACTGCTCAAGCGCGCGCGGGTCCGCCAGACCGATGTCTTCGACAGCCATTCGCACCACGCGCCGCGCCAGATACATCCGGTCCTCGCCCGATTCCAACATGCGCGCCAGCCAATACAGGGCAGCCTGTGCGTCGCTGGACCGCACCGATTTGTGCAACGCGGAAATCAGGTTGTAATGCTCTTCTCCCCCCTTGTCATAGAGCAGTGTTTTGCGCTGCATCGCTGCTTCTACCGTGGCCTGTTCGATTGCGCCTCCGGGCGCGGTTGCCGCTGCAGCCGCCTCCAGCGTGTTGTAGGCTGAACGCGCGTCGCCATTTGCCAGGATGGCCATCTGTTCCAACAACTCCGGGGAGGCCCGCAGTTCCAGCTTCCCTAGTCCGCGATCCCGGTCCGCCAAAGCCTTCTCCAGCAGCGTGACCACTTCCGGAACCGTGAGCGCCCGTAAGGCAAACACCTTTGACCGCGAGAGCAGCGCTGCGTTTACTTCAAACGAGGGGTTTTCCGTCGTTGCGCCGATCAGAATGATATCGCCGCGTTCTACATAGGGCAGAAACGCATCCTGCTGCGCTTTATTGAACCGGTGAATCTCATCGATGAACAGGATTGTGCGCCGCCCCAGCCTGCGGAATTTCTCTGCATCCGCCATCACCGCTTTGATTTCCTTAATACCGCTGAGCACGGCGCTGAACGGCAGAAACTCCGACCGCGACATCTTCGCAATAATGTTCGCCAGCGTGGTCTTCCCCACGCCCGGCGGCCCCCAAAGAATGATCGACGCCATGGAGTCCTGCTCGATTTGCCGGCGCAGCGGCTTGCCCGGACCCAAAATATGTTCCTGCCCAGCGTAATCGTCTAGCGTTTGCGGGCGCATCCGCTCCGCGAGGGGCGAGCGCGCTCGATCCTCCGATGCATTGAGCGGAGAGCTATCGAACAGGCTCATGGATGCCTCTGCCGGTATGCTTCAAACAGGAAAATCGCCCCCGCGATACTGGCGTTCAACGATTCCACACGCTCGGTCGGAATGGTGACCGGAATCGAAACGGAGCGAAACTCCTCGCCTACGCCACTGCCTTCATTCCCGACCACAAACGCGCAGGGTGAGCGAAAATCGGCGCTCCCGATGGATCGCGCGCGCGGGTTGGCCTCCGCCGAAAACACATTCAATCGATTGCGTTCCAGAGCGGCGCGCGCAAGCGAAGGTTCAACAGCGCTTAAGAACGGAACGCGAAACAGCGACCCCGCGGACGCCCGCAAGGTCTTCGGATGATGGGGGCTTGCGGAGCCTTTCACGAATAAGACGCCAGTCGCGCCGAAAGCTTCTGCGGCGCGAACCATGGTCCCGGCATTTCCCGGGATCCTGCACCTGATCGAGCACCACGACAAGCGCGCAGCCCGTGAACAACTGGTCGATCCGCCATGCCTGAGGCCGCACCAGCGCAATCACTCCCTGTGAGGTCCGCGTACCGGAAACAGACTCAAACACACTCTCGGGAAGCAGCGCGACCTTGATCCTGGGATGTGCCGCCAAGAGGGTTTCGAGCCGCCCGCGCGCACTTTCCGAAGCCAGCACCGTCGAAACCGCTACGCGGCTCTGCAGTGCTTCTTCCAGCAAATGAAATGATTCCGCAACGCAATCGCCATCCCCGGTAAGCGTCCCGCGTGAGATTGCTTTGCGGACCTCTTTCAACAAGGGATTTGAGGCGCTGGAAATGGAATGGTAAACCGGCAGTGCGTTCAACCTACAATATTGAGATCAGAATACCGCAGCGCACGCTCATCACCGGGTTTCTGGCAACAGTGCCCGTGGTGTTGCTGCTGGTTTACATCGTTTCGCTAGCCCTGCGCATTCGGACGGAGTCCACGCGCGATGAGGCGCAGGCCGCGGATATCATTATCGTGATGGGTGCCGCTGAATATAGCGGGCGGCCGTCTCCGGTTCTTCGCGCCCGCCTGGATCATGTGCTGGCCCTTTACCGGTCCCACCTGGCGCCGTTGGTGATGACAACTGGTGGAAAAGGCGGCGACCCCACCTTCACGGAAGCCGCCGTAGGACGCAGTTACCTGATGGATCGTGGTGTTCCCGCCACGTCTATTCTCACCGAATCCGCCGGCGAGACGACAATGCAGTCCATCTCGGCTGCCTCAGAAATCATGAGCCGTATGGGATTGCAGAGCTGCGTTTTAGTGAGCGACGGGTACCATATTTTCCGCGCGAAGCGAATGCTGGAATACCGGGGGATCCGAGTATACGGCTCACCCAGAGAATCTACGCAGATGGCGGCAGAACGGGCGTGGACGCTATATCTTCGACAGGCTTTCGCATTTCTTTTGTGGAAAGCGGGAATTACAATTTAAAGTACGGTTTTTAACAGACATTGTTATGTTTTATTAAAAACTGTAAACCTTGGACATCAGATTGCCTGCTTCCGTTCGACGTTGCGGATTGCTGATGAACAGCGAATTCGATTCCAAGGGAGACGATATGAATAAAGTACCAACAGTAGATGCGCGGGCCCGATCCCGTAGAGACTTCTTTGCAAGTGCAGGAGCGGTTCTGGCGACCGCCGGTGTCGTTGGCTCGCTCCAAGCCCAATCGAGCGGGAACGGAGATATCGATATTCTAAACTTCGCTCTCCGGTTGGAGAGACTGGAATCGACGTTCTATCAGCAAGGTTTGGCTCGCTTTGCAGCCACGGATTTCGCGAACGCGAATTTCGCAAAAAACTTCACGGCCACGCAAGTGACGAATGCTTACTCGTACATTCAGGCAATCGGGGCACATGAGATGACCCACGTGATGCAGCTTTCCGCCACCATCACGCAGCTGGGGGGAACTCTCGCTCCAACCGATTGCTATGGATTTCAGCCCTACGGGGGCGATGTCCAGACATTCCGTTCAGCGGACAGTTTTCTTGCGACTGCGATGTTGTTAGAGAACACAGGCGTGGGCGCTTACGATGGTGCAATTGCGCAAATCAGCGCGCCGAATCTTCGGACCGCGGCGGCGACCATTGCCACTGTCGAAGCACGCCATGCCGGTTACCTCAATCTCCTGAATGGAGTGATTCCCTTCCCCTCAGCGTTCGATCCGACAGCAAGCGCGAGCGATATTCTGACGGCCGCAACCCGTTTTATCGCATCCTGCTCGGCTTTCCCTCCGAACGCAGTAGCTGGACCGAAGGGCACCGGAACAGGCGTGGGGTCATTCGTGACTACCTCAATGAAGACAGGCTTCCGCTTAGATGCGACGAAGTCCGCCGCTGCCGATGGTTCCGCTCCCACGATGTATCTCTGGGAAACAGTGCTGGGTTCAAACGCCACCGTGCAGGATGGGAACAGCCCGACACCGACTGTTACGTTCAACGGCGGCCCCGGAATCTACGCGTTCTCTCTCACCGTTGGCGACCGTTTCGGCACCAATTCTACCGACACCTTGAAAGTAAACTACACCGGGGTTTAGGTACCGGAGGCAAGCAGAACAGGGCGGGAGCGAAGTTGCTTCCGTCCTTGTTTATAACTTCAACAAGTCCCTAAGCCGACGCGTCTGTACCCGGCTGACAGGTATTTCCGAACTCTTCTTATCCCCCATTCGCAGTTGATACCCGGCGTTAAACCACGGAATCACTTCTCTGATGTGGTTGATATTTACAACAAAGGAACGGTGCGTCCGCCAAAATAACGCCGGGTCCAGATTGGCCTGCAATTCGTCCAGTGTCTTGTAGTTCGATTGGCCTTCGCCCGCGTGGGTCACCAGAGAAATCACACCGTTTTCGATGGTTGCGTAAATCAAATCTCCCGAATCGACAATCAAGTTGCGAACGCCGGAGCGCACCACCAGCTTTGAATGCGGCGGGGTGCTCTCTGCCAGCGCACGTTCCGAAGGCTGTCGCTCCTGCAACGATAGCGCTCCTGCATATAGCGCTGCGCACGGCTGATGGTTGCGGCCAGGCGGTCTTTATCCACGGGCTTTAGCAGGTAATCGAGTGCCTCCAACTTGAAGGCTTCCACGGCGTATTGTTCGAAAGCGGTGGAAAAAACGAAGTACGGGAGGTCTTCAGCTTGTTGTTCGCGAAGCCTGCGAACCAGGCCGACCCCATCGAGACCCGGCATCTGCACGTCGAGAAACGCGATATCGGGGCTCAGCCGCTCGATAAGTTCCAAACCTTCGAGGCCGTTCCGCCCCGTCGCCAGAAGCTCGACTTCCGCGAAATCCTTGAGCAGAAACGCCAATTCGCCTGACGCCAGCGGTTCGTCGTCCACAATGATGGCGCTTAAAGTAGGCGTCGCGCGCTCACGCATCGACTTGTTATGATAGCAAATTGCCGCGTTACGGCTTATCATAACGCTGCGTCCGTTTAGTGGAGGAGCGACATCGGTTTGGAAGAAACGCAGAGTACGAAAATTGCACCGGCGCAAGGAAAACTGGGTGTATTGATTCCCGGCATGGGAGCCGTCAGCACTACTCTGATCGCCGGGGTGGAAGCAATCAAGCGCGGCATGTCCGCGCCGATCGGCAGCGTGACGCAGATGTCCACCATCCGGCTGGGCAAGCGTACGGATAACAATTCGCCCCGCATCAAGGATTTCGTTCCGCTGGCGCCGCTTGAGAATCTAACGTTCGGCTGCTGGGATATCTACGAAGACAACTGCTATGAAGCGGCCTTGCACGCCGGCGTTCTGGACAAAGGCACGATCGAAACCTTGCGCGAGCCGCTCGAAGCCATCAAGCCGATGCCGGCCGTCTTCGATCAGGACTACGTCAAGCGGATCGACGGTCCCAATAAGAAGCCCAAAGGCTCCAAGCGCGAGCATGCGGAGATGTTGATGGACGACATGCGCCAGTTCAAGGAACGCACGGGCGCTGAACGCTTGACGATGATCTGGTGCGGCTCCACTGAAGTTTTCCACAAACCCGCCGCGGTTCACGCCACGCTCAAAGATTTCGAGTGCGGTCTCGAAAAAAGCGATCCCGAAATCTCGCCCAGCCAGATTTACGCCTACGCCGCTCTGAAGATGGGGGTTCCTTACGCCAATGGCGCACCGCATCTCACGGTAGACAATCCCGCCCTGATGGAACTGGCTCGCGAAAACCAGGTCCCCGTTTGCGGTAAAGACTTCAAGACGGGCCAGACACTCATCAAAACGATTCTGGCTCCGGGTCTGAAAAGCCGCATGCTTGGCATGTCTGGCTGGTTTTCTACCAACATTCTGGGCAACCGCGATGGCGAGGTGCTAGACGATCCCGGTTCTTTCAAATCCAAGGAAGAATCCAAGCTCTCCGCGCTGGAGTACATCCTGCAGCCGGAACTCTATCCTGAACTTTATAAGGATCTGTATCACAAGGTCCGCATCAACTACTACCCTCCCCGTGGCGATGCCAAAGAGGGTTGGGACAACATCGACATTTTCGGCTGGATGGGCTACCCCATGCAGATCAAAGTGGACTTCCTCTGCCGCGATTCCATCCTGGCTGCTCCGCTGGTGCTCGATCTGGTTCTGTTCATGGATCTGGCCCAACGCGCCGGATTGAGGGGTGTTCAGGAATGGTTGTCGTTCTATTTCAAAGCTCCCATGACCGCGCCCGGCTTATACCCGGAGCACGATTTGTTCATCCAACTCATGAAGCTCAAAAATACGCTCCGCTGGATGAAGGGCGAACAACTGATTACCCATCTGGGAATGGAATATTACGATTAAGCCCGAGCGGCCCGACTAAACGATGAGAGTCCTTGTAATTGGCGGCACCGCGTTCATAGGCCGGCTGCTGGTCGCGGAATTATTGAAAGCCGGTCACGATGTTACTATCCTGCACCGCAAGCCGAAGCACGCCTTCGGTAAGAAGGTGGATAACATTCAGGCGGACCGGAACGATCCGGCCGCTGTGAAGCAGGCGCTTGAAGGCAGGCGCTTCGAGATTGTATTCGATAACGCTTACGATTGGGAGCGCGGAACCAACGTCCACCAGGTCGAAGGTACCGTGCATTCCTTGGGCGACCGCCTGACGCGTTATATCTATATGTCTTCGATCGCCACCTATGGGGATGGCCTGAATCACTACGAGGACGATCCGCTGGCGCCCGATGACGCGCAGGATAACTACGTGCGGAATAAAGCGATGACGGAGCGCATGCTCTTCCGCCTTCATCAGCGCACAGGGTTCCCCGTAGTAACGTTCCGCCCGCCATTCATTTACGGGCCGGAGAATCCGTTTTATCGCGAAGCTTTCTTTTTCGACCGGCTGCGCGCGGGCCGGCCCCTCATCGTGCCCGGCGATGGCGGCCGCCTGATGCAGTTCGTGTACATCAAAGACCTGGTGACTGCCATGCTGAAAGCCATGACGGACCCGGGCGCGTTAGGGGAAAGCTTCAACATCGGCATAGAACGGCCTGTAACGCAAATGGAGTTACTTCAGGCCTTGGCAAAGGCGGCGAAGAAGAAACTGAACGTAGTCAAGATCCCGCGCGACCGCATCGTGGAAGCAGGTGGCAACCCCATGGGCGATCCCGCTTACTTCGGCGTGTACTTCGATGTGCCTCCCATCACGGAAGCTATGGGGAAACTCAAGCGTGTGCTCAAGCTGGTACCGACACCTTTCGATGTCGGCCTGCGCGAAACTTACCTCTGGTATCAACGGCAGCGTAAGACCACGAAGATCAATACGGACTTTGAAGATAAGCTCATCGAGATAGCCGCAAACGGAGTCCCGGTACCCGCGGACCTTTAGTACGAGCCCCGGCGAATCTCTCTGCCCACAGGGCGCTCCAGGCCCGCTTCGGGCAACGCATTAACGTCGGCGCTTAGCGGCGGAAACAGAAACTCCAGCACCTGCCCCATGCGGGCTGCCCAGGCAGATTCAGTATGTCCCAAGCCTGGGTACTCCCAATGCTGCAGGTCCTTCCCTTCTACCCAGCCCTTCTCCTCCAAGGCATCCCGCATTCTTCGGCAATCCGCAACGCAACTATCCCCTTCCGCCAGCCCCATATCCAACCAGATCTTTAAGGGTAACGGGCCCGGTAACGCCTGCACCCGCTTCAGCATTAACTGATCCCCCCACCACAACGACGGACTAATCACAGCCAATTTCCCAAACACCTGCGGGAAGCGCAGCCCGATATTCAGCGTAACCAGCCCACCCAGCGATGAACCCCCCAGCCCTGTATTCTCCGGCCCCGTGAGCGTTCGAAACTCCCGGTCGATCCTTGGTTTGATCTCCCGGCGGAGCATCTTGCTGTAGAGATAGCTTTTTCCCCCGGCGTTTCGTTCTTCGTCGAGTGACGGCGTATACTCGTCAATCCGATTCACCCCAGCGTTGTAGATCCCGACAACGATCAACGGCTCGATCCGGGCTTCGCCGATCAACTGCTCCGCGGTCTCATCCACGCGCCACTCATCCCCGCAGTAGGAAGTCGCGCCGTCGAATAAGTTTTGGCCGTCCTGCAAGTAGAGCACCGGATACCGCCGCTCTCGGTCGACCTCATATCCCGGTGGAAGATAAACGAAGATGTCGCGCGTATCGGGAAGATAGTCGCTTTTGAATGCTTTGTAGGTTCGAAAATTCCCGGTGAGGGTGTGATGGGTTTCGTCGCTCATCTCGCAATTTCAGGAGTTCAACAAAGATCCAGATTTCGGCCGGCTCACTTACTTCGCGTCCCGCCAGTTCTTCCCCATCCCCACATCCGCTACCAGCGGTACGCGCAGTAGATGTACATGCTCCATCTCCTCTTTCACCATCAGCGCCATCTCTTCCGCCTCGTCTTCTGGCGCCTCCAGAACCAACTCATCATGCACCTGCAACAACATGCGCGTTTTCCGGTCCGCCAACCTGCGATCGATGCGGATCATTGCCATCTTGATTAAATCCGCGGCCGTGCCCTGCAGCGGCGAGTTGACAGCCGTTCGCTCTGCGAACCCACGCGCGTTCGGATTCCGGCTGTTCATATCCGGAATGGGCCGCTCCCGCCCGAACAGCGTGCTGGTTACGCCGGTTTTGCGCACTTTATCGATCGTGTCGTCAATAAATGCGCGCACACCCTTGTACCGGTCGAAATAATTCCAGATATAGGTCTCGGCTTCCTTGCGCGAAATGCCTAATTGTGCCGCGAGTCCAAACGGACTGATCCCATACACGATTCCGAAGTTCACCGCTTTGGCATTGTTTCGCGCCTCTTTGGTTACCATCAGGGGCGGCACGCCCATCACCTCCGCGGCTGTGCGGGTATGGATGTCCTCTCCCGCGCGGAACGCCTCCACCAACACCGGATCATTCGAAAAGTGCGCCATGAGCCTGAGCTCGATTTGCGAATAATCCGCCACCAGCATGCGCCAGCCTTGGCGCGGCACGAACGCGGCACGAATCTCCCGCCCCAGTTCCGTCTTGATCGGAATGTTCTGCAGATTGGGATTTGACGAGGAAAGCCTTCCGGTGGCCGCCCCGGTCTGATTAAAGCTGGTATGAATGCGGCCGGTTGCTTTATCCATCAACAGCGGCAGCGCGTCGACATAAGTCCCCTTGAGCTTGGTAAGCTGCCGGTACTCCAGCACCTTTGCCGCGATCGGATGCTCCGTGGCCAACCCCTCCAGCACATCCGCCGCGGTCGAGATCGCCTTCCCTTTCCCATACTTCACCGGCGCAGGCAGCCCCATTTGCTCGAACAACACCTTTCCCAACTGCTGGGGCGACGCAATATTGAAGTCGCACCCGGCCATCTCGCAAATCTCGCGAGTGAGCCGCCCAATCCCCTCTTCCATCAAAATCGAAAGCCGCCCCAACTCCACCGCGTCCACGCGAATCCCGGCAAGCTCCATCCGTGCCAGAACCCCGGCCAGCGGTAAATCGATCTCGTCATACACCTCACGCAGATTTCGGGCTGTCACCTGGTTGCCCAGAATCTCATTGAGGTCAAAGATCTGCAGCGACTGCCCCGCAGTTGTGGTGTCCAGCTTCAGATCCAGCCGCCGCTGCACCATCTGATCGAGCGCGCAGGCCGAGGGGTCCGCGCTCAGCAAGAATTCGTACAGCGCGACATCGTGGACAAAGCCAGCCGCAGCCAGGTCCATCTTCGCCAACGCCAGGAGCGTGGATTTCGCGTCCGCCACCACCTTCGGCTTGGCCCCGTCCCCAATCAGGCGGCAGAACAACTGCACGTTCCCCACACGCGCTTCGCCTGGCTGCCAGGCCACGGCAGCTTCCGTCCCGTTCAACGCGAAAGCCACCGGAACGCCTTCCGGAATTGCGGCCAGCCACTCCTGGTCGAGAGGCGCGATGTTCCGCTCCCGTGAGTCTTCGGCCGGACCCAGTTCTTTCAGCAAGCTGTGAAATTCCAGCTCTTTATAGATGGCCTTCAACGCGGGCAGGTCCGGCTCCCGCGTTTCCAAATCCGCGAAGGCAAACTCGATCGGTACGTTCGTCTCAATCCTGGCCAACTGCTTGGACATCAGGATTCGCTCACGATTGTTCTCCAGGCTCTCGCGGTACATCTTACGCGTCACTTCACCGGCCCGGTCGAGCGCGACCTCTACGCTTCCAAACTGCTCGATCAAGTCGCGCGCGCCCTTCTCCCCGATACCCGGCGCGCCCGGAATGTTATCGATCGCATCGCCTTTGAGCGCGAGCAGGTCCGCCACCTGATGCGCTTCGACGCCCATGAACTCCTTCACTTTTGCGCGGTCGTACCAGGTGTCGTCCTTGGCCGGATTCAGCATCACCACGCGATCGTTCACCAGCTGCAACATGTCCTTGTCGCTCGAAACGATGACCACCTCGTATCCCGCCTCCGCAGCCCGGCACGACAGTGTCCCGATCACGTCATCGGCCTCGAACCCGGCGAACTGCAAAATCGGGATGTGCATCGCTTCGAGCAGCCTGCGCACCCAGGGAATCTGCTCCCGCAAGTCGTCCGGCATCTCGGTGCGATTCGCCTTGTACTCCGCATAGGCCTGCTCCCGATGCGTAGGTCCAATACTTTCGAATACTGCCGCCATGTGCACCGGCCGATACTCTTTCGCGAGTTTTCGGAGCATGTTGTTGAAGATGAAGACAGCTTCTGTCGAGAGCCCGGTTGCCGTTCGCATGGGCGGTAAATTCATTCGCGCCCGGGCGTGGTAAGCGCGAAAAATGAATCCATAACTGTCGATCAGGAAGAGTCTTGGGGCAAGCACTGGCCCCATCATAAACCACAAGCCGAGCGGCAGAGTGTTGCACAAACGCTACACCCGTGCCGCGCTTTATAATGGAATCAATGATTTACAGTTCGGTTTACGGATTGCAACGAAAGTGTGTAATGACGGTGCGGCTCCTTGCGGTTTGAAACTACGGTCCAACGGGCCGTCGAAATCTCGGGAGTCGGGCTTCATAGTGGCGTGCCGGTGAAAATCCGGGTCACTCCCGCGCCGGTCTCGACGGGAATCGTTTTTCTGCGATCGGATTTGGACAACTTTCCCATCCCTGCGCTCTGGAAGCATGTGGCGCGCGTCAGTTACGCGACCAGCCTGATGCGGAGCGGTGTTCTTATTTCCACCACGGAACACCTGCTCAGCACCTTTTACAGCCTGGGCATCGACAATGCCTACATTGAAATCGACAACCTGGAAGTACCGATCCTCGATGGCAGCGGCCAGCCCTTTGTCGAACTGATTCGCGAAGCCGGCCGAAAGGAATACCGCCGCAAGCGCCGCTACCTGCGCATCAAGCGCCCGATCTCCGTCGAAGACCGCGGCAAGCGCATTTCGATCCTTCCCGACGACAGCTTTCGCCTTACCTGCGATGTGCATTTCGATCACCCGATGGTGGGCAAACAGGCCCTCGAAATGGAAGTGACTCCCGAACGCTATGCCGAACGCATTGCCCCGGCCCGCACGTTTGGCTTTGAATACGAACTCGACGCAATGCGCAACATGGGGCTCATTCGCGGAGCCACGCTCGAAAATGCCGTCTGCTTCGACCGCACTAGCGTCCTGAACGCAGGCGGTCTCCGTTTTAAAGACGAATGCTGCCGCCACAAGGCGCTGGATTTGATCGGGGACTTGGCTCTGCTCGGCAAGCCGCTGCTGGGGCATGTCATCGCCGAGCGCGCCGGTCACGCCATGCATGCCGCGCTGGTGACGAAAATCATGTCGGACCCTACGGTCTATGAAATTCTCTCTTTCGACCAGCTAGCCACCCGGGTCGCGCACGCGCTGGTGTCCTGAAAGTGGCTATCCAGGAAGCAAAATTTCAACCCCACCAAAGAAGTCAAAAAGCTGGCAAGAGAACGCGTAGGCAAAGTACCGGCTCAAAAGGTGATTACTCCGAAGCAGGACCGCAAACCGAAACACAAACCCGATTTTTCCGAACCTTAAACTTTCCAACAACAGCTCCAGAGACTCCCAGCCAGCCCACAACCAAACTAAACTTTGATCGCCCCCTCCCGCACGCTTGCCTTCCGCATCCTTCTCGACGTTGAAAAGGGCGGCTTCGCCGCGGACCTCCTCGCCCAACAGTCCGCTCCCCTCTCCTCCCGCGACGCTGGCCTCGCCGCCACGATCGTCCTGGGCGTACTCCGCGTCCGCGCTCAGCTTGATTTCATCATCGGCCGTCTCTCCGGCAAACCGGTCACGAAATTAGACTCCGAAGTCTTGGCCGCGCTGCGCATGGGAATTTACCAGTTACGATACCTGGACCGGATTCCCCCACACGCCGCCGTCTCCGAAAGCGTGGATCTGGTGAAACGGGGCCCGAAACGGTCCGCTGCCGGCCTGGTGAATGCGATTCTGCGCAAAGCGGGGGACCTCGAAGTCGAGTGGCCGGACCGCGCCACCGCGCTCTCCTGCCCCGAATGGCTCCTCGGCCGGTGGGAGCGGCAGTTCGGTACCGAAGCCGCTGAAGGGATTGCCGCCCAGGCGCTCGAAATCCCCCGGCGCTACGCTTATGTCCCCGGGTCCGGCTGCCTTGAACTGGAACATGGGCAGGAGCCGCCCGCTGGCGCGCGAATTCAGGATATTGGTTCGCAGTCCATCGTCCCGCTGCTTGAGGCGAACCCGACTCACCGCGTTTTGGATCTTTGCGCCGCGCCCGGGAACAAGACCGCGCAATTGAAAGATTCAGGCGCCTGGACGGTGGCGGCGGACGTGAGCTACTCCCGGCTCCAAACCGTCCCGGAACCGAAACTGGTGCTCGACGCGCGCCGCCCTCTGCCCTTTTTGGCTTCGTTTGACCGAATCCTGGTAGATGCCCCATGCTCCGGTACAGGCACAATCCTGCACAACCCGGAAATCAAGTGGCGCGTGGTCAAACCGGACTTCATCCGCCATTTCCACACACAATGCACCATTCTTGAAAACGCGCTCGCGGCCCTCAAACCGGGCGGACGGCTGGTGTATTCCACCTGTTCTCTGGAGCCGGAGGAAAATGAGCGTGTGGTCGAGACCGTGGCGTCTTCCCGCGTTCTCCGCACCCTGCGCCGTCTGCCCGGCCGCGATCCCGGAGACGGGTTTTTCGCCGCGATCTTAGAGTGAGCATGTTATGTTGAAGAGGTTGTAAATGGCACAGATTGTTCCCTCAATCCTGTCCGCCGATTTCGCCAGGCTCGCAGAGGATATTGGCCGCGTGGAACAGGCCGGCATCTCCCTCCTCCATGTCGACATCATGGACGGGCACTTCGTTCCGAATTTGACCATGGGTCCGCCGGTGGTCAAGAGCATCCGGAAGATTACCAATCTCACGCTCGATCTCCACTGCATGATTGAGAATCCCGAGCGTTATGTGCCCCTCTTCGCTGAAGCCGGCGCCGATCAGATGTCGGTTCACCAGGAAGCCTGCGTTCATCTGGACCGCACGCTCCGCCTGATTCAGGAGCACGGCAAGAAAGCGGGCGTGGTGTTGAATCCCGGTACCCCGGTCTCCACTCTTGAGGATGTTCTGGATTTTGTCGACTATGTCCTGGTGATGAGTGTCAACCCGGGCTTCGAAGCCCAGCAGTTTATTCCGAACAGCCTGAACAAAGTCCGCGCGCTCCATCGCATTCGCGAAGAGCGGAGACTTCGTTTCGCAATTCAGATCGATGGCGGCGTTTCTGCCAAAAACGTTGAGGAAATCGTACGGGCCGGCTGCGACTGGCTGGTGGCTGGATCCGCCGTCTTCCACAGTGCCGATCCCGCCAGAACTGTGAAAGAATTGCAACAACTCGCGAGCTCGGCCACGGCTGTCCACGCCTGAAATGAGAAATTTACCGAACGGCTCTGCATCTGCCTCATGAACTCTACTCAAATGCGCCACTCTTCTACTTTCGCCCGCGTCCTGGTGCTTGCCTTGGCTGGCGTGCTCGTCAGTAACGCAGGCATTTTTAAAAAGAAAAAGTACGAAAACCCGATCACCAAGGACACTCTGCAGCCCGATAAAGTCCTCTTCGATCGCGCTATTGGCGATGTGGAACGCGGCCGCTATGAGGTCGCCCGCCTCACTCTCAATACGCTGATCAACACCTACGACACCAGTGAATATCTCGCCAAGGCCAAACTCGCCATCGCCGATTCCTGGTACCGCGAAGGCGGATCCCACGGCCTGGCGCAAGCCGAAGCCGAATACAAAGACTTCATCCTGTTCTATCCGAACATGGAGGAAGCTGCGGAATCGCAGTGGAAGGTCTGCCAGATCCATTACAAGCAGATGGAAAAAGTAGACCGCGATTCGAACCAGGCCATTCGCGCCGAGGACGAGTGCAAGGTGCTGGTCACCCAGTTTCCGAACAGCAAATACGTTCCCCAAGCGCAGCAGATGCTCCGCAATACCCAGGAAGTGCTGGCCGAGAAAGAATTTATGACCGGCAGCTTTTATCATTCAAAGGGCGCTTACCCCGCAGCCGCGAACCGGCTCTCTTTCGTGGCGGATCAATACCCTCTCTATAGCGGCGCTCCCGACGCACTCTGGCAGGCCGGCGAATCCTTCGAGAAAATGGGGGACCGCTTCGAAAATCAGGCCGCGGAGGATTACTCCCGCATCGTCAAAGATTACCCCCTGAGCGACCATGCCGATGAGGCCAAAGAACGGTTGACCGCACTGAAGCGCCCCGTCCCCGCCTCCGACCCCGCGGCGATTGCGCGCATGAAGTACGAGCAGGAAAACTTCCGGAAGAACGGCATGATGCACAACGCCATGAGCATCTTCAAGCGCGGTCCGGAAACAAACACCGCCGCGAAGACCGGCACTCCCGCGATGACCGCTATGCGTCCGCCCACGCCCGTCAGCGTTCCCGCGGTTGCGGCGACTGGGATCGGCGGCGGAACCGGCGGCGGTGCGACCTCCTCCGATGTGGGCGTTACCGTAAACCCGAACGCTACCGACATCGATTCGAAACCCGACGCGCGCCAGAATCCAGCCGCGCCTACGGTAGCCAATGCGGAAGCGGCTGCCGCTGCGGCGCCTGCAACGGCTCCCGGAGCAGCTCCCGCAACAGCTCCCGCTCCCGGGGCCGAGGTTGCTGCCTCCCAACAGCCTCTCCCCACCAACCGGCCTAACATCGTCACCAAGCCAAAGAAAAAGAAGAAGCTCTCGAAGCAGGAGCAGGCAGCAGCAGCCGCCCAACCTACCGTTAAGACGCCCCAGTAATGCGGGCGCTGCTGGCAGACGACAGTCCGCACTCACAGCGCATGGGCGAACGCCTGCTGCGCGAAGAAGGTTGGGAAGTGGTGACCGTCTCCGATGGCGCGACCGCCTTGCTGCGCCTCAAGGATTCCGTACCCGCGCTTGTGATTGCCGATATCTCCATGCCGGGCGCAACCGGGTACGATATCTGCCGCTATGTCAAAGCGGAACAACCCGGAACGCGTGTGATTCTTACCGCCGGCGCGGTGGAACCCTTTGACGATGCGGAAGTGAAAAGTTCGGGGGCGGATGCCACGCTCAAGAAGCCGTTTGAGGCGAGCGCCCTGCTTCACGAAGCGTCGCTTGCCAAAGCGAACGCTCCTCATCAACAGGCCGCGCCGCAGCGTCCGGGCCGGGGCGTCGTCGTGCTTGACCCCGAACAGATTCGCGCCGCCGTAGTCCTGGCACTCGATCACGCGCTTCCCTCGCTCACCGACCGGATTACCGAAAAGGTCATCGAGTCGCTTACTCTGAAACCATATGCCCGATAACAGTTTCGACGTCGTTTCCGAGCTCGAGATGCCGGAAGTCCTCAACGCCGTCCAACAGGCTCAGAAAGAGCTGATTACCCGCTACGATTTGAAGGACTCGAAGTCCTCGATCGAGCTCAATGAGAAAGATAAGAAGCTGGTGCTGGCCAGCGCGGACGATTACAAGCTCAAGGCCGTCATCGAAATCCTGGAAGGCAAGCTGGTGAAACGCAAGGTTTCGCTCAAAGGCTTTACCTACGGTCCCATCATCCCGGCCTCCGGCAACAGTGTGAAGCAGGAAGTCACGCTCCAGTCCGGCATCCCTTCGGACAAAGCCAAGGAGATCGTCAAAGCACTGAAAGAAAGCAAGCTCAAAATTCAAGCCGCCATCAATGGCGACCTGGTGCGGGTCAGCGGTAAGGACCGCGACACTCTGCAACAGGCGATCGCCTTCCTGCGTTCGCAGGACTTCAAGCTCGATCTGCAGTTCATTAACTTCCGCACGAACTAGTGGCCCCCGGTTAGTGGCAAGACGAATCGAAGCTCATACGATTGTGGGTCCGGCGGGCGCGCTTGAGGCGCTACTCGAGGAACCGGAGGAGAGTGCCCCGCGCGAGGCTGTGCTGGTCTGCCATCCGCATCCGAAGCACGGCGGCACAATGCACAACAAGGTGGTATATCGCCTGGCGCGCGGTCTGCGCAAATCGGGAGCTGTAGTGTTGCGCTTCAACTTCCGCGGCGTGGGCCGAAGCGAAGGCGTGTACGACGAAGCCATTGGCGAACTCGACGATGCGCGCGCCGCTCTGGACTGGTTGCGCGAACGCTATCCCGATCTGCCGTATTCGCTCGCCGGCTTCT
This sequence comes from Bryobacterales bacterium, assembly GCA_963795835.1. Taxonomy (GTDB): domain Bacteria; phylum Acidobacteriota; class Terriglobia; order Bryobacterales; family Bryobacteraceae; genus JALYXI01. The sequence goes on along the minus strand of CAWCJC010000009.1, from coordinate 640,893 downwards.
CCTTCGGCTCCCGCATCATTCTGCGCCTGGGCTGCCAACTGGGAACGGCTTCGCGTCTGATCGCGGTCGGCTTCCCGACCTGGCGCGAAGACAACACGTATCTCTCGCACTGTACGACATCCAAGCTTTTCATCCAAAGTACGGTGGACGAGTTCGGCCCGCGCGAAGCGTTGGATCTGCTGTTCCAGAACTTCGCGGAACCGAAGCGCCTGATGTACATCCCGGCGGCGGATCACTTCTTCGCCGGTTCGCTTGAAGAGTTGGAATCCGCCGTCGCCGGACTTTAGAACACCAGCCGAACCACTAACTGCATGATGCGCGGATCGCGCGCGCCGCTCACGGTGCCGAATCCATTGATGTTATTCACGCTGCCGTCTGCCCGGAAAGGCAGGTTGGTCACTGTTGGGTTCGTCAGGCTTGTGTAGTTAATGGTGCTATTGATTCCGCTGAACTGCGTGTGATTGAACGAGTTGAAGGTATCCCCTCGGAGTTGGAGAGTCATGCGCTCCCGGATCGAGAACTGCTTCTGCAGCGAGATATCCCAGTTATTGATTCCCGGTCCGGTAAGGTAATTGACACCTGCGCCCAAGCCGATATTCCCGGGTTGGGGAGGCGCAAAAGCAGCGGAGTTTACACGGTAGTACGGATTATCCGAGCCGGTTTTGGGATTCCCAGTGACTTGTATCCGGGCTCCCTCTGTGTAGGATCCGGTCAGGATCTGGTTGGTCGAACCGGGAATGCTGAAACCGACGCCGAACGGAGTACCGGTTACGAACGTGGTGATTCCCGATAACTGCCAACCATTGAAGATGGCTTTGGTGACAAAGTTCTTCGCCCAGCTTACGTTCGGCGTATCGTAAACGTAGTTGATGACCAGGTTATGCCGCCGGTCAAAGCTGAGTGGACCGTAATTGGCAAAGCGGGTAAGATTATCGACGCGGATGTAATCGCCGTCAGCCGACGCCACGCCGAGCGCTTTGCTCCAGGTATAAGCCAGACCCAGCAACAGTCCTCGCTCGAATCTTCGGTTTGCCGAAACCTGGAGCGAGTTGTAATTTGAACTGCCGCCAAACTGATGGACTTGAATGTCGCCGAAGCCCGGATAGGGCCGAACGAAATTCGCATCATAGGCATTCGATCCAAGAACGGCGGTGGGGCTGGACGCAACCTTGGTCGGATCCTGATTCTGCGGGAGATACGTAGTGCCGTAGGGAATTGCGTTGAAATTCTTACTCTGCAGCAAATGCCGGGAGAGCGATCCAACGTAGCTGGTGTTCAGCACAATCTTGAAAGGGGAGCCTCGATTCCACGCCAAAGCTGTAGTTGTAGACGGTGGGTATATGTCCATCGGCGCTGAGGCCGATCAGTCCGACAGGGGCAAGAACGATGTTGGCCGGATTGATCTGACTAATCAGCCCCTGCACCAACGTCGGCTGCACTGTTGTGGGCGGGTTGGTGAGTTCATCGAAGATTTCATTGCCCTGGAAACGGTCGTAGAACATGCCGCCGCCGCCGCGGACCACGACCGTTCTGCTTACCCGTCACGTCATAAGCGAAGCCGAACCGAGGAGCATATTGCAGACCTCGGTTCTTGACCAGATACTTGCTGGTTCCATTGCCGGCCTGCACGACGCCGTTAAACTGAGTTCCACTACCAGGCACCACTTTTCCGATCAGTGAGATATCGGTTGAGAGTTGCCCGTTCACCGGGTTTTGCGCCTGTTTCACGTTGTTGACCAGGACGGGCTGATAGAGCGAAACCTGCTTTGAGCGGTCGTATTTCTCAGGGAAGAAATTCGATGTCTGCTGCGCGGCATCGAACTGAGGTTCCACTAACTGGAAGCGCATCCCGTAGTCGAAGGTAAGGCGCCGTGTCACCTTCCACGTGTCCTGGACATAGAACTCAGTCTGGCGGTAACGGTAGTGTCCGGTTACGTATTGCGAGGCCTGGGTAAAGCTGTTGTAAACACCGATGGCGGCGTTCGCGAATCCATATTGTGTATCAAACGGGTTTGAGGAGTTGTCGGAGAAGTCGAAGCTTCCATTGGCATTTGCAAAGCTGGTCTGGTCCTTGGCGCTGTATTGAACATAAAGACCAACTTTGACGACATGCTTGCTCCAGACCTTGCTCAAGTTATCCACCCATTCCTTCGTGGTGTTGAAGTTAAAGAAGGGAGCATTATTCGTGCCGAAGCTCGCAGTGTTGGCGATGCGGGATCCATTGAAGCCCAAATTGGGAATGAAGTCTCCCTGAATTGCGTTCGGATACAGCACATTCAAGTTTGTCAGCCCGTTTGCCGCGCGCGTTAAGCCGTTGTTCACCGGGTCAATATTGATCTGGTTGTGGCTGCTGCCCACAGTGAATTCGTTGACTATGGTAGGCGAGGGAGTCACGGTGGCTCCGAAAGCCCAGCTGTGTCCGGGACGGGCATCGGTGATGGGAACTTTCGGAATATTCGAACCCAACACGAAGGAGCCGTAGTAGGAGGTCACCGAGTCATTGTTGTTCACGTAGTGGCCGAAGAGCCGCACTTTCTCGTTCAGGTTGTAATCCAGACGAAGCAGGTCTTCCCGCCGGGGATAAGAATCCGGCAACTGGGAAGTCAGGTTGTAACCGCTCCGCTGCGCTTGCTGGGCATTCGGCAAGGGATACACGCCGAGAATATTCAAGCCCGGCTGATAAAGCCGGCTCTTTGGGATGCGGCCCAGAACGCCGTTGTCCGCAAAACATCCCGATGTATCGGTAGCGCTGCAGGGCCGGTTGAGGGTGTAATCGCGAATGTAGGGGTAGGGATTGCCGTTCTTGTCCACACTTTGAGAAAAGTCACCCTGGCGCTCGAGCGCGGTCGGAACCGTATAATTGTGCGCTCCTTGCGGCTTGAGCTGGTTCTGGTACTCCTGGCTCCAGAAGAAGAAAGCCTTGTTTCTGGTGTAGTTTTCTACCTTCGGCACGTAAATGGGGCCGCCAATGGTGTAGCCCGCGTCGTTGAACCGGAACTTGTTGCGCGGTAAGCCATCGCGATTGTTCTTCCAGTTGTTGGCGTTCAAACCTTCATTGCGATGGAACAGGTATCCCGAACCGTGGAACTGGCTCGAACCGGATTTCGTCACCACGCTGATCTGCGCCCCGGAAGAGCGTCCATATTCCGCCTGGTAATTCGACGTCAAGATACGAAACTCCTGGACGGAATCGAGCGAAATGGTGGCCAACTGATCGCCATTGTTTCCCGTGTCCACGTTGCCGATGCCGTTCAAAGTCAAGTTGTTCTGGTTTTGTCGCGCGCCATTAGCCGAAATGGAACCGACTCCGCCATGGCCTGCGGTCTGCAGATTGACCGTGCTGACCACGCCCGGAATCAGTTTCGTCAGGTCCAAATAGCTTCGGCTATTCACCAGCGTATTCTGCAGCTGCTTGCCGACAATGGATTCCGATCTTTCGCCGCTTTCGCTCTTCAGTTCGATGCCGACCGCTTCAACTTGAATCGTCTGAGTCTCCGAGCCGATCTGCATGGTAAGCGACCCGAGTGCCAGATTGTCGTTCGAATTCAAAACCTGGTTCTTCAGTTCATACTTCTTAAAGCCTTTCGCTTCGATCGAGATGTCGTAGGTGCTGGGAGAAAGCGTGGGAAAGGCGAAGCGCCCGGAGGACTCCGTAACGGTGCGTTGTTCCGTCTGCTTGGCGTTGTCAATCGCGACAACAGCCGCATTCGCGATCGCCGCACCTTGTGAATCGACCACCGTGCCGGTGAGCGATCCGCTACTCGTCTGGGTCCACGCCAACGGCGCGCAGAGCAAGAGCAATCCAAAAACAGTCGTTTTTGTTCCAAACATGGGAACCCCTCTTCGTGAAGAGGATTTTATAAGAGTGTTCGGAAGTTTGTCAAAAGTTTGTTAAATTTTATCCAAAAACCCTGCCGAAGATCGTGGCGACGTGGCGGAGTTGACGGGTGAGAGAGAAAGCATCCGCGATTTGTTCGCGGTTCAGATAATGCGAAATCTGGGGGTCAGCCTCAATCCTCGGCCGAAACTCGGTCTCGCTCTCGAACGCCTCCATGGCATGGCGCTGCACCGCGGCATAAGCATCTTCCCGCAGCATGCCTGCCGCTGACAGATCGAGCAGCAACTGCCCGGAGAAGACCAGACCTTTGGTCAGTTGCAAATTCCGCATCATCCGTTCGGGATACACCAGCAGCGTGTCAATCAAACGCGCTGTTTTGGCCAGAAGATAATCGGTCAGGATGGTCGAATCCGGCAGAATCACCCGCTCGGTCGAAGAGTGCGAGATATCCCGCTCATGCCATAACGCCACGTCCTCAAATCCCGCTTGAGCGTTCGACCGCACCACACGGGCTAAGCCACAGATCTGTTCGCAGGTAATCGGATTGCGCTTATGCGGCATCGCGGAACTGCCTTTCTGTCCCTTCGAGAAGTATTCTTCCGCCTCCCGCACTTCCGTCCGCTGCAGATGCCGCACTTCGAGCGCGATCTTCTCAAGGCTCGCCGTGACCACCGCAAGTACGGCCAGAAACTGCGCATGGCGATCGCGCTGGATCACTTGGGACGCTACCGGCGCGGGCTTCAAGCCGAGCTTCCCGCAGATCCGCTCTTCCACCTCCGGCCCGATATGCGCGAAAGTTCCGACCGCCCCCGATACCTTGCCGACGCGCAAGTCCTCCGCCGCCGCGTTCAAGCGCTCCAGATTCCGCCCCGCTTCCTCGTACCAGATCGCGAGCTTCAGCCCAAAGGTGATCGGCTCCGCATGCACGCCATGGGTCCGGCCGATCTGCACCGTATCGCGAAACTCGAACGCACGCCGTTTCAGCACCTCGCGCAGCTTTTCAAGACCGGCCTTCAACAACAGGGAAGCTTCGCCAATCTGCAGCGCCTGCGCGGTATCCACCACATCGGTCGAGGTCAGCCCATAATGCAGCCAGCGCGAGGACTCCGGCACCCCCGCCGCCGCCATGGTCTCCGCAACCGAGGTGGTAAAGGCGATTACGTCGTGCTTGACGCGCTCCTCAATTTCCGTGATCCGCGCGACCGAGAACCCCGCATGCGCACGCAAATCCCGGGCGGCCTCCTCCGGCACTACGCCCAGTTCGGCCAGTGATTCCGTGGCCGCCAGTTCCACTTCCAGCCACTTCGCGTACTTGTTGTCTTCCCGCCAGATGCGCCCCATCTCCGGACGCGTATACCGCTCGATCAAAACTGAAAAACCTCGGTCTGCCGCGCCTGCTCCGCAATCACAAGCCGCGTAAACAGCATTCCGCGCCGCTCCAGCGCTTCCTGCGCGCCCATCCGCACCAGTTCCGGATGATTATTCTGATCGCTGATATGTCCCAGGATCAGCGCCTGTACGGAAGCCGCGAAATCCCGCGCCAGATACTCGCAGACCACCGAATTCGAAAGGTGCCCATTGCGCCCCATCACCCGCTGTTTCACGCTCCAGGGATACGGCCCCACTTTCAGCATCTCCAGATCGTGATTCGATTCGAGCAGCAGCACGTCCGCCCCGCGCAGGTGATACTTGATCGATTCCGGAATGTAACCCAGATCCGTCGCAATCGCGATCTTCATCCCCTCGAAACGGAAACAGAACCCCACCGGATCGCGCGCATCGTGCGGAATCGTGAAGCTGTCGACTTCAATATCGCCCACCCGAAAGCTTGCGCCCGCCTGGAATGTCTCGAGCACCGGTTCGCACTCTTCCCAATCGATCACCGGGGCCGTTAAACGGGTCAAATAGGCCGGCAGCGGACGCTTCGCCCGTTTACGAGTCCGCAATAGCCGGCACAACCCGGAAACATGATCGGAATGCTCATGCGTAATCAGCACCGCGTCCAGGGAATCGACGGATTCCCCAATCTCCGCCAGGCGCCGGCTCAGCTCGCGCACGCTCAAACCCGCATCCACCAGAATGCGCGTCCGCGGGGTGGCCACGAACGCCGAATTCCCCGAACTGCCGCTCGCAAGCACGCAAAATTTCAACACACCGGTATCCGCTTAAAAGAATATCTCACAAAAACACAATTGCCCGAAAATGTTCGGGTAATCGCCCTACGGTAAACTAGATTCTCCGGTCCTTCGGCCCTATGTGGATAGTAAAACTCGCGCTTCGACGGCCCTACACCTTCGTCGTCGCCGCGCTGCTTGTTCTGGTTTTGGGCGTAGTTACCATTCTGCGCATGCCCATCGATATCTTCCCTTATATCGACATTCCCGTGGTCAGCATCATCTGGCAGTATAACGGCCTCTCCCCGGAGGAGATGGAGCGCCGCATCGTCACCGTTCATGAGCGCTCCATGACCACCACGGTCAATGACATCGAGCACATCGAATCACAGACCCTGAACGGCATTGCCATTATCAAAGTGTTCTTCCACCCGGGCGCGAAAATTGAAGGCGCAGTGGCGCAAGTCACCGCCATTTCGCAGAGTATTACGCGCATCCTGCCCCCCGGCGTCATTCCCCCGAACATCATCCAGTACAACGTCTCGAACGTGCCGATCTTGCAAGCCAGTCTCAGCGGCAAGGGCTTTTCCGAATCCGATCTCTACGATTTGGGCTTGAACTTTCTGCGCACCCGCCTGGCAACCGTCCAGGGCGCGTCCGTCACCACGCCTTTCGGCGGCAAGCCTCGCCAGATCATGGTCGATCTGGAACCGGAGCAGATGTTTTCGAAAGGCATCTCCGCCAGTGACGTCAGCAACGCCATCAACGCGCAGAATGTAATCCTGCCGGGCGGCAGCGTCAAATTTGGGGAGCGCGAATATCACGTCCGCATGAATTCGAGCCCCGAAATTGCCGAGGAGCTGAACAACCTGCCCATCCGGCTGATTAAAGGAACGCCCATCTATATTCGCGACGTTGCGCAAGTCCGCGACGGCTATGCCGTGCAAACCAATATCGTCCGCAACAACGGGAGCCGCTCGGCGCTGATGACGGTGCTGCGCAACGGCAACGCCTCCACCCTCGATGTGGTGGCGCGCGTCAAGAAACAACTCCCGGCCATTCTGGCTACTCTGCCGCCCGAATTGAAGGTCCAACTGCTCTTCGATCAATCGATCTTCGTCAGAGCTTCGATCAATGGCGTGGTCCGGGAAGCCACCATCGCCGCCACGCTCACCGCGCTGATGATCCTGATGTTCCTGGGAAGCTGGCGCTCCACCGTGATCGTCGCCGTCTCGATCCCGCTTTCAATCCTGGTCTCCATCATGGTGCTGCGGCTGATGGGCGAGACGCTGAACGTGATGACGCTGGGCGGCTTGGCGCTCGCCGTCGGCATCCTGGTCGACGATGCCACGGTCGAAATTGAAAACATTCACCGCAACATGGGCCAGCGTAAGCCGATTCTGCAGGCGATTCTCGATGGCGCGCAGCAGATTGCGGTCCCAGCGTTCGTCTCCACGCTTTCCATCTGTATCGTTTTTGTTCCCGTTGTGTTTCTGAGCGGCGCGGCCAAATCGCTCTTCACGCCGCTCGGCATGGCCGTGGTCTTCGCGATGCTTGCCTCCTATTTGCTCTCGCGCACGCTGGTGCCGACCATGGCGAAGTACCTCCTGGGCGCGGAAGTTCACCTGCACGACGGCCATCATGTTCCCACGGGCGTATTCGGCCTGTTTGAGCGCAGCTTTGCCCGCTTCCGCGAAGGCTACCGCTCGCTGCTTGAAGCCGCGCTGGCGCACCGCGCGGTCACTGTTTGCGTCTTCGCGCTGTTCTCCCTGATCTCCGTCTGCCTCATGCCGTTCCTCGGGCAGGACTTCTTCCCCTCTGTGGATGCGGGTGAGTTTCGTCTTCATGTCCGCGCCGCTCCCGGCACACGTCTCGAAGAAACGGAACGCATCTTCGGCCAGGTGGATGCGCTGATCCGCCGGACCATTCCGAAGAACGAATTGCACATGGTGCTCGATAACATTGGCCTGCCTTCAAGCGGCACCAACCTCGCCCTGATCGATGCCGCGATGATCGGGCCTCAGGACGGCGAAATTCTGGTAGCGCTTGCGCCCGAACACGCGCCCACGTCGCGCTACGTCTCCTCGCTTCGCAAGGCGTTGCGCGACCAGTTTCCGCAACTGGTCTGCTTCTTCCAGCCAGCCGATATCGTGAGCCAGATTCTCAATTTCGGCCTGCCCGCGCCCATCGATATCCAGATTGTGGGGCGCGATCTGGAGAACAACTTCAAGCTCACCGAACAGATCCGCCGCGACGTGGCGCGCATCCCCGGCGCGGTGGATGTGCACGTTCACCAGATCACCAATCTGCCGGAAATGATGGTCAAGATGGACCGCACGCGCGGCATCCTGCTCGGGATGAGTGAGCGCGATGTCGCGCAGAACATGCTGATCTCGCTTTCGAGCAGCAGTCAGACAGCCCCGAATTTCTGGCTGAACCCGAAGAACGGCGTCAACTACTCCATTGCCGTGCAGACGCCGGAGTATAAATTCAACACCATCGAAGATCTGCAGGCAACCACGCTTACCTCTCCCACGCAGCCCGATCCGCAGATGCTCACGAACGTCTCGACCGTGCAGCGCATGCGTTCTCCCGGCGTGATCAACCATCGCGATGTTCAGCCGGTATACGATGTTTTCGCCGGCGTGGATGGCCGCGATTTGGGCGGTGTTTCAGACGACATCGAAAAGGTTCTTGCCAAGCTGAAGCTGCCGCGGGGGACGTCACTGGTGCTCCGCGGGCAGGTGGAGAGCATGAAATCCTCGTTCATCGGCCTTGCTTGGGGCTTGCTGTTTGCCATCCTGCTGGTGTATCTGCTGATGGTGGTGAACTTCCAATCCTGGCTGGATCCGCTCATCATCATGATGGCGCTGCCCGGCGCGCTCTCAGGAATCGTGTTCATGCTGTTTGCGACGCAGACCACGCTCAGCGTCCCTTCGCTGATGGGCGCGATTATGAGCGTTGGCGTCGCGACCGCAAACAGCATCCTGATTGTGACTTTCGCCAACGAACAGCGCAGTGTGCATAATGCGCTCGGGGCGGCGCTTGAAGCTGGTTACACGCGCTTGCGTCCTGTGATGATGACCGCGCTTGCGATGATCATCGGTATGCTGCCCATGGCACTGGGCATGGGCGAAGGCGGCGAACAGAATGCACCGCTTGGCCGCGCCGTGATCGGTGGCCTGGTTGCCGCAACGTTCGCTACCCTGTTTCTTGTCCCTGTTATTTATTCGGCCCTCCGTCGCGCTGCTCCCTATGAGGAACAAGCCATACCATGACCGTCCGTAAGCCGCGCCGGATCCGCACCGCTTTGATCGCCCTGTTTTTGATGGCGGCCACTGTGGGGATCATCGCCCTCGGGGTGTTGCCCCGCCTGACCCAGCACAAAGCGCTTGCCAATGAGGCGAAAGAGATAGAGTCAGGAGAGATTTCAGTCAACACCGTGGTGTTGAAGCCGGCCAGCTCGACCAATGAGGTCACCTTTCCCGCCAGCATGCAGGCCATTCAGGAGGCTCCCATTTATGCGCGCACCGATGGCTATCTGAAATCGCGCAAGGTGGACATCGGCGACCATGTGCGCGCCGGGCAATTGCTGGCGGAGATCGAAGCACCCGAAGTGATCCAGCAGCTGGCGCAAGCTCGTGCCGCCCAAGCCCATGCCGTCGCCGCCGCTGCGCAATCGAGAGCCGCGCTGAAGCAATCGCAATCGAAGATGATGTTGGCGCAGGTGACGCTCGAACGCTGGAAGAAGCTGGTCGCCGAAGGCGTGGTGTCGAAGCAGGATTCCGATGAAAAGCAAAGCGCTTATGACGCTTCGACCGCCGATGTCGATGCGCTCGCCTCAAACGTGAAGGCGGCAGAAAGCGATATCACCGCGCAGCAGGCCAATGTGCGGCGCCTGGAGGAAATGCAGAGCTTCCAGCGCGTCCTGGCGCCGTTTGATGGCGTGATTACCGCGCGCAATGTGGACCCCGGCGCGCTGATCACGGCGGGCAGCAGTTCCAGTAATCGCGAGCTCTTCCGCATCGCCAAGACCGACCGGTTGCGCATCTTCGTCAACGTTCCCCAGGTGAATGCCGCCGCCGTTCACACGGGCGATATCGCGAATATCCGGGTGGCGGAGTTCGCCGGCCGCAACTTCCCCGGTACCATTGCCCGCACAGCCGATTCGCTCGACCCCAATTCGCGCACGCTGCTCACCGAAATCCATATCCCGAACGCGCAACATGAGCTTCGACCGGGCATGTTCGCATCCGTGCGGTTTTCGTTCCGGGGCGGAGGGGCGGCGGTCTTGGCGCCCGCTTCGGTTTTCGTGTTCCGCGCCGATGGCCCGCACGTGGCCCTGGTGGATGCCTCGCACCGGATTCACTTCGCCAAAGTCACGCCGGGCCGCGATTACGGCGCGATGATGGAAATTCTTTCGGGCGTGAACGTAGGAGAGCGCGCTGTGGTGAACCCTTCGGACGATCTTGCCGAAGGTGCGCAGGTCCGGGTAGTTGCCGATGTCAAATAGCTGGGCTCTTGTCTTGGGCGCGAGCAGCGGCTTCGGCGCGGCAACCGCACGAGCGCTGGCGCGCGAGGGATTCGATATCGCCGGCGTTCACATGGACCGGCGCGAAACGCTGCCCATGGCCGAAGCCGTGATGCGCGATGTCCGGGAGGCCGGACGCGAGGCGCTTTTCTTCAACGGCAATGCGGCGGATTCGGCACACCGCGCTTCCGTCATTGAAGCACTTCGGGGCAAAAACGTGCGGGTTCTGTTCCACTCACTGGCGTTCGGGTCTCTGAAACCCATGGTGGGGAAGGACGCCGCAACACAACGCCAGATTGAGATGACCACGGACGTGATGGGCCATAGCTTAGTTTTTTGGGCGCGCGATCTTACCGATGCGGGCCTGATGCGCGAGGGCGGCCGCATTCTGGCCATGACAAGCGAAGGCTCGGTGCGCGCAATTCCGCAATACGGTCCCGTGAGCGCGGCCAAGGCGGTTCTTGAAGCGCATATCCGCCAGCTCGCCGTGGAACTGGCGCCCCTCGGCATCACGGCAAATGCGTTGCTGGCCGGCACCACGGATACCCCCGCACTCCGGAAAATACCCGGAAATGACAAACTGCTGGCGTGGGCGCTTGAGCGAAACCCGCACAAACGGTTGACCGTGCCTGACGATGTAGCGCGCGTGGTGGTGTCCTTTGTTTCACCCCTCATGTCCTGGGTCACCGGCAATACCATTCGCGTCGACGGAGGAGAAGGAATCGCAGGATGACCTTACCAGGAATCCCCCAATTGGAAACCACGCCAGAAATCTTTCGGCTGCTGCTGGCGGGTGTGACGGCGGAGCAAACCCAATGGAAGCCCGCTCCCGATCGTTTCTCAATCGCCGAACTGCTGGAACATCTCTCCCACGTGGAAGGCCACTTCTTCCGGTTGAATGCCGAGCGAATGGCCACTGAGGATAGGCCCGAGGTGACGCCGTACGATCAAAATGAATTCTTTGCATCGGGTATCTATTCCGGTCGCGATGCTGAAGATTCCTTCGACCATTGGGAGGAGCAGCGCGAAGACAACATTGCCTATCTGAATGGTCTGAAGCTTCAGGCGGCCAACCGCATCGGCATGCATCCGGAATTGGGGGAGATGACGCTTTCGCACCTTCTCAACGAGTGGGCACTTCCATGATTTGGGACATGTGCGGCAACTGGCCGAACTGGTGCGCGCGATTCGGTACTATCCCGAACTCGGGCCGATTCAGAAGCAGTACCAAGTAAAGCCCTAAGCGCTAGGATTGGGACATGGAAAACGATATTCAGAAGCTTGGCGAATTGATAAAGGACGTGAAAATTGCCATGCTCACCACGCTTGATGAAGATGGCGGCTTGCGCAGCCGCCCCATGGCCACACAGAAGACGGAGTTCGATGGCACGTTGTGGTTTTTCACTCGCGCGTCCTCGCCCAAGGTGGACGAAGTGGAGCAGGAACATCAGGTGAACGTGAGCTATGCGGCGCCCGACAGCAACACCTATGTTTCGGTCTCCGGCCCGGCCAAACTGGTGCGAGACCCCGCCAAGGCAAAGGAACTATGGAATCCGATTCTGAAAGCCTGGTTCCCGAAAGGGCTTGAAGACCCGGATTTAGCTCTCCTTTCGGTTCGCGTAGAGAAAGCCGAGTATTGGGATTCTCCCTCGAGCACCATGGTGCAGATCGCAGGCTTTGTGAAAGCAATAGCGACCGGTCATGCCTATAAGCCTTCACCCGGTGAGCACGCCAAGATGGAACTCTGAAGCGCGAATTTTAAAGCGTCCCTGACGGTCACGGCTCCGAGCAGTGACCGTTAGGGAACGTTTTTAATCTCAGCGCCGCACCACGGTTAAAGAGCGCCAACTGGAGTTTCCGGCTGCATCATAGGCGCGCAGCACAATTGTGTTGGTGCCGATCAGCAGCGGAATCGAAGGCGCCGACCAGGACGTGGTTCCGGTGGCCGTACCCGAACCGATTCCGCCGGACTGCCATGTCACTTTCGCAACTGCGACATTGTCGCTCGCCGTTCCCGAAACCGCTATTGTCTGTGCGGTGGTCTGCATGGTGACGGACGCAGGTGAGGTGACAGTCAGGACCGGAGCCACGGTGTCCTGAGCAGAGGGCGCCGGCCGATTGAAGGTGATGGCCCGCTTCGCGGTCCGGTGTGCCGCATCGATCGCGGTGAAGGTGATCGTGGTCTCTCCCACTGCCACCGGAATGGCCGCTGCCGACCATGCCGCCGCGCCCGCCGCTCGTCCCGATGCCCCATGGTCCGTCTGCCACGTCACGCTCACAGCGCCCGAAGCGTTGTCCGTGTTGCCCGCGAGATTGATGGCTGTCGTATTCACTGGCAGCGTGCCCCCCGCGGAATTCAAGATGGTGAGCGTAAACGCGGGAGCCGTGGACAGCGGAGCCGTCGGCGCGCCATAAAGGGATTGAACGCCCGCAATATCGTCCACCCCAATCTGCGAAGGAAAGCGGTAGTACGGGTACATGATCGCGCCCGGCCGATCGGAATGGCCCAATCCTAATGCGTGGCCCAGTTCGTGGAGAGCCACAGTGTAGACGTCGATATTGGTTCCAGCATGCCAGCCTTCGGCCCCGTCCATATGAAGGTCTCCCGCGGTCGGTTCCGGATTGCTGGGGTAAAAGGTGTGGGCCAGCACGCCCCCGGGGCCGTCAAATGGGTACCCATCCGCGTGTTCGCCGGTCGCGAATTTGACGTTTACGGTGCGGGCCGCAGTTGCCGAAGCGGCGGGCGAAAATTGCACGCGCGCCACTTTGCTCCATTCGCCCATGGCGCGGATTACTTCCGCCTGGATTGTGGCCGCGGGAACCTTCGGAGTGAGGTCGCTGAAGAAGTAGCCCAGGTTCACGGACCCTGAAGCATCGCGCCCCCAGCCATGCCCCACCACTACATACTGCGCCACTGCGGAACCCGAAGAAAGCGCGCCGGCGCACGTGTGAAACCGTTCGCCATCCACCATCTCCGCAGGCGCGGGGAACACGTAGGCCACCTCATCCCATTGCTTTAAACGATCGAGGTCGATCACCGAAGCGCTGACCATCACATGCTGCGGAGCAAGATCGGGGTGTTCCAAAACGGTAAATCCATCGCTGTTCAGCAGGGCGCGCGCGGTCTCCGAGTCCACATCAGAATGAAACTCCACGATGAAAGCCGTATCGTTTCCATGGGTGCCGGCGAGCGGACTCACCTTGTCATCGGGATGCATTTCGCTGGAGAACGCCAGATCCAAACCATCGGTCGAGAACGTGCCCGGCGCTGCCACCACAACCGAATCGTCGGGAACGGTGGCCGTGATCACGGCGCCACGGCTTTCCAGATCGGCGCGAATCTCATCATTAATGGGGTTTCGAAACTGCAACAGCCAATGGCTTCGGCTCCCCTGAAAATACCTGCGCGCTACAAACGGGTTGGCGTTCGAAATACCGCCTTCGATGCTCCGTGTTTTCAGATGCACCGTCTGCGCCGCCAGAATTTCGGTGAACAGGAAGAAACCGGTAAAAAATTGCCGCTGCATGCTCTTCTATCGGAGGGAGTGAGAAATTCTCCATATAGGAAACACCTGATTTTGTGATGAAAACGACCTATCGCGCAGTTTTTGCCAGTTTTCTGGGGTGTTCACTCTATGCGGGTGCCAGTACTTACCGGGTCGACACAGTAGCCGGAGGCACGGCGGTCGGCGACGGTGGCGCGGGAATTCACGCACCGCTGCGGGATGCACAGGGCGTTGCGCTCGATCGTGCGGGGAATTTGTACATTGCCGACGCAGGCGATCACCGGGTTCGCAAAGTAAGCCCCTCCGGAACTATCAGCACCGTCGCGGGCACAGGCATGCCCGGCTTCAGTGGCGATGATGGCCTCGCAACCGCGGCGCAGCTGAATTTACCTTACGGAGTGGCCGTCGATGCGGCCGGCAATCTTTATATAGCCGACCTCGGTAACAATCGCGTCCGGCGCATCGCGCTCGATGGCACAATCTCCTCGATTGGCGGATCGTTCAAATCGCCGCGCAATGTTCTGGCGGACGCGGCCGGAAATGTTTACGTCTCTGAGTTTGCCGGCAACCGCGTGCGGCGAATCAACCCCGATGGCACGCTGACCACGATTTCCACCGCGCTCAATAGTCCCGCTGGGTTAGCGCTCGATCCAAAAGGCGCGCTCTATGTCGCCGATAGCGGCAATGCGGCAGTCCGCAAGTTCGTGGGCACCACCATGTCCACGGTTCTGGGCACAGGTTCGGCCGCGGCCCAGTTGAGTGCGCCCACTGGTGTAGCGCTCGACCCTTTCGGGAACCTCTATGTCGCGGATTCCGGAAACAGCCGGATCCGAAAGCTGACGCCGCAAGGCACGGTTTCCACCATCCCCGTTCCGGCGCGCGACATCGTCATCGATGCCGCCGGAAATCTGCTGGTAGCCGCGGGCGACCACGTAACAAAGCTGCTGGTCTCCGGAGCAACGGCACTGATTGCGGGCGACGGCTCCTATCTGTTCCGGGGCGATGGCGGCCTCGCCACAGAAGCAAGGCTCAACTCGCCCACCGCTGTTGCGCTCGACGCGCAAGGAGTTCTGTATATCGCCGATACGGCGAACAGCCGGATTCGCGTCGTTTCCACGGCTGGCTTAATCTCCACACTTCCCCTGAGCCTTCCTCTTGCCGCGCCCACGGCACTCACATTTGATTCGGGGCACAACCTGCTGATCGCAGATCCGGCAAAAGGATTCATTTGGAACGGGGCCTCCATAGCGGCAGGCAACGGATTCCCCGGATTCAGTGGCGATGGTTCGCCCGCGCAACTCGCGTCGTTGGCGCGCCCCTCGGGTATGGTGGCTGCCCCTGCAGGCGGCTTCTATTTCTCTGATACCGGCAATCACCGAATCCGCCGCGTAAACCTGGAGGGCATCATCTCTACAGTGGCGGGGAACGGCTCCGCGGGTGAATTTCTAAACGGCCCGACCGCGCTGGCGCTTGATAGCGCTGGCAACCTCTTCATCGCCGACACCGAAAACAACCGTGTGCGCAAGCTTTCCACAGACAACCAGCTGACTACTGTGCCGGGCCTGGCTCTCAATCATCCTCGGGGCCTTGCGGTCGACCCCTCCGGCACTCTTTGGATCTCCGACACAGACAACAACCGCGTTCTTGCGGTAGCCAAAGATGGGACCGTTTCCACCCCAGCGCTGGACGCGGGACTGCTCGCTCCAACTGGCCTGGCATCGGATGCGGCGGGAAATATCTACGTCGCCGATACGGGAAACAATCGTATCCGAATCCTGATTGCGCCTCCCCCACCGGTGACCGAAGGGGCGGCGTCCGGTTATTCGGTGGTCAACTCGGCGTCTCTTCTGGCGGGCCCCGCTGCTCCCTGCATGCTGATTACGGTCTTCGGCGCGGATGCCGCCACGGCGGCAATGCTGTTCGACGGCAACCCCGCGCAGCCGATTGCTACCGCACCCGGGCAGGCCACTTTACAGGTGCCGTGCGGCGTCACTGGCTCGTCCACCACTCTTTCCGTGGCAAGCTCGCGTTATACCCTGCCCCTTGTTGCCGCGGCGCCGGCTTTGTTCGCGCTCAATGCCGGCTCCGGTCAGGCTCTGGCGCTTAATGCGGATGGCTCGACGAATAGTGGTTCGAACCCGGCCGCCGCGGGTTCCGCGCTCTCGCTTTACGCCACCGGCATGGGCACGCCCGCAAACCCGTCAGGCGTGATTGTAGGCCGTGCAACAGCCGACATTCTCTTTCTGGGCGATGCCCCCGGCCTGATTGGCATCTCGCAAATCAACATTCAACTGCCCCTCGGCTTGTCTGGAGTCCAGCCCGTTCTTGTAATCTCCGCAAACATTGCTTCCCAGAGCGCGGTGACCGTGGCAATTCAGTAGACTGAAACTTGATTCCTTCCGCGCTGACCATCGCCGGTTCCGACCCCTCGGGCGGCGCGGGCCTGCAGGCCGATCTCAAGACTTTCCACCAGTTTGGCGTCTATGGCCAAGCCGTCGTCACGCTGGTGACGGTGCAGAATACCAGGGGCGTTCTCGCCGTGCATTCCCTTGACCCCGCGCTGGTGCTGGCGCAATTGCATGCCGTCCTTTCTGATATCCGTCCGGGTGCACTGAAGACCGGCGCGCTTGGCAGCGATGCCCTGGTCGCAGCGCTCGCAGCCGATGCTCCCACATGGCAAATTCCTTTCGTGCTCGACCCCGTTCTCTTCAGCAAGAACGGTACGCGCCTCACCGACGCCAACCCTTCTCCACTGTTTCGGTATGCCACGCTGCTCACCCCGAATCTTCCCGAAGCGCGGGCGCTCACCGGCTTTGACGATCCCCGCGATGCGGCCCGCTCTCTTCACCAACAAGGCGCACGTTCCGTGTTAATCAAAGGCGGGCATGGCGATTCCGATCGCGTGATGGACCTGCTCTTCCATGAAGGCCAGTTTCACGAGTTTGCTGCCCCTCGCATCTCAACGCGGCACACGCATGGCACCGGCTGCACCTTCTCTGCCGCCATCGCCGCGCTCCTCGCGACCGGGCTCCCGCTCCTTTCCGCAATTGAGCGCGCGAAAGCCTACATCACCGAAGCCATTCGCACCAACCCCGGCCTGGGCCAGGGACAAGGGCCCGTCAATCATTGGGCGTGATGCTCCACTGATGGTCAAATGGGTTACGTGACCAAAGTTCAGAAGCACTTTCGCCTGGAGTATGCCGCGACGGATTCCGACGCTCTCCTGGAACGCGTGAATCGCGCACAGGCCATCTACGGGATTGAACGCATCCTGCTTGCCCCGTCGCTTGACGAAGTGACGGTGGAGTTTGATGCGTCCCGTTTGCGCGTCGCCGATATTGAAGCTACTCTGCGGCGTTGTGGGCTTCCCGTCGTTCCCATCCTGGCCGAAACAACGGCAGGTAATGTTCCGGCCGGTACGGGTGCTGCTTAATCTCTTCGAGATTCAGGTCGATTCCGAGCCCCGGCCGTTCTGAGATTTCGATATATCCATCTTTCACCTCCACGCCGCCGGCCACGATCTCTTTCTCCCACGGCTCATTGAAGTCGTCGAAAATTTCGTGAATCAGGAAGTTCGGGATGGAGGCGTTTAACTGCGCACAGGCCGCCGAACACACCGGCCCCTGTGCGCTGTGCGGCGCCATCATCCCGTAGTGCGCGTCCACCATGTCGGCAATCTTGCGCGTGGCGAACAGCCCACCCAAATTGAGCGGTTCCGGCTGCAGGATGGTCACCACATCGTGTTTCAGCAACTCGGCAAACTGTTGCTTTGAAAACAGACTCTCGCCGGTCGCGATCGGCACCGGGCTCCGCCGCGCGACTTCAACCATAGCGTGGATGTTGGTATGCGGCACCGGCTCTTCGAACCACGCAGGCTTCAGCGGGGCCATAGCTTCGGCAAACTGAATGGCGGTGGCGGTGTTGAAGCGGCAATGGCCCTCCACAAGCACGTCCACGCCGGGCCCCACAGCCTCACGAACCGCTCTCACGATATCGAGCGAAAGCTCAAACTCATGCCGCGGCAAAGTGCGCCAGGTGCTGCCGAACGGATCGAACTTCAGCGCCGTGTAACCCCGCGGCGGCTACACCTTTTGCCTTCTCCGCAAAGCTTTCCGGGGTACGCGGACCGCGATACCAGCCGTTTGCGTAGGCCCGCAGCTTCTGGTGACAACGCCCGCCCCATAGGTTGAACACCGGCTGGTTCGTCGCCTTGCCGATAATGTCCCACAGCGCAATCTCAATCGCCGCCACGGCGCACATATGAATCTGCCCTCCATCGCCATAGACGTCGCGTACCAGGCGCTGCGTCACGGTCTCCACCTGAAACGGATCGAGCCCCAAAATCAGCGGACTTAGTTCATGGATGGCCGTCTCGATGGTGCGGGCGAAGTAATTCATGGTGCCTTCCCCCACACCGTGCAGGCCCTCATCGGTTCGCACCACTGTGAACAGCCAGTTCTTCCACGGATTCCCCGCGATGTAAGTTTCAATTGCCGTAATTCGCACTTGGGGACCATTATGCCGAACATGTTAGGTTCAGAAATATGGCCCCGCACCGCCGCTCCGTCGAAGTTCGCCGCGTAGATGAATGCTCCACCTTGGGCGAGCTGTTCACGCATTGTCTTCCCGCATTCGGGGGAGCGTACCTGCGCCGCATTTATTCGATTCTGGATCGCGCTATCGGCCGCGGCTGCCCGCTTACCGTTTCTATTTCAGGACCCATCACGGTCTCTGGCCAGCATCAGGCCTGGCTGCTGCCGCTGCTCGAAACCGGCTGGGTGGCCTATCTGTCCACCACGGACGCTGTTTGCTATCACGATGGCCACCGATCTCTCGGCCCGAAGAACCCGGTGTTTGAGGTGCCCATCTTCGGCGACGATGCCGCTTTGCGCGATGAGAAAACCATTCGCGTTACCGACATGGCTTTCGATGAGCAGGTTCTTCTTGATCAGGACCGGTTCCTGAGCGCGATGCTACAGCGCCCGGAATTTCAAAAGAAGATGACCGGCACGGAGATGCGCTATCTGCTGGGCAAACATTTCGGCGAGCAGGAAGGCAAGAGCAACGTCAAGCCCGGGCTGCTTTCCACATGCCAAAGGCTTGCGATTCCCGTCTTCGTGGGCGCGCCTTCCGATGGCAGCGTGTTCCTGAATTCCATGAAGCTCTGGGCCATGCGGGAGGCCGGACTTCTTCCCACGTACGGCTTTGATCTCGACCTCCACGCTGAAGTTTTCGAGGCCTGCGCGTATCACCGGTGGGGTCTTTTCGAAAGCGGCGCGCGCGCGCTGGCGACCTTGATCTTAGGCGGCGGCGTTCCCAAAAACTTCAACCTGCAACCCGAGCCCGCGCTGGGTCAGATCCTGGGAATCCCGGATGTGCGGGGCTATGAATTCGATGTACAGATCGTAACCGCCCCAGTCACGGATGGCTCTCTTTCGTCTTGTCCGCCCGCGGAAGCCGTTACGTGGGGCAAGGTGGACAAAGACACTTACCAGCAGTCCACCGAAAGCATGCAGGCAGACTATTCCACCGTGATGCCCTTCATTGTCAAAGCCCTGCTTGACAACCAGCGAGCGCTATCGAGCGATGGACGAAGTGCCCGAAGACAAATTGGGCTATCTGCGCGCGCGGGAGGGCTACCGGCTCTTCGAGAAGCGCGCCGAACTGACGGAGCGGCTCAAATCCGCAGTCCAGGAAAATGCCGCATGGCTGAACGAGAGCATTCTCTGGACGTAGCTAGTTCAAAAAGTATTTGGTATACAACGTGTCCCGCTGCTTCGGAATGAAACCGGCTTCCCGGATCAAGCGCCGCAGTTCCTCCTCCGTAGCCCGATGATGCGCGCCCGCGGCAGAGACCACATTCTCCTCGATCATGATGCTGCCCACGTCATTCCCGCCAAAACGGAGGCCCACTTGGCAGGTCTTTAAGCCGGGTGTCACCCAGGAAGACTGAA
Organism: Bryobacterales bacterium; assembly: GCA_963795835.1. Taxonomy (GTDB): domain Bacteria; phylum Acidobacteriota; class Terriglobia; order Bryobacterales; family Bryobacteraceae; genus JALYXI01. Next base: position 620,950 of record CAWCJC010000009.1, on the reverse strand, counting down.
TGTTTTCGATATTATCCAGAAAGATTCGGGAGATCGCCAATGTCTTCAGGTACTCGACGGCGGTGGCCTCCTCTTTCACGAATCTCCCTAGCGACGTATTTTCGCGCTGAAAGCTCCACGGGATAAAAGCCGTGAAACCGCCGGTGTCCTCCTGAATGCGCCGCACAATCTCCAGGTGGTTGATTCGCTGCTCCATCGTCTCCCCACAGCCAAACATCATCGTGGCGGTGGTCCTCATCCCCAGAGCGTGAGCTGTCCGGTGGACATCGATCCATTCGGCGGTTCCGCATTTCAGACGGCTGATCCGGTAGCGAACGGCGTCGTCCAGGATCTCCGCTCCCCCACCCGGGATGGAATCGAGCCCCGCATCCCGAAGCCGGGAGATGGTTTCGCGAAGGCTGATGCCGCTTACCTCCGCAATGTTGGTGATCTCTGGAGCAGAAAAGCAGTGAGTATGAATCTTGAAATTGTCTTTGATATATCTAAGTAGCCCTTCATACCAATCGATCTTCAGATCGGGATGGAGCCCACCCTGCATCAGTATTCCCGTTCCGCCTAACGAAATGGTTTCCCGAATTTTCTCGCCAATCAACTCAAACGGAAGCACATACCCTTCTTTACTGCCCATAGGACGGTAAAACGCGCAGAAGGAACAGTACTCTGTGCAGAAGTTTGTGTAGTTGATGTTGCGGTCAATAATGTAGGAAGCAACGCCCTCCGGGTGAAATCTCCGGCGAACGGCATCAGCCGCCATCCCAAGCCCGATCAGATCTGTAGATTCGAAAGAGTCTAATGCTTCGCTTCGATTCATTGCACTCCTTCGATTCTAGAGCAGGAAGAGTAGATTGGCTGTTTTTCGGCCCCTTCCATTCTTATGCTGTAATAAAAGTCCCTTGCCCCGCCCGGTCCATTCTGTCTGCGCGCTTGATTGCCCGGACGCCTGCTCCCTTCACCTGGATGTCGATGACAACGGTCGTGGCTCCCGCCTCCGGGGTGACCCGACACATCCGATCACAAGGGGATTTCTCTGCGGCAAGGTCGCTCAATACCTGGACCGCGAATATTCTCCTCAGCGTCTCCTCCATCCGCAGCAGCGGATCGGGGGAAAAGGCGAAGGGCAGTTCCGGCGGATCTCCTGGGACGCGGCATTGACGGAAGTAGCCGAACAGTTACTCAAAGCTTCGCGTGAATATGGGCCGGAATCGGTCTTGCCGTATTCTTACGCCGGCAACATGGGTTATCTGAACAATCAAGGGATGGACCGGCGCTTCTTCCACCGCCTGGGCGCATCCCGGCTGGACCGGACAATCTGTTCTTCGGCGGGCGGCGCAGCTTTGATGGAAACCCTGGGAGAACGCTATGGAACCGAGCCCGAACAGTTCCGGCACTCCCGGCTGATTATTGCCTGGGGTGCCAATATTCTCTCCACCAGCGTGCATCTGTGGCCCTTTATCGTGGAGGCGCGCCGCCAGGGAGCAAAGTTCTACGTCATCGATCCGCATCGCAGCCGGACCGCGCGGCTGGCCGATAAGCACTTCGCCCCCTTCCCCGGTTCTGACGCTGCTTTGGCGCTGGGTCTGATGCATGTGATTCTGGCTGAGAAGCGGGAGGATGCGGCATATCTGGCGGCGCATACCGAAGGTCTGGATAGCCTGCGTGCCCTTGCCGCCCAGTATCCCCCAGCGCGCGTGGAGGCGTTAACCGGCATAGCCGCGAGCGAAGTTGTTCAACTCGCCCGCGAATATGCCGACACCAAGCCGGCGGCTATCCGCGTAAACTACGGGGTGCAGCGAAGCGAGCGAGGCGGGCTGGCGGTCCGGCTGATCGCGCGTTTACCCGCGCTGACAGGTTCCTGGAAGCATGCGGGGGGCGGTCTTCAGCTTTCCACCTCCGGAGCCTTTCACGTGAACATTCCCGCGCTTCAGCGTCCCGATTTGCAATACGTCTCGCCTCTCGGCCGGCAAGCACGGCTGGTCAACATGACCGAATTAGGCTCAGGCGCTGAACAAACTCTCCGGGCCGCCTGTCAAAGCGATGGTCGTCTACAACTCCAACCCTGCTGCGATCGCGCCCAATCAGAATTCCGTTCATCAAGGGCTTCGCCGTCCCGATCTTTTCACCGCCGTGCTGGAGCAGGTCACCACCGATACCGCGCGTTTCGCGGACATCCTGCTTCCCGTCACCACCTTCCTGGAGCAGACCGATCTCTACCTGGCCTATGGCCATTACTACCTTCAGCTTGCCCGTCCCGCCTTGCCGGCTCCGGGAGAGTGTTTGCCGAACTCCGAAATTTTTCGGCGGCTGGCGCGTTACTGCGGCTTCGAAGACCCCTGCCTAAAGGAGTCGGATGACGACCTGATTCGCGCAACACTTTCCACCGATCATCCCTTCTTTGAGGGCATCACCCTGGAACGGCTGGAGCAGGAACGTTCCATTCGTCTCAATATTTCGCCACCCGGCGAAGCCTTTCTTCCATTTGCGAATGGTTTCGCCACCCCGAACGGAAAATGCAATTTGGGGGCTCCGGGTCTCGATTACCTGCCTCCGGTGGAGTCCCGTCTTGGCGATTCGGAATTGCGCGGCAAGTTCCCGATGGAACTAATCTCACCAAAGAGCCACAACGCCATGAACTCCACCTTCGGGGAAACACCGGAGATGCGGGAAGAAACGGGCACGGTTTCGCTGCATCCGGAAGACGCGCATCTGCGAGGAATTGAGCAGGACAACCTTGTCCGAATCTACAACGATCGTGGAGAGGCTGTGCTTCGCGCAATGGTTCAGCCGGATGTGCGTCCCGGAGTTGCCGCCGCGCCGTCTGTGCGATGGGGCGGCAACGTCAATACGTTAGTTTCCGAACGACTCACCGATATCGGCGGCGGTCCGACGTTCTATAGTTGTTTGGTGCAGATTGAAAAGCTTGAGGATTCCGCCGTTGCCTAGAGTTGCTCTACTCCTGACCTTCCTGGTACTGGCCGGCTGTAAAAACCGTGATGCCACACGCCCCCAGACGGTAGAGGAGGCGCCCCCGATGGCAACCATGTTGACCATGTCCGATCCGCGGGCCGCTTCCCAACTTCTTCTCGGCTTCTATCCAGTGGAACAAAGCGGATGGCGTTGGACCGCTGGTAAATTTTCCGTTGTGCTTCGCCCGCCCCGCGATGCTGCTCAGGCCGGCGCGACGCTCAAACTAAAGTTCACCCTTCCCCCGCCAGTTCTCGATCGCGTAAAGACCACCACCCTGACGGCCTATGTAGGCGATACCAAGCTGAATCCGGAAACTTATTCCAAGGCGGGCGATTACGAGTACGTCCGCGAAGTTCCAGCTTCTCTGTTTACCTCGGATTCTGTGAAGGTGGATTTCGCTCTCAGCAAATTCCTGGAAGCGGGCACGGTGGAAGGCCGGGAATTGGGCGTGATTGCCGTGGCGGTGGGGTTCCAGCATAAGTGAATCCTTCGCCGGCATTTCATCGGCGTATATCGGCATTCCTCGGCGGTCTGGTTCCAATCGTTTTTCTTTTTGCCGTCTATTGGTACGGACTGAAGAATTGGTTCGAGCAGGATGACTTTGCCTGGCTCGCTCTTCACCACCAAAGCCAGGATTTCTCCAGTTTCCTGACCACCATGTTTCAGCCGATGGCTCAGGGTACGATCCGCCCCTGGAGCGAGCGCGGTTTTTTTCTGCTCTTTTACCGGCTCTTCGAGGCGGACGCCCTGCCCTATCACATCGCGGTATTTGTGACGCAATCGGCCAACTTAGTGCTGCTCAGCATGATCGTGTGGCGGCTCACCGCAAGCAGGGTCGCCGCAGCGGCCGCACCACTCCTCTGGACGGCTAACTCAGTGATGATCACGCCGCTCTGCTGGGTTTCCGACTATAACCAGATCCAGTGCGCGTTTTTCCTGCTGCTTGCGTTTCTTCTGTATCTGCAAGGGCGGTACTGGATGCAGGTAGCGGTTTTCGTTCTTGGGTTCGGGGCCTTGGAGTTGAACATCGTCTATCCGGCGCTGGTTTTGGCATATGTGCTCTTGACGCAGCCTTCCCGCAAGCGCATTCTCCAGCTAGTTCCGCTGTTTGCGATCTCGGCGGCGTACTTCCTGCTCCATTCGGCTTTGGCGCCGACACAGAAAACTGGGGTTTACGCGTTGCACTTCGATCGCGCGCTTCCGGCAACGTTGTGGACCTATTGGAACTACGCATTCACTCCGGAATACGCCCACCAACCGTTTGCGGCGCTGGCGTTTTTCACTGTCGCCGTTCTGGCTTTTGTCCTCTACGAAGCGGTGAAAGGGCGAAAGCTCCCGCTGTTCTTTCTTCTGTGGTTCTTGATCACGCTTGCGCCGCTCCTCCCGCTTCGAGATCACATCAGCGACTATTATCTGGCGATTCCGGCGCTCGGCCTCGGGACCGTTCTGGCTCTGGCTCTCATCGAAAAAACTCTTCCCGTCCGCCTGCTGGGGCTTACGGCCGCAGCGTTTTATCTCTTCATCCAGATACCCGTCGCAAGGTTTGGTACGCAGTGGTACATGAGCCATACCCGTCCCGTGCGGACGCTGGTAGCTGGCGTCCGGCAAGCACGGCAGTTGCATCCAGGAAAGGCAATTCTGGTGACTGATGTTTCTGACGATCTGTATCTCGATTCGTTTGCCCATTCGGTGTTCCGCGCTCTGGACATCGACAATGTCTACCTTGCGCCTGAACTTTTGCCCACGATTGTGCGTCTTAACCCAACAGACAAGGCGGCGCGAAGCGTTGCTGCACCACCCGGCGCGGTCATTCACGCGCTTCTTGAAGAAAATTTAATCGTGTATTCCGCTGCCGGGGTTCGGCTGAAAAATGTGACTTCTGTTTACGAAAAGGCTGTGGAACAGAGATATGGATGGAATGAGGAAAAAAATGTGCCTCAAACAGTTGACGCAGGAGCGCCGCTTCTGGCATACTTACTCGGTTCGGCGTGGTATCCTCCGGTCGGGAGTTTTCGGTGGATGCCGTCACGGGCGTCTTTCCGAATAGGCGGCCCGCGCACAGCGAATGAACGGCTCACGATCACCGGTAACTGCCCGCGTGAGCAGACTGAATCCGGCCCGCTGACATTGTCGGTGTCGGTTGACGGAAAATTGCTTTCCGAAGCGAAAATCAGCAAACCGGAGACGTCGTTCTCTCGTAGTTTTAGTTTGCCGCCAGAGTTGCTCGGCCATCCATCGGTTGAGGTTCTTTTGGCTGTGGATAAAACATTGGAGCAGCCGGCGGGCAGTCCCCCCTTGGGTCTCGCCTTTGGCGTTTTCGAGATTCACTGAATCCGAACCGCTAAAAGAGAATCAACTCTTCATAACAAATAAAGTGAAGAGTTTCGCAACTTAGCTAGCACTGTTGTGTTTTGGTGGGGGGTTGTCAGGAATCAGTAAAGCGGTAGAGAGTAAGTTCATTTAGAAATTTTAAGGGAACGAGTTTTGGCAGGGAGATTGCTTCCCCGTAGTGCCAACGGCGAGAGCGGCCTGAAACCTTTCAGAGGCTGGCTCGTCAGAAGGATTCGTTAAGCACTTATAAAAAGTTTTTGAGAGTTTGTTGCACCTGATATTGGAGAGACACGACCATGACCAAGAATGAATTGGAAAAATATAAGACAGTGCTGGAGACAAGGCTCAAAGAGCTTTCCGACGCGCTGCGAAACCGCGAAGATATAGCGATTGAAAAAACGCCTGATGCGCTGGATGAAGTGCAGTTAGCCGGAGAACGCGAACTTGCCATCCGTACGCTAGACCGCGAATCCGCGCTTTTGCGCCAGGTTCGGGGAGCGCTTGCCCGCATCGCCGATGGCAGCTATGGCACCTGCATGCACTGCGAAGAGGACATCAGCTTGAAACGCTTGAATGCCGTTCCGCAGACTGCTTACTGCATCACCTGCCAGGAAGCCGCTGACCGTCACGAGTTCGACGTCAATGAGACGATCGAGTTCGCCAACGCAGCTTAAATTTACCCGGCTCACGGCTTCCTTGAGAGCCGTGGGCCCGCAAGAAGGGTTCCGATCCGTGTCGGAGCCCTACTCCTTGATGCCCACCACCGCCCACATCCTGCCCGCATCCTCCTTCTCTCTTCGATAACTCCAGAACTGTTTCGCGTCACAAACCGTACAGAGTTCGTTTCGCAAAACATTCCCGGGCAAAACACCCGCCTGTTCCAATTGCCATGCGTTTACTGCCCGCAGGTCCAAGTGGATTTGCCGGTAACCCTCGCGAACGCAGGATTAAAATCAGTAAACTCCCTGGCCACCTCAGCGCCTACTTCAAAGCAGCATTCCCCGATTGACGGTCCCAAGGCTACCAGGAGATCAGTTGGGTTCGTTTTGAAATTTTCTTGCATGGCGCGGATCGTCTCACCCGCAATGTCTTTTGCGGTCCCGCGCCAACCCGCGTGGACTGCAGCGACGACTCGCTGCTTCATATCGGCCAGCAGCACCGGAAGGCAATCGGCCGTTTTGATGCCCAGAATCAGCCCCGCGGTTGCGGTAATCAGAGCATCGGCTTCCCCTGCAATTCCGGGTTGTTCCACACGTACAACTTTCGATCCGTGCACCTGTTTGACAGAGGCCACTTCGTTTCGCAGAACGGATTGGCGCGTTCCGAATCCCCATCTAAACCATTCGCCGCCGCGCTCGGGAAGAACCCAGGTTTCGTCGAGGGTCATGCCGGGTTCTGCGTTTGTGCGATTCGAACCTGCCGCTTGAATTCTTCGAGCATCGATTCTTCAAGCCTCACCTCGGTGGGGCGCTTTACTAAGGTGGTCATCCGATCGATCTTGTCCTGCAATTTCAAGAGTGCATAGAACAGATTCTCGGGCCGGGGTGGACAACCGGTCACGTAGACATCGACAGGGACAATTCGATCCACGCCCTGCAGCACGGAATAGGTGTTGAACGGGCCGCCTACGCTGGAACAAGCTCCCATGGAAATCACCCATTTCGGATCCGGCATCTGATCATAGATGCGCTTCAGAACCGGCGCCATCTTCAAAGTTACCGTTCCGGCGACGATCATGAGGTCGGCTTGGCGGGGACTTGGCCGGAACACTTCGCTGCCGAAACGTGCCATATCGAACCGCGAGGTAGTGGAAGCAATCATCTCAATTGCGCAACACGCCAACCCGAATGTCAGTGGCCACAGCGCCGATTTCCGCGCCCAGTTAAAAACGTGATCCACCGAAGTCGTGACGATATTCTGTTCGAACTGATTTTCGAGTAAACCCATCCACTTCCATTTTAGAGAGTTTCGGGTGGCATCAGGCACTTGGATCGTTAGTTTAGCTGAGACTGTCGCTACACTGATTCTTGATGCAATTTCAGGAATTAGTGGAGGCCAACGGCCACCTGATCGACTCCCACATCATGGAAGAGATCTTTGACAAGGTGGTGGAAAATAACGGCCGCTTCGAAGTCGAGGAGTTTTCCATTGGGCGTACGAACGGCGATGCCTCCTATCTGCGGCTGAAAGTAGAGTCACCCACATCAGAGGATATGGACCGGCTGCTGGGCCAGCTTCTGGCAATCGGGTGTTCTCCGGTAGATTCCGGGGACGCGCAACTTAGGAATATCGACCGCGACCAATGTGCGCCTGAGGATTTCTACTCCACTACGAATCACAGGACCATGGTCCGCTTCGGCGGCAAGTGGCTGGAGGTGAAAAATCAGCGGATGGATGCACTAGTGGTCGTAAGTGGCGCGGAGGCCGAGTGCCGCAGATTGCGCGACGTCAAAGCCGGCGATCAGGTAGTCACGGGGATGCGTGGAATCCGAGTGGTTCCCGAAGCCAAGGAACGGGACAGGCATTCGTTCTCATTCATGTCGAACGAGATTTCCTCGGAGCGGCAGGTGGAAACGGCGGTCAGACAGACCGCGGCGCTCATTCGCAGGGTACGCGAACAGAATCTGAAGGTAATTGCGGTGGCGGGGCCGGTTTGTGTCCACACTGGCGGCGCCAAAGGTCTTTCGCGGCTGATCCGAGCCGGATACATCGATGCGCTATTGAGCGGCAATGCGCTGGGCGTGCATGATGTGGAATCCGCGCTGCTGGGCACGTCGCTCGGTATCCGGATGACGGACGGAAGGCAGGAAGAGCACGGCCACCGGAATCACATGCGAGCCATCAACGCCATCAATCACTGCGGCGGAATCGTGGGAGCCGTGGAACAGGGACGGCTGCAATCCGGCATCCTTTACGAATGCGTGCGGCACGGAGTTCCCTTCGTACTGGCCGGGAGCCTTCGCGACGATGGGCCGCTGCCTGACACCATTACGGACATGAACAAAGCGCAGGACGCTTACGCCGCACACTTGAAGGGCGCCGGAATCGTGCTATGCCTGGGCACAATGCTCCACTCCATTGCTACCGGGAACATGCTTCCCAGTTGGGTGAAGATTGTGTGCGTCGATATCAATCCCGCAGTTTCGACCAAGGTGAGCGATCGGGGCACCGGGCAGGCGGTCGGCGTAGTTACTGACGTGGGCTTGTTCCTCGAGGCCCTGGCGAACGAATTGTCATGAAAAAACCAAAAGCGTATACCGATGAGCATGCCGCGGCGGGTGTGGATGCACCCCTTCCGACGATAGAAACTTGGCCGAACCAGTTCCCGGATTATGAAATCGAAGTGGTGGTGGATGAGTTCACCTCCATTTGCCCCAAGACGGGATTACCGGATTTTGGGGTCCTGACGCTCACTTATGTGCCGGATGAGCACTGCCTGGAGCTGAAGTCCCTGAAGATGTACGCGTTGGCCTACCGCGACTTGGGCATTTTCTACGAAAACGTCGTGAACCGGTTCTTAAGAGACGTCGTGGACGCCTGTAATCCAAAGGAGGCCACGCTGGTCGGCGAATTTAGTTCGCGTGGTGGATTGCACTCCACGGTTTCGGCGCGCTGGATCAATAAGAAGAAACGTGGCAAGTGATGAGCAGAAGCGGGAAGAGCTTCGCGCGCTAGTCCAGGCGATTCGCGAACGCGTCCGTCACCAATATCCAAGCGATTCCGCGCAGGCAGGCGAAGCGATTTCCGTACCGCTGGCCGACCTGATGCCGGTGGTCCATGCGCGCGATGCGGCGCAGGGCAAGGTTGCCTCCATAGGAGGAGTGAATCCGCGCCGGGGCGGTCTGGCGAACAACGCGATTCAGGCGGCGAAGCGCGCGGTATCTCGCGGCTTAGGATGGTTCATTCGCGATCAGGTAGTCTTCAACCAAAGCGTGATCACCTGTGTCGAAACGCTGATGGAGGCTGTCAATGAGCTGAACCGGTCCATGGTTTCTCTGGGTGCGCAGATCGGCGAACGTCTGGACCAGCGCCAACAAGGAGAAGAGTCCGCGTTTCGCGCATTGCAGTCCCGGGCAGATGAGATTGCAGCCGAAGCTCATGGCATTGCGCCAATCCGTCGCGCCTCTACCCGCCAAGTGGGACCAGCATGTCCGTGATACGCAGGCGCGCATCGATCGCATCGCGGCCGCCGCGGAGCATCGCGCCCTAACCGCCGAAGTTCACGAACGCGACGTATTGCACGCGCAGCACAGAGATTTTTCGCAATCGCTCGAGCTTGCTCTGGAGAAGATTCAATCGCGCACATGGGAAGACATGGGCCGAATTCGCTTGGAATTCGAGCGCCTGATTCACGCGGAGATTCGCTTGGTTCGCCAGCGTTCTTCCGCCGCGCCGGCCAAAGAGCCTGCCCTGGACTACCCGGCGTTCGCCACCAAGTTTCGGGGCACGCCGGAATATGTCAGGGAAAACCAGCACTTCTACATAGACCGTTTCCGGGGTGCGCGCGAGGTCATCGACCTGGGATGCGGCAACGGCGAGTTTCTGGAAGTCATGCGCGATGCCGGCATTGCCGCTCGGGGCATCGATTCGAGCATGGAATCGGTAGAAGCGTGCCGCGCCAGATCGCTGGCGGCGGAGCAGGGCGACCTCTTCGAATGGCTGGATGCACAACCGAACCGGTCGCTTCCCGCGATCTTCTGTTCACAAGTGGTGGAGCATCTTCCCCCGGCGCGCGTGCCGGAGCTGGTGAATCTCTGCGCCGCAAAACTGGAGCAGCATGCCCTTCTCGCGATCGAAACACCCAACCCCGCCTGCCTCGCCATCTTCGCGACGCACTTCTATCTGGACCCGACGCACACGCGCCCCGTGCCGCATCCGCTGCTGGCCTTCTATCTTCAGGAAGCAGGAATGGGCGCCATCGAAGTGGTTACACGCTTCCCCGCCGCCGATAGCTGGCCCGAATTGAATGAGTTGCCGCCTGCGATCCGGGACCGCTTCTTTGGCGGCTTAGACTACGCGATCTTTGGCCGCAAGCTTTGATTGCATCTTGGCCCCGAAGCGCTCGACATTCACGATGAACCGCTCATGTGTGCCCTCGCCAATGACCTCTTGCGCATCGCGCGCGGATACGCGGAACGTGACTCGACGCTCGTTCACTTCAAGGATTTCGCTTTGAAAAACGACTTCCATTCCGATCGGCGTCGCACCCAGATGTTTGACGGTCACCACGGTTCCCACTGAGTCGTAGCCTTCCTCGAGCATTGGCTTCAGAAGGTTGCGGCTGGTAATTTCCATGTGCTGAATCATCTGAGGAGTAGCCAGCACACGTCCGCTCTCCACCCCCAGGAAACTGATTGCCGTCCGCTCGTCGACCGTGATGGTTTCCTCGCGAGTTGCGCCGATCCGGATCACCCCTGCAATCCCGCGATGACGCCTCGCATGTACGAAAACGACTTCTGCATTCCGGGCATGGGGTTATCCGCGTCCACCTCGTACTCAAGGGAGCAGACGCCCTTGTAGTTGATCTTCTGGAGTTGCTTGAAGATCGCGGCGATAGGCATCTTGCCATCCCCGACCGGCACTTGGCTGTCACGGCTGGTGAAATCGGTCAGGTCCTTCATGTGTAGCTCTAGCACGCGCGGACCGGCCTCGGCGATCGACTCAACAACGTCCTTTCCGGCGCGAACCGTATGGCCGATATCGATGCACAAGCCGACGCGGGGATCCATGCCCTTGATCACTTCGAGCGCGCTCTGGGGCGAGGGATAGATCTTGTCTTCAGGACCGTGATTATGGATCGCGACCTTGATGTTGTATTCCTTGACAAGTTTTTCGATCGTACCCATGTTGGTACGCGTGGGCGCGATGATCATCATCGGGAAGCCACAAGCTTTGGCGTAATCGAACATGGCGCGCAGCTTGGGCTCCTCCTCGGAATTCATCGTGATGTTGCCGCCGCCCACTACCGTGATGCCAGCATCGTCAAACTCCTTTCGCCCCGCTTTCAGCTGCTCCGGAGAGTCCTTGTAAGGCAAATGGAATTCTTTGATGTCGCAATACTTTACGTTCAGCGCCTTGATGTTCTGAATGGCGACTTCCCGCGGGAATTTGCGGAAAGAGTAAGTCGCGACACTGAGTTTAAGGTTCGCGGTATCGTTGGGCGGCAACGCTTTCGCGGCAAATACGTTTTGAACCGCGGCTGCGGCTCCGGCTGCACCCAACAGAAAACCTCTACGATCGATGGACATGCCCTCGATCATATAACGAAAGGCTAAATGTCGACTCCGCCACCGGAATCGTCGCCGCCCGCGTCTCCGTAATCGGCGCTGTCGTCGAAGCTGGAATCCGAACCGGAATCGTCGGAACTATCGTCGCTGCTGTCGTCGTCGTTTGCGTTGTCGTCGCTGTTGTCAGCATCACGGTCGTTGCGGTCGTCGTCTTCGGTGTCGCGGTCGTCAGAACCGTAGTTATTGATGGTCTCGTTTACCACCGTACCGCCGCCATAGCCCCCGCCTCCGAAGCCGCCCATGCCCATTCCACCGCCCATAAAGCCGGAACCCATCGGACCGCGAAAGAAGTGATCCGCGATCGCGGTTCCTACGAATGCGCCGGCAAGACCGGTAAGCAGGCTGCCCCCGAAGCCCATGCCGCCTCCGCCCCCCGGACCGCCTGAAGAACCGAAGATGCGTTCGAGCGTACCGGGTTGCCGGACTTCCGCGCGCGTGGCTGCACGCGCCAGAGCCTGTGGGTCATCCGCGGCCGATAAAGGCGGTCGCTCTGAAGGAGGAACCGCACTGCTCAACTGTTGCAACACCTGCTTGCGCTGCTCCGGACTCAATTGTGCGAAGGCTTCCTGGTGCGCCTGCTCAATGGTCTCTGGCGGCGCGGTCTTCAGCATGTATTGATAGCGGGCAATCGCCTGCTGATCCGCCGTCTGTGCGGGCGGTTTCGCTGAAGTCGGGTAAGGCTGCTGCTGAGGTTGTGGATCTTGCCTGCGGGGTTGTTCTTCGTGGCCGAACAATTTATCTAGGATGCTCATAAGTAGTTCTCGCGTTCGCTGGACCATACTCCAGCATTCACACTGCCATGTACAGATACGAACCGTAACCGCGAAGTGTTCAGAGAATAGGTTCGGCTGCCATAATCGTATCTATGTCCGATTACGAGAGAGTTCTCGACGTTTCTGCTCCCGCCGATGCTGTTTTCGCGTTCGTTTCCGATCTTGCGAATTTCCCGCACTATCTTCCCACCGTGCATAAGGCGGAATCGGCGGGCGAAGGGCGGGTCCGGATTCATGGAGACGCTCACGGCCACAAGTACACGGCCGAAGGCAACTTCAAAGCCGACAAGACGCTTCGCGAAATGGAATGGGATTCAGACGAGCCGAAAGGCTACTCGGGCTCCCTCGATGTGAAGCCCGGAGATGTTGAGACCAGCTTCTCCGAAGTGACGCTGACGCTCTCTTACGCCAATGCTGAGCCTTCCGACACGCCCACCAAACGGGACGAGCAGATTCTGCAGGGCATCGCCGAAACGCTGGAACGCATCAAAAAGCACGTGGAGAAGAAGTAATCCTATACTGTTAAGCAATATGCGCCAACTTGCGCTTTTGCTTGCGCTCGCGGCAACTCTCTGCGCCGCCAAACGTTCCATCACCGAAACAGACCTTTACGCTTTCAAGTGGGTGGCCGATCCGCGCATCTCGCCCGACGGTTCGCAAGTGGCCTACACACTAGCCACCGTTACGGACAAGCACGATAACTACGCGACCTCGCTCTGGATTGTGCCCGCCGCGGGAGGCGCACCTCGCCAGATTACAGCCGGAACTCACGATGCTTCCCCGCGCTGGTCTCCCGACGGCACGATGCTCGCCTTTACAAGGACAACGGATACCGCTCCGCAAATCTATCTTCTCGATATGCGAGGCGGAGAAGCTCGCGCGCTCACCAATCTGACGAAGGGCGCTTCGAACCCGGTCTGGTCGCCGGACGGCCGCACGCTGGCGTTCCTCTCCGCCTCCGATTCGGCGGATGAGCCAAAGAAGAAGGACGAAGAAAAGAGCGACGTGCGCGTGATCAATCGAGCTGTTTATCGTTCGAACGGAGCCGGTTATACGGACTACACGAAAGTCAGTCATATCTGGACCGTTGCCATTCCGGCGATCCTGAGCACTCCTCCGAAAGCGAAGCAGATTACCAACGATCATTATGATGAAGGCGGCCTGTTGTGGTCCCGCGATGGCCGCGAGCTGTACTTCAGCGCCGATCGCGTGGCGGAGAGCTATTATGACCCGCCGCACAGCGATATCTATTCCGTCCCTGCCGCAGGCGGCGAGATGCGCAAGCTGGTTAGCGTGGATGGCGGCACGCGCGCCATGTCGCTCAGCCCCGATGGCAAACATCTGGCGTTCATCGGTGCGCTGAATGGAGATCCGATTAAGTCTTACAGCCAGCCTGATCTCTGGGTTACTGCGCTTGAGCCCGGCTCGAAGCCGCAAAACCTCACGTCCGATTACGATTTCGATATCGGCGGCGGCATTGGGGGCGATCAGGCTCCTCCCCGGGGTGCCGGGCCCTCGCTGCCCTTCTGGAGCAAAGACGGCCGGTCAATTTTTGTCAGCTCCGCGGAGAAAGGCCGCGACAATCTGAAGAAGGTTGACATGCGTTCGGGCAAGGTGGAATCCGTTACCGAAGGCGATTGGGACGTGTTCGGCTACAGTGCCACGCCGGATCAATCGCGGATGGCCATGGCGATCTCGACAACCACCAACATTGGCGATCTTTACGTCGCGGATTTCAAGAACAGAAAGCCGGTGCGGATCACGAACGTGAACGAAGAACTGTTCGGCCAGCTCGATCTCCCCGCGCCCGAAGAGCTTTGGGTGAAGAGCTTCGATGGACGCATGATTCAGACCTTTGTACAGAAGCCGCCGCAGTTCGATACGTCGAAGAAGTATCCGGCGATCCTGAATATCCATGGCGGCCCCCACGCGACTTACGGCTTCAACTTCTTCCATGAGATGCAATGGCTGGCCGCGCGCGGATACGTGGTGATTTATCCGAATCCTCGAGGCAGCACCAGCTTCGGGCAGGACTTCGGCAATGTGATTCAGTACCACTACCCAGGCGACGATTACACCGACTTACTTTCCTGCGTCGATGCGGTAATCGCGAAAGGCTGGGCCGATCCGGACCGTCTTGGCGTAACCGGTGGCTCGGGCGGTGGCGTGCTGACGAACTGGATTATCGGACATACGAATCGCTTCAAGGCGGCGGTTTCCATGCGCTCGATCGCGAACTGGTCCGACTGGTGGTACACCGCCGATTTCGCGCAATTCCGGCCCACCTGGTTTCGCGGCGCTCCCTTCGATAACGAAGCCGATTTCAAAGAACGCTCCCCCATCACCTACGTCAAGCAGATGAACACGCCCTTGATGCTGATCGAAGGCGGCGAGGATTACCGGACACCCCCCAGCGCCGGGGGCGAACAGTTGTTCCGAGCCCTGAAGTATCTGAAAAAGCCGGTAGTGATGGTGCAGTTCCCGGGCGAGTCGCATGAATTGTCGCGATCGGGTAAGCCGAAGCACCGCATTGAACGGCTGGATCACATCGTGGGCTGGTTCGATATATACCTGCAGAGCAAACCAAATAAGCTGTATGAGGTTTCCGAGTGAATCTGACCGACCGTTTGAGGGTGAAAGGCAAGAAGTTCCGGCTGGCGAAATGCGACCCTGCCGACACCGCCGGTTACAAAGATAAGGACGAGGCAGCCAAAGAGACAGAGAAACTCACCAAGCGCCTGGACCACCTGCAGGAAGTGCTTTACGCGGAACATAAACGCAGTTTGCTCATTGTTCTGCAGGGAATCGATGCAGCGGGAAAGGACGGCACGATTCAACATGTGATGGGCGGAGTGAATCCTCAGGGTTGCGAGGTGACTTCATTCAAGGAGCCTTCGAAGCGCGAATTGGACCACGACTTTCTTTGGCGTGTCCATCAAGCCTCGCCCGCACGCGGGATCATCGGAATCTTCAACCGGTCCCACTATGAGGACGTGCTTGTGGTCCGCGTTCATGATCTTGTCCCCAAGAACGTCTGGGAGTCACGTTACAGCCAGATCAACGATTTCGAGAAGATGCTTAGCGAGAACGGCACTACGATTCTCAAGTTCCTTCTCAATATCAGCAAGGACGAACAGGAGCAGCGGTTCGAAGCCCGGCATGACGATCCCGATAAGCAATGGAAATCGTCACCCTCCGATTCCGCCGAACGCAAGTTCTGGGACAGCTATCAGGACGCCTTTGAGGACGCGATCACGAAGTGCAACACGCCGTACGCGCCCTGGTTCGTGATCCCGGCAAATCACAAATGGTTTCGTAACCTGGCCATTTCTCAAATTGTGGTGGACGCCATGGAGCGCATGGATCTCAAATATCCCCAAACCGGAGATGGCAGCCCCTAAAAAAGCCGGAAAGAAGTAGCTGTGAATGGCGGCAAGCGCCGTGAAGAAAAGCAGGATCGAGGTTCCGAGCCAGAAGGCTTGGCGGTTGGGTGACGGGAACTTCGGTGCGATCCGGAAAATCACCAGCGACACGAAGAACCATCCGGCGAAGTTCAGCAAAGGAACGCCATAGTATGGTCCAGCCGATTGCCAATGCCAGTAGCCCAGAAAATTGGCGGCCAATGGATCGATCACCAGATCAAGCGTGGTCATCGCAAGAGCGCTTGCGATGATGCCGAAGCGCATCTGGCGGACGTAGGTGTACAGCACCATCCAGGCTCCCGCAACCACAAGGGGAACGCCGAGCAACGCGGGCGCGAGCACCGGCGTGTAGGAATAGGCGCCGAACGGATATCCCGATACGACGCCAATGGTTTCGGCGAGGAATCCGATCCCCGCCGCGATCAGAGCGGAGACCTCACTGCGGATCGCGATGGCTGCGGCAAGCGCCAGAAACACCGGAGCGGCCCACGCCATATTGGGTGGCGTGCCGCCCTGAATCAAATGGCTGCCTATTCCACCGACCCAGAGGAACAAGTAAGCGGCCCATAGAATCCGGCTTACGGGATCAGCCGGCATGTAATTTCAGCGGACAGCAGAACGGTGGGGGTCCCGCCGCCGGGGTGCGTGCTCCCTCCGACGCGGTAGAGGTTTTGGATTTTCGCATCGCGATTGCGCGGACGGAAGAACGCATTGCCCCAGCCATGCGAGTTCGAACCATAGATAGAGCCACCCGGCATCAGGTATCGCTCTTCGATGCGTTTCGGAGTCCAGACATCTTCCACAACGATCTGGTCCTCCAGATCGGGGAAACCTCCGCGTTTCAGCCTGGCCATCACTCGCTGCCGCGCGGTCGCGGTCTGCGCCTCGTCCCATCTGGCGCCAATTGCAGGCGAATTCGCCATGATGAACAGCGTGTCATTGCCATTCGCGGCGTTGACGTAGACTGTGGGGTCGCTCGGGAAGCGATCGTGATCGAAGATGTCTGCAAATTCACTCTGGTAATCGGGAGAGAAAAAGATGGTGTGTTGCGCAATATTGCTGAGCTTCTGCTTGAGTCCCAAGAGCATCACGAACCCCGACATGGAACGCGCGTCGGTGCGCTGTGTTTGTCCCAGCATGCCCGGCAGCATGAGCGAATCGCCATTCATGACAACCACATCGGCTGGCACCGACTGCCCCCCGCTTAGAACCACTCCTTTCGCCGCTCCACCCTCGGTGTGAATGCGATCCACACGCGAGTTCGCGCAAAGCGTAACACCGTTGCGACCGCAAAGATCGATCAGCCCTTGCGCGATGGTGTAAAGTCCGCCGCGGACGGCATAGCCGCCAAACGAGTACTCGAGGTACGGAATCAACGCCAGTGTCGCGGGCGATTGATAGGGCGAGGAGCCGACGTACGTGGGATACCGATCATAGAGTTGTTGCAGATAGGGACTGCGAAAGTGCGCCTGCACCGTTCGATGGTAATTACCCCACCCGTAACGCAGCGGCATGTAGCGGAGCGAAGCAAGCGCTTCCGGGCCCGGCCGTTCGGAGGGTGCATGTTTCAAAAACGTACGCTTGGAGACTTCAAAGATGCGGGCGCCCAACTCCTGGAAGCGGAAGAAGCCATCGACGTCGCGCGGCTCTAAGTGCTTCAGAGTTCGCATCCACTCCGGAAGGTCGGAGGTGTACGTGAATCGCGTGCCATCGTCGTAGACATACTCCGAAAGCGGATGCAGGGGCAGCAGTTCCACATGATCCTGCAGGCGGCTTCCGGCGGCGCGGAAGAGATCCTCGAACACCCACGGCATCGTGATGAGTGATGGACCGGTATCGAAGGTGAAGCCTTGCGATTCCCAACGATTCATCTTGCCGCCGAAGGTCGGGCCGGCTTCGAAGACGGAAACCGCAAACCCGCGCGCTCGCAGGCGGAGCGCAACAGCCAAGCCGCCCAAACCTCCCCCGATTACCGCAACGTGTTTCGCCGCCATCGTTGTCAAACGCGGGCGATGGGGTACTCGCGCCCTTTCCAGGCAACGCCGGAAGCGCTGCGGGCACGGCGCCAGGATCCAATCCCGATGGCCAGCACCACCGCTTCCGCGAACGGATGCGCCAAGACGCTCCACATACTTTGCCCAAAGCGCAGCGCGAGCACGGCGCGAAGAGCGATCACGACGATTGCGGCACGCCAACTGACGCCCAGGAACGGCAGCAGGAACACACCAAAATGCAGCGCGAGGAAGATCCAAAAGTTCACTGGATGTTTGAAAGCCAGATAGAAGTTTTTGGTGAACCCCCGCCAAATCTCCGCAAAGGAAGAATACATACGGACCCGCACCACGCCCTGTCCATCGAGACACAACCCACGCTCCCGAGCGATGCGCCAGATCTGCGCCAGGCGCGTATCTTCGAAGATCTCGTTCCTTACTGCGGCATGGCCGCCCACGCGGTGGTAAGCCTCGCGTTCCACCAGGATGCAGGCCCCATGAGCAAGTCCGAGCGAAGCGTCGCCGCGCCACGGCGAAAGGGGGCCGGGGAAGACGGAAAAGACCACGAAGTTCAGCATCGGCATCAAAAGCCGTTCCGGCCAAGTTTGGCACTCGAAGTAGGGCCAGCAGGAAAGAAATGTCAGCTGCCTCTGTTGAACTTCCGTGAGCATGCGGGCGCAGGCATCCGGCTCCAGCCGCGCATCGGCGTCGAGGAACAGCATCCACTGAGAAGTGCAAGCATTCGCCAGTTGCCAGCAAGCAAAAGTTTTGCCGTACCAGCCCGAAGGTAGGTCCATGGGATGGAGCAGGGTAACCCGGGAATCGCCCGTTGCGGCCGCGATGGCAGCGGTGCCGTCCGTCGAATGATCGTCATAGACCAGGACTTCGGTCACTCTGCTTTGACTCAAAACGGAGGAAAGACAAGCCCGGAGATTGGATTCTTCATTCCGGGCGGGAATGCATACCGCAAGGGAGCCCGGCACATCTTGCGCGGCGCGCCGAACCCGCGGCCAAAACACGGCGTTCGCCAAGCCAACGGCGAAGAACAAAAGCGCGAGCCCAAGAATCACACACCAACCATACCGGCCGCGCTTGCTTGCCCCATCACCTTATCGATGGCGCCCAGCAGCACGTTGACGGGTTCTGTGGGGCCGAAATGCGAGCGCAGGCAATCTTTCGCTTCGTCCGTAAGCTCATGCACATGCTCACGGCTGGCTTCAATGCCAAACTCGGCGACATGGCTGGCCCGATGATGACGCGCATCCTGCCGCGCGGTTTTTCCCGTTTGCTCGCAGCCGCCGAACTCATCGAGCAGGTCGTCATACGTCTGGTAAGCTTCACCGAGGCACTCGCCGCATTTGGCCAGAGCCTTGATATCCCGTGATCGGGCTCCACATGCCATCGCGCCGGAGGTCAAGGTGAGGCGCATCAGGGCGGTGGTTTTGCGGTTGCGGCTTTCCCGGCCGCGGTGGTTTGCGTTTCCCGCGGCGCGAATCGCCAGGTCAGCGGCTTGTCCGCCGATCATTCCATTCACGCCGATACATTCCACGGCTTCGCGGAGCAACTCGGGCGTGGCGCCGAAGAGCGCGTAAGCCTGATTCAGCAGCGCCAGCGCGGTCAGCAGCGCGGTGTCCTCCCCGAAACGGAGGTGGAGGGCGGGGCGGCCGCGGCGCACGTCGGCATCGTCCATGGCGGGAAGGTCGTCAAAAATCAGTGAACTGGCGTGCAGGAATTCAGTGGCGCAGGCCGCCGGCAAAGCTTCCTCTGGGGAACAGTTGGCTACCTGCGCGCCAAGCAACGAGAGGATGGGCCGCATACGCTTGCCGCCCGGGAAGATGGCGTATTGAATGGCTTCATTCAGACGCGTGGCCGCGAGCAGGTGTCCGGCCGGCACCCACTCCTGCAAACCGGTTTCGATCAGGTCGCGGAGCCGGTTGAGATTGCCTGACATGTGCCTCCGTCCGCATGGCGGTTGAATAAGAGTTCGTTCAATTGTGAAGTAGCCTCCTGAATGGGCAGGTGCCCTGCGCCGGTCAGGCAGGTGGATTGCGCCTGCGGCCAAACCGACTTCCAGCAAGCGACGGATTCACGCACAGCCTGGAATGTTTTCTCGCCATAGACGAGGTCGATCGGCTGTGTGAAACCTGCGAAGGATTCCGGCTGCGGGAAGCTCTCAAAGAGCTGTAGATACTTGTACGTGACACCGTGATCAACTCGCGAGAACCCCCCGGTCAGCGTGGTATTTTGGGTCCGCTTCGATCGCAATGACAGATTCGTAAACCAGCGGCCGAGCGGATTTTGGAACGTGGTCGCGTAGGCATACCGGCCGAACGGTTTCGCAAGAAAGATGCGGAAATACCAGGGGAACACCGCCAGCATATCGATCAGCACCATGCGTGCGATTGACGGGCCCACACGCTGAGCGGCTTCAATGCCCAGCAAGGCTCCGCTGCAGTTTCCCACCAGCGTAACGGGAGCCGGCAGCTTAGTGATGGCTTCGGCAAGCGAATCCGCGATAGCGCCGAGAGTCCAGTAAAGAGGCGGTTCGGAGGTGCCGCAACCGGGCAGGTCCGCGCTGAAGAAGCTGACATCCTTTGGCAGATGGGCGATCACGGGCGCGAAGGTGCGGTGATCTCCGCTCCAGCCGTGGAGGCCGAAGAAGGTCCGGGTCCGTCGCCTGAGCGCTCAATGAACATCGGACATAATCCTCTCGGCAGTCATCTTGCCGCTTAAGACTACCATCGGCATGCCGGTGCCGGGCGTTGTACCGGCTCCCACATAGTAAAGACCGCGAATCTCGCGAGATCGATTACGGGAGCGAAAAGGACCCATTTGGAACAGGGTGTGAGCGGATCCAAATGCTGAACCGTCATAAAGACCGAAGCGCCGGCTCCACTCTTCCGGTGTCCAAACCTCCTCGAAGAGGATGTCCTCTTCAGAGAAAGCAATTCCCTCTTGCCGGAGCCTCGCGAAAATTTGCGCGCGCACCTGCTGGCTGAGGGCGTTCCAATCCGCGCCCGGCAAATCGCTTAAGAGCGGAGTGGGAACCAGCGCGAAAACGCAACTATCCCCTTCAGGCGCCAGGGCGGGGTCGGTAGCGGAGGGAATGCTGATATAGAAGGGCAGATCGTCCGGCATGCGCCGTTCGTCAAACAATTGTGAAAAGGTCCGTCGGTTTTTGGCGGGAAGAAAGATGGTGTGGTGGCCAATGCCTTGGGGAGTGCCACGGACGCCCCAATAGAAAGTGATCACTCCGGGCGTCATCTTGGGAGGCTTGGCGGGTTTGGCTGGCGAAAGCAGTTTGCGTTCGGTGGTGGGGACATCCACGTTAGAGACGACAATGTCGAACGGCACCTCGCGTCCCGATCGCAGCAGTACGCCCGTGGCTTTTCCCTGCGCAACTATAATGCGCTCCACGCCGCAACTCTTCAGAATTTTGCAACCCAGTTCACACGCCAGACGCTCCATCGCGCTGACCAGCCCGTACACGCCTCCGCGCGGCAGCCACAATCCGTAAGCCAGTTCGCCGTAAGCGAGGATGGAGAATAGCCCCGGAAGCTCATAGGGAGAGCCGCCCAGATACATTCCGTAAGAACCCAGCGCTTCGCGAATATAGCGGCTCTTGAAGAAGCGCGCCAGTTCCCGATCGAGCGAGCGCCACACACCGGAGTTCCACATCTCGCCCGGCGTCAGCTTCGCAATCCACTTCAAAGGATTGTCTTCATTGCGCGTGACCAATTTGGCGAAAGAGACATCGTACTTGCGGCCGGCATCGCGAAGATACCGCAACACGCCCGTCGAGACACCGGGTTCCAGGCGCTCGCATTCCGCAAGCAGATGCTTGGCGTTGCTCGATAAAGTGAAGACAGTTTTGTCCGGCCAGCGAAACTGGACCGTCGGATCGACCGGCAGCAGCTCGACGTAGTCCGCCAACTTGCGTCCGGCGCTTGCGAACAGTTCTTCGAACACCCAAGGATAGTTCACCAGCGAGGGGCCGGTATCGAAGAGGAAGCCCTCGCGCGCGATCTGGTTCGCACGGCCCCCCACCGTCGGATTCGCTTCGAAAACGCTGACGTTGTAACCGGCTTTGCGCAAATGGATGGCGGCGCTCAAGCCCCCTAAGCCCGCGCCAATAATGCAGACCTCCTTCAAATGGCCCCCAAATAAGCCAAGGGCAACCGCCAATATTTGCTCTGTGGCAGCGCGCCGAATTTGTCGCGCAGCGGAACGCTCTCACGATGCCGGACGCCTTCGGCGCTCTGGCCAATTCGAAGGTTCAGGAGGCGATAGACGTCAATGCAAGCTTGGATGGCGATGCGGCAATCGGGAGAGAAGGCGTCCAGGTTGCGTTCGGCTTTCTGATAGTGACTCTCCGCTTCCGCGGAAACGGCCTGCAAAACGCGGCGGAGCTTCGGAAGTTGATCCACGTCCGCCAGATCCAGATCCGAAATCCCCTCGCGCCGCAGCATATCAACCGGCAGGTAAACGCGCCCGCGCCGCCGGTCTTCACCAACATCGCGAAGGAAATTGGTGAGCTGAAGGGCGATGCCCAGATCCCGCGAAGCCACCAGGGTGCGGTCAAACTCGCCCGGGCCGCTTGCGCCATAGACGTAGGCCAGAAAATAGCCGACCACGATAGCGCTGCCGTAAATGTAATCGTCGATCAGGGCTGTAAGGGTGTCGAAAGGCTGAGGCGCAGCGTCCCGCCGCATGGCATCGAGAAACGAGCGGTAGTGCTCGGGGGGGATATCACAATCCCGAACCACCTGAGCAAATCCAGCGACCGTTGCCGGAATTCCCTGGAGCAGGCGCTCCCGAGTAGCGGGAATGCTCAAGGCCGAATCGTACGCGGCACTCCAGACATCCAACGTTTTCAGGCGGGTCTCCGCGGGAATCGGAAATGTGTCTACCACCTCATCGGGAAAGCGAACAGCGGCGTAAACCGCTTCCACCTGGGCGCGTTTGGCCGCGGGAAGGAAGCGCGTTACCAGGAAAAAGCTGGTGCTGTAAGCACGAAGAACCAGGCGTGACCGGCGCGCGATTGCAGCCCAAGCAGAGCTTTCTGCCGTGGCGCGCAGCGCTAACCTGCGCGTCCGATCTTCGAATTGGCACCAATAAGGTTCGTCCCAGGGTGGACGCATGCTTCCTCTGATGTTTAGCAGCAGTTACCGATTTTAGAAAATTTGTATGTCAACGTTACACTTTAGGCCAAGAAAGAGGATAAAAGTTTGAGTCTGGAAATGGACGAGCGCGATCGGGAAGGTATCGCGATCTTGAAGTGTAAAGGTCGCCTGGTAATGGGCACAGAATCTGAAACCTTTCGGGATCGCACGCGAGCGTTGATCGACCAGAAAAAGTGCTGCGTGATTCTCAGTATGAATCAAATCGACCACATTGATTCAAGCGGCCTGGGCGAACTGATTTCCTTCAACACGGATCTGAAAAGGGCTGGGGGAAGAGTGATGCTGGTGGAATTGAACCAGAGACACGTCGATCTGCTGGTTATGACCAAGCTGTCCACGGTTTTTGAGATTTTCTCAGACGAACAGGACGCTATCAACAACTTCTTCCCGGAGCGCCGAATCTCCCGCTTTGACTTGCTGGATTTTGTCAGCAACATCAAAGAGGGAACCAAAGAAGAGAAGAAATGATGCTGGAAGCAGGGGCCACGGCGCCTGATCTCGAACTGGTGAGCCTCACAGACGAGCTGTTTTCTTTGTCGCGCGAACTAAAAAAGGGTGCGGTCCTGCTAGTTTTCTTTAAGATCAGCTGTCCCACCTGTCAGTTCACGCTTCCTTTTTTGGAGCGTCTGTATCAAGCGGAAGGAGCAGGAAGTGTTCGGGTGATCGGCGTTTCGCAGGATGAAGCCGGGGTAACTCGGGAATTTGACCGTCACTTCGGGCTCACGTTTCCCATGCTGGTTGACTCTGCGCAATCGAATTACCGGGCGAGCAACGCTTACGGAATCACAAATGTTCCTTCGCTGTTCCTGGTGGAGCCGAACGGCGTGGTGGGGTGGTCCTTAAACGGGTTCCACAAAGCCGAGTTGGAGGAATTGGGATTGCGGCGATTCGGGCACTCTCCCTTTGAGCGGGAGGAACGCATCCCGGCGATGCGCCCGGGTTGAGGGTCGAAGAACTGAAGCCCGGTCGGGCTTTCGCTCATCAAAACGGATAAGCACCCAAGTAAACTAGAGAAAGATGGCAAATAAGATCGGAGAAGTCTTCGGCACGGCAGCCTCAATCGCGAAAGGAATGGGCGTGACGCTTCGCGAGATGATGTCGCCCACAGTCACGGAGAATTATCCTGACGAACCGCCGAAGCTCGAGGAGCGTTACCGCGGCGTTCACGTCTTGCAGCGCGATGAGAATGGCATGGAAAAGTGTGTCGCGTGCTTTCTCTGCGCGGCGGCGTGTCCTTCGAACTGCATTTATATCGAAGCGGCGGAGAATACAGAGACGCAGCGCATCTCCGGCGGTGAGCGCTACGCCAAGGTTTACAACATCGATTACAACCGCTGTATTTTTTGCGGTTACTGCGTGGAGGCCTGCCCCACGGATGCCATCACGCACGGCCATGGCTTTGAAGTGGCAAGCTATAACACTTCCACGCTGGTAAAGCGGAAAGAGGATATGCTCTGCCCACTGCCTGCGGGGGGCCTGAAAGCTCCGGCGCTGCCCGTCGCCGCGGGTTCCGGCCACTAATTCGTCTCCGTGTTCGCCGCCGTCAAAGAACAGATCGATACCATCTTCCGGGAAGACCCGGCGGCGAAGAGCACTCTCGAAATCGTCCTTTGTTATCCGGGTTTCCATGCCATCCTGATGCACCGTGTGGCACACGCCATTTACCGGCGCGGATGGTATTTACTGGCTCGCATGGTGTCGGCGTTTTCACGGCAGTTTACGGGGATTGAGATTCATCCGGGAGCCAGCATTGGGCGGCGGTTCTTCATCGACCACGGAATGGGCGTCGTGATCGGTGAGACTGCCCAGATTGGCGACGATTGCCTGCTCTATCAGGGCGTAACTCTGGGGGGCACGGGCGCGCAGAAGGGCAAGCGGCACCCCACGCTGGGAAATCACGTAGTGGTGGGCGGCGGCGCGAAAGTGCTGGGCAATATTACGCTTGGCGATTATGTGAAAGTGGGAGCCGGTTCGGTGGTAGTTCGTTCCGTTCCGGAACATTCCACTGTGGTGGGCATACCCGGCCGCGTGGTGCGTTCGCGGGCGCACGAGAAGGCTCTCGAACACGGCAAACTGCCCGACCCCGGAGCCCAGGAAATCGATGAGCTTCGCCAGCGCGTGATGGAATTGGAGCAGTTGGTCCATCAGTTGGCGGATCGAAAGGAGACCCATGAAGATCTGCGTGCTGCTGTGTCTGCTCCTTAATTGCCCCGCTCGCGCGGTTGATCTTTGGAGCTACTGGGTGGAGCCCTGTTCCTCCGAATTGGGCGCGGAGAGCCACTGTACCTCGGGCGATCCGGAATTAGCCCGTTGGGCTCTGGAAGCATGGCAGCGCTCTTCGGCGGGTGCCCTTCAAGTAAAGCCGGCCGCGACGGAACAGGCAGCGCGGTTGCGTGTGTATTGGGTGACCGGGCGCGCCCAGCTTTATGGCGAAGCTCGGCCTTTCGCCTTCGAAGGTAAGCGCGGGTCGCAGGTCTACGTGTTGCCTTCAGCGGCGAAAAGCGGGGAAGATCCCTTGATCCGCGAGACGGTGGTTTATCTCACCTGTCTGCACGAAACGGGACATGCGCTCGGCTTGGCGCATACGGATAAGTTCGCGGACATTATGTATAGCTTCCAGTTCGGCGGTGATATTGCCGAATACTTTGGGCGCTTCCGGCGTCAGTTGACGACGCGCGCGGACATCTCGAAGGCGAATGCGATCTCGCCGGCGGACCACGAGGCGCTGCTTACGGTGATCCGGTGACGCTGCCACGGCTCCGGGAAGATCTGGACTTTATGCCTTCGCCCATTGAGGACCGGCCAGGGCTGCTGATTCGCGATTCGTTTCATTACTCCGATGCCGTGCTAGTGGTTCCGCCTGCACTGGTGCCGGCGCTGGCTTGTTTCGATGGGCAGCAGACCGAAGCCGATCTGCGCCAAGTGTTGGTGAAGCTAACCGGCCGGCTGGATGTTGGCAGCGTGATGGAAGATATGCGCGGTTTGTTGCATCGGAGCGGGTTTCTGCACGACGAAGTATTCGCGGAGATGCGGGAGCGCGCAGAGCGGGAGTTCGCGCAGAGTGCGGTGCGGGAAGCGGCCCATGCCGGGACCGCTTACCCGGATACCAAGCCGGAGCTTGAGGGGGTGATGCAGGAATATCTCCCGCCGGGGGATTCGAAGCTTACGCGCGTCCCCGTGGCGATCGCCGCGCCGCACGTCAGTCCGGAAGGTGGTTGGGAGTGCTACCGCGCCGCTTACTCGGGGATCCCCGCCGAGGCACGGGACCGCACATTCGTAATTCTTGGGACCAGTCACTATGGGGAGCCTGATCGCTTTGGACTTACCGCAAAGCCGTTCTCCACACCTTGGGGCCTGACGCGTACCGCACCGGATCTCCTGAAGCACTTGGAGCAACAACCGGCTGCGAAAAGCGAAGACTACTGTCACGCCGTCGAGCATTCGATCGAGTTCCAGGTGCTATTTCTGCAATCGATCTTCGGAGCCGATATCCGCGTGCTGCCGATTTTGGTCGGTTCGTTCGGGCGAAGCTTTTACACCGGACAGGCACCGGAAAGGAATGATGGTGTGGCGCGCTTCTTTGATGCGCTGCGGGAACTGCATGAGCGAGAGAAGCCGATCTGGGTGCTGGGTGTGGACATGGCCCACATGGGCCGGCGCTATGGCGATGAGTTCGATGCGATTGCCAATGAGGACCAGATGAACAAGGTCGCGGCGCGCGATCATGCCCGAATTGAAAGCCTGAACGCGGCCGACGCGCGCGGCTTCTGGGATCAAGTTCAGGAAAACCGGGACGACTTGAAGTGGTGCGGCTCCGCGCCGCTTTATACATTCCTGCAAGCCGTACCCAATGCCAAGGGCACGCTACGCAAGTATGAGCAGTGGAACATTGACCCGGCCAGCGTGGTGAGCTTCGCCGGCATCACGTTTGAGTAGATCAGTTCGAGTAGATCAGTTCGAGTATGATCGGCTGTAGCATGAATCGCCGAGCTTTTCTTCAGACCGCGGCCGCAGCTTCTCTTTTGGGTGCTGCCGATACGCCGATCCGCCTTGGCTTCGACACTTACTCGCTCCGGGCGTTTGGCTGGAAGGACATGCAGTTGATCGACTACGCGGTAGCGCAGGGCTTGGACACGATCCAGTTTTCGAGCCTCGGTGATTTCGCTTCGCTTGAACCGGCGCATCTGAAGCAGGTTCGCGAATATGCGGCGAAAGCGAATATCACCATCGATGGCGGCACCGGCTGCATCTGCTCCGCTTCGAAGAGTTGGAGCGCCAAAGCTGGGTACTCCAGAGAAGGCCATCCTGCAGGGTTTGGAAGCCGCTCACAACGTGGGCGCCACCTCAATGCGTTGCTTTATGGGCAGCAGCGATGACCGGCAGACGCCCGAACAATTGGAGCGCTGCATGGACACCACCATCCAGACGTTCCGCAAAATGCGCGGGCCCGCGCAGGACCTGAACGTTAAGATCGCGATCGAAAATCATGCGGGCGATATGACCGCGCGAGAGACACGCACCATCATCGAGCAATCCGGCAAGGAGTTTGTCGCAAGCTGCCTGGACACAGGCAACCCGATGTGGGTGATGGAGAACCCGGTGACCACCATAGAAGTGCTTGGGCCTTACGTTGTCACCACACACGTGCGCGATTCCGCTGTCTTTGAGACGCCAACGGGTGCGGCGGCGCAGTGGGTGGCTTTAGGCGATGGCGTAGTCGACCTCCCCAAGATCGTGGCCTTGCACCGCCAGCTTTGTCCCCAGGCTTCGATGCAGCTGGAGATCATCACGGGTCGTCCGCCGCGGCTGCTGCCTTACCTGCAGCAGGACTTCTGGCGCAATTTTGCGCACATGCCTGCGGAGGACTTCTCGAGCTTCGTCGCGCTGGCGAAACGCGGACATCCCTTTATGGGGACGATGGTGATTGAAGATGCGCCGGGTCCGAAGAACGCGATGTTCACGGCGGCGTTGCGGGAACAGCAGAGAGTGGATCTGGAGCGTAGTTTTGCCTACGCCAAAAAGATGCTGGGCGTGGGCGTTCGCAAGGTTTAGCGTTACTGCACTACTGCAAACGGCCCCGGGCTTCGACGGTCCAGACGCGCTCCACGGTATCGCCGCGAACCCCGTAAACCTTTTCGTGCAGGTTCATCGCGACACAAACATGATTCGGGATCACTCGGAGCTTTTGGCCTAAGTGAAACGATCGCTCTGCTTGCGTAACGTCCAGAAATCCGTGCTCTTCGTTCATCTTGTGGAACCGCGTGCCCGGCGCTTCCATTACCCGTCCAAAAGTGACATCGCCGGAACCGCTGAATCGGTCCGAAGAGAACGTTTTCGAGCCGCCATCAATGACGGCCGCTCCCTCGCGAGGAGTGGACACGACGGTCACCAGCACCGAAGCCGCGCAATCTTCTAGAGTGCAGGCTCCGCTGGCGATGGTATTCAGGTCGTTATAGACGTAAGTGCCCGGACGGATTTCAGTGAGGCCTTCCACTTGGTGCGAGTAAAAGAGCGCGGGCGTGGAACCACCGCTGACGATTTCCGGAGCCATTCCGTTCCTGCGAAACGAACTCACCAAGCCGCCTATCTCTTCGCTGAGTTTCGCGATCAGCGCGGGTTCGGGATGTTTGATGTGACCGGGGTAAAACGTTAAACCGCGGAACCGGACGCCAGGTACGCGCGCCACTTCCCGCGCCAATTCGAGAGCTTGATGGGTCGGGACACCGACGCGGCCCAGCCCGGCATCGACTTCGACCAGGACCGAAACTCCCAAGCCTTCCAGTTGACGCGCGGCTTCCAGGCTATCGAGTGCAACGGTCACAGGTGTGTGCCGTGCGATGGCCCGCAAGCGCTCAATCTTAGGCTTTCCAAAGAGCGGAAAGGCCACCAGGAGGTCCGCTTCCGGAATAGCCGCGCTCATCACCTCCGCCTCGCCCACTTTGGCGACCGTGAGACCCGCCGCTCCCAACTCCAACTGCATTCGCGCGACTTCTGTAGATTTATGTGTCTTCGTATGAGGCCGGAGCCGAAGGTTGTGACTCGCGGCGTAATCGGCGACATGCCGGAGATTGCGCTCGAAGATGTCAAGATCCACCAGCATCGCCGGCGTATCGAGTTCGGCAAACGTCATTGGTGGAAACGAACCACAATTTTGCCTGTGGGCGTGGTGTACGCCAATTCCAGGTCTTTGATCTTTTGCTTGTCCATGGGGAAGTAGAGAAGCCCGGTTACCGGCTCATCGGCTTCCTTTATGGGAATCATTTTCGCAGCCAGCGTTTTGACCAGAGGATTTTCATTCTCCTCCTGCTTCATCTTGCCTTCGGCGCCCATGGTGGAAGCGGCGTTGCCGATTCCCGTGCCGGAGGAACCGAGGCCGCCCATGCCGCCGAATGTGGGCCGATTCCGTTCACTTCGTCCACCTCCGCCGCCGTTCGCGGTTTCTTTTACGATCAGAACGCCTTGTCCCGCAATCTGGGTGGGGGCAAAGGGGCGGGAACGTTCGCCGTCTTTGTCGGTCTTGAGTTGAAAGTCGTCCAGTTGGATCGGAAGTTTGCCGGCTTTCGGTGCAAGCTTCACGCGTACCACAATGTAATAGCCGCCTAAATCGTCGCCCAGTTGCTGCTTGACAGATTCAGGGTCGGCATACACCGTGGCTTCAAGGGAGGCCGACTCGTTTGAGGCCTGCCCTTCCCCGATTTTCGTTTGCGAACGGCCGCCAAAAGTTAACTGCGAGGAGAGCAGCAACAGCACTACGAGCCTCATGCGCCAATCATCGCATGAGCGGGCCAGTTTAAATGAGGGTGACCGAAAGCAGTCCCAGGCCGAGCCCGATCACGCAGCCCGCCACGACATCGCTTAGAAAATGCAGTCCCAGGAGTACGCGGGAGAGGGCGATGCTGATGGCGCAGAACAGCAGGCCCACCATCAGGTGGGGGTAGAAGAGCCCCAGCGGCAACGCAATGGAGAATGCCGTGATGGTGTGGCCGGAAGGAAAGGAGAACTGGTCCGGAGGAAGCAGCGTGGCCCAGCAATGGGAACCGAGCGCGGAGGGCCGGCGGCGATTGAACATGCGCTTCAGCTTCAGGAACAGAAAAATTCCGGTTGCGGACGAAGCAGCGGCCGCCGCCAGTGCCTCATAGCGGTGCGAACCGCCGAAGAGGAGCACGATCAAGCCGAGAGAGTACCAGAGCCAACCATCGCCCAAACGGGTGGCGGCAATCATCCAAAGGCGAATCCAGCGGGGTGCGCGCCAGTTGTTGACCCGGTGCATCACACGATGATCCCGGGCAGCGATGTAAGTGAACATCGGGTTTGAAACCGTCATGCCGCCACCTCCTCGCAGACATCGTCGTAGGCTTCGGCAAAGGCCGGAACCCGGTCCACCAAAACGCGCTCAGACCAGCGTTTTACGAACGCCGCTCTAACCAATAGTTTACTCCCGTGGTTCCCATCGCCAAGGGCGCTAGCGTCAGGACCGGCAGGGTAAGCGGGTTTTCTTTTAGCATCTGCCAGCCCATCCACAGAACGTCGCGCGTGTCGCACTTCATGACTAGTTATAAAACCTGGTGCGCTACGGAACGATTACAGCTCGAATAAACCTTTGTGAATCGGAATGTAGTGGTGTAGGGTGACTCAGAGGATGGCAAAGGCGATTGACCTGGTGTTTTTCGATGCGGGCGGAGGGCATCGCAGCGCGGCAAACGCGTTGAAACAGGTCGTGGATCAACAAGATCGCGATTGGGACATTCGCCTGGTCAACTTACAGCACCTGCTGGCGCCTCTCGATGTCTTTCGTAAGATCACGGGCATCTCGGCAGAGAACGTGTATAACGAAGTGTTGAAACGCGGATGGACCTTGGGCTCCCCGCAATTGGCGCGGGTGATGCAAGCGCTGATCCGCTACTATCATCCGCGGCAAGTGGCCATCCTGCGCGAATACTGGCGATCGAGCCGGCCCGATCTTGTGGTTTCCGTGGTTCCGAATTTTAACCGCGCGTTGTTCGAAAGCGTGCGAGACGCTTTGCCGGGCGTGCCGATGGTGACGATTCTGACCGATATGGCCGATTGTCCACCGCATTTCTGGATGGAGCGCCAGCCTCAGTATTTCATCTGTGGAACGGAAAAAGCTGTAGCGCAGGCTCAGGAAATGGGGCACCCGGCGTCCCGAATCTTCAAAACCTCCGGCATGATCCTGAACCCGCTATTCTATGAACCCGTGCCCGAGGACAGGGTAGCGGAACGGAAATGCCTGGGTTTGGACCCTGCTTTACCAACAGGCTTGATTCTTTTCGGCGGTCACGGTTCAAAGGCGATGCTCGATATCGCGGCACGCCTGGGCAGGTCCGGAATGCCGCTGCAACTCATCATGCTTTGCGGCCACAATGTAAAGCTGGCCAGCCAAATCAACGCTTTGAATACACTGATGCCGATCCATGTGGAAGGCTTTACGCGCGAAGTTCCACGCTTTATGCATATGGCGGATTTCTTCATCGGCAAACCCGGCCCTGGCTCCATCAGTGAAGCGCTGGCGATGAAGTTGCCCGTGATCGTGGAGCGCAATCACTGGACCATGCCCCAGGAACGTTATAACGCTGAGTGGGTTCGGGAAAAGGGAGTAGGCCTGGTAGTTTCGAGCTTCGATGGAATTTGCGGGGCAGTAGAGGAATTATTAAAGCCAGGAAATTACGACCGCTTTCGCGCGGCAGCCGAGTCTCAAAAAAATTGTGCGATTTTCGAAATTCCGGATATGTTGGAAAAGATCATTGCACATAACCGTGCGTGAATTAGATTGGCACAGAAAGAAGCCAAGCCGGCCGGGTTTTCTTTAGCCAGCGCATCGCTGGCAATAAAGCTTTCTGGCGATGTGAACTGCTAAATTAGCAAAGCCCGGTTCTTATTTGCTTGATGACGATTGCCTCGAAAACGCCGCTTCGCATGCCGTCATTGGACGGTCTGCGGGCTGTCGCAATCCTTATGGTGGTAGTTTCCCATTTAAGCGGCGCGCCTGGATTTCTTACGCTGGCACCCGTGGTGGCAAACGTTCTGGGAGATACGGGAGTGCGGGTGTTTTTCGTTCTCTCCGGCTTTCTGATTACCAGCATTTTACTGGCGGAAGTGGAAAAATCAGGACGCGTCCATCTTGGCCGATTTTATGTCCGCCGTTGTTTTCGGATCTTTCCCGCCTTTTATCTTTTTCTTTTAGCGCTCGCCGTTGCCGCGTCCCTCGGGTTCATTCGTCTCATGGCAGGAGACCTTCCGAAAGCGGCTGCTTACCTGATTGATTACTGCCCGTGGGACTCAACTTCCAATTTCGTCCGGCATATCTGGTCCCTCTCCGTGGAGGAGCAATTCTATTTGGTTTGGCCCATCGCGATCTGGGCTCTGGGTATCAGGCGGGCGAAGTGGATTGCGGCGGCATCTATCCTGATTTCCCCACTTTGGCGAATTGTTGTATTCCACTTCTTCCCGGTAGCCGCTTTGACGTTACCCCGCCGTTTCGATTGTTTGACGGACGTTTTGGCTACTGGCTGTTTCTTAGCATGCGTTAACCAAGCTCTTCTAAACTCAGAAAAATACAGGAACTTGCTGCGCTCGCCATATGCGCATGTTCTTCCGTTGATTGTGCTTGGTGCGGCGGCTACGGACAGTCACCCGCATGTTTATTTTGCCTTGTCCGATACGGTGATGAATGTGGGGATTGCGTTGTACATGCACCGGACGCTCGTATTTCCGCCCAAATTTCTGAATGCGCGCGCGATGAAGCAAATTGGAGTGATGAGCTATTCGATTTACTTGTGGCAGCAATACTTCTGCTCCTCGCAGAGCGGGGTGGAAAGGCTGCCTTGGTACCTGGCAATCCTGCTCACGGCGGCGGCGGCTTCACTTTCCTATTTTGCGGTTGAGATTCCGCTTCAGAGGCTGGGCCGGAGACTTACGGCTTCCAGTTCTCCGCGCGAACTGGCGGCTGTCTAAGCAAACATGGACTTCAATCTTTCTGCGGCAGTCGGCAATCCGGAACGCGCTGAGGCGAACTGGCCCCCGGTTGTGGTGGGCGGCGCTTTTCAAACCGGGCTAAATCTGATGCGGGATTTGTTGGGCCATGGCGTGCGAGCGGTAGCAGTGGATTACGATCTCACGCACCAGGGCTTTCATTCGTCATACGGTAAAACGTACCATTGTCCCAACCCGGATTCCGAAGGCGAGGGGTGGCTTGCATTTATGAAGGCCCTATCCGCGGAACTGGGGCAAAAACCGGTTTTCATTCCCGCGGCGGACGTCTTTATTATGGCCTTGGGTAAGTATGCCCCTGAGCTGACTGAGCACTATCTAAACCCTCCCGAAGCCGCGAAATTGCAGGCCGAGCTCTCTTCGAAAGAGACACAATATGCTCTCTGCGCCAAGCACGGATTTCCGTGCCCCCGGCTTGCCTATGTGGAATCCCGGCCCGACCTGGACCGCTTCTTGGATGGAGCAAAGTTTCCGTGTCTCATCAAGCCGCGCAGCCCTCGCGAGTGGGATTCTCTGCCGGCGGGGAACCCCGCCCACGGAAACAAGATCGTGATCGCCCAAACGGAGGAGGAGTTGATTCGCGTTTACGAAGCGGTCGCGCCTTTCCGCCCGGAGGCGGTGGCTCAGGAGGTAATCGCTGGCCTGGGGAACCAAAAGCGTGTGTACATCTCGGTCTTCGGCCAGGGCGGGCGATTGCTGGGGCACTGCCTGATGAAAGAGTTTCGGCCTTATCCGGTCTATACGGGCATGCCCCCTGTGGTCCAACCTGTGGAAGACGAGGCCCTGCTGGAACTCTGCGCCAATTTCCTGCGGAAGATTGAATATCGCGGCATCTGCGAGTACGAGTTCAAGCTCGACGAGCGCGACGGGAAGCCGCGTCTGATTGAGATGAATCCGCGGTTTAGCGGAACGGGCGATAGCGCGAAGTATACCGGCGTCGAGCATGGCTGGCTGCATTACCTGGATCTGATTGGATATCCAGTCTCGCCGGTCCAAGCCGTCCATTTCGACTTTCACCATATTGGGTTGCAAATTGAGGCCAAGGATACGCTGCCGTATCTTTTCAGCGGCCAGATTCCGTGGAAGGATTTTCTCGCTCCTTACCGCAAGCGCCGTGCCTATTTCGATTTCGACTGGAACGATCGCCGCGTGGCCTGGAATACAGCACGCAACTGCGCACGCTATCTTGCGGGAGCAGTGTTGCGCCACTTGCAGGGGAAATCGAATTTCGCCTGAGAACGGCCTGAAGGTTATTTAATGGCCGAATCCGTACCTTTGGGCTGCTCCGGTTTAATCTAAGAGGGGGAGGGGAAAAAACCGTGGCCACCGAACAGAACATATCGTTTGTCTTTCATGACCCGTCCGGCAAGCGCTGGTTGCGCTTTCAGCGGGCGGCTCAGAGCGCGATTGTGATTGGCGGCCTTGGCTTGGCGTTGTTTTTCCTCAGCATGATTGTGCTGCCACGCCTGCCTTCCCTGGGGCTTCCCGCCGTTTCGCCAGTGAACGATAAGCGCGAAGTGACCGGCATTCTGGGCAACAAGACCGCAACTCTGAATATTCCTTTCAAGTTCCAGCGCGATATGCGAAAGGACGCGAAGGATATCAAGTACGTCCGCAGCAACTCTCCCGTTCTGCACCCAAAAATCGCGCCCCATACGGCGGAGGGAAAACCGGTAGTCTTCGGTTTTTACGTCAATTGGGATCCGGCCAGCCAGGCTTCACTGCGCGCGAATCTCTCGCGCATTACGCATCTGATTCCCGAATGGTTCTTTCTGAAAAACGCCAACGGCGATCTGGAGGATCAGAGCGACAAAACAATCATCGCGATCGCCAACCAATCGAAGCTGCCGATCATCGCCGAGGTCAACAACAATCGCGACGGTTGGAAGCCGGAGGAATTGCACCAGATCCTGATCCACAAGGACCGCCGTGAGAACCTGATCGACAACATCTACACGAATCTGATTGAACACAAGTTCGCAGGCGTGAACATTGATTTCGAATCGCTGAAGCCGAAGGACCGCGAGCCCTTAGTTCAGTTCATGAAAGAACTAAGCGCTAAGTTGAAGCCTGCCGGGTTGCTGATTTCCGAAAGCGTGCCGCCGGACGATCCCGCTTATGACTTGAAGCGCCTGGCACAATACGAAGACTATCTGCTGATCATGGTCTATGACGAGCATGAGCAGGCAAGCGCTCCTGGGCCGGTAGCAAGCGAGGAGTGGTTCGAAAAAAAGCTGGAACAGCTTGCGGCAATGTTACCGCCGGAAAAAACCGTGATTGGAATGGGCGATTACGGATATGACTGGATCATCGGTGAAACGGGCGGGACCGAAGTGAAGTTCAGCGATGTAATGGCCGCAGCAATCGCGAACCGCGCCGTGGTCACTTGGGATGAGGACACCGCCAACCCGGTGTTGCGCTACACCGACCGCGTTCACAAAAGCGCCGAGCAGCATGAAGTCTGGTTCCTCGACGCGGTAACCGCAATCAACCAGATTCAGGCGATTCACGACAACGGCTTCCGCGGGGTCGGCGTGTGGCGCTTGGGGGCGGAAGATCCTGATCTCTGGAAGGTGCTGACTCCGGAGAAATGGCCCGCGGAGAAGTTTGATACTGCCTCTTTAAGTGTTTTGACAGCCAGCCATTCGGTAAATCATTACGGGGCGGGCGATGTGATCGGTGTCTCGCAACAGCCGCAAGATGGCAAGCGAACCGTGATTGCGCCCCCGAATCCGCCCGATGGCGACTACTCTGAAAAGTTCGAGGCCTATCCCACCTACTGGGTGCTGGACCGCAGCGGCGATACCGATCAAAAAGTGCTTTGCCTGAGCTTCGATGACGGGCCGAACCCGGATTACACGCCAAAAATTCTGGACATCCTGAAAGCCAAGAAAGTCCCCGCCACCTTCTTTCTGGTAGGCGTGAACGCGGAGGCGAACCCGGGGCTGGTAAAGCGGGAATATGCGGAAGGCCATGAATTGGGGAACCATACCTACAGCCACCCGAACCTGGCGCTCACCAGCGAAACGCGCGAGACCTACGAACTCACCTTCACGCAGCGAATCATCGAAAACGCCATAGGGCGGTCCACAATCCTGTTCCGCCCGCCTTACAACTCCGATAGCGAACCGACCACCGCGGGTGAAATCATCCCCATTTATCGCGCGCAGCAATCCGGGTTTCTGACGATTGGGGAGAGCATCGATCCTCGCGATTGGGAACCGGGCGTGACCCCCGATAAGATCATGAGCGAGATCGAAGATGAGCAGGATCTAGGACATGTCATCCTGCTGCACGATGCGGGCGGCGACCGGTCGGCCACCGTCAAAGCGCTACCGCGCATCATCGACTACTATCAATCGCGCGGCTTCAAGTTCATTCGCGTGGCCGATCTGGTGGGCAAGACACGCGCGCAGGTAATGCCGATTCCCTCGCCGGACGAGATGCACCTGGCGCAGATTGAAGGCGGGTTTTTCGATCTGAAGAGCAACTTCAAGGAGCTTCTCGGATTCTTGTTTCTCAGCGCGATCGTGCTGACCATGGCGCGTAGCCTGGTATTCGGTATTCTGGCCGTGATCCAAAAGCGGCGCGCGAAACTGCTGCGCTTCGACCCGCAATTCCATCCGCCGGTCTCGGTAGTGATCGCGGCCTATAACGAAGAACTGGTGATCGCCAGAACCGTGGAGAGCGTGCTCGCCAATGGCTACGGCGA
This sequence comes from Bryobacterales bacterium, assembly GCA_963795835.1. Classification (GTDB taxonomy): domain Bacteria; phylum Acidobacteriota; class Terriglobia; order Bryobacterales; family Bryobacteraceae; genus JALYXI01. Next base: position 584,279 of record CAWCJC010000009.1, on the reverse strand, counting down.
GCTGGAAGTGATCGTAGTGGACGATGGCTCGAAAGACAGGACGCTCGAAGTTCTGCGGGAGCGCTTCAGCGACAACCCACGCGTACAGATTCTGGCGCAGCCGAACGGGGGCAAATCGGCAGCGCTGAACAACGCGATCGGACATTCCAAATACGACATTCTGATTGCGGTGGATGCCGACACCCTGTTCCGAAAAGGAACCATCGAGAAACTGGTCCGGCATTTCTGTGACGCTACGGTGGGCGCGGTGTCGGGCAATGCGCGCGTAGGGAATCGCGGCAAGCTGCTGACGCGCTTTCAATCAATCGAGTATATCTATGGTTTCAATCTGGACCGGCGCGCTCTGGATCTGCTGAACGCGATTACGGTGGTGCCGGGCGCTGTGGGGGCGTGGCGCAAGGATCTCATCCAATGGCTGGGCGGGTTCGGGCACGACACGCTGGCCGAGGACGCCGATCTGACCATGTCTATCCGGCGGTTGGGTTACAAGATCCGCTACGAGCAGGATGCGATTGCTTATACGGAAGCGCCCGAGGATCTCCGCGGCTTGGCGAAACAGAGATTCCGGTGGGCCTTCGGAACATTGCAGGCGGCTTGGAAACATCGCGACGCCATGTTCGTTCCGAAATATGGAACGCTGGGATTTGTTGCCTTGCCCAGTATTTGGCTGTTCCAGGTGCTGCTTTCCGCCCTGTCGCCGTTTGCGGAAGTCTGTATGTTTATTGCCCTGTTTGCCGGGAACTGGAAGATCGTTCTGCTCTACTACATGGTATTTTTCGTTGTAGAATTACTCACCGGCTTTCTCGCCTATGCATTGGAGGGGGAGAAACCGTGGGATTTAGCACTTCTCTTTTTCCAGCGGATTTATTTCCGTCAGTTGATGCACTTCGTTCTGTTTAAGAGCATCATATTTGCGTTGCGCGGGCGGCTGGTCGGCTGGGGCAAGTTGGAGCGGCGGGCAACAGTTTCTGAGACTTGATGAGTTTATACGACGATCTGGGAGTACGGCAGGGCGCGACCCCGGAAGAGGTCCGCGAGCACTATCGCGTGCTGGTGCGGCTCTTTCATCCCGATCAGTTTAGCGACCCCGTGTTGAAAGCCGCGGCGGAAGGCCAGATGCGCCGCTTCAATGAGATTGCCGGGATTCTGACTGATCCGGAGAAGCTTCGGGCCCATGAAACTGAAGCGCTGCCCCCAATCTATATCCAGGCTCCGCAGGCAGAGACTCCCGCCCGCCGTGTTCCCTGGAACTCTCTGGCGTGGGGTACGGCCGCTATGGCCTGCGCAGGCGCGATTGTCTGGGTGAGCGGCCATGATGCAGTTCCTGATCCCCCTGCTTTGAAGATTGCGACCCTGGCTCCGGAGGCTCCGCAAGCACGAGCAGCAGGGTCGCGCGTTCGGTCCCGCAGAATGCACGCAGCGCGCGATGAATCCGCTCAGGAACTCTCTCCCCTGCCCGAAATAGCAGAGGAAACTGAACCGGGATCGTCCGCCGACCCGGAACCCGCCAGTCCGCCGGCACCCGCGATGGAGGAAGCCGCGGAAAAGCCAGCCATGCCCAAAAGCTTTTCAGGAATCTGGTTTTACGCGAAACGTCCCGGAACGCCTGGGAGACTTTACGCCCCTGAATTTATCGAGACGCACATCACAGAGCACGATGGACAGGTACGCGGCCGTTACCGTTCGCGGTACCGGGTAACGGACATGGCCGTTTCGCCTTTGGTGAATTTTGAATTTACCGGGCACGCGGAGGGTCCATCCGCGCAGATGTCGCTAACCCGGGACGATGGCGCGCGAGGCGAGGTGCATCTGAGGCTGATTTCCGAAGATGAGTTGGAGTTAGTTTGGACGGCAGACGGAGCGCCTTCGCCTTCGCTCACCAGTGGCACCGCGATCTTGTTGCGAGGTCAGTAAGGGTTACTTCGACGATGCGTTAGGGAGTGTCCACTTTCACAACGAAATAGGTGATCTGCTTCCCCGCTTCCACGAAGAATTGGTGTGGCATCTTCGAGGGGATATGGATTACGTCGCCCGCACCCAGCTTCTTGGTCACGCCGCCTTCGATTGAGGTACCGCGAAACTCTCCCGGCCCGACCGTGGTTTGGCCCAGCATGGTTCCGCCGACCGTTAGCTTCGCCTCGCCGCTCTGGATGACGAAGATATCCGTCTGTTTCTCATGCACTTCCGCAACGCCATCTTTGTCCCGGTGCGAGACGGAAAGCGAATGGTTCTCAAACTTTGGAGCCGCGCTGGCGACTCCCTTTTCCCAATAGATGAATCCCTGAGGATCGCCAGCCATAGCTGCCAGTAATAACACGATTGGGATTTGCATAGCAGATTCGTTAGGGGTGCTCAGGATCGGGAACGCGCCGTTGCGTCTCGAGCTTGCCTTCATCCGGCCCTGACTTTGCCGCAACCATTTCAATTAAGCGCTCGCCGGCCTCGATCTTGAACGTAATTTCATTACCGAACACGTGGCCGCGGTAGGTCATTTTGAAATCGTCGCCTTCGTCTTTCACCACTACGTTGAAGAAAATGTCTTCGCCGTCGACTGAGCCATTTTGCAGCGTGAACGTGCCCATTTGGTTGGTAATGGTGCCGGTGAGTTTAGTCCCGGAGGTCTTCAGAATGAGCGTGTTCTTGGCCTTGCCGCTGGTGGTTTGAACCTCAGCGTGGTAAGTGCCGGAATAGTCGCCGGCAAAGAGAAGCAAGAACAGAAATGCATGCATAATTTAGCCTGGAAACAGTATATAATCAGCGAGCGGGTGAGCCCATTCTGCGACTCCGATTCTCAACAATTCTTTCCTTTTCCGCGTTAGCCGGCGTAATGGTGGCCGATACACCGTCCTCAGCGCCGGATGCGGATTCCTTCAACCGTAGTGTACGGCCGGTCATCGCGAAAAACTGCATGGGCTGCCACAACGATTCTCTCGCTTCAGGCGGGGTGAATTTGCAGGCTTTCACGTCCGCCGCTACGGTCACGAAGGAACGGGAAGGGTGGGAGAAGATCGCCCAGAAGATCCGCTCGGGCGAAATGCCGCCCAAGGGGGCCCCCCGGCCTTCGCCGGAGCAGGTGGATGCCCTGCTGCGCTATCTGAAGGTGGAATTCGCCAAGGCGGACCTGAGCGTAAAGCCCGATCCGGGACGAGTTACGGCGCGGCGTTTGAACCGCAATGAGTACACAAATACCATTCGCGACCTGCTCGCCGTGGATTTCCGTGCCGTGCAGGATTTTCCGACGGACGATTCGGGCGAAGGGTTCGATAACATCGCCGACGTTCTGACCATCTCGCCGCTTCTGATGGAAAAGTACATGGCCGCCGCGGAAAGTATCTCAGCCCGCGCGGTGGGCACGGTACCGCTGCCGAAGCCCGTGAAGACCACGTACGAACCGAATGCCCATAACATCCGGCGGGTGGATGTAAAGGCGGTCGAAGCTGCTCACCGGATCGATTTTGATGGCGATTATGACGTCACCATCGGTCTTCCCGGAAATCGCGCCAAGACTGCCGAACCAGTCCGTCTGGGCTTCTTCATGGATGGCAAGTTGATTCAGGAAGTAACAACGGAAACCAAGCCGGGCACTCTGGTCTATTTCTCGCCGTACTCCGAAGAGAAGTTTCGCGTGTTTTTGCCCGAAGGCGATCATACCTTCCGTGCGGCATTCTTAGGCGATGAGTATCCTGCCGCGCTGCCGGAGAAAGATCTTTACAACCAGAAGAAAAATAAGTTCCCGAACACCCTGGCGTTCTCCGGGCCGTTCACCTCCAACGTGGAGAAGGCTAGCCGCAAGAAGATCTTCCTGTGCGATCCGAAGACGGGCGATGCCTGTGTCGAACGCATCGTCTCAAATCTGGCGGAGCATGCTTACCGCCGGCCTGTCACGGCCGCTGAAGTGAAGTCTCTGATGCGTTTGGTTGCGCTCGCCAAGGCGAGTGGCGAGGATGCGGATCACGGGATTCAGCTCGCGCTCGAAGCGATTCTGGTTTCTCCGAATTTTCTGTTTCGCGTGGAGCATGATTCCGGCTCCGGCGGGGTTCATCGCGTAAGCGATTTTGAGCTCGCCTCGCGCATCAGCTATTTTCTGTGGAGCAGCATGCCGGACGATCAACTCATCACTCTGGCCAAGCACAATACGCTGCATGAGACCGCTGTTCTGGACGCGCAGGTTCGGCGCATGCTGGACGACCCGCGCGCTTCAGCCCTGGCGGAAAACTTCGCTGGCCAATGGCTGGAAATTCGCAACCTGGATTCTGTGAAGCCCGATCCCGATCGCTTTCTTACCTGGGGTCCGGAACTGCGCAACGCAATGATGGCGGAGACGCGCCTGTTCTTTACGTATATGCTGCAGCAGAACAGGCCCCTTTCCGAGTTTATCGATGCGAAGTATACGTTCCTGAACGACCGGCTGGCGCGCTTCTACGGGATCCCGGGCGTGGATGGCCCTGAGTTCCGCAAGGTAGACCTCACGACGGACCAGCGCGGCGGAATCCTGACGCAAGCGAGCGTGCTGACAGTTTCGAGCTATCCCACGCGAACTTCGCCCACAATTCGCGGCAAATACATTTTGCAGAATATCCTGGGCACGCCCCCTCCGCCCCCGCCTGCCGATGTTCCGGCGCTGGACGCGTCGAAGGTGGGGAGCGAAGTCTCGCTTCGCAAGCAACTGGAGGAGCATCGCGCGAACGCGACCTGCGCTTCCTGCCACGCGAAAATGGATGTGCTGGGCTTTGGTCTCGATAACTATAACGGGATCGGGAAGTGGCGCACGGTGGAAGGCAAATTCCCCATCGATGCAACCGGAACTATGCCCGGCGGCAAGAAGTTCGCCACGCCTGCAGAAATGAAGGCGATCCTGCTGGACGATATGCCGGATTTCGCCCATTGCGTTACGGAGAAGCTGATGATCTATGCCCTGGGGCGCGGATTGCAGCGGTACGACGCTCCTTCCGTAAACCAGATTCAAACCAGGCTCGCCCCCCAGAATTATCCGTTCCAGACGCTGGTGTTTGAAGTCATTCACAGCTTGCCGTTCCAGCAGCGCCGCGCCGAAACCAAAGCACAGGAGATTGCCAAGAGATGATCACGCAGAAAGCAGTTGCGCGCCGCCAGTTTTTGAAAGGAGTTGGCGCGGCAGTGGCCCTGCCCTTTCTGGATGCCATGGTTCCCGCCCTGGGCCGCGCCAGCACGGTGAAGCCGCCTGTGCGCATGGCCATGGTCTATGTGCCTAACGGAATCGATATGCGCAACTGGAATCCCAGTTATGAGGGCAAGCTGGCCGAACTCCCGCGCATTATGAAGCCGCTTGAGCCCTTCAAGCAGGACATCACCGTCCTCGGCAACCTGACCCACAACGCAGGGCGAGCCCTGCTGGATGGCGCAGGAGACCACGGGCGCTGCTGCGCAAGCTATCTCACCGGCATCCAGCCGCGCAAGACGATGGTGGATATCAAGTCCGGCGTGTCTTTCGATCAGATTGTGGCAGGCTCGGTAGGCAGGAACACGCGCTTCCCCTCGCTTGAGGTCGGCATGGAAGACGCGCGGCAAGCGGGCGATTGCGATTCCGGCTATTCGTGCGCGTACACCAACAATCTGGCTTGGCGAACCGATACGCAGCCGCTGCCCCCGATCCTGAATCCGCGCGTGCTTTTCGAACGGCTCTTCGGAACCGGCGCTTCGCTGACTCCGGAGGCGCGCTCACGTCAGAACAAGTACCGCCGCAGTATTCTCGACATGGTCACCGAAGATACGCACAAGCTGGAAGGCGACCTTGGTCCTTCTGACCGCCGCAAGCTGGACGAGTATCTGTCTTCCATTCGCGAAATTGAGCACCAGATCGAACGGGCCGAGAAGGACAACGCGCAGCTTTCCCCCGGCAGCATGGACAAGCCCTATGGCGTTCCTGCCGATTTCAGCGAGCACTATAAGCTGATGACCAACATGATGACCGTCGCGTTCCAGGCGGATCAGACCCGAGTGATCACCTTCCTGGTAACACGCGAAGGGACCTCGCGCGCGTATCCCGAAATCGGCATCCCTGATGGGCACCATCCCCTGACCCACCATCGGAATCAGGAAGCGCTGATGGAGAAAGTGGCCAAGATCAACACCTATCATGTGCAGCAGTTCGCGGGATGGCTGGAGAAGCTGAAATCGATTCAAGGAAGGCGAGGGAACGCTGCTCGATAACTCGATGATCGTGTATGGCGCGGGTCTTTCCGATGGCAACCGGCACTCTCATGAAGATCTGCCCACGCTCATCGCCGGCCGTGGCGGCAGCGCTTTCAAACCCGGACGCCACATCGTCTACCGGCGCGAGACGCCGATGTGTAATTTGTTCCTCACCATGATGGACCGGATGGGCGTACCCACGGAACACTTCGGTGACGCCACCGGGCCGCTCGCCGGCCTCGATCTGGCATAGGCCCATGCAACTCACGGGAGGCAAGAAGCCGCCTGTCGGCATCCTCTACGATTCCGATTTCGGCGCTCGGATCGATACGATACTTGCTCTGGCGATGCTTCATGGATTGGAGACGAAGCAGGAGGCGCGGATCGCGTCCGTCACAATCTCGAATCCCGATCTTGCCGCCGCACAGCTTTGTGACGTGATCGAGAAGTTCTATCTGGTTCCGAACCCGATCATTGGACTTTCGACGGCTCCAGGGCCGGAGCGGGAACTCTGCCGCGTGGTTTTGAAAAAATTGGAAGTGAAGCCTGGAATTCGGAGCGTGACCGATACTGCGCCGCCCGAAGTAATGCTGCGGAATGCTCTGATGGCCCAATATGACGGGAACGCGGCGATGATTTGCTGCGGGCCCTCAATCAATTTGCAACGGCTCATGCAGATGCGTGGGGCGCGCGACTTGATCCAGGCGAAGGTGCGGAAGTTGATTGTGACAGGGCCGGCGCCAGCAGGTTGGCCGACCCCGGTCGTTGCCGTGAGTGGGACTTTCTGGGAGGGCGTTCCCTTTCCGGGGGCAAGCATCGAGCAGGATTTCAGCTACGTTCCGCAGCATCCCGTTGCCGTTGCCTACAGGAGCTATGGCGCAATGCCTTACGATGCGCCTTCAACGGCAATGGCGGCGGTACTCTCCGGGCTTAGTGCTCATGAGGAATCCCTCGACCGCGACGCTATAAAAGCGCGTTACACGCAGCTGGTAAGCGCGAAACCGCAGTCTCGTTTCCGGCGGCTTGTACAGGTGGACGAAAACAAAGTGGCGCAATGAGACTCCGCTGGTTAGTGCTGTCGATTGTCGGCACGGCAAATGCCGCTGTGACGCTTCCCTCGGTAATCGGCGACCACATGGTGCTTCAGCGTGACCTCCCGATTCGCATCTGGGGCAAGGCGGATCGGAATGAGCCAGTCACCGTCCGGTTCCAGGGGTCTTCCGCGAGAGCGCTGCCCGATAGCTTGGGGCGTTGGCAAGTCAGCCTGCCGCCGGTCAGCGCGGGGGGCCCTTACACGCTGGAAATCCAGGGGCAAAATCGAATCGTATTTAACGATGTCCTGGTCGGAGACGTATGGCTTGCCTCAGGCCAGTCAAACATGGAATTTCCGGTACGGAACGCGATCCACGCGGAGGAAGAGCTGGCCGCGGCCAAGCACCCGCGGATCCGGCTCTTCCACGTTTCGAAAGCCGCCGCGGACTATCCAAAAGAAGACGTTGCCGCGAAACCGTGGACATTATGCAACAGCGAATCGGTAAGCGGCTTTTCCGCGGTCGCCTACTTTTTCGCGCGCGATCTTCAGAAGACCCAGGACATTCCGATCGGGTTGATCGAAGCCGATTGGGGCGGCACGCCTGTTGAATCCTGGACCAGCTTGCGCGCGTTGGCATCCGACGCTTCTCTGATGCCCGTGTTCGCGGCGCGAGCGCAGGTGGTGGAGCAGGAAGCTGCAACCAGAATGATACAAAGCCAGGAGCCGGAGCCGAAGAAGTTCCATCCCGATTTCGCGGCGTGGGCTCCGGGTGCGCTTTTCAACGCGATGATCGCTCCGCTTGTTCCTTTTCGCATCAAGGGAGCGCTTTGGTACCAGGGTGAAAGCAACGCGGGTGCAGACCGTGTCGGTACTTACCGGCAGCAGTTCGAAGCCATGATTCGGGACTGGCGAGAGCGCTGGGCGGAAGGCGATTTTCCGTTCTACTTTGTCCAATTGGCGAACTTCAAGACCGGGGCCAAGTGGCCGGAATTGCGTGAGGCGCAACGCCAGACTCTGGAGCTGGCGAATACAGGGATGGCCTTGGCGATCGACATCGGCACGCCTGACGATATTCACCCGAAGAACAAGCAGGAGGTGGGAAGACGTCTCGCGCTCATCGCTCGCTCAAGACTCTATGGGGAGCCCGTCGAAGAGTCCGGGCCTGTGTTTCGGCAGGCAATTCCGGAGTCCGGTGCGTTGCGGTTAATGTTTGGGCACGCAGAAGGATTAAACTCGCCCGGCGACCTGAAAGGGTTTGAGATTGCGGGTGAAGACAAGAAGTTTGCGCCGGCAAAGGCACGGATTGAGGGAAACGCCGTCGTGATTTCAAACCCGGAAATTCCTGAGCCAATTTACGCGCGCTACGATTGGGCGAACAATCCGGAGGGCAACCTCTACAATAGAGCGAATCTACCCGCCGCGCCCTTCACTGGGTCACGGTAAAAAAAAAGGACCAGCCGAAGCTGGTCCCGTTACAACAGGTACTGGAAAACTAAGCTTTCTTGGAGCGGAACTTCAGGAAACCGAGGCCAACAAGAGCGGAACCAAGAAGACCCATCGTTGCGGGTTCCGGAGTGCCGGTGCTGGGAACGGTGTAGGTATAGGTGATGGTGGTGGTACCGCCGGCAGTCGCGTTACCGCTGAAGAACACGCCGTTCGCAGCCGTTCCGCCGTAGGTACCGGAGTTTCCGGCAACCGTAAAACCAACATTCGCAGCACCGGGCTGAGTGTAAGAAGCGAAGTTAGCCGAGGCTACGTTGAAGGTGGGCGCGACGGTGTTGACAGGCGAACCCGGGTAGCTATACGGGCCAGCAGGTGCGCCATAAGCGCCGCTGGCGAAGGTGGACGTAGCAGTAACGTTATTGGTAACGCCGGTGGGACCAGTCACGGTCAGCGGTACGGAAGCCGAACCGTTTGTGAAGCTTCCAGCGGAACCGGTCGAATTGAACACCGAAAGGTTCGCGGTTGTGGTCGACGAGAAGTCGATAGCGATCGCGGTGAGCGTTCCCAGCGCCGGGTTAAAGCTGGTCAGCGTGAAGGCATCCGAGAAAGGAGTAGTTTGTGCCGTAGTCGTGTGTGAATAGCTAATCTGTGCACCGAAAGCGCTGATGGACATAGCGGAAACGGTAGCGAGCAGAGATAGAACTTTCTTCATATTGTATTCCTCCGTGAAAATGTGTGTCTAAGTACTCCACCCGAGTATAGGGAACAACTAAATCCGAAAGCAAGGACTTTCTTTCGTTTTCTTATGGAAGTATCACTTCACGTAACCAGGTTTTGCCAATCAGGTAACGGTTATTCAGCTTATTCCTTTGCAGAATACAAACTTTAGTAGCTATTTGCAACCCATACTGTTACAGAACGGGGTCAGAACCCAGTTTGCGACATCGATTAGGCTACGGCGGGGCGTGCCGTTTCGTTTTGATTCAGTCTCACGCTGACCAGTTTCGAAATCCCGGCCTCCTGCATGGTGACGCCGTACATAGATTGGGCCGATTCCATTGTTTTCTTTGAATGCGTAATAATGATGAACTGCGTATCGACAGCCATCTCTTTTAGCAGCTTGGTCAAACGGCCAATATTTGCCTCGTCGAGCGGAGCATCAACCTCATCCAGCACGCAGAAAGGGCTGGGCTGGAATTTGAAAATCGCCATTAATAGAGCCATTGCGGCCATGGATTTTTCCCCGCCGGACAGCAGCAAAACGTTCTGCAGCTTTTTGCCCGGGGGTGAAGCAATGATGTCGATCCCGCTTTCCGCCGCGTTCGATTCGTCCGTCAGGCGCATCTCTCCCGATCCTCCGGCAAAGAGAGTCTGGAACGCCTGCTTGAAGTTTTCGTTAATCGCGTGGAAGGCTTCCTCAAAACGAGTGCGGGAAATGGCGTCGATTTCGTGGATGGCTTTTTCGGTATCGCGGATAGAATCGAGCAAATCCTGCCGCTGAGCGGTAAGGAAGTCCTGCCGGACTTGCGCCTCTTCGAATTCCTCGAGCGCCTGAGGATTTATCGGCCCAAGCCCTTCGATTTTGCTCCGAACTTCGTTGTACCCGCGCTCTACTTCGGCTAGATCCGGTTCGGTATCCGGCTCAGACTCCGGGGTGATTTCCGCGATACCGAGATTCAGTTCTTTGCGGCTGGTCTCATCCAGGAATTTGAGCTCAGACTGGCGGCGTACCAGTTCCACTTCAATTTCGCCACGCTTCTTATGTCCGGCTTCGATTTGGGCGCGCAGTTCCTTAAGCGATTCGTCGATAGCGTGCAGTTCGCGCCGTCGCTGCGCTTCCTCGTCGGCCAGCACCAGGGCGGCTGCGTCCATTCCCTGAATGAGTTCGGCGAGAGCAGTCGCTTTGGCGTCGAGCTCGATGTTTTCGGCGAGCAGGCGGGAGCGATGCTCGCCCATGCGTTCAATCTCGGCGGAGAGATGGGTGCGGCGGTTGGCGGTCTCGCGGATCTGGTGCTCCAGACGCGCCAATGCCGCGCTGCCTGCGCGATGGCGCTCCTCCTGAGCAGCCAGTTCGGCCCGAAGAGTGGAATGCTCCTCGCGGATGCGGCCCGCTTCGGCCGCGGCGGTTTCCAGTTCATGGCGAGCTGCTTCAAGAGTCTGCTCGCGCGTGGCGCGCTCCTCATCCTTTTGCGCAACGGCAGTGCGGTTTCGGTCTCGCGTCTCCAGCGAGCGGGCGCGTTCCCGATTCAACCGTTCCAGATCGAGCCGCGCGACGGAAATGCGGGAATTGGCGCGGTTGTTTTCCTCGGAAAGCTTGCGCATCTCGTGGCCTAGGGCAAGCGCATCTTTCTCGCGGGTTTGCTGCAAGCTGCGCAAGCTTTCGAGGGCGTGCTCCAGCGTGACGATTTCGGAATTCAAAGCGTCAAAGGCTTGGGTGCGGTCGGCGAGCGAACGTTCCTGCTCGGACAGGGCCTTTGCTACTTCCCGCAACTCGCGCTTCAGGGCAAGCGGACCGCTCGCCTTTTTGTGGCCCCCGGAGAGCATTCGGCCGTGATAGCACTGACCGGTAGGAAGCAGGAAATAGAGAGAAGGATGGGTAGCGGCGTGTTCGCGCGCCGCCCCGGCTTCCGGAACCAGATAACAGTTGGAAAGGCGCGGCAATAATGACGCCGCCTGATGGCTCAAGCCATTCGTCAGGCGAAGATGATCCACCAGACGGGGCAGATCCGGGACGTCTTGGACCAAATCAGCCGCGGGAGCATCCCCTTCCTCCACCAGGAACGTCGCGCGGCCTTCGAGCGCCTCGCCGGTAGCCGGGTGGAAGATTTGCATGCCCCGTTCCGCCTGATCCCAATTCTGGACGACGACATACTCCAGTTCGTCGCGCAGGAATTCTTCGGCCGCCCGTTCATAGGTGGCGTCCACTTCGACAAAGTCCGCGAGCACGCCAAGAGGCTTAAATCCCTGGGCCTGTCCGCGCTCCCCCGCAGTGAACAACCGCTTCACGGAATCGGTTGTATAGGAGTGATGGGAGATTACGTTTTCCAGCGATTCCTTCTTCGCGCGGAAACGGGAGCACTCCGCGCGGAGTTGATCCAGCTGCTGGCGGCTTTGGTGAGCCAGGGTGCGCCGCGCGCCCAAAGTCTCTTCGGTTTGGCGTTTTTCCCCAGTTACCGTTTCCAGATCCAACTGGCGCTGTGAAATGGAATCAGAGAGTTGCCGGCGGGCTTCAGCTAAGCGTTCCACCTCAGCCTGCGCGTTCTTCTCCTCCGCCTGAACGCGAGCGGTTTCGCGGTCGATGCCGGCCAGGAACTCGTCCACTTGAGCCAGCTGATTCTTCATCGTCGACGCTTCGCCTAAAAGACGCAGCACGGTGACGCGATTGTCCTCAATGGCTTTCTCGTGGTCGCGCAATTGATTCTGCAGGCGATCGCGAACCTGGTTTTTCTCAATCAGGGAAGCCCGTAATTGGGCGATGCCCGATTCGAGAGTCTGGACCGTCCCGGCAAGCGCATCACGCTCGGATTCAGCGGCGCTCAGACGGGTTTCCAGGTCCTTAGTCTCTTCTTCGCCGCGAGTCATGCGCTGTTCGATGGCCCCGCTTTCGCGCACCTGAGATTCCAGGCGTCCGCGGGTGCGCTCACTTTCCAGGCTTGCTTCGGCGAGCTTCTTGCGCTGGTCAGTTAAGTCGCGTTCCAGTTGATAACAAACCTCCTGAAGCTTGCCGCGATCGTGCTCTCCGGAAGCGACCTGTTCGTTGATTTGTTTCAACTGGGCCGAGGCTTCTTCGAGCGACAGCGTAGCGTCCCGCGCTTCACCATCCAGAACCCGGAAGCGGGCGCTCAGCAGCGTGCGCAAGCGGGCATCGAGATCGGCCTTCAGCTCGGAATAGCGCTTTGCTTTGGCGGCCTGACGTTTAAGGGAGTTCACCTGGCGCGTGACTTCCTCGAGAATGTCGAACACGCGGGCGAGGTTTTGCTTCGCGCCTTCCAGCTTGGCTTCAGCAAGGCGTTTGCGGCTCTTGTAGCGCGTGATGCCCGCCGCTTCTTCGATCACGCCGCGTCGATCGGAAGGCTTTGAGCTCAGAATCTGGCCAATGCGGCCCTGTTCGATGATGGCGTAGCTTTCAGGCCCAAGTCCGGAGCCCATGAAGATGTCCTGAATGTCGCGCAGGCGCGCCTGGCGGCCGTCGATCAGGTATTCACTTTCTCCCGACCGGAAAAGGCGGCGGGTAATGGTGACTTCGTTCGGCTTTGAAGGCAGGACAGTGACATTGCTCGGGATGCTCCCGGCAACGCTGTCTGCCACGGGCGCGGGGTCTGGGGCCGGGCTTTCCGCCACTGGATCCACCAGAACCATGGTGACCGAAGCCATCCCGACTGGCTTCCGGTTCCGTGTCCCCGCGAAAATCACGTCCTCCATGCGCGCGCCGCGCAGGCTGCGGGCGGACTGTTCGCCTAACACCCAAGTGATCGCGTCGCTCAGGTTCGACTTGCCGCACCCATTTGGACCCACGACGGCGGCAATGCCGCTACCCTGGAATTTCAGTTCAGTGCGGTCGCAGAAGGACTTGAAGCCCTGAAGTTCTACTCGTTTAAGTTTTAGCAAAGCAGCTTCCTCTCGCTTGCTCGGGGGATTGCAACTATATTAAGCACGCAGGCGGCAAAAGTAAAGCGACCGCCATACCGCTAATTGAGGTCAAAGCAGACTGCACCCCAAGATAGCGCCTCGGAGACGCACCTCAGAACGGGAGTATTCTGAACATAGAGGTGTTTCGATGCGTAACGCATTCGCAATTATTCTTCTTTCGGTAGTGACCCTGGTGGCGGCCCCTGGCCGTGGCGTATCAGGCGGCAGCAGAGGTTCGAGTTTTGGTGGCTCTCGCGGAGGTGGTTTTAGCGGGTCGCGAGGGGGCGGCGGTTTTAGCGGTGGTTATCGCGGCGGTTCTGGCAGCGGATATCGTGGGGGTTTTAGTAGCGGATATCGGGGCGGTTATGGCGGCGGGTATGGTTATCGCGGCGGCTACGGATACGGACGCGGTTATGGGTATGGTTACGGCGGTTATGGATTCGGGCTTGGTTTCGGCTTAGGTTATAGCCTTGGGTACGGCTATGGCTACCCTTATTACGGCTATGGCTACGGTGGATATTATCCTTCTTATAGCTATGGCGTCGGGTACTACGACGCTACCCCGGATTATGGCTACTCCTCGTACGCGACGGCTCCCGTATACTCTGGCGTGCAGCAACAGCAGCAGACTCCGGCGGTAGTCAATCAGTATTATTCAACGCCCTCCACGACAGAGCGTGTACATCAGGACCCTCCCCCAGGCCGGAATGCACAAGGGAATTTGGGTACGCTGATCGCGTTTCCCGATGGTTCAGTGCAAATAGCGCTGGCTTACTGGGTGGAGAACGGGACGCTCCATTACGTGACTCGCGATAAAGCGCAGAAGCAGGTTGCGCTAAGCGCGATTGATCGCGGCATGACGGACCAGTTGAACCGGGAACGCGGGATGGAGTTTCGGCCGTAAGGCGTTCCCTAACGGTCACTGCTCCGGGTCGGAACATCACACCACTTGGAGCCGTGACCGTAAGGGAACGCTTTCTCTAACCCGGCAACAAACTCTCGCCGTTGTTGAGGAAAGCAGTCCACTCCGCGCGCGGCTTTCCTTCCTTCCGCGATCGCCCAGACAACCAGGGACTGACCGCGGCGCATGTCCCCTGCCGCGAAAACTCCGGGGACGCTCGATTGATAGTTGGCGTCCGTCACAACGTTGCCCCTCGCGTCCAGATTCACGCCCAGCTTTTCGATGAGGCCGGATTTAGTCGGACCCATGAAGCCCATGGCGAGCAAAACCAGATCGGCTTCCAGCACAAACTCCGTACCAGGAATCGCCTGGAATTCCGGCGGTGCCCCCACGCGAACACAATGAAGCTGCTTCACCTTGCCTTCGGCATCGCCCGTGAATCGAACGGTCGAAACACCCCAATCGCGAATACCGCCTTCTTCATGAGCGCCTTCAATGCGCAGTTGCATCGGCCATAACGGCCAGGGCGTCGAACTCGCTCGCGTGTCCGGTGGTTTTGGCATCAGCTCGAACTGATGAACCGATTTTGCGCCGTGACGATGACACGTGCCCAGGCAATCCGCACCGGTATCGCCGCCCCCGATAATAACGACGCGTTTCCCCGCGGCGGTAATTTGCCCTTCTAGCGAATCGCCTTCGTTAACGCGATTTTGCTGGGGCAGAAATTCCATGGCGTAATGAATTCCGTTAAGCTCGCGGCCTTCCGCGCGGAGATCTCTGGGATGCTGGGCACCGCAGGTCAGTAGAACGGCGGAAAAATCCTTCTGTAATTCTGAGGCGTCCTCAATGTGCTGGCGGGTCAGGAACTTCACGCCCTCATCCGCCATCTGTTTCAGACGACGGTCAAGAACCGTTTTCTCCATCTTGAAGTTCGGGATGCCGTAACGAAGAAGGCCGCCGATGCGATCGTCCTTCTCAAAGACGGTCACCCAGTGGCCAGCGCGGCACAACTGTTGCGCGGCCGCGAGTCCGGCCGGGCCGGAACCCACAATTGCGACATGTTTGCCCGTCCGGTGTTCCGGAGGTTCAGGCACAATCCAGCCTTGCGCCCAGGCATGATCCACAATCGACTTTTCAATCTGCTTAATGGTGACGGGCGGCTCGTTGATGCCGAGAACGCACGAAGCTTCGCACGGCGCCGGGCAGATGCGTCCCGTGAACTCGGGGAAGTTATTGGTAGCGTGCAGGCGTCGAATCGCCTCCGCCCAGCGGTTTCGATACACCAGGTCGTTCCAATCCGGGATCAGATTGTTGACCGGACAACTCTTATGACAAAACGGAATGCCGCAATCCATGCAGCGCGCGCCCTGTGCCTGAACATTGGGCTGAGGAAACGGATTATAGATCTCGCGCCAGTCGGCAATTCGCTCCGCCGCCGGGCGGCGGGTGGGCAACTCGCGCGTAATTTCCTTGAAACCGGTGGGCTTACCCACGGAGCACCGCCTCGCGCTGCGCCGTAACCGGAATCATCGTAGCCATCACGCGTTTATATTCGTGCGGGTACACCTTAACGAACTTGGGCAGCAGAATGAGCCAGTTGTCCAGAATGCGCTTCGCCGCCGGACTTCCGGTCATGGCATGATGCCGGGTGATCCAATAGCGCAGCGTTTCCTGGTCGGCGGTAGCGTCGACGGATTCCAGACCCACACTGGTCCTGTTGCAGCCGCTGGCGGAGAACTCGCCCGATTCATCGAGCACGTAAGCAATGCCTCCCGACATGCCGGCAGCGAAATTCCGCCCTGTCTTGCCGAGCACAACGACTAAACCGCCGGTCATGTATTCGCAGCCGTGATCCCCCAAGCCTTCGACAACCGCGGAAGCACCGGAGTTTCGCACCGCGAAGCGCTCGCCGGCCATGCCGTTGAAGAACGCCTCGCCTGAAGTGGCCCCGTAAAGCACGACGTTGCCGACCAGGATGTTTTCTTCGGGCTTAAAGCTCGCCGTGCGTGGGGTGTAGACGATCACGCGCCCGCCGGAAAGGCCCTTGCCGACATAATCGTTGGCATCACCTTCCAGTTCCAGCGTGACTCCGGCGGCGAGGAACGCCCCGAAGCTTTGCCCGGCGGAACCGGTGAACTTACAGTGAATGGTGTTATCCTTCAGACCTTTCGCGCCATATTTGCGCGCGATATCTCCAGACAGCATTGCACCCACCGTGCGATGGGTGTTGCGAATGGGGAGCTTGATTTCGATAGGCGTCCCAAGATCGATAGCTTCACGGGCATGGTCGATCAGCTTGTAATCGAGCGCTTCATCAATGCCATGATCCTGCGGGACCTTCCAGCGGCGCGCAATGCGCTGCGGCATTGGCGGGTTATAGAGGATGGAGCTGAAGTCCAGGCCGCGCGCCTTCCAGTGCTCGACGGCTCCGGCCATTTCGAGTTTATCGACACGCCCCACCATCTCTTCCAGCTTCTTGAAGCCCAGGCGCGACATGATATGGCGCAATTGTTCGGCGATGAAGAAGAAGAAGTTGACGACGTTCTCCGGCTGGCCGTTGAACTTCTTCCGCAGTTCGGGATCCTGCGTGGCAATCCCGACGGGACACGTATTTAAATGGCAGACGCGCATCATGATGCAGCCCATGGCGACGAGTGGGGCGGTAGAGAAGCCGAACTCTTCAGCACCCAGCAATGCGGCGATCGCCACGTCGCGGCCGGTTTGCAGTTTTCCATCAGCCTGCACGCGAATGCGTCCGCGAAGGTCGTTCATCACAAGGACCTGTTGTGTTTCGGCAAGCCCCAGTTCCCACGGCGCGCCGGCATGTTTCAGGCTGGTGAGCGGGGAAGCGCCCGTGCCGCCATCGTAACCGCTAATCAGCACGACATCGGCATGAGCCTTGGCAACACCCGCGGCGACCGTACCCACGCCAGCTTCGCTGACAAGCTTGACGGAGATGCGCGCTTCCGGATTCACGTTCTTCAGATCGTAAATGAGCTGCGCCAGGTCCTCAATGGAGTAGATATCGTGATGCGGCGGGGGCGAGATCAGGCCGACCCCGGGGATGGAGTGGCGCACGCGCGCAATTTCGCTATCCACCTTGTGCCCCGGCAACTGGCCGCCTTCACCGGGCTTTGCGCCCTGCGCCATTTTGATTTGGAGTTCGTCGGCGTTGACCAGATAATCCGCGGTAACCCCGAAGCGCCCGCTGGCAACCTGTTTGATGGCGCTGCGCCGGTTGTCGTGAAAGCGCACTTCGTCTTCCCCGCCCTCGCCGGTGTTTGATTTCGCGCCGATCCGGTTCATGGCGATCGCCAAAGTTTCATGCGCTTCCTTGCTGATGGAGCCGAACGACATGGCACCGGTGGCGAAGCGCTTCACAATCTCCTCCGCCCGTTCTACTTCTTCGAGCGGAACCGGGGTTTCGGCTTCCTTGAAGGTCATCAGGCCGCGAAGCGTCGCGTGTTGCGTGTTCTGTTGGTCGATCAACGCGGCGTATTCTTCGAACGTGCCGAAGCTGTTCTGTTTTACGGCATGCTGGAGTTTCTGCACCGTATCGGGATTAAAGAGGTGGTATTCACCGCGAACGCGATACTGATACGATCCGCCGATAGCAAGATCGGGATCGTTGTCGGTGATCGGTTGAAACGCGTGGGTGTGGCGCATGGCCGCTTCGCGCGCGATCACGTCAAGCCCAACTCCTTCGATGCGCGAAGAAGTGCCCGTGAAATATTCGTCGACCAGCTTGCGATTAAGGCCGACAGCTTCGAAGATCTGCGCTCCCCGGTAGCTTTGCAGGGTGGAGACACCCATCTTCGAGAACACTTTCAACAGACCTTTGTTAATCGCCTTGCGGAACCCATAGTGCGCTTTTTCGCCGTTGACACCTTCGGGCAGCAGGCCCGAAATCGCCATGTCGTCCAGAGTTTCGAAGGCGAGATACGGGTTGACGGCGCTGGCCCCATAGCCGATCAGAAGGGCGAAGTGCATCACCTCGCGCGGCTCGCCCGATTCCAGTATCAAGGCAACCTGAGTGCGCTTGCCTTCGCGGACCAGGTGATTGTGGACGGCGGCTAGCGCGAGCAGACTGGGAATGGGCGCGTAATCTTCATTCACGCCGCGGTCGGAGAGAATCAGGACGTTATAGCCCGATCCTATGGCCACGGTCGCACGGCGGCGAAGGGCATCGAGTGAGCGCTTCAGGCCTTCTTCGCCGTCGGCTGACCGGAAAAGCGTGGGCAGCGTGGAGGCAAGGAAATCGCCCTGCGAAACGCGCTTGAGGCGTTCGAAATCGCGATTGGTGAGGATGGGGTCCTCAAGTTTAACGGTATGGCAATGCTCGGGAGTCTCTTCAAGGATGTTGCGTTCGCATCCGATGTAACTGACCAACGACATCACCAGTTCTTCGCGAATGGGGTCAATTGGCGGGTTCGTCACTTGCGCGAACAGCTGCTTGAAATAGCTGAAGAGCAACTGGGGTTTATCGGAGAGGCAAGCCAGGGGCGTATCGGTTCCCATGCTGCCGATTGGTTCTTCGCCGTTTGAACCCATGGGCCCGAGCAGAATCTTCAGATCTTCATCGGTGTAGCCGAAAGCCCGTTGGCGCAGGAGCAGCGTGTCGAACTCAGGCGGATGCAGGCGGCGCGGTTCGGGCAGGCTGTCTACCTTGATCTGGTGTTGGGCGATCCACTTGGCATAAGGCTGGCGCGAGTACAGCGACTCTTTGATCTCGGTGTCCGAAACGATCCGGCCTTCCACCGTATCTACCAGGAACATCTTGCCCGGTTGCAGGCGGCCTTTTTCCTGAACGTCTTCGGGCCTGACGGGCAGGACGCCTGTTTCCGAAGCGACCACCACCATGCCATCTTTCGTGATCAGGTATCGGGCGGGGCGCAGGCCGTTGCGATCCAGCGTTGCGCCGATCATGCGGCCATCCGTGAAGGCCACAGCCGCGGGGCCATCCCAGGGCTCCATCAGGGAACAGTGGTATTCGTAGAACGCGCGTTTATCGGGGTGCATCTGCTCGTTCGACGCCCACGCTTCCGGGATGAGCATCGCCATCGCGTGAGGCAGACTCCGGCCCGATTGCACCAGCAGCTCGAGGACGTTGTCGAAAGTAGCGGAATCGCTGCCGGCCGCCTGAATGATGGGGAACAGCTTCGACATGTCTTTGAAATGAGGCGAGCTGAGGATCGATTGGCGCGCGTTCATCCAGGCCGCGTTGCCGCGAACGGTGTTGATCTCGCCGTTGTGCGCAATGTAGCGGTAAGGATGTGCCAGCCGCCAGGAGGGAAATGTATTGGTCGAAAACCGCTGGTGAACCAGGCAGAGCGCGCTGGTGACATCGGGGTCGGCCAAGTCGCTATAAAAGTTCGCAATCTGGGGGGCGAGCAGCAGACCCTTATAGATGATGGTGCGGGCGGACAGCGAAGGAATATAGAAGTAATCGGGATCGTCAAGATCCAGCTTTAGGATGGCCGCCTCGGTTCGCTTGCGGACTACATAAAGGCTGCGTTCCAGTGCGTCGGTGTCCATGCCTGCCGCACGGCCCACAAACATCTGCTGGATATAAGGCTGGCTTTTTCGCGCTTCCCGGCCGATAGCCGTGGGATTGGTTCGGATATCGCGCCATCCGAGGAAGGTAAGGCCTTCTTCGCGCACAATCGTTTCGATTACGCCTTCGCATTGCAAGCGCTGAAGACGCTCGACGGGGAAAAACACCATGCCCACTCCGTACTCACCGGGGGCAGGCAGAGTAAACCCGAGCGCTTGCGTTTGGCGGGCGAAGAATTCGTGCGGGATCTGAATCAGGACTCCAGCACCATCACCCGTATCCGGGTCGCAGCCGCACGCGCCACGATGGGTAAGATTGACCAGGATCTGAATGCCTTTAAGGATGATGTCGTGAGACTTCTGGCCTTTCAGGTTAGCGACGAAGCCAATCCCGCAGGCATCGTGTTCATGCCGGGGATCATAGAGGCCCTGCGCGCGGGGCAGGCCGGGGAGAGAAGTAGGGGAAGTCATTGTGCAGAGGAATACGGGATTTGAAAAGCTTACCACAACCCAATTAGGGCAGTCGATATTAGGCGCTTGATGATATAAGATATTCTAATGTTCGAGTCCGAACGACTCTTCCGTGACGTGGTCCAGCAAGCCAGCGTGAGCAGGGCGGCAAAATTGAACAAGATTAGCCAATCGGCGGCAAGTCAGCAGATTTTCGAATTGGAGCGGCAATTACGGATTCAGTTGCTAGACCGCACGACCCGTCCCATTAATCCGACTCCCGCGGGGAAACTCTATTTTGAGTTTTGCCGCGATATTCTGCGACGGGAAGAGGAGTTCGTGGCATCCCTGGAGTCCTTGCAATCGCGGACGGAAGGGCGAGTTCGCATTGCGTCGATCTACTCCGTCGGCGTGTTGGACGTTCCCTGGCACTGTGAACAGTTCCGAAAGCGGTTTCCACGCGTGGAATTGCTTCTCTCGCTTGGCCGGCCGGATATGATCTACAGCGCGATTCTGGAAGATCAGGCGGATTTGGGGATGATGAGTTATCCGGATCCGGGGCGGGAGTTCACAGTAGTGCCTTGGCGAGATGAGCCGATGTCCGTGGTCGTGCCCTCGGGCCATCCTCTGAGCGGTTTCACGTCGATTTCGGCCAGCCAGTTGGAGGGCCAGCCATTTATTGCATTCGATGAAGATTTGCCGATCCGGCGCGATATCGATCGTTACTTGCGGGAATCCGGAGTGTCCGTGAATATCACATTCAGTGTGGACAATATCGAAACACTCAAGACCTGCGTAGCCTCGGGAAGCGGAATTTCAATTCTGCCGCACTGCGTAGATGACCGGCTGATTTCGTTGAAGCTGAACGATCCACTCGTCCGGCCCGTAGGAATTATCTACAGGCGCGGGAAGGTGTTGAATCGCGCGGCACAACTATTTATCGACCAGTTGGCCGAAAACCCTGGGCCACCACAATCATCGTCAGATCTATCTACACAGCGCACCGTTCGCTTGTCTGAAGAAGCCGAAACAGTGGGTGTTTTGGGTTGAACCTATTCCGTTGCGGCAGGCCTGCGTGCGGGTTGCGCTTTCGGGAGGGGCTTGCGCGGCAACATTTCATCGCGAACGGCCGTTTCGTAAAGCATGGTAGCCATAATCGCAGAAGCCTGCATCAGGTCTCCAGCTTGTAGACGATCAAAAACGTCCATATTGGAATGGTGTGTCCGGGTGGTGTATTCCACCGGATCCTGAATGAACTGGAAGCCGGGAAGACCCACGGCATCGTAGGAGAGGTGATCCGTTCCGCCGGTATTGCGGATGCTGATTGTGGTGGCCCCCATGTCTTTGAAAGGCGCGAGCCAAGCTTCGAAAACCGGCCGCATCATGTCATTCCCTTGCAGATAGACACCGCGGATTTTACCCGTACCGTTATCGAGGTTGAAGTACCCGGAGAGCTTTGCGTGTTCCGGTTTTAGCTTCATATCTTCAGGGTCGGCGAAGTGCGCCTTCACGTACGCCTTGGAGCCGAGCAAACCTTCCTCTTCTCCGGTCCAGAGACCAATGCGAATAGTGCGCGCCATCGGTACGTTCAACGTTTTCAGAATGCGCAGGGCCTCCAGCGCGACAGCGCACCCCGCGGCGTTATCGGTTGCCCCGGTGCCGCCCGTCCAGGAATCGAGGTGTGCACCGACCATCACGATTCCAGCATCAGCCTTCGTCCCCGGAATCTCGCCAACCACTGTGAAGGCATCTTTGGGATCGGTAATCTTGTTTTGAATATCGAACTCAAGAGTTACCGGTACCTTCTTTTCCATGAGCCGCGCAATGCGGTTGTAGTGCTCGGGCGTAAGGGCCACCGAAGGCGGCGCGAGAGGCTCTTTCGGATCCTGACTGCCGGCGGCGGTAGCGAAAATGGTGCCGCCATCGGCGGTAGTTCCGGAGCTGAGAACTACCAGAGCGCCTTCGTCGACTAAGAATTTATTGAGGTCGCGCCGAAACTTCATGATCGCCTCCCGGTTGAATGGCACACGCGGAGCCGCCATTCCGGGAGGCATCTGGGGGGCGGGCATCAGCAGAGTGCGAGAAGCGGAGCCGCCTCCTCCGAACGCCGAACGCTGGGCAGGATCAGCCGCCAATGCCTCAGCTTCGAGCTCCGCTTCGGTATAGCGGGACATCGGCGCTTTGGCAAGGGGAACCAATTGCCGCGGTTCTTGCATCAGTACGATTTTTCCTTTCAGCTTGCCCCTGTATTTGGCGAAGTCTTCTTCCTTTTCGATGGTCGCCATTACCGGGTCGCCGGAGACGGGCCCCTTGGTTGAAGCCGACCACGGACGCGCAAAACCGATCAGGGGGGAGAACTGCGGTTCTTTCATCTGGGCGGTGAAGCGGGTGCTGCTCCAGCCCCTGCCGAACGGTCCCCAGGTTTCAAGACCGGGATTCGACACTCCCCAATCTTTCATGGTGCGGACGGCCCAATCTCCGGCCGCTTGAAGACCGGGCGAGCCGGTCAGACGCGGTCCATACACGTCGGTCAGATAGAAAGCCGATTCCATAACGTGAGAATTTTGGAAGGCCTCGGTCTTGATTTTGTTGATCATCACCAAGTCAGCCTTCTCCTGGCCGAAGGCGAGGGAAGCGGAGACAAATATCAGTAGAGTGCGAAGCATGTTTGACCGAGATTGTACCATCGTTCCCAGCCACTTCAAAAGATAGTGAAAGACCCCCGAAGTGTCCAAATATTCATTCCTTATTCATCGTTGCGTAACGCTCTAAACACTACCCTTTGGGGAGCTAGTCTCGCAAATTATGAATAGATACTTAGCACTTACAATTTTTCTTGCTGCAATGGCCGCCCCCTGTTCCGCTCAAACGGATAGCGGACGGTTGGTCGGAACCGTATCTGATCCCGCAGGTGCAGTCGTCTCGGGAGCAACGGTAAAAGTAGTCAACCAGCGCACCGGCATTGAGCGCAGCGTAACTTCTTCTGAATCTGGCATTTACATTGTGCCGCAGCTATCCCCCGCACCTTACACGGTTACCGCCAGCTCCCCCGGCCTTGGCCCCAATTCCGTCAGCAACGTAGTAATCAGCGTAGGACAGGAAAGAACGCTCAACCTGGTGATCCAACCCGCTTCTACAACACAGGAAATTACGGTTTCCGGCGGATCGCTGGCTGTTTTGGAAACCAGTTCGGCCGCTTTGGGAACGAACGTGAGCGCCCGCGAAGTGGCGGAGTTGCCGCTTAACGGACGTCAACTCTCACAGCTTTATCTGCAGGCGCCGGGTGCGGTAAATAGCGGCAGCGGCACTTTTGACGACATTCGTTTCAGCGGTAGAGCCAACGAGCAGAATGCGGTGCGCTTCGACGGCATCGAGGGCGGTTCCATCATTGACACGTCTCCTGGCAATTTGAACGGCGAGCAGTCGTCCTTCTTCCGGTTGCAAACCAGTTTGGAAAACGTGCAGGAATTCCGAGTCGATAGCACAAACTATCCCGCGGAGTACGGCACAGGAACCGGCGGGCAAATCAGTATCGTCACCAAGTCAGGCTCGAACGTGGTTCACGGATCGCTCTTTGAATATCTTCGCAATAACGCCATGGACGCGCGCGATTACTTCGACGCCCGCTCGGGAGGGCCACAGGCGCCTTTGCGGTTGAACCAGTTCGGCGGATCCATTGGTGGATCGGCCATCAAAGATAAGCTGTTCTATTTCTTCTCAATCGAGACTCTCAAGCAACGGATCGCTTCCGCGAAAACGGAGGGCACGCTCAGCCTCGCGGCCCGCGCTCGCGCCGTGCCGGCAATTCAGCCTCTCTTAGCCGCCTTTCCGCTCGGCAACGTTCGGACCGCGAATGCAGATATTGACCTAGTCACCCGCACCCTTCCGACTACGGTCGACGAATATTCCGGCGGTGCCCGAATAGATTATCGGCTTAGCGACAAATATACAGCCTATGTCCGTTACTTCCGCGATCAGGGTTATGCGACCCAGATCTATGACGTCAGCGGAAGCGGACTGAATACGACCGCCGCGCCTCAGAACCTGGTCGCCACGTTCAATCAGGTTTTAACCCCAACGCTTCTGAACGAAACGAAGGTGGGGCTCAACTTAGCAAAGACCCGCTACAACGGACTTGCTCCTCAAGGCACGGGTGTGGATTTCTCGAATATCGCGGTCAACATTGGAGGCAGCGTCGCGCTTCCCGGAATCGCGGGACAAGGCAATAGCGCCGGTTATGTTACACCCGCCGGCTTGAACCGCGCCAACAGCGCGTCGAACGGCCGCGGCCAGCCTTACACGAACTACTCTCTCGCCTACATCGATAACCTTTCGTACCTGAAAGGCACTCACAACATGAAATTCGGGTTTGAGTATCGTAAGATTCAGATCCGGACGGACCGCCTTGGCGGCGCGACTTATACCTTCAACTCGCCCACGGATTTCCTGGCGAATAATCTTGCGTCCGTTCAGGTGCTGGCGGACTTAAGCCAACCGTCGCCCTTTAACGGCATTGGTGGGATTCATCAGGGCGACCAACATTACCTCATCGGCTATGCACAGGACGAATGGAAAGTGCGTCCCAGCATCACGATCAGCTACGGCCTTCGGTACGAGTACTATTCCGTGATGAACGAATCGCGCAACCGGGATGTGATCTTTAACATCGTGACCGGCACGTTGGATGACCCGAAGAAACCGTTCTACAACAGCTCTAAACTGAACTTCGGGCCTCGTCTGGCGATTTCCTGGGCTCCCACCGCTCTCGACAACAAGACTGTGATCCGCGTCGGCTCCGGTTATTACTATGGCCCGGGTCAGGAAGAAGATCAGATCCAGCCGATTGAAAGCGATCGCGTGATCCGCACCTTGAGCTCCGGTGTTTCCTACCCTGTCAGCATTCCGGCCGTGATCGCAGGATTCGACATCAATAGCACCAGTGCTTCTTTCCAGCCGCGGGCATATGCACCCGGGTACCAGATTCCGGAGAAGATCCTGCAATATACTTTCTCGATTGAGCAGCAGCTTCCCGGACAGGCTGTCTTCACGGCCGCTTATGTAGGGAGCCAGGGCCGTAACTTGTTCTTGCGCAGCATCGCAAACAAGATCACCAGCGTCGATACGAATCCCACCACGGGCGCGGCAATCATCAACCGCGAGTTCGGCAATCGTTTCGCCGAAGTCGATTACAAGACCAGCGGCGGACGCGATCACTACGACGCGTTGCAGTTGAGCCTGAACCGCCGTTATTCCAGTGGCTTCACAATGGGTTCGCAGTATACCTGGGGACACTCCATCGGAAATACGAGCGGCTCGAACGAAGCCCGCACAGCGGCCAACAATTACAATTTCGCGGCTGATCATGGCGATAACAACTTCGATATTCGCCACAGCTTCAATGCCAGTGCGCTCTACGAGCTTCCTTTCGGGCACGGCAAGAAATACGCCAGCAGTATGAATCCGGTGGCGCAGACCATTCTGGGCGGTTGGCAGCTGGGCGGCATTTTCAACGCCCGCTCCGGGGTGCCGATTGAAGTCAACATCACCCGCCCTGACGTTGTTTATCGCGACAATGTCACCGGCGCGATTTACACCAGCCCTGTGGTGCAAAACGGGGTAGTTCGCACGACCGCCGTGGTCAACGTACCGGGTGGCGGCAATTCCCGTAACGTGCGTCGGCCCGATTATGTCGCCGGCGTCGCTCCTTACGTTCAGACGTCGACCGGTTTCTTCATCAATCCGGCTGCATTTTCGCTTCCCGCTCCGGGCACCTTCGGCAATCTGGCCCGCAATGCGTTGAAGGGACCGCATTTGACACAGTTGGATTTGACTCTGGATAAGAAGTTCCGCGTTACTGAGCGTGCCAACGTTGAGTTCCGCGCCGAAATTTACAACATCATGAACCATCCCAACTTCGCTGTTCCCGCGTCCCGTTTGGGCGCTGGGCTCCCGGCGGGCACCGCAAACCTGGGTGCCGCGAACACTCTGCAACCCGGCCAAGCCTTCAACTCGGCCGCGGCAGGCGGAACGTTCGGCCTTCTGACCTCCACCGTCAGCCAGTTCATCGGCCAGGGTACGAATCGTCAGATTCAGTTAGCGCTCCGGCTGAACTTCTAACTCACTTAAGTACCAAGAAAAACGCCGCAAGGGAGCAATCCTTTGCGGCGTTTTCCTTTGGCCTGCCAGACTATAAGCCGGTTTCTGTACTTTCCCTTGCGGAAAAGCGGTAGCCATTCCTCTTGGCCGCCCATTACTGAACGGCTCCAGCAACCTACCCGGAAGTAAAACGGAGCGGGCCGCCCCTCCTCCCCTATTTGGTCTTGCTCCGCGCGGGGTTTTCCCTGACCGGACACGATTACTCGCGCCGCGGTGCGCTCTTACCGCACCATTTCACCCTTACCTTCAAGCCGAAACCTGAGGGCGGTATCTTTTCTGTTGCACTTTCCGTAGAAATCCGCTTGAACGAATTCCCCCCGGCCGTTAGCCGGCGCGCTGCCCTGTGGAGACCGGACTTTCCTCTCGCCGAAGCGAGCGGCTACCCATCCGGCAAGCCGACTTCAGTGTCTCATGCCTTCGCCGCGAAGATCACGATGTGCCCATCGGGGTCGAAAACACCAATTTCGCGCATGCCGTAAAACGTGGTGCGCTCCGGCATCTGAATGGCGTAGCCGTCCAATTTCTGGACAGTGTCGTTCCAATCCGTCACTTCGATGAAGAGGGAGGTTCGGCATCGGCCGGGGCTGCCGCCGAACTGAGGCACATCCTGAGAGGCGCTTTCAAACGTCTGCAGCATGATTTCGGAGTTCTCATTCTCGAGAATGGCAAAGCCGATTTGGCCGCCATGTGGCACTTCCACGGTTTTCTGCCATCCCATGCGGTCCACCCAAAACACGAGGCTATTTTCGACACTTTCGACCAGCAAGACAGGGGTTAGTTTCATGAGGACTTCAACCTAACAGCCCGCGGAGCGGAGTTTAGAAGATTGTCCGCGCGGACACCTACTTGGGCGACCACTGTTCATCGGCTGAGGGCCCATAGAGCGCAGGAACCGGAATGCCGTTCAGACGAAGATACACGCCTAATTGCGCAACGTGATGAATCAGGTGGTCGAAGAACAACATGCGGAAGCTCTTCGAACGGGAATCGTGAGAGATGAGCTGTTCGCCGAAAGAGAAACGCCAAGGAGCGGACATGTGTTCGTCGGTGGCGCCGGCCAGGGCTTCACGGCATTTCGCGACGCTCTCCTCAAATTGGACAAGGCAGGCTTCGGGCGATTCGAAGACGAGCGGGATATGCTCGCGCTTGGAAGCGGCCATATCCATGCCTTCGTCCAGAATAATGTAGCTGCCGAATAGGGGCATGGTGGCGCAATGCATTGCCAGTTTGCCCATCAGCATCGATTTCTCGTGAGGCTTGTATTCGGCCAGACTTGTCGGAACCCGCTCCAGCGTTCGGCGGGTATTCGACATTTCGTTATCAAAATCTTGGAGAAGAACTTCAGAGATCGTCATCGATCTGCTCCTTTCTATTTCAAATCCATTCCCGCAAAGAAAAACGACAACTCTTCTTTCGCCGTCTCCGGCGCGTCCGAGCCGTGGATGGCGTTGCGTTCGATCGATTCCGCATAAAGCTTGCGTACCGTTCCTTCCGCCGCGTTCGCCGGATTGGTCGCGCCCATCACCTCGCGCAATTTCTTTACCGCATCCTCGCGCTCCAGCGCCATGACGATTGCCGGACCTTCGCTCATGAAAGTAACCAGGCTTCCGAAAAACGGGCGTTCTTTGTGGACCGCGTAGAAGCGCTCCGCGGTCTCCTTGCTCATGTGCACCATGCGCAAACCCAGCACGCGGAAGCCATGCTCTTCCAGCTTCGCCAGCACCAGCCCGGCGCGTCCATTCTGTACCGCATCCGGTTTAATAATCGAAAAAGTTCGTTCCATAGTCTGTTAATTGAGTGTCTTGATTGAGCTTCTTAACTGATTAGCCCAGCAGCTCTCATGCGCTGCTGCATCTTCTCGCCGATTTCGGCCGGACTTCCGCACACCGTAATTCCCGCCTCTTCCATGGCGCGAATCTTATCCGGAGCCGCGCCGCTTCCGCCGGAGATAATCGCACCGGCATGGCCCATCCGGCGGCCCGGAGGCGCTGTCTGTCCCGCAATGAATCCGACCACCGGTTTCTTCACGTGAGCTTTCACGTAAGCCGCCGCTTTCTCTTCCGCATCGCCGCCGATTTCGCCGATCATCACGATCGCGTGAGTATCGTCGTCCTCGTTGAACATTCGAATCGCGTCGGTGTGCGACGTCCCGATGATCGGATCGCCGCCAATCCCGATGCAGGTGGATTGACCAATCCCCAGCTTCGTCAGTTGCCCGACCGCTTCATAGGTCAGAGTGCCCGAGCGCGACACAACGCCGACATGACCCTGCTTGTGGATGTGCCCGGGCATGATCCCGATCTTGCACTTGCCGGGTGAAATTACCCCAGGACAATTCGGACCCACCAGGCGCGTCGCTTTACCCTTCATAAACTCCCAGGCGCGCACCATATCGAGCCCGGGAATTCCTTCGGTGATACAGATTACCAGCGGAACGCCGGCATCCACGGCTTCCATAATTGCATCGGCCGCAAAAGGAGGTGGTACGAAAATCACCGTCGCGTTCGCGCCCGTTTGGTGGACAGCCTTTGCGACGGTATCGAAAACCGGCAGGTCCAAATGCGAAGAGCCGCCTTTACCCGGAGTGACTCCGCCGACGACATTCGTGCCGTACGCGATCGCCTGCTGCGCGTGGAACGTACCCTCTTTACCCGTAAAGCCCTGCACCAACAACTTCGTCTTCTGATCGACCAGTACGCTCATGCTTAATTCGTCCCCGCGGCTAACTTGACGGCTTTTTTCGCTCCGTCGCTCATGTCTTCCGCAACGGTAAAATTGAATCCTGATTCGGCCAGAATCTTGCGGCCCAACTCCACGTTGGTGCCCTCCATCCTGACAATAATCGGGACTTTCACGTTCAAGTCGCGAGCTGCAGCCAGAACTCCGTTCGCCAGCGTGTCGCAACGCAAAATTCCGCCGAAGATGTTGATGAACACAGCCTTGACCCCGTGATCGCTCAGTAGGATGCGGAAAGCGTTCTTGATCTGGTCCGCATTCGCGCCGCCTCCGACATCGAGAAAGTTTGCCGGGCTGCCACCGACATACTTAATAATGTCCATGGTCGCCATAGCCAAACCCGCGCCGTTCACCATGCAAGCCACAGTTCCGTCCAGCTTCACGTAATTCAAACCGAATTTGGAAGCTTCTACTTCGAGCGAGTCTTCCTCATTCAGGTCGCGCAGTTCCTGCAGCGCTTTGTGCCGGAACATCGCGTTGTCGTCAAGGTTGAATTTAGCGTCAAGCGCGTAGACCTTGCCATCTTTTGTGAGAATAAACGGGTTGATCTCCGCCAGCGTGGCATCGCTCTGCTCACAGCATTTCACCAGAGCCTGCATCGCGGCGGCTGCCGCATTCACGCTCGCGGCAGGAATACCAATGCCGAACGCCATCTTGCGCGCCTGCCATCCCGCTAAACCATAACCCGGCTCTATCGCTTCTTTAAGAATGGCTTCGGGATTCTTGGCGGCCACCTCTTCGATCTCCATCCCGCCCTCCGCCGACGCCATGAACACCAGTTTGCCCGTCACGCGATCCAGGACCACGCCCAGGTAAAGCTCGCGTTCAATAGGAAGCGTTTCCTCCACCAGAAGGCGCTGTACCAACCGCCCTTCCGGGCCGGTTTGATGAGTCACCAGAGTCATGCCGAGGATTTGCTTGGCGATCTCTACTGCTTCATCGGCGTTCTTGGCGACCTTGACTCCCCCGCCCTTGCCTCGTCCCCCTGCGTGAATCTGGGCTTTGATGACAACACTGCCTCCCAGTTTCTTCGCCACATCTTCCGCTTCCGCAACGGTAAACGCGACCTCGCCGCGAGGCACAGGTACGTTGTATTGGGCCAGGATCGTTTTCGCCTGGTACTCGTGAATTTTCATGGAAATGCGCTTGTGCTACGATTCGAACTCCCAAGTCTAACATGGCAATTTCAGGGGCTCTCCAGGCCTTAATTCAAGAGCGCCGCGGCCTTTCTGAGCAGGAATCCGAGCAGGCCATGGATGCCATTCTGGCTGGGCAGGCAACCGAGGCGGAAATGGCCGCTTTCCTGGTTGCGCTTCATCTGAAAGGAGAAACCGCGGCTGAACTGACCGGAGCAGCGCGCTCCCTGCGCCGGGCCGCCGGAACTCCTCCCTATGCACCACTGTCTCAAGGTCCTCTCCTTGATACTTGCGGTACGGGGGGCGACCGCTCGGACACCTTTAATATCTCCACCGTTGCCGCCTTTGTAGTCGCGGGAGCCGGAGTTCCGGTAGCGAAGCACGGCAACCGTTCCCTTTCCAGTGCCTGTGGCAGCGCCGACCTATTAGAATCACTGTCGATAGATCTGCGCCACGCGTCCACAACTCTGGCCACAGCGGGAATCGCCTTTTATTTCGCGCCCCTGTTTCACGGAGCCACTCGCCACGTTCAGCCTGTTCGAGCGCAGCTGAAAACGCGCACCATCTTCAACTACCTGGGACCACTCACGAATCCGGCGGGAGCGAACATTCAAATAGCGGGCGCATTCTCCTGGGATGCTGCGGTTCTGATTGCCGAAGCATTCGCCAATCTCGGTCTCCGCCGCGGCTTCGTCGTACACGGCAAGGACGGGCTCGACGAAGTTACCAGCACCACAGAGACTGACGTCTTGGAAATTGATGAGGGCAGGATTCGGACCCGGACACTCGTTCCGGAAGACTTTTGCATCGAACGCGCCAAGCCCGAAACTCTGAAGGGTGGCAGCATCGCCCGCAATCGGGAAATCGCACTCGCGGTCTTAGGTGGAGAGTCCGGACCAGCCCAGGATGTTGTCGTGGTGAATGCCGCGCTTGCTTTACATGCGGCAAATCCAGCACTTTCTCTCGAGCTCGCAGCGGCCGAAGCTCGGAAAAGCCTCTTATCCGGAGCTGCCTTGTCCAAGGTGCGCCAGCTACAACATGCGAGTTGATAGTACTTAATGCCACACTTTTTGCCAAATGTATAACCTTGGTGAATGCCAGCGGACTTCCAAGTGCTAACTTTTGGGGTATGGCTCAACACGAACTAATAAAGGAAGTACTCGCAAAATCAACAAATCGCCGAAGTCTACTGCGGAAGTTGGCGACCGCAACCGCAGCTGTAACGGCTGCTGCCAAGTTCTCCGGCTCTGCTGAAGCACAAACCGCTGCTCCTTCGGCTGTTGATGTCCTTCAGTTTGCCCTCAATTTGGAGTACCTCGAGGCAGAATTCTATTGTCTCGGTGCGTTCGGCAAAACGATTGACAAACAGTTTGGTGTTGGCATAACAGGATCAGGTGTTGCCGGCCCAACGACTACACCGTTCACCAACCTGATTGCGATTGGTTCGCCCGTCAGCTTCAGCCAAGGCGTTTTTGGAACCATCCAGGCAATTACCGCTGACGAAGTCAACCATGTAATCCTCCTTCGCTCCGCTCTCACCGCTGCGGGACCTGGGCCAGTTGCGAAACCGGCCATCAACCTTGACGCGAACTACCCGTTGGGTATTTCGATCAGCAGTCAGGCAGGCTTTTTAATCCACGCGCGCATTTTCGAAGACATCGGCGTGAGCGCATACGGCGGTGCGGCGCAGTTCCTGGCCGGCACGCCTTACCTGACGACAGCCGCTCGGATCCTTGCAGTGGAAGGTGAGCACGTTGGGAATCTTCGCGAGCAGATCGCCCGCCTCGGTATTCCTACCTCCGCAGCCCCGATCGATGCCGCAGACGTTTTGCCGCCTCAGTCCACCAATGTAAATTTCGCCCTCAATACAAGTTCTTATGCCTCCGCGAACGGGGCGGTGAATTTCTTCACCACGAACTCTGTAATTGCGCCTGGCGGAGCCTCCATTACGGGTAATGGTTTGACCCCGATCCGTACTCCCGGTCAGGTACTCTACGTGGCTTACGGCGTTGGTTTTGCGAGCCAGTTCCCGGCTAACACTGTCAATGGCGGAGGCTTCTTCCCGGCCGGCGTCAATGGCAATCTGAAGACCGCAACTGCTCCTGCTACAATCTCCGCTCTGAATCCTGCTTAGTTGTTAGTAGCGGGATCGGCTACTCTGCCGGTCCCGCTACAATTTCGTTTAGTCTCTCCACGAATTTAGACCGAGGCATCACCCGGTCAGCCCCCGCTTCACGAGCCCCCTGCAACGCAGCAACATCCACATGGGAGCCAAAAGCAACCACCGGAATTCCCCTCTTCTTCATTTCCCTGATCACTCGTTCTGGCTCGGCGCTACTGCATCCCAAGTCCACGATCACCAATACCGGTTGATTGTCAGCTTGAGCCATCATCCGATCGAATGTCCCTGCGAACATCGCCCGCCTGTTTGCTTTCTTCACAGCTTCCCCAATACGAACGGTAAACATCAAATCGGTGACTGCACCCAGAACCATATCCATACCGGCTATTGTGCGCCAAAAAACCAAAGAAACCGGTGACGGCCGATATCGTCGGGCATTTGGTTCACGTTACCCTGAGTAGGTCATGAGCGCCCATAAGCATATCTATGCCAACGACCAAGCAGCCGCGGAGGCTTGCGCCCAGCACGTGATCTCCGTTCTGGAACAGAGCCTTGAGGGCGGGGACCGCGCGACGATCGCGGTTTCTGGCGGTACCACCCCCAAGCTGCTCTTCGATGAGCTGGTGAAACGGCCGTTCCAATGGGACCGCGTCCATGTCTTCTTTGTCGACGAACGGTTCGTGCCGCCCACGAATCCTGAGAGCAATTACAAGCTGGCCAACGATCATCTCTTAGTCCCAGCTCGCATTCCGGCCCGCAATGTTCACCGGATTCCCACGGAACAGACTCCCGACCGTTCCGCTGCTGCCTACACCCACGACATCCAGAACTTTTTCGAACTGGAAGCGGGCAAGCTGCCCCACTTCGACCTGATTCATCAGGGACTGGGGCCGGACGCCCACACCGCGAGCCTGTTTCCCGGTGAACCACTGATTCACGATCGCGAAGGAATCGCGGCGGCTGTGTTTAAGAATGAGACCAGCCAGTGGCGCATCACGCTGCTACCCGGCGTGCTGCTGGCTGCGAAACATACCGTGGTTCTGGCGACGGGCGCAGATAAGAAAGACGCGGTCCACAATGTCTTTGAGGGAGCTTACGATCCGCTCAAGTATCCGGCGCAAATTGTTACGCATCATGGGCGCCAGGTATCGTGGTTTCTGGATCGCGCGGCGTCTCCAGCATAATTGGGAGAACAATAATGTCCCAACGAACGGCTTTCATCCTCATTACCGCGGCTGGAGTTTTGGCGGCCGCATCTCTCGACCAAAGCATTGAGAAGGCAGGCAAGAGCATCACTCCCTCCGCTCTGCTTGCGCACATCAAAGTGCTGGCGTCCGATGAATACGGCGGGCGCGGGCCCGATAGCCCCGGCGAGCAAAAGACCGTCGCTTATCTGATTGCGCAGGCGAAGCAGATGGGCCTCAAGCCGGGCAACCCTGACGGCACATTCACGCAGAACGTGACGCTGTGGGGCATTCGCTCAGAGGGCACGCTTTCCCTAACCACGGGAGGGTCCGCAATGGCCCTGGTGCCACGTCAGGACTACCTCATCTCTTCGCAAATGCCTCAGCCGAAGATTGAGGTCGCCAACGCCGGCATGGTGTTCGCGGGCTACGGTGTGGTTGCGCCGGAGTTCCATTGGGACGACTACAAGGGCGTGGACGTGAAAGGCAAAGTGGTTGTGCTCCTGACCGGCGACCCCCCGGTCCCGGATCCGAATGACTCCTCTAAGCTCGATGAAAAGATGTTCCTGGGCCGGGCGCTCTCCTATTACGGTCGCCCGTCCACCAAGTACGAAACCGCGTATGCCAAGGGAGCGGTCGCGGTGATTACTTTGTTCGTTCCTCGCAACGGCGCAAACCTGGCGCGCTTCTCTCAAAACGCTCCGCGAGAAACCATGATTCTGCGCGATGAAACTTCCCAACAGCGCATCGGCGCGCAGGTTTCGCTCTCGATGGAAAAGGGCAAGGAATTATTCGCGGCTTCGAACCAGGACCTGGATGCTCTTCGGGCGGCAGCAGTCAAACAGGACTTCCGTCCGGTTCCGCTCAACTCAAAAGCTTCCCTTCAGCTCACCAACACCCTACGCCAGGTAAACTCAGCCAACGTAATCGCAAAGATTGACGGAAGCGATGCCAGATTGCGGAGCGAGTATGTCATCTATACAGGGCACTGGGACCATTTAGGAACTCAGGAAGATCGCATCTATCACGGCGCCAGCGATAACGCGGCAGGAACCGCGGGCGTACTGGAACTTGCGCGCGCGTTCACCAAGGTGAGGCCCTCGCCGAAGCGCACGGTCTTGTTCCTCTGGACCACGGCCGAAGAAAAAGGTCTGCTGGGCGCGAAGTACTACGTGCAGCATCCGCTTTACCCGCTGAAGCAGACGCTCGCCGACATTAACCTCGATTATTTCAGCAACTGGGGTTGGGGCCGCACGAAGGACATCAGTATCGTTGGCCTGGGTAACTCAACTATCGACGATCTGGTAATTGCCGCGGCCAAGCGCCAGGGCCGCGTCGTGACCGGGGATACCGACCCCGAAGAAGGTTTCTACTTCCGTTCGGACCATCTGGAATTCGCCAAAGGCGGCGTCCCTTCGCTCGAAACCAGCCCCGGCATCGATTATGTCGGTAAGCCTCAAAGCTATGGAGACGAGAAGCGCAACGAATATATCCGGAACGATTATCACAAGGTGACGGACCAGCCCAAGCCCGATTGGGATCTCACGGGCGCTGTCGAAGACTTACAGGTGATCTTCGAGGCCGGTTACCGCATTGCGGAAGGCGACACGCGTCCGGCGTTCAAGCCCGATGCGCCTTACCAGTTCGGCCATTAAACCGGGATGTATTGCCGCAGATAGCGGTATCCCATCCGGAATCCGACTTTGTAAGGTTCGCTAAAGATATCGCCGCGCTGCGGGTCGCCATAGACCTGGTCTTCGTGCTCGATGTTCATCGCGCCTGAATACCCCGCATCCTGGAGCACGGTGAAGAAGGCTGGCCAATCCAACTGGCCCAAACCCGGGATTCGGTACCGATGCCACTGAGTCCGGTCAGGCGGATTGATTCCGGAGCGCCGCAGCACACGCGTGAAGATTTCCGTGTCCTTCAGATGCACGTCATAGATCTTGTCCACATAGTCACGCGCAGTCTGAATCGGATCCATGAACTGCCACACCAGGTGGGAGGGGTCATACTGCAGCCCCACGTACGGGGAGTTGCCGAACGCTTTGAACAGCGCGTCGTAACCGATGGGCCCCGTCGCGACATTCGGCGACCCGGGATACGGCTCCCACAAGATGCGAACGCCGTACTTTTGGCATGTGGGGAAATACTGCTCTGTATAGACTTTTACGATTTCCGCGACATTCTCATTTAAACTCTTGCCTAACATAGCGCCGGAACCTGAGCCGACGTAGGGCGCGCCAAGTTTGCCCGCCGTTTCGATCACCTTGCGAAAGTTGTCGTTGATCTCCTTTCTTTTTGCTAGATCGGGATCCACATGGTTTACGGTCGAACCCACAACAGAGAGATAAAGCCCGTTACGCGCCAGCGAAGCTTTCACTTTTTCGAGCAGCGCATCGGTCACAATCGCCGGATCGAGGCTGGTGCGCGCGCGAGCCCACAAACCCATGCTGTTGAAGCCTTCTGCTTTTGCGAAGGCAAGATTCTCTTCGCTGTAATTCCCCAAAATTCCGAACTTCGGATTCCAGGTCTTCCGGGTGCCCGTCTGCGCTTGGAGCGAAGAGGCGGCGAGTGTACTCAGGATTGTGCGGCGCGAAATGTCCATCTCGCTCAAGAGAATATCAAACGTCGCGAACGCAGCGGAATCCGATATTGGCGGCACTCGAATCCGGCGTGTTCTGCGTGCGCGCCGCCACCCGGTACCGGTTGCAATACGATTCGTGGCACAGAAAACTTCCGCCCCGCATCACGCGCGCCGAACCAGCGGGCGGACCGGTGGGGTTCTCGCGCGTCGCGGTAACGTGCCAGGCAGCATCGAACCAATCCGCACACCACTCCCAGGTGTTGCCCGCCATATTGAACAATCCGTAACCATTCGGCGCGAAAGAGGTCACCGGCGCGGTAAAGACGTAGCCGTCTTCGGCGGTGTTCTCCACCGGAAACTTGCCTTGCCAGATGTTGGCCCGGTGTTCGCCACCGGGCGTCAGCTCATCGCCCCAGGCATAAAGCTTCTGCTCCAACCCGCCGCGGGCGGCAAACTCCCATTCGGCTTCGGTCGGCAGCCGCTTGCCCGCCCAATCCGCGTAAGCTACGGCATCGTTCCAGGTGACATGAATCACAGGATGATCCGGGCCCTCGCTATGGCGCCAATTGATCCCCTCCACCTTGCCCCACCACGGCACGCCGACCACACGTTGCGAAGCCTGATCCGATTGAAAGCAGAAACTCCAGCCGAATTGCTCCGCTTCGGTCTTGTATTGAGTCGCGTCAACAAACTCGCCGAACGCGGCCATGGTAACGGCGGTGCGGTCCATCCAAAACGGGTCCACCCGAATCGCTCGCACCGGCCCTTCGCCATCCGCGGGAAAGCCGCCCGCGTAGTCGGTGCCCATCAGGAACACGCCGCCCGCAAGTTCAGCCATGCCTTCGGTGGACCCTTCCGCCGCGCGTTTGCGTTCCTCTGCATTGCGGCGCGAAAGATGAAGTTGAGCCAGTCGCGCCCGAGTGGGCACACAGCATGGATTCATAGCGTCACCGTCGCACGCGAGCGTAGATCGTCGACGAACGCCTCCACGGCGTGCTGCTGCTTCTCACGCAAGATCTGGCCCAGCAAGTGTTCGCGCACGTCCGCCAGCGCGGGAATCCCCTCCGGTTTGCGGCCCATCATGCGCGCGATGTGAAACCC
The DNA here is from genome assembly GCA_963795835.1 of Bryobacterales bacterium. Classification (GTDB taxonomy): domain Bacteria; phylum Acidobacteriota; class Terriglobia; order Bryobacterales; family Bryobacteraceae; genus JALYXI01. The sequence goes on along the minus strand of CAWCJC010000009.1, from coordinate 547,077 downwards.
GAAGGGAGTCCGGAAAATGGGGCTGGTTTGCCCGGTCTTCAAACCCAATGCGACCGCTTCGAACTCCGGCACCATTTGTCCCTGGGGAAACCAGCCCAGGTCGCCCCCCTGCCCAGGGCAATCGGAATGCTGGTCTGCAACCGCGGCAAATGCCACCCCACGCGCCAGTTCCGCCTCGGCAACCTGAATCGCGGCCAGCGCTTCGGCTTCGGGGTGCGTTTCGTCCACGTTCTTCACGATGTGCGCACAGTGGAATAGCTCCGGTACCCAAAAATTCTGCTTGTTCTTCGCATAAAATTCGCTCACTTCCTTGGGCTTAGGCTCCGGAACCTGCGCGTGCACCTGCTCAATCAACTGCGGCAGCTCGACGTTGCGGCGCACAGCCTCCTGCTTCAAAAGAGCACGCTCAATCACGTTCTCTCGCGACCACTCGCGCAACTGCATCTCAAGCGCGATGGGGTCGCCGCCGGTCATCACTTCGTAGTACTTCGGACGCAGCGTCGCCGCCTCTTCGCGCACCACCGCGTCTTCAATCTCTTCACCGTTCACTGTCAGCACTAATCAGATTTTACGGCGGCGGCGATAGAATTGTGAACGCGTACCCGTCTTGGTCTTCCCGGCTCCTACTCTTACCAATCCCCTTCTGGCTTCCGGTCCCGACCCTTACGTCATCGCGCGCGGCGCATGAAGACTCCATGGCGTTGAAAACTCCGCGCGTTCTGCTGTCTAAGCCGGATCATCCCTGGGGAAAATCGGCGACCTGATGCCGGAGCAAGGTTCGGAGGTGAACCCCGGCTCCGACGTTCGCCTGCCGCTCGGTGTTGGATTACTTCCGGGCCTTCGTTCACGTCGACGTGCCTCGGCCGGCGGTTGCTGGACGGATTACTACACCCTGGGCATGCTGACTGCTTCCGTGTCCTCTGACCTGCTCGACCCGCAGAGTTGGAGTAAGTCACCGATTCCGGTGTTCTGGGAAGCGCCGAGAGCCAATGCCTACGGAACCGGACACAACGGTTTTTTCCGTTCCCCCGATGGGAAGGAAGACTGGATCATCTATCATGCAAATCCGAAGATGAATCAGGGGTGCGGATCGGAGAGGAGTCCAAGAGCGCAGCCATGCACGTGGAACGAAGACGGCACGCCGAATTTTGGCAGGCCGGTACCGGTGGGAGAAGCGATTCCGGCGCCTTCCGGGGAATCTTGAGATCCGTGATATTCTACCTGCGCCAATCCCATGATGATTGCTAGTAGATTTCTTCTTTTCCTGGCAATCTGTACTGAGGTAGCCGCCCAAAACATCACGACGATAGCGGGTGGCGGACCCGTAAACTTGCAAGCTCTGCAGACCGGACTGTGCCGGCCAAGCGGGATTGCCATAGACAACTCCGGAAATGCCTATGTCTCCGTTAATAGTTGTAATCAGATATGGAAAATCGATTCTTTCGGTCAGGTAAATTTGTTTGCGGGAAACGGCAGCTTCTATGCTTCCGGTGATGGCGGCCCTGCCGTGAATGCCGCGCTCGAAGGCCCCAGTGGCCTTGCTTTCGATTCGCTCGGCAATCTGTACGTTGGAACCAGTTCCACTCGCGTTCGCAGAATCTCGCCCGCCGGGATCATTACGACCTTTGCAGGCAACGGTATGCGCGGTTCGGCAGGCGATGGCGGGCCTGCCACATCGGCCCAACTGAATCTGCCGGGTAAGGTGGCCGTCGATTCATCGAATAACGTCTACATCGCCGACGCAATTGAGAACCGGGTCAGGATGGTTTCCTCTTCGGGAACTATTTCTACGATTGCGGGTACCGGGATTGCCGGTTTTTCGGGCGACGGAGGACCAGCGGTCAGCGCAACCTTGAACAATCCGGTCGGGGTTGCGGTTGACTCAACCGGCGCCGTTTACATTGCGGAGTATCTCAACAAACGCGTTCGCAGAGTGTCTGGAGGAGTCATCAGCACGGTTGCAGGAAACGGGACATCTGGTGTTTCTGGCGATGGTGGCCCCGCTATTTCGGCCAGCCTCTTCGGTCCTTACAATGTGGCAGTTGACCGTTTCGACAATTTGTTTATCGTCGATTTTGCCGCAATTCGCGAAGTTCAGGCGGGGCAGTCGACGATCAATCGCTTTGCCGGTACTGGCTCCGTCGGCTTCTCCGGCGACGGCGGCCCTTACACGGCGGCCGCATTCTCGCAAATTACTGCGCTTGCCGTGGACCCAAATGCCCCTCGGATTCTGGTTGTGGACAATGGCAATAACAGAATCCGAAAATTGGCTGGAACAGTAAGTACCTTCGCTGGTAACGGAACATTGGATTTCAACAGCGAGGGGCTAAATGCCCTTTCCGCAAGCTTGTACAGCCCGTACGCATTGGCTGCGAATAATTCCGGTTCCCTGTATTTCAGCGATTCCGGCGCATCTTCAATCCGAAAATTCCCAATAACGCTTGCGGCTCCGACCGCCACGGGAGCTCAGTACGTGGTCGCGAGCGGAACCCTTTCCACTGTTGCCGGCTCTGGGTTTATGGGGAACTCTCCTGATGGAAATCCGTCAACTGGATCTCTTGCGGGCCCGACTGCCTTTGTTTTTGGTCCCAATAACAACCTCTACATCTCAGAAGACTCTCGCGTCAGGAAAGTCGTCTCCGGAGAGTATTTCTCCGTCGCGAATGCAGCGGACTCACGAGGGTTCTCCGGAGATGGTGGACCCGCTACCGCGGCGCAGTTCTACTTCGCCAACGGCCTGGCACTGGCAGCAAATGGAGACCTATACATCGCGGACACTGGCAACAACCGAGTTAGAAAAGTCAGCGCAGGCACAGGAATTGTCACCACCATTGCCGGAAACGGAACAGGTAGTTCCACAGGCGATGGTGGTCTTGCGGTAAATGCCGCTCTGAATTACCCGATTCGGCTTGCGCTCGATGGAATGGGAAATTTATTTGTGGCCGAACAATCTGGTAATCGCGTCAGGAAAATTGTTCTGAGCACCAACATGATTTCCACATATGCCGGGGACGGTTCCTTCAATTTTGCTGACGGAGTGCTGGCTACACAAACCGGAGTACCAAGCCCCACCGGGATTACATTGGATCAATCAGGAAACTTGTTTATTGCGTCTGGAGCTCGCATTCGGAAGGTTACCGTGAACACAGGAATAATCTCTACCGTCGCAGGTAACGGCACCTATGGTTTTGACGGAGATGGTGGTCCGGCAATCTCCGCGACAATCAGTCCGATAGATTTGAATCTGGACCGCTACCAAAATTTATACTTTACGGATTATACGGGCCGCATTCGAACTTTTCCTGTTGCATCCTGTTTCTTTACTCTCAGTACTACCGATTACTCAGCCTCCAACTTCGCAGGAGTGGGTCAGGTCTCTGTGACGGCCACTTACCCGAGCTGTCCTTACACCATCACCAGCAGTTCGCCCTTCGTGACAATCACGAGCGGCGCTTCCGGGATAGGTAGCGGAACAGTTTCCTTCTTATTCGGGGCAAATACGGGGAGCGCGCGGAGCGCCACCGTGTCGGTTGGAGGTGCGAGCTTTACCATTGCGCAATCGGCAGCTCCCACAGCACAGTTCAACGCTGGCATGTTCCAACCTTCCGGGCCCACTTGGGCCCTTGACGCCAACGGGAACGGCGTCTTTGATACCGGCGACAGACTCTTCGCCTTCGGTGGCCAACCTGGCGCCATTGCCGTGGTTGGCGATTGGAACGGAGATGGCCGCTCCAAAGTCGGCTATTACATTAACGGCTTCTGGGTCATCGATTACAACGGCGACGGCGTCTTCAACTCCGCCGACAAGTTCTACGCCTTCGGCAGTTCGGACCCGAACTACATCCCCATCGTCGGCGATTGGAACGGCAGCGGCACCACCAAGATCGGTTTGTACTACAAAGGCTTCTGGTTCCTCGACTACGACGGCGACGGCGTCTTCACCACGGCCGACAAGTTGTACGCCTACGGCGGGAACGGAGCCGGTGAGGTCCCGATTTTGGGCGATTGGAATGGCGACCACCGTACCAAAATCGGTTTGTACTACAACGGTTTATTCATTCTCGATTACGACGGGAACGGCCTTTTCTCGAGCGTTGACAAGTACTACAACAACTTCACCTATCTTCCCGGCGACAAACCTGTGGTCGGGGATTGGAACGGCACCGGAACCACGAAGATCGGCGTCTTTCGTAATGGCTTCTGGGTTCTGGACTACAACGGTGACGGCCTCTATCAGAACGGAATCGACAAGTTCTACGCCTTTGGCGGCAACGTAGGCGAAATGCCCCTCGTTGCGGACTGGAATGGCGACGGCCGTAGCAAAATCGGTCTTTACAACAACGGCTTCTGGACCCTCGATTTCAACGGCAGCGGTACCTATGACGCGGGTGACCGCTTCCTTGCCTTCTACACCGGCCCAGGCAGCCAGCCGGTTATCGGCCGCTGGTAAATCCGCGTGGGTTGCGCTTCCCGCTCCGTCATCGCTAGAATCGAAGGTTTGGGACGATATCTTTGATTGCCCGTCTTGCACGGGGGAGGAAGCATGGCAGCTGTTGAGCAAAAGGTAAAGCAGATTATTGTGGAGCAGTTAGGGGTGGACGAAAGCCAGGTGGATAACAACGCCTCCTTCGTCGACGATCTGGGTGCGGATTCGCTGGACATCGTAGAACTCGTGATGGCCTTCGAGGAAGCTTTTGAGCTGGAAATTCCCGACGAGGACGCAGAAAAAATCCACACCGTGAAAGATGCCGTGGATTACATCGAGTCTAAGTCGAAGAAATAGTAGGAGCCGGTTATTTCCCGCAGAGTTGTAGTGACCGGTGTCGGCCTGATCAGTTCGATCGGGAATAGCACTGAAGAGACCTGGGACGCGATCCTCCACTGTAAGAGCGGCGTCCGCCCCATTACTCTTTTCAATACCGAAGGCTTCTCCTGCACCATTGCGGGCGAGGTCCGGAATTTCGACCCGCATCAGTTTATCGAAAAGAAAGAGATTAAGAAGATGGGCCGGTTCATTCAGTTCGCCATCGCGGCCTCTGAGTTCGCCGTGCAGTCGGCAGGCCTCAAAGTGGACCCGGAGTGGGCCGAACGCGTCGGCGTGTATATCGGGAGCGGCATTGGCGGCTTCGATGTCATCGAGCGCGAACACCGCATTTATCTCGAACACGGTCCCCGGCGCATCTCGCCGTTCTTCATCCCGGCCACGATCGTCAATCTTGCTTCCGGCCAGGTCTCGATCCGCACCGGCGCCAAGGGCCCGAACTCCGCCACGGCCACCGCCTGCACCACCAGTGCGCATTCCATCGGTGACTCTTACCGCATCATCCAATATGGCGATGCGGACGCGATGATTTGCGGGGGCGCCGAAGCCTGCATCACTCCTCTCGGTATCGGTGGTTTTGCCGCCATGCGCGCCCTTTCCACGCGCAATGACGATCCGGCGCGCGCCTGCCGCCCCTGGGATCGCGATCGCGATGGTTTCGTGGTGGGTGAAGGCGCCGGAATTCTGGTGCTCGAAGAGTTGGAGTTCGCCAAAAAGCGCGGCGCTCCCATCCTTGCCGAAATCTGCGGCTATGGCATGAGTGGCGACGCTTTTCACATGACCGCGCCTGATCCGGACGGAGCCTTTCGCGTAATGCGGAACGCGCTTCGCGATGCGAAGTTGGAGCCTAACCAGATCGATTATTTGAACGCCCACAGCACCTCCACTCCCCTGGGTGACGCAAACGAGACAGTCGCGATCAAACAGTGCTTCGGCGAGTATGCCTACAAAATGCCGGTGAGTTCTACGAAGTCCATGACCGGCCACTTACTCGGCGGCGCCGGCGGCCTGGAGGCGGGAATCACCGTTCTCGCCATTCGCGATCAGGTGGCGCCCCCCACCATAAACTACGAAACCCCCGACCCGGATTGCGACCTGAATTACGTGCCTAACGAAGCACGCCCCATGAAGATTGAGAACGCGCTTTCCAACTCCTTTGGGTTCGGCGGCACCAACGGCGCGCTGATCTTCCGAAAGTTTCAGGGCTAATTCCGAGCGCCGACTCTGAAACAATAGATTTATGAAGATCGCTGTGACGATCAAGCAGGTGCCTGCGCGCGACTCTCTGCTGCGCCCCGAAGGTTCCTGGATTGAAGATTCCGACCTGAATTACGAAATCAACGAGCCCGACGCTTACGCGCTTGAAGAAGCTCTTCGCCTGAAAGAAGCGCATGGCGGCGAGGTGGTCGTGGTCTCTGCCGGCCCCGAGCGCGTAGGAAGTACGATTCGTGAAGCGCTGGCGAAAGGCGCGGACCGCGCAATCCATATTCAGGCCGAGGAACGCAGTGGGGCCGACCCGCTGGAAGCCGCAAAAACCATAGCCGAAGCGCTGGCAACGGAGCAACCCGATCTTGTCCTGACAGGTCTGCAGTCCGACGATTTCGGTTACGGCCAAACCGGCGTGATTCTGGCAGAGTTGCTGGGTCTTCCGCATGCCACCATCATCATGAGCGTGGAAGTCACGCCAACAGGATTGACGCTCAAGCGGGAACTGGAGAACGGCTATTTCCAACATGTCGAAATGCCGCTGCCCGCGTTGCTCACCATCCAATCTGGCAGCAACAAACTGCGTTATGCCACGCTGATGGGCATCAAGAAAGCCAAAACCAAAGAAGTCAAACAGTTCGTTTCGCAGAATCAGCGTACTGCCCAAAGCACCATTGCCATTGACCGCGTGTATCTTCCGGAAAAATCCAAACAGTCGCAGTTGTTCGATGGCCCGCCCGCCGCTGCCGCCCGAAAGCTTGCCGAAAAACTGAAGTTCGAAGCGAGGATTCTTTGATCGTTCTGGTCGTTACTGAACAAACCGGGGGCGTTCTGAACCCGATGAGTCTCGAAACCATCGCGGCCGGGCAGCAGTTCGGTGGAGAGGTCCACATCGCTGTGATCGGCGGCGCGGCGGCGCAGCTGGCGAACTTTGAGGCAGCCCAGATCCATGCTGTGGAACACGAACTCCTGGCTCATTACACAGCCGATGGGTATGCGCTCGCTCTTGCCCAGTTAGTGGCGAAGCTCCAGCCCGCGATGGTGCTGTTCCCGCATACGTATCAGGTCCGCGATTTCGCTCCGAAACTCGCAACCGCGATGAATCGCGTGCTCATCAGCGATGTTGTGGGCATTCGCATGGATGGCAATGCGCCCGTTTTGACGAGGCAGCTCTTTCAGGGCAAGATCAATGCCGACATCCGATTCACGGGCGAGCCCCCGTGCTTCGCCTCTCTGCAGGCGGGCGCGTGGCGCGCGGATCAGGCGCGCTCCGGCGCGGCACCCACTTCTACCTTCACGCCACAACTCGATGCAGCCCAGATCCGCACCAAGCCGGGCGAACGCTTTCGGGAATCGGCGCGTGCGGTGGATCTGTCTGCTGCGTCCCTGATCGTCTCTGTGGGTCGCGGCATTAAAGACGCCGAAAACCTTCCGATGATCCAGAATCTCGCCGAGGCGTTAGGGGCCGAAGTGGCCGCCTCGCGCCCCATCTGCGACAACGGGTGGCTCCCCATGGAGCGCCAGGTGGGAAGTTCGGGCCAGACGGTGGCGCCTAAGGCTTACTTCGCCATCGGCATTTCCGGCGCAATTCAACATCTGGTCGGGATGAAGGGTTCGAAACTGGTGATCGCAATCAACCGCGACGCGGAAGCACCCATCTTTGAAATCGCAGACTACGGAATTGTGGGTGATCTCTTTGAAGTAGTGCCCGCCTTGACCGAAGCGATTCGCGAGCTCAAACCGCGGCAATGAAACTCTTCCCGCGAGGAAAGAAGCCTACTCCGCCTCCGCGTTCTTCCCCGCGTAAAGAGCGTCCACTTCCCGCCGCGAAATTCTGCAGCACCTGCTTCCGGCGCACCTTCATTGTCGCCGTCATCTCTCCCGCTTCGATCGTAAATTCACGCGGCAGAATCCGAAACTTGCGGATCTTCTCAAAATCCGCGACATTCCGGTTCACCTGGTTCACAATGCGCTGCATGTCCTTCTGCACCTCAGGCGACGAAGCCAGCCCCGGGCCGTCCTTTGTCTCATGCTCGCTCACGCCGGGCAAAGTCGCCGCCACGGCCGGATTCACCGTGAAGAGAGCGGTGAGATGCGGAAGGCGGTCGCCCACCAGCACCACCTGGCTCACTAGCGGCTCCAGCTTGAACAAGCCCTCAATGCGCGAAGGAAAAATCTTCTTGCCATTAGAAAACACAATCAGCTCTTTCTTACGGCCCGTGATGTAGACATAGCCTTCGTCGTCCACGCGCCCCACGTCGCCGGTATACAGGAAGCCATCGCGCAACACGGCCGCCGTGCTTTCCGCGTCTCCGTGATAGTGGGAGAACAAACATGGGCTGCCGATCAGCACCTCGCCATCGTCACCGATTTTGACGGTCACCCCCGGCAGTGGCTTTCCGATGGAGCCGGGCTTCGCACGCCCGATCGGATTGAACACCGCTACCCCGCCTTCCGTGAGCCCGTAACCTTCCACCAGCGGCAGCCCGACCGCCTCGTAAAACTCGGCCAACTCCGCGCCCAACGGAGCGCCGCCTGAAATTGCGACGCGCAGTCTGCCCCCGAAGCGCTCGCGGATCTTATTGAACACCAGCTTCTCCGCCAGCGAGTAGGGCAGCTGCAGATACATCGGTGGCGTCTTACCCTGGCGCTTGTACTTCGCCACCGCGATCCCCAAACCCAGCGCGGCAAAGAAGATCCTTTGCGCATAGGCCGGCCGCTTCTTAACTTCCGTCTTTATGGTGGAGTGAATGCGCTCCCAGAACCGGGGCGGGGCGACGAAAAACGTCGGTTTCACTGACTTCAGCTCCTGCGGCAGCCGAAGCAGCGATTCTGAAAAAGTCACGGGCGTGCCTAACTCAATGGGCAACAGTTCCATCACCACGCGTTGCGTAATATGAGCCGAAGGAAGGAACGCGATCGTCATGTCGTCGGGTCCGGCGGGCAGCACCGCCTGTCCCATTTCGATGTTGCGCACGACGGACCCGTGCGTCACCATCACCATCTTCGGTTCGCCCGTTGCGCCGGAAGTGAGATACAGGATGGCGTTGTCTTCGGGCGTCGTCTCCGTTTCGAAACGGTTCACCAAACCGGGCTCGGCAGCCAGCGCCTCGCGTCCGCGTGCTTGCAATTGTTCCAGCGTCCAGCGCACCTTCCGCTTCACCGGTAAGAAGAATAAAATGCGCCACTGGCGAGGTTCGCAGAGCCGCCAGCATCTTGGGTGTTTCAACAAACAGCGCCTTGGCGCCGCTCTTGGTAATGGTGGCGATCAGGTCGGCCGCCGGATAGTTCGCATAGAGCGCCGCCGCGATGCTGCCATTCGTCATGATGCCGATATCGGCGAGGTAGAATTCCGCGCGTGTTTCTGAATTCAGCGCACAGACGTCGCCTTTTCCGAGACCGAGAGAGCGCAGCCCAGCCGCGATTTCCACCACGGACGTTAAATATTGGTTCCAGGACCAGATGCGGTATTTCTTTGAGGCGTCGCCGGTGGTTGGCTGAAGCAGAGCGTCGCGATTCCCGTACTTTTGTGCCGTATCGCGCAGTGCTTGATAAACCGTGCGGGAACTCATCAAGGCAAAGTTATCATGCATCCGCCGGTTCCGCGTCTTCTTCCAGGCGGTCCCCGGTAAGCCGTGCAATGGCAAGGCGCAACTGGTCGCTGAGTTCGTTACGGTCGCCAAGTTTTAGGCCTTTCGTCTCGATCGGTTCCCCGATTCGAATCTCAACCGGACCGGGATTGACCTGTGTGGAATGCATCGGCAGCACAGCTCGCGTTCCCACCAGAGCCACGGGAACCGCCGCCACTCCGGCTTTGATGGCGATATAAGCTGCTCCGTCCTTGAAGGGCCGTAAATACTTTGGCGAGCGCCCTCCTTCCGGGAACACCAGCACCGAAACCTGCCGGTCGTGGATGGACTTGGCCGCATCCGACATGCTCTTGAGCGAGGCGCGCACATTGTCGCGCTCCACGGGAAAATGTCCCGCGCGGCTCAGATGTGTGCCGATGAAAGGAACTCCAAACAGTTCGCTCTTGGCAAGAAACCGGAATTGCAAGGGGATGCCTGACATCAGCACAGGGGTATCCATGTAGCTGGTGTGATTTGAAACCAACACGTAACTGCGGTTGGGCTCAAGCTGATCCAGGCCGTGCGTCGTCAGGCGGATGGAGCTGAATCGCAGCAGCACGCGAGCCCAAAACTGCGCGATTTCATGCAGCCTGTTTTCCCTGGTGCCAACGTAGGAGGCAATCAGGGACGTGGTTCCCATCAAGGCCGTCAGCACCACCACTGCGGGCGCGATCACAACATAGGCATAGATCTTTCGCAAATTTCTATCTGAACACAGTAAAGGTATTTCGGGCTTCTACCGATAGTTGGGCATGAACGGAAACGTGACCAACATAAGAGTATTGCTGATGGGAGAATCCGAAAGGGCCAAGGCTCTGCTGAGCGCCCAGGAGGCCGTTGAACTGGTGGAGCGGCTGGACGATGCCGATTACATTCTCCAGGACGCCGACTCTTTCCGCGCAGCACAGTACGCACCCCGAGATCTGCAACCGGACAACCTCACCCGGCGCGAAATGGAAGTGCTGCGGCTCACGGCGGAAGGGCTTTCCGTCCGGCAAGTGGCTTCGGTGCTGTATCTGAGTGCCAAAACCGTGGACGCGCACAAAGTGAATCTCATGCGCAAACTCAAGATCCACAACAAAGCGCACCTGGTGCAGTATGCATTCCGGAACCGGATCCTGTCACTTGATCCCCAGGCCGCGCCCGCGCATTGCTAAACTAAAATTCTTAATGCATGTCGGCGTCGTCGTCTTTCCTGGGAGTAATTGCGATCACGATGCCTGGTATGCGGTAAACCGCAATTTAGGCCACAAAGCCGAATTTATCTGGCACGATTCTGCGACCCTTGGAAATGTGGATGCCGTGATCCTTCCCGGCGGCTTTTCCTACGGAGATTACCTTCGCTGCGGAGCCATCGCGCGATTTTCGCCTGTGCTGAACGCGGTCAAAGAGTTCGCCCAGCAGGGTGGGCTTGTTCTGGGGATCTGCAACGGTTTTCAAATCCTGACGGAAGCCGGTCTGCTCCCCGGCGCTCTGGTCCGGAACACGGGCTTACGATACGTCTGTAAGGAAGTGGAACTGATCGCAGCCACAAAGAACAGCCCCTTCACCTCCGCAATTGAGCCCGGCACCGCGCTCCGCATGCCCATCGCGCACGGGGAAGGTTGTTACTATGCGGAAGAACCGCTGCTGGACCGCTTGGAGGCCGAAGACCGCGTCACCTTCCGGTACAAGGACAACCCCAACGGTTCGCTGCGCGGGATTGCGGGAATCCTGAATGAAAGCCGCAACGTAATGGGGATGATGCCGCACCCGGAGCGCGCGTGCGATCCGCTGATGGGCTCCGAAGACGGCCGCGCCATTTTGGGTTCGTTTTTACAAAATTAGGATGCCGGCATTTTCCGCGGAAGTCATTGCATCGCATCAGTTGACCGGCGCTGAATACCAGAAAATAGTCAGCCTTCTGGGGCGGGATCCCAGTTACACAGAACTCGGTATCTTCAGCGTAATGTGGAGCGAGCACTGCTCCTATAAGAGTTCCCGCATTCACCTGCGTAAGCTGCCGACCAAGGGCAAGCTGGTGGTCCAGGGGCCTGGCGAAAATGCCGGCATCATCGATATCGGCCATGGCTGGGTCTGTGCGTTCAAAATCGAATCGCACAATCACCCCAGCTATATTGAACCGTTTCAAGGCGCGGCCACGGGCGTAGGCGGTATCTTGCGCGACATCTTCACCATGGGCGCGCGACCCATCGCGGTTCTCGATTCTCTCCGCTTCGGATCTCTCGATCACCCCACGGCCGGCGCGCGGAATCGGCGCATCTTAGACGGCGTGGTCAGCGGCATCTCGCATTACGGCAACTGCTTCGGCGTTCCGACCATCGGGGGCGAGTGCCTGTTTGAAGACTGTTATAACGGCAATCCTCTGGTGAACGTGTTTGCGCTCGGTGTCTGCCGCGCGCAGGATGTCTTCTACGCCAAAGCCTCCGGCATCGGCAACCCGGTCATTTACGTCGGCGCGAAAACTGGCCGCGATGGGATTCACGGCGCGTCCATGGCGTCCGCCGAATTCACCGAAGAATCGAAGCAGAAGCGCCCGAACGTTCAGGTCGGCGATCCGTTCCTGGAAAAACTGCTTCTGGAAGCATGTCTGGAAGCCATGCAAACCGGCGCAATCGTCGGGATTCAGGACATGGGCGCGGCTGGGCTCACTTCCTCGTCGTGCGAAATGGGAAGCCGGGGCGGTGTCGGAATTGAGATTGATCTCGACCGGGTTCCGCAGCGTGAAACCGGCATGACCGCGTACGAAATGCTGCTTTCTGAATCGCAGGAGCGCATGCTCTTGGTGGCGGAACGCGGCCGCGAAGAAGAAGTGTTCCAGGTCTTCCGAAAATGGGGTCTCGATGCAGTCACCATCGGAACGGTAACGGGGGATGGCCTGCTGCGCGTGAAACACCAGGGACGCGTGGAAGCGGAAGTCCCGAACCACGCCATAGCCGAGGAAGCACCGCGCTACGATCGGCCGCACACCACCCCTCTTCGTACTGCGCCGCTCGATTCCCCGGAGTTCGTTTCGCAAAACGTACAGCAGGATCTGCTGACGCTGATGCGCAGCCCGGATCTCTGCTCAAAGCGCCAGATCTGGCAGCAGTACGATTGGTCCGTTCGCACCAATACGCTTGTGCCGCCCGGCGCCGCCGATGCCGCCGTGGTGCGGGTCAAAGAAACCGGCGTTTCGCTCGCCATCTCGCTTGATGGCAATGGCCGCTATTGCTTCTTGTCGCCGCGCGAAGGCGCAAAGCTGAACGTCGCGGAAAGCTGCCGCAACCTGTCCACCGTGGGCGCGCTTCCCGTCGCCGCCACCAACAACCTGAACTTCGGAAATCCGGAACGTCCGGAGATCATGGCACAGCTCGTCGAAGCCATCGAAGGCATCGCCGAAGCTTGCGAATTCTTCGAAACGCCCATCACCGGCGGAAATGTCAGTCTTTACAATGAAACGCTGGGCGAAGGCATTTACCCCACGCCGGTCTTGGGCATCGTGGGAATCCTGCCCACCGCGAAACCGGTTCCGCTTGCCTTCCAGAACGAAGGCCGCGACATTCTGTTGCTGGGGGGAGTTCGTTCCGCAAATTGGCGCGAATTCGGGAGCTCGCAATACGCAAAGACCATCATCGGCAAGCTGTGGGGTACTCCGCCGGCTCTCGATATGGCCTATGAGAAGCGCGTCCAGGCCGCAATGCGCGAAATCGCCGCCTCCGGCCTGGCCGAATCCGCGCACGATTGCAGTGACGGCGGTCTCGCCGTAACACTCGCCGAGAGCTGCGTCACCGTGGGCGCGGAGATCCGGCTCACGTCCCAGGACAAACCGGAGATTCTGCTGTTTCACGAGGCTCCGTCGCGTATTCTGATCTCCACAGGGCACCATGATGCTGTGGCGCGAATTGCCGCGCACCACGGGGTAGAACTTGTGGCTTTGGGAGTTACAATGAAAGGGCAGTTACGAATCAGCAACGGTCCCGTTACTCTTGTCGATTGTGCAATCGAAACCCTTCAATTCGAACTTCCGTTCCAGCCTTAGCAAGTCCACAACTTATGGTCGATAAATTTCGTGAGGAGTGCGGCGTTGTCGCCATTTACGGCAACCCCGAAGCGGCAAACGTAGCGTATTTATCGCTGTACGCCCTGCAGCATCGCGGCCAGGAGAGTTGCGGCATCTCCACCAGCAATGCCGGGGAACTGTTCACCCACAAGAGCATGGGCCATGTCGCGGACGTATTTACCAAAGCTGCCCTGCTCACTTTGCCCGGTGACCTCGCAATCGGCCACACACGGTACTCCACATCCGGCGACACAGCCCTTCTCAATGCGCAGCCTTTCGCGGTTTCCTGCAACAAAGGGAACATTGCCGTCGCCCACAATGGCAACATCACCAACGCTCTCGAATTGCGGCGTGACCTGGAACGCCGCGGCGCGATTTTCCAGGCGAATAGCGATACCGAAGTTGTTCTCCATTTAGTCGCGCATTCCAGTGAACGGACTCTCTCGGGCGCCTTGCGCGACGCGCTGCTTCAACTGGAAGGCGCGTTTTCTTTGGTCGTCCTCGCCCAGGACCGGATTATCGTCGCGCGCGATCCGCACGGCTTCCGTCCGCTCGCCATGGGTCAGATGGAACTGCAGGGCGGCCGCATCAGCACCGTCTTTGCCTCCGAAACCTGTGCGTTCGATTTGATCGACGCTGTGTATCTGAACGATGTCGAACCGGGCGAGATGGTCATCGTGGGTCCGGAAGGCGTCACACGGGAACGCTACGCACCCAAGCAACCGCTGTCGCACTGCGCTTTCGAGCATGTGTATTTCTCGCGGCCGGATTCCATCGTGTTTGGCCGCTCCGTTCAGGAATCTCGGGAGGCTCTCGGTTGCCTGCTGGCGCGCGAAGCTCCCGCCGATGCCGATATCGTGGTGCCTGTGCCTGATTCCGGCGTGGCCGCGGCGCTTGGCTATTCGCACGAGTCGGGCCTGCCGTTTTGTCAGGCTCTGATCCGTAACCATTACGTAGGCCGGACGTTTATCGAACCCTCGCAGGCCATTCGCGATTTCGGCGTCAAGCTGAAGCTCAATCCGATTCGGCATCTGCTGGAAGGCAAACGCGTCGTGCTGGTGGACGATAGTGTGGTCCGCGGCACCACCTCGCGCAAGATCGTCCGCATGGTGCGCAACGCAGGGGCCAGTGAAGTCCATCTGCGTATCTCCTGCCCGCCGACGGTTTCTCCCTGCTTCTACGGAGTGGATACCCCAACCAAGAATGAACTGATTGCCGCCAATAACAGCATCGAAGAAATCCGCAAGTTCGTCGAAGCCGACAGCATTGGATATCTCTCGCTTGAACGGCCTGCAACGCGCCATCAAGGACGAGCGCGGCGACTTCTGCTACGCCTGCTACACGGGCGATTATCCGACCGACTTCGTCCACATTCAAACCCAGCTTGCCGGGCAAGCCAAGCCGCATCATCAGCAGAAGAAGAGCACGGCTGTTCCGTTTCATTAGCGCGCCAAGAAGAATCTCAGCCCGGCTCTCCACTAAGCTGATATGAGCAGACTATTTGCACTCTCCTTCTTCGCCCTCGCATTGCCGCTTGCGGTCTCCGCGGCCGAAACGCGCACTCCCGTCATCGTCGAACTCTTCACCTCTGAAGGTTGCTCCAGTTGCCCCTCGGCCGATAAACTCCTGGCCGATATCGAACGTACCCAACCGATCCCGAATGCCCAGGTGCTGGTGCTTTCCGAACACGTCGATTATTGGAACCGCCTTGGCTGGCGCGATCCGTTCTCCACGCACGGGTTTAGCGAGCGCCAGTCCGCCTACGCCGATTCGTTTCATAATGACGGCGTCTACACACCGCAGATGGTCGTCGACGGCAAAGCGGAATTCGTCGGCAGCAACGGTGCAAACGCGAAGAAAGCTATCGCGGAAGCTGCCTCGCAGCCCAAAGCTCATGTCACCTTATCAGGCGGCGAGAAATTGACCGTCAATGTCGATCAGGTGCCCGGCAATGCAGCCGCCGATGTTCTGCTTGCCGTAACTGAAGACAACCTCCGGTCCGACGTGCGGAGCGGCGAAAACTCCGGGCGTCAACTCAACCATACCGGGGTGGTCCGCCGCCTGACGGTCCTCGGCAAGACGCACGATGGCACATTCTCCGCGCAGGTGAATCCGCAGCTTGCCGCGGATTGGAAGCGCGCGAATCTGCAGGCGGTCGTTTTCGTCCAGGACAGCAAGAATAAGCACATTCTGGGTGCTGCTAGCATAAAGCTCTAACCCGCGCTATACTCCTGATCAGGAGATAATATGTTCCTGGTTCAGCCAACCTTTCCCGCAACCGGCTTCGATTCCTCCCCTCTGATTGATCTCACCTTGAAGCGGGAGCGGGACCGGTTGAGTGCCTCCGCACTAAAGGGATTCTTCCGGATTATGGAGATATGGAACGTGCGGGACGAAGATGCGCGCGTGCTGTTGGGAGGCGTTTCGAACGGGCCCTACTACAACTGGAAGAAGCAACCGGAGCGGGTACTGGATACCGATGTACTTACCCGAATCTCGTACCTGGTCGGCATCTTCAAAGCCCTGAACCTTCTCTACGGCGAGAGGTTAGCGGATAGCTGGATGCAACTGCCAAACACGAACCGGATCTTCGGCGGCCGCACTCCCCTGGATTACGTTCTGCGCGGCGGATTGCCCGCTCTGCAGATTGTCCGGAGATTGCTCGATGCCCGCCGCGGCGGGATGTGAGTGTTCCGCCGCAAAGACACACATCGGCTAATTCCCGCCAAGTACAATCCGGATTTTGCGAGCGTCCTCACCAGAATCGCCGAGGATGATTCGCATCTGCGGGACTTGTTCGAACTGGACCATGCCACCAACGAGCGTCTCTGGGGTGAGAACGGCCTGCTACCGGGAATCGGCAAGGAAGAACTGGTGTTCGGGATTCCGAATTACCGGGTGATCAACGCGGCCTTTCTGCACGCCCATCCGCTGGGCTCACGTTTCAATGGCCCGGATCGAGGTGCCTGGTACGCAGCCTTCAGCCTGAAGACTTCGCAGGCAGAGATCGCCTTTCACAAAGCCACGGAATACGCAGAAATCGGGCGCTTTGAAGATAGCGTTGTTTACGATGACTATCTGGCCGATTTCAGCGGCAGCTTTGAAGACCTCCGTGACAAACCCGAATACGCGCGAGAGTTAGATCCCAGCACGTACGTCGATTCCCAGCGGCTTGCGCTTCGTCTGTTAGAGGCGGGATCGCCGGGCGTACTGTATCCGAGCGTGCGGCATAAGGGCGGGACCTGCATTGCGTGTTTCCGCCCGGCGCTGGTGCAGCACGTCCGTAAGGGTGAGCGGATTCGTTTCACCTGGGCCGGCTCGGCAGTCCCGAAGATTGAAGCCGCGGCGCATTGGTAACAGTCGAAGGGAGTACTCTGCACCAAACTTCAACAGGCTAAAATGGAGGTCCACATGATAGTTGCGGTGCTCGGGTTGGGCTATGTAGGGTGTGTCACGGCGGCGTGTTTGGCGCGCCTTGGCCACAAGGTCATCGGTGTTGACCGTGACGATTACAAGGTAAGTAACGTCCTGGCGGGCAAAGCTCCCTTCTATGAACCAGGCCTGGAGGAGATCGTACGGGAGACCGCGGCGAGTGGGCTGCTCACCGCCACTACGTCGCTTGCCGAAGGCTTGGCCAAGGCCGACATCGCGCTGATCTGCGTGGGTACGCCTTCTGAGCCGAACGGCAATCTGGGTCTGGGGCAGTTGAAACGTGTGTCCGAAGACATCGGCTCGTTCATGCAGGGTCGCGCGGAGCAGTTGATCGTTGTGATCCGGAGCACCGTCTTCCCTGGTACCTGCGAGGACGTCGTGATCCCGGCGCTCGGTGATCCCGCCAAGTGCCCCGTCGTTAGCAACCCTGAGTTCCTGAGAGAAGGCACCGCAGTCCGGGACTTCATGGAGCCTTCGTTGCTGGTTGTGGGGGGCGACAACACCGCCGCCGTGCATTCCGTCGCCGATCTTTACAAGACTCTGAACGTGAAAGCGTGCATGGTGACGCTACGGACGGCAGAGATGATCAAGTACGCCTGCAACTGCTTCCACGCGGTCAAGATCGGCTTCGCCAACGAGATAGGATCGCTGTGCTCGAAGCTCGACATCCCCGCCAATGAAGTGATGCACACTCTCTGCCAGGACGACAAGCTCAACATATCTGCCGCATACCTGCGCCCCGGCTTTGCCTTCGGCGGAAGTTGCCTTCCGAAAGACCTGCGCGCGCTCACATACCGCGCTTCCCGGCTTGACCTGAATCTGCCGATGCTGCAGAACGTGCTGCCAGCGAACGATCAGCACCTGAAGCGCGCAATCGAGCGCGTGATGGCGCTGCCCGGCAAGCGGATCGGCATCTATGGCCTGGCGTTCAAGGAAAACACGGACGATCTGCGCGAGAGCCCCGTGGTGACACTGCTCGAACACCTGATCGGCAAAGGCCGCGACGTCCGCGTCTACGATCCGCACATCCAGATCGATGAGATCTATGGGGCGAACAAGAACTTCGTGCTCGCCGCGATTCCACATATCGGGCGGCTGCTGACGGCGTCGTTGGGCGAACTGCTCTCCAACTGCGATCACCTGATACTGACTCAGAAGCCAAACCCGGCGGCCATGGTTGAGATCGAATCCGCGATGCTGCCGGTTCTTTCGCTCACATAGGCGAGACTGCGCGTCGCTCGCGGCTGGAGCGGTAAATAGCGTCGATGATGGCGACCACCTTGCGACCTTCTGCGCCCGGCACCGGAACCGCCTCGCGCGCAATCAGGCTATCGAGGAAGCGGGCAATCTCAAGCGCGTGGTAGTCCTGGGGTGGGCTTTCGCGGTCGGTCTGCTGGAACCCGGCAAGCAGATGTTCTTCGCCCGGAATGGTCCAGATATCATTGACGGGAACACCGGCCGGTGCGGACATGCCCGCGATGAACGTGGCGCCTGAATCCGTTTCCGCACCCACCGAAGCGCCGTTCTCGCCGTGTACATGGACCTTGGTATAGAGCCCGGGCTTCTGCGACAGACTGACGATCACATTGCCAATGCCGCCGCCGGCGAACCGCAACGTCGCCGACGCCGTATCTTCCACTTCGATGTAGGGATGGTTCAGGTTCACAGCAGCGCCGGAGACTTCCTCCACCGGTCCCATGAACCACTGGAGCAGATCCAAGTGATGCGGCGATTGGTTGATCAACACGCCGCCGCCCTCAGTATCCCAGCGGCCGCGCCAGGGGTCCGAGCGGTAGTAAGCTTCGTCGCGCCAACTGAACATCGCGACGGTGGCAAGCACGGGACGGCCGATCTTACCCGCATCGATCGCCTGCTTCATGCGCTTCACTGGTTCATACAGGCGGCGCTGGCTGACTACGCCTAACTGCACTCCGTTGCGCGCGGCCGCAGCGAGCATGCGGTCGCAATCGGGAAGCGTTGCCGCCAGAGGTTTCTCTACGAGAACGTGTGCACCGCTTTCCATGGCTGCAATGGCGGCGTCGGCGTGCAGCGGGTGCGGAGTACAGAGGAAGACGGCTTCGGCACCTGTGTTGCGGACATCTGTTCCGGCAACGCCCCCATATTTGGCGGCAAAGGACTGAGCGCGATCAAGACTGCTGTCAATGACCGCGACCAACTGTGACTGCGGCAACGACGCCAGCGCATGGGCGTGGAGACCTCCGACCTTACCGCAACCCACCAGGGCCGTTCTCACTTATGCGAAGTACTCCCGGTTCATACGGTGCAGGAATTCGAGCGATTCGCGCATCTCGTCCATGCCATTCATACCGTCTTCGATGCTTACCCAGCCCTGGTAGCCGTGTTCGGCGAGTATGCGGAAGATGGCGTGATAGTCATTGATGCCTTTGCCGGTCACGCCATGCTGCAAAGTCCCATCCGGCGCAAGCGACCGGTCGCTGGCATGCATGCTACAGACGTAGGGAGCAACGTGGCGCAGCAACTCCACCGGATCGTCTCCGGCCACAACTGCGTTTGAAGGATCGTACTGAACGCCAAAGGCTGAGTCGCCCGAAAACTCCTGAACCACTTGCAGGAACAGCGGAGCTCTCTGCGCGAATTCGGGCGCGGTCCACTTGCCGTCTTTGTAATGATTCTCCAGCCCTAACTTGACGCCGTGTTCGCGCGCGACGGGCAGCAACTGCCGGATCGATTCGAACACCCACTCGAGGCCTTGCCGGTCACTGACTTCAGCGCGGCGCTGGCCGGTCAGCACGCGGCAAACGGCGCCCTCCCCACCTAAACGTCGCGTGACAGCGATCATTTGCGCCTCGCGCTCCACTTCCCGAGCGCGGGCATCGGAAGAGGGCTGCGTGAAATCGGGCGAGCAGCAGAACATTGGCATAGCGAATCCTGCATCGTGGATGGAGGCTCCCACTCGATCCACTTCATCGTTCTCGAAGGAGGGGAAGAAGCCCTCATACATTTCGAGACCCTGAGCCGGCAGTTGCTTCGCCTGTTCGATCCACTGGAAGACGGTCATCTGCCGATTCGAGATCGCGCCCAGGTAACACTTGGGGAAGGCAGAGATTTTCATGTTCAGTATTCCTGCAACTCGCTGGGCACCGCGGCGAAGGCGGATTCACCGCTATCCCAGGAATACTTCTGCACGCGTACATGGGGGCGATCGATTTCGATGACGTTGAGCGAATTTCGTTCCCCTTTGTAGCGCTTCGAAATCGCGGTTCCCGCCTGCGAGAAGATGAGCGCTCCATTTTCAGTTTCAAAACGGTCCGCCACGCGGCCGCTCGCGCCGATGTGCATATGCCCGGCCAACAGCACATCCATGCAGCAAGCCAAGCGCTCCAGCGCCTTCGCGCCGCGTTTCACCAGGTACCGTGCTGCATATCTTTCGGGCAAGTCGAAGGGGTGGTGAGTGACCAACACTCGTGTCAGCCCTGCAGGCAGGTCGCAAAGTTTGTTTGCCACCTGCTCCATCTGTACCCGGCTGATACTGCCGCCGCGAATGGGCCAGACGCGCGCGGTATCAATGCCCATCACAGCAATCTCCTCATCCTGATAGAACGGCATCATGTCGTCAGTAATGTACTCACGATACAACGAGAGACCTTGTCTCACGCGGCGAACATAGTTATAAAACGGCAGGTCGTGATTGCCTGGAACCATGATCTTGGGCCCTTGAATCCCTTGCACGAACTTGCGCGCCTGCTCGAACTCGGCGCGGGTGGCATGTTCCACGAAATCGCCGGAGAGCACGGTCAAGTCTGGCTTCAAATTCGCGATGGTGGCGCAGAGAACTGTTGCGAGAGCCGATTCGCTCCACCCGAAGTGGAAGTCGGAAGCGTGAACGATGCGCCGCATCGCTACGGTTCCGGGACGGCTTCAGGAGCCTTCTCTAGCGCCTTGGGAGGCACAATCACCCGGAGCGCTCCCGGCAGCGAACGATATTCCAGAGGCGTGCGCAAACCCTTCACTTCGCCATCCAGCGATACGCCTAACCGGCGCCGCCGTGTTTCGACCGTCATGGACTCGACAGCGAAAGTTTCGAAATCATCGCGTCTTTTGAACTGCCCGGTGATCAGCGAAACCGCCAAACGCAGAAGGCCCCAGCGGCTCAACTTACGCATGACGTAAACCCACAGCTTTCCCCGGTCCAGGTGAGCCCGTGTCCCGAGCTGATAACCTTCCATGCGGTGTTCGTTGTTTGCCACCAGAATGTAAGGCGTCTTGCGTTCGATGGGGCGGCCATCGATGAGCAGCCGCACGTTCATGTAGGGATTGCGGCGAATCACGCTGAAGATTGCCGACGTGATGGCCAGCCATCTCAGTTTCCACGTGCGCTCGATTCGGGAGCGCGCAAACCAGTAAGCCGGGTAAAGCCCAATCACCGAGTTATTGACGAACACACGCCCGTTGACGACGCCGAGATCAATCTTCGCTACCGTGCTCGACTTCAGCCCCGCAATCGCCTGGCTGACATCGAGCGGAACCTGCAGATCGCGCGCCAGATGGTTCAGCGTTCCAATCGGCAGAATTGCCATGGGCACATCGGACCCATTCAACCCCGCTGCGACCGCGTTCAAGGTGCCATCCCCGCCGCCGGCGATTACGGCGCTCACGCCTGCATCTCGGGCCCGGCGTACGGCTGCGGTGATGTCGAACCCTTTTACCGCGTGTTCAATGGTGAGGTTATGGCCGATCGCACGTTCGAGTTGTGTACTGCAGGCGGAGCCATCATCCCAACCGGAGCGCACGTTGAGGAGCGCGTAAACCGGCTTGTCTTCGGAGAAAAGTTCCATCTAAGCGCTCTTGCGCCTCGGGCGCATGGCTGCCTGTTGAGGGGCTTTTCGGGCAGCTGCCTGTTCGAGGCTGCGCTTCAGTGCTTCCAGGATATCGACCGGTTTCTTACGGGCGACTGGCGCTTCCGTGGCGGCCGGCGCGGCGGCTACGCGATTCACCTTTTCGTCAATAAGCGCCTGCACTCTGGCCTTGTACTGGTCCACATACTGCTCGGGCTGGAAAGGCGCTTCCATGTGCTCAATCAGCTTTGAAGCTAAGTCGAGTTCTTTCGCACCAAACTCGGCGGAGGGGGCAAATTCTTCCTCGCGACGGACTTCGGAATTGTAAAACATCGTGTGCGCCACCAACCCTTTGGTGCCGAGCCGCAAAACGAGCACCTGTTCACGGCCATGCATAACGATCTGAGCGATTGCCGCGAAGCCTGTCTTCTTCATGGCTGCGCAGAGCAGCGAGTATGGCTTCTCGCCGCTCGGGTCCGGAATCACAAAGTAGGAAGCGTCGAGAAAAACCGGATCGATCTCGTTCCAGTGGACGAATTCCGTGACTTCCATATCGCGTGAAGTGCTTTTCGCCAGTTTCTTGATCTCCGCCGGATCGATGGCGACGAACTGGTCTTTCTCGAATTCGTAGCCTTTCATAATCGGCGTCATAACCGGCGCGGGTGTAGGAGAAGATATTTCCGCCGTTGTTGTGACCGGGGTGTGAGTTACCCGATCTTCCGGCGTATAAACGGGCTCAGGCGCTTCTTGGGCCGGCTGGGCAGTGAACTTCGTAGTGGGTACCGGGGCGGGCTCCGGCTCTTCTTCCCTCTTTCGCAAATTACGAAACGAAATGGGATCCCTTCTTGCCGCCACGTACAGCTTCACCGGGAACGAGAGTAACCCAAATGTAAGCTGCCCGCGCCACACCGCTGTCGCCATGCGCATGGTGAAGCAATTATGCTTCCTATATGACCCAGACGGAAGCGCAGCACTATTCCTGGAGCACGGTACCGCTTGAAACTTTGAGCGATACCATCTCCCGCAAGATCATTACAGGCGACAAAGTGATGGCCGCACAGGTGTTTCTTAAGAAAGGCGCAATTGTGCCTTTACACAGCCACCACAACGAGCAGATTACCTACATTCTGGAAGGCGCTCTCCAGTTCACCATCGAAGGCCGCGAGATTATCGTGGGTCAGGGAGAAGTATTGCGGATTCCCTCAAACCTGCCCCATCAGGCAGTGGCACTTGAGGATACAGTAGATTTGGATCTGTTCAGCCCGCCGCGCGAAGACTGGCTCTCCGGCGATGACGCCTATTTAAGGAGATAACACGGTGGACTTGGGAATCCGAGGCAGGGTGGCGCTGGTCGCAGCGGGAACCCAGGGTCTTGGGAAAGGCGACCGCGCTGGCATTGGCGGCGGAAGGTGTGCGCGTGGCGGTCTGTTCGCGGAAAGCCGAGCCGGTTGGGGAAGGCATCTTCTGCTGGCCCGCCGACGTTCGCGATCCGGCGCAACTGCGTGCGTTTGTAGCGGAAGTGAACGCTCATTTCGGGCATATCGATATCGCTATCGCCAATGCCGGCGGACCTCCGGCGAAGCTCTTCCGCGAAACGACGGCCGAAGAGTGGCAAGCTGCGATTGAGACCAACCTTCTGAGCGCCGTGACCCTGGCGCGGGAGGTCTTACCCGGCATGTGCGACCGCCGATGGGGCCGGTTTTTGACGATTACCTCGGCTTCCGTCAAGCAGCCGATTGACGGGCTGGTGCTCTCAAATTCCATTCGGGCCGCCGTGACCGGGTTGACCAAAACGCTTTCGAACGAGTGCGCGCCCTACAACGTGCTGGTGAACAACCTGTGCCCAGGATACACGGCGACAGCGCGGCTGGAGTCGCTTGCGAGCGAGAAGCCGGAGCTGCGGGCCAAGTGGCTGAGCCAAATTCCGCTCGGCCGTTTCGGCACTCCGGAGGAGTTTGGGGCGGTGGCGGCGTTCTTCTGTTCGGAGTTGGCCGGTTATGTGACCGGAGTGAGCTTGCCGGTTGACGGCGGGTTCGTCCGTGGCCTGTAATCGAAGCTATGTCTAGATGGCTCCTCCTTCTTGTCGCCTTTACTGGCAGCGGAATCGCTCAGCTTACCGATGCGCAGAAGGTATTCGATTTCGAGTCGTTGACCTCCCTCTACTCGAAGCGCTATGCGCCGCTGGACTGGAAGCAGACCCTCTACGGCTTCAATGCACTGGACCTGTCGCCGTGGATGGATCGGGTCCATGCCAGCGCTAACGATCTGGACTTTTATGAGCTGATGGTGGAGTACGTGGCCCAATTGCAGGACGGCCATGATTCTTACCAGCTTCCGTCGAATTTCGTTGCGCAACTTGGCTTCGGCGTGGACATCTACGATGGCAGGGTTCTGATCGAAGGCGTGAATCGATCGGTGCTTCCCGTTTCGCGGTATCCGTTCACGATTGGCGATGAGATTGTTTCCGTGGATGGCACGCCGGTCGAATCGCTGCTCCAAAACTTCGCCAAGTATGCTCGCTACGGGAACGATCGCAGCACGCAAAGGGCAGCGGCCAGCCGAATCGTGACGCGTCCGCAGAGCCGCATGCCGCATGCAACAGACGTAGGAGACTTCGCCATGGTGCAGGTTCGCCGGTCTTCGGGCAGCGTGGAAACGTATTCGATTCCGTGGGTGAAATCCGGGTTGCCTCTCGACAAGATCGACCCGGCACCGATGCCACAGAGAAAAGTGCCTCGAGCGAGCGCGGCGGAGGAGAGTACGGCCAGAGATGCGTTGCTGGAACTGCAACATTCAGCCGATCCCGATCCCGTGGGCCTTCTGGGCTATGGCTCTCTGCAGCCTGTATTCAACCTGCCGCAAACGTTTGTTCGGCGAGTAGGGGGATCTTTCGCGGACGACTTCGTCTCCGGCGTTTATGTCTCAGGAGGGAACCGCATCGGGTTCATCCGGGTTCCCTATTATGATCCGGCAAGTTCAAGCGCGGCGCTGGCGCAGTTCGCAGGCGAGATCGCCTACATGCAGTCGAACACCGACGGCTTGGTAATCGACCAGACCAGGAACACAGGTGGCTTCCTCTGTTACGGAGAGAGCATTCTGACCTACCTGATGCCCGGCGGATTCCGGCCCGTAGGCTATGAACTGCGAGCAACGCGAGAGTACCTGCAGTACTTCGCCAACCGGCTTAACACTGCCAGAGTTACGGGTGATGCCAATCTGATTGCACAATACCAGACAATCTACGACGCCGTGCTTGCGGCTTACTCCACAAGCCGGGCGCGCACCACACCGGTACCGATGTGCGGGCCGAGCTTCACGAGAACCGAGCCAACGGACAAGAACGGAGTGCGGCTGGCATATAACAAGCCGATGATCATGCTCACGGACGAGTTCTCCGTTTCAACGGCGGATTCGGTAGCGGCGATGTTTCAGGACAACGGACGCGGACCCCTGGTCGGTTGGAGAACCAACGGAATGGGCGGAAGCAACTCGCTCAACACCTCCCGATGGCAGGTGGGGGCCTACTCTGAAGGCGATACGGGAATGACGATTGCGCTGATGTCGCGCGCCAATCCTGTATCGGTTAACGGCTATCCGGCGACGAACTACATCGAGAACGTCGGCGTACAACCTGATATCCCCGTCGACTACATGACGCTTTCGAACCTGTTGAACGGCGGGCGCGATTTCGTGGACGCGTTTACGGCCGCGATTAACGCGCAGATCGCGAAGGCCAAGATGTGACTACCTCCAAAATCTGAAGATGCAGAAGATCCGCGGGCAGAGTGGCATCCACACGTTGGATCTCCTCGCCCTCGATCCCAGCAAAGATCGCCCTCGCGCTGGTCAGGTTCGCACGGTCTTCGAAATAATTGGGTTGTTCGGCCCGGCCATGGGCAATCCGGTCAATTCCGGAGACGGGGTCGAGATCCAGGATGAACGCGATGTCTGGACGCGGGAAGAGCAGGTGCATCCTTTTCGTCAGGCTTTTGACGTCTGAACCGCGGGCGCCCTGGTAGGCGATCGTGGAATAGAAGTACCGATCGAGAATCACCGTCTTCCCCGCTTTGAGGGCCGGCAGGATCAGAGTTGTCAGATGCTCCGTCCGATCTTTCACGAACAGTTCGAGCTCTTCTTCGAGAGAGAGCCGTCCGGTGACGGCAGACTGCCGGAGGATGCTGCCCCACTCGCCATTGGTGGGCTCTTTTGATGCGATGACGGCTTGGCCGGCGTCTTCCAGCGCATCCCGCAGAAGCTTAACCTGAGTGCTCTTTCCGGCTCCGTCGATACCCTCAAAAACGATGAAGATGCCCTTCTGCTGCGGATCCGGCATCACGACTCTTCTCTCACGCTCTGTACAGCCGGGGAGGTCTCACCTTTGAGAGATCTTCCGGGAAAACGGCGAGGCCGGCCGGGGGCGGATAGAGGGCGTACAGCAGCTCCAGGCGCTTTCGAACGGAGCGCGAGGGCATCTGTCGCGGACCGGTTTCGACGTCGATATCGCAACAGATACCGTGAAGATACAGCGTCATGGTGTCGATGAAGGCTTGCTTTACGTAATCACGGAAGGCTTTCGAATCCTTCGACGCGGGCTTCGACTGAAGGGCCTGCTTCATCTGCCAGCTTTTCTCATCGATTTCGCCGTGGACTTTGGCAGCGAGTTCCTCCTTGAGCAGGTTGGAAAACTCGGTTGCCACGGTCGCCTCTTTGGGCCAGTTCGCGGTGAGTATCTCGGCGAGCTGGTGATAGAAGTTGAAATGGAATTCCGAGACCTCCTCCTCCTTGGTGGCGAAGAAAAGCGCCATGCGGCCTTTCTCTTCGAGTTTGTAAGACGGGAGTGAGCGCTCCAAGGGCACAAGATCCGAGCTCACTCTCGGAGGGTCAGTATTCAGATAGGGAACAAGAAAAATGGCGATGGGAGGGAGCTGTTCGCGCACGGCGGGCGGCAAGGCGGTCAGGGTGTCCTGGATGTAATGGCGCAGGTCCTCGTCGGGCATGGGTGGGACCGCCACATAGGAGATTTTGTCGTCGACACGGATGAGGGAGCCGCGGTGGGCGCGGAGGAAATCTTCAGGGGATTCATCAGGCATGCAAAAGCTATGCGATTTTAACAGATGCATGCCTAACGCACCCTCGACGGTCCTGGTTTCGGCAGGGGAAGCGTCGGGAGACCGATATGCAGCGCTGCTGGTGGAGGAGTTGCGGCGGCGATGGCCTGAGACCCAGTTTTTCGGATGCACTGGTCCCAAGTTGCGGGAAGCTGGCGTGGAGACGGCAATCCGGTCAGAAGAATTGGCGGTGGTGGGGCTTGTGGAGGTGCTGCGGCATCTGCCCCGGATCTGGGGTGAGTTCCAGAAACTGCTGCGAGCAGTTCGCAGCCGGAAACCTTCGCTGGCGATTTTAACGGATTCGCCCGATTTCCACCTGCGGGTAGCGGCCAAGCTGACGATACCGGTGGTGTATCTGATTGCGCCGCAGGTTTGGGCCTGGAGGAAGGGGAGGCTCAAAACCATTCGCCGGGTAGTGCGGACGGTGCTGTGTATCTTTCCGTTTGAGGAGCCGTTTTTCGCAGAGAACGGAGTGCGGGCGCGGTACATCGGGCATCCATTGGTGGGCGTCGTGAAAGCTGCGACGTCACCGGAAGAGTTTCGGGCGAAGCATGCGATTCCGGCGGACAGGAAACTGGTTGCCATTCTGCCGGGGAGCCGGAGAGGCGAATCGGAACGGCATATGGGGCCGCTTTTGGGGGCGGTGGAGCTGTTGGGGCGTGAGTTCCAGGCGCACTTCATTCTGCCGGCCTCGCCGAATGCGGGAACGGCGTTTTTTCGGGAACGAATTGGCTCCGCGCCCATCCAAGTGTTAGAAGGTGAAGCCTGGGATGCGATGGCGCATGCCGACGTGATACTGGCGGCCAGCGGAACAGTGACAGTGGAAGCGGCTCTTCTGGGCGCGCCCATGGTGGTGTTTTACCGGGTGAACCGGTTGAGTTGGGCGATGGGCAGGATGCTGGTAAAAGTGCCGTTTTTCTCCATGGTGAACCTGATTGCCGAAAAGCGAGTGGTGACGGAGTTGATCCAGGGGCAGATGACGCCGGAAGCTTTGGCCGGCCATGCGGCGGAACTGTTACGGAGCGAGGCGAAGCGGCGGACAATGAAGGAAGAGTTAGCGGCGGTCCGGCGGCGGCTGGAGTTCGAAGGGAGCGCGATGGGCCGCGCGGCGGACGAAGTGGTGAGAGTTTGGGAGGAAAGCGTTGTTTAGATTTCTTGTTTGTTGGTTGGCGTTCGCGGGCGTAGCGGGCGCGCAGGATCACCGGAGCCGGATCGACGTGGAACATTACACGATCGACGCGGATGTGAACGGGAAGACACAGTCGCTGGCTGCGCGTGTGGCTGTGCGATTTGTGCCGCTCGATGCGGGCGCGACGGACGCCGTGTTTGAGTTGAACAATGCTCTGACTGTCTCGAAAGTGACTGACGACCAAG
The DNA here is from genome assembly GCA_963795835.1 of Bryobacterales bacterium. GTDB lineage: Bacteria > Acidobacteriota > Terriglobia > Bryobacterales > Bryobacteraceae > JALYXI01. The sequence goes on along the minus strand of CAWCJC010000009.1, from coordinate 518,647 downwards.
GGAATGCTCTGACGGCGACGCGGAACGCGCCTGACTTTACGGTGCGTGTGGCGTTTCCGCAGCCGCTCGAAAAGGGCGTGGCGAAGACAATCCGGTTCGTTTATGACGGACATCTGACGGGCAATGAGGAGTCGCCCATTTACGGAATCAAGTTCGCGGCCATTCATGAGGATTTCGCGTATCTGCTGTATCCGGCGCGCTGGTTTCCCGTTAACGGCTACACCACAGACCGGTTTTCGGCTGATGTGAACGTGACGGTGCCCGAGGGCGATCAGGTGGTGGCCAGCGGCAATGGCACGCCCCAGAAGCAGGCGGGGAAGACGGTGTATAGCTACAAATTCCCGCGAGCTTCGTTCCCGGGGAGCATCGGCGTGAGCAAGACCCCGGTGGTGAAGGTGCCCTCCGAAGGCGTGGTGACGTATCTGTATTTCCGCGGGCCGGAAGCGGGGATGACGAAGGTGTACGCGGATGAAACCGCGAAGATGGTGAATTATTTTACGGGCTTGTTCGGGATTGCGCCCAATGCGAATCTGACGGTCTTCGAGACGGAGACGGGTGCGCCGAATGGGTATGCCGCACCGGGGTTGATCTTTCTGAACTCGCGCACAGTGGGGCACGACGTGAATAGCCGCGTGCTGTCGAATGAGGTGTCGCGGCAGTGGTGGAGCAATCAGGTTTCGGCGGGCACGCGCAACCATTTGTGGCTGGATAACGGGCTGGCGGCGTATTCGGAAGCATTGTGGGCGGAGCACCTGACGGGCGCGGGCGCCCTTGAAGCCCAGATGAAGGCCGCGAGCGTGGAAGCGTTGACCGTGGACAACATTCCTGTGGTACAGGAAGCGCGGTTGGAGGATTACTCGCCCGAGATGTGGGCGCTGAGCGCGAGCAAGGGCGCGGAAGTGTTGAACATGCTTCGGTACGTAATCGGCGATGAGAAGTTTTTTGCGACCTTGAAGCAATTCGCGCAGCAGTATTCCGGGAAGAGCGCGATCACGGAAGACTTCCGTAAAGTGGCGGAGCAGGTTTCGGGGCAGGATCTGAAGTGGTTCTTTATTGAGTGGATTGAATCGAGCGGCGCGCCGGAGTTCAAGCTGGAGTACACGATTTTCCGCACGACGAAGGGATTCCGGGTGCAAGGCAAGGTGTCGCAGGATCTGGATACGTTCCGCATGCCTGTCGATCTGAAGATCGAGACGGAAGGCAACCCGGAAGAGAAGCGCGTTGAAGTGATGGGGACTTCGTCGGAATTTTCGGTAGACACCTTCGGCAAGCCGAAGACGGTGACCATCGATCCGAACAGCCGGTTGCTGAAGTACAGCAGCACGGTGCGGGTGAATGTGGCGATCCGGAAGGGCGAGCAGTTCGCGGAGATCAGCGAGTTTGCCGAGGCGATCAAGGAATATCAGAAGGCGCTGGAGACGCAGCGGACCAGTTCGCTGGCGCACTACCGGATCGCGGAAGTTTTCTTCCTGCAGAACAACTATCAGAGCGCCGCGAACGAGTTCCGCGAGACGTTGAATGGCGACCTGGACCCGAAGTGGGTGGAGGTTTGGGCGCACATCAACCTGGGAAGGATCTTCGATATTACCGGGCAGCGGGAACGCGCGGTGAATGAGTATGAGCAGGCCCGAAGAACCCGGGACAATACGCAGGCGGCGCAGGATGAAGTCGCAAAGTTGATCAAGACCCCGTACGAGCGGAAGAAGAGCGACGGGATTTAGTACATTAGCTGGCTTCCCCCGGAGCCAGGAACAAGTTGCGTTCGAGTCCGTGCTGGCGAGTGTATAGGTCGTGGTACCGGCCTTGGGCTCCGTAGAGTTGGCCATGAGTGCCCCGTTCCGCGACTCTTCCGTTTTCGATTACCAGAATTTGATCAGCACGGCGTATCGTGCTCAGGCGGTGCGCGATGACGAAGGTGGTGCGGCCTTGCATGAGGAAAGAGAGACCTTCCTGAATCAGCGCTTCGGATTCTGAGTCCAGGCTGGAGGTGGCCTCGTCGAGGATCAGGATCCTCGGGTCAGCCAGGATGGCTCTTGCGATCGAGACGCGCTGGCGTTGGCCGCCGGAGAGCTTGACGCCGCGTTCGCCGACGATGGTGTCGTAGCCCTCCTTGAACTTGCTGACGAATTCGTGGACGTTGGCGATGCGGCACGCTTCGAGGATTTGTTCTTCGGTGGCTTGCGGGCGGGAGAACGCCACATTATCGCGGATGGTGCCATCGAAGAGAAACGACTCCTGGAGGACTACGCCCAGCTGGTTGCGATAGGTGGAGAGCTGCGCTTTCGAGAGGTCCACGTCGTCGATCCAGATGGTTCCGGCTTGCGGCGTGTTGAAGGCGGTGATGAGTCCGATGATGGTCGATTTGCCGGAGCCGGAGGAGCCGACGAGCGCGGTCACTGTGCCGGGTTCGGAATCGAAGGAGACGTCGTGAAGGACCTGCTTGCCGGGCTCGTAGGAGAAATCGACGTGGTCGAAGCGGACGTGGCCACGGATGGAGGGCATTGCGAGGGTGCGGTTCGGGTCTTTGTCCTCCTGCTGTTCGGAAAGAACCTCACGGGTGCGTTCAAGGCCAGCTAACGCTTCGCTGAGTTGGGTTCCGATCGCGACAATCTGGAAGACCGGGGCGACTAAGAGCGCCAGGAAGGCCGTGTACTTGAAAAAGTCGCCAAGCGTAAGAGTGCCGGCTAGGATTTGCCGACCCCCGATGTACATGACGATGGCGCTCACGATGCCCAAGAGCAGAGTGGCGGAAAGCGTCATGAACGAGATGGAGCTGAGGGTCTTGAGGACGTTCTCGAGCAGGCGGCCGACCCCTTGGGCGAAGACGGATTCTTCGCGCGCTTCGGCGCTATAGCCTTTGACGACGCGGATGCCGCCCAGGAACTCGGTAAGACGGCCGGTGACTTCAGCGGTGATCTTGCCGCGCTCCTTGAAGATGGGGCGGATTTTGCCAAGCGAGCGCTGGAGGAAGAACGCGAAGCTCAAGACGATGACGAGCGCAATGGCGGTCATGCGGGCGCTGATGGTCATCAGGATGATGAAGGAGACGATCGCGGTGAGGATGCCGCCGGCGAACTCGACCAGGCCGGTGCCGATGAGGTTGCGGATGCCTTCGACATCGCTCATGATGCGGGAAACCAGGGTGCCGGAGCGGTTGGAGTCGAAATAGGCGACGGGGAGGCGACCGATGTGGGCCTGGACGTTGCGGCGCAGTTCGGTGATGAGTTTCTGCGCGGCCACGGAGAGGAGTTGGGTAAGCGAGTAAGAGGTAATCCCCTGGATGACAGTGGCGGCCAGAACGACGAGGATGAGGGGGAGGAGCAGGTTGACTTGTTTTTGGCCGACTACGTTATCGACCAGGTACTTGGTGGAGGCGGGCAGGACGAGGCCGGAGAGACGATTGATGACCATGAGGACGAAACCGGCAGCGAGGATGCCGCGGCGAGGCGCCATGAGGGCCCAGACTTCGGGAAGCAGTGTCTTGAGGCGCGGTTTAGTCATAGGCATTCTGATGATTGTCGCTGGAAAGGGGTTCGGTGGGACGCTTGCCGACAGGCGTGAATGACGTTTTTCGGAGGGCGTGGTTGGGGGAAGCGGGCGTCGGGTGGCGGGGGCGATTGCGGCGGGAACGATTGACTATTTGAGTGCTTGAACCCTGAGGATTTCGGGCGCAGGCTCAGGGTTGGCGGGTTGTTCGTTAGGGTTCTCAGGTTATTTTCTCAGGGTCTTGGCGAGTGAACTTCGTTTGTTTAGAGCCACTTCCCAGGGTTGGTGTGTCGAAAATAAATTTGTTGGGTAGCTGAGGAAGTGCGACAGGGGAGGCGGACTGCAGTGGTTCGCTTGGCTGAGGGTGGTTGCGCATTGAATAGAGGCGGAGGTCCGCATGGTTATTGTGGAATGAGCGGGAGCGCGAGTCTGGGGAGACTTATGGAGTTTTGGGGCGAAGTGATTTGTTTTCTTAGCGGGATTTTTTGGGGAGGTTGGTGAATGGCAAGTTGCTGCGGCTACAACGGCGAGCAGGCGCTCGGTCGAGCTTCAAGCTTGTGGTCTGTGAGGAAGCTCTGCTGCGTGCTGGATCCGCATCTGGTGATCTGTTTGTGGGCAGAAGAGATATTCTTAGCGATGGGTAGTCCGTGATCAATCCTTTGCTGCAGACGTTTCGCGCCGCTCTCGATACGATGTATGGGGACCGGATTGAACGCGTTGTTCTCTATGGTTCGCGCGCGCGCGGAGAGGCACGCGAGGATTCCGATTACGATATCGCTGTGTTTCTGACGGAGATCTCTGACCGTTGGGCGGAATTCGACAAGCTGGCGGACTTGCGAGTCAAATTTTGGGACGACACCGGCTGGTTTTTCGATGCGCGTCCGTATCGGGCGGCGGCCTATGGTGAGCATTCGCCTCTGATGCAGGAGATCCGGCGGGACGGAATCGAGTTGTGACCGATGAGGCAAACCGCTTTCTAGACAAAGCAAGAAAACACTTAGACAGCGGCTCCATAATGCTGAAAGCAGGCCTGAATGACGATGCTGGGCGAGCTGCCTATCTAGCGGCTTTCCATGCGGCGCAAGCCTTTGCTTTCGAGCGCACCGGAAAAATAGCCAAATCTCATAAGGGTGTTCAAATTGAGTTTCTCAGTTTAACTAAAAACGATCCGGGTATTTCCGCTGACCAGCGAACCTTTCTTTCGAGAGCTTACAATTTCAAGGCAGTAGCTGATTATGAAACCGGGCCAGACTCGGAGCTTTCGGTAGAGAAAGCGAGTGTAGCTTTGGCGGATGCCGGTCGCTTTATAGATGCTGTTAGGGGCTTAATTCAAAGCGTCGGATAACCAAAGCGATGCAGCGTCTCGTAATTTCGATGATTGTGCCCGCAATCGGGTTCGCGGCGCAGGCGGTGACGTTCGCGGGTTTGCCGGCTGCTGTGCGGGCGCGGTTGTCTTCAGAGGGAGTGGTGGAGTCGCAGTTCGGGGCTTGGCTGGAACGCTTGCGCATGGAGACGGCGCAGCGGGAGCGAGAGGGCGAACTGGATCATTCGATCTATTACGCGTTGCAGTCACGGTCATTTACAAAGCTTCCTCCTTTGGAGCCTGCGCTTAGTGCGAAGGAATTTGCCGAAACGGGCGCGGTGCCCACGTCGGCGGCGCTGCGGCTTCAGGCGTTTCGGGCCGCTTTACGAGGTTCGGGCGGCGGTGAACGAATGGCAGAGTTCCGCCGAATCGCCGCGGGCGCAGATCTGGAAGGAGAGTACCGGCGCGCGATGAAGTTCCTTTACGAGAAGGAGTTCGGCGGCAACAAGTCCTACGCGCGGCGCGGCCACTCCACAGATACGGCGTTTACGGTGAACTACACGGTCTGGACCGCTCTGCAGGTGCTGAAGCCCGCGGCACGGCGGGTTCTGGTGATCGGGCCGGGCCTGGACTTTGCGCCCCGTACCGCTCTGGCGGAGACTACGCGGCCCCAGAGCTTTCAGCCCTACGCGGTGCTGGACGCTTTGCCGGAGGCGCGGATCGATTGCTATGACATCAACGATCGCGTGATCCGGTACATCAACAACTTCGGCAGGCATCCCGTAATCGAGATCCCTCCCACGGAGGGGAATGCCGATGTACAGGCCTATCTGAAGGCATTTACGCTGCGGCCCGATGCTTCGCGGCGTGTTACTGCCCAGAAGCATAACATCCTGACCGATCCTACTGAGCGGGCTTACGACCTAGTGATTGCGACGAATGTGCTGGTTTATTATGACGGCGCCGAGCTTACTCTGGCGCTGGCGAATATTGCTGCGCATCTGGCGCCGGGCGGCTATTTTATACATAATGATTTGCGGCCGGAACTGGATCTGGCAGCGCAGGCCGCGGGCTTGGAAGCCTTGGCGGCGCGCACACTGCAGATTACGCGCGACGGCTTTCGATTCGTTTGCGATTTATAAATTCAAACCTCCCGCCATGAGCCGGCGCTACTAGAAGATCAGTTTGAAGCCGAGTTGGATCTGGCGCGGGAAGTTGGCGTTGCCTTGCGCTACCGTAGCCTTCACGATTTGGCCGAAATTGGCGCTGTTCGGATCGTTATTGAATTGCTGGAGCGGCATCCAGAAGGTATTGAAGACGTTGAAAGCTTCTACGCGGAATTGTCCGCTGATTCGTTCTTTATAGATTTGCGTGTTCTTTGAAAACGACATGTCGAACTGCGGTTTCGCATCGAGGCGCACTTCGCTGGTGCGGATCGGGGTTTCGCGAGGAGCATAGCGGGGAAGAATCAGGAAGTTGTAGTTATCGAGAGTGCAGCCTGCAACGTTCTGGCTGAAAGGCTGGAGCGTGATGGAACCGTTGTCCGCTTCCTTCGCCACGCAGGGGCGCACGGCCTGGACGACTGGCTGGCTGAAGTTCACGTTCTTTATGGTGGCGTCTCGAACGTAGGCAACATTATCCGGCAAGCTCCAGGGACGCCCCGAGGAATACTGGAAAATGGTGGTGTACTCCCAGCCTCCGACCAGGCGGCTTAGGATGGGGTTGCTGAAATTGCCGAATGGCTTGCCTTTGCCGAACGGCAGTTCGTAAACAACGCTGACCTTAAACACGTGCGGACGGTCATACGTGGTGGGACCTTGTTCATAGACGAAACGCTGCGGATCATTGAACGCGGAGTTTGCGGTGTTGCCGTTAATGTTGTTAGCCGAATCGAAACCGCCCCGCTGGATGGCTTTCGAGAATGTGTAAGCGAAGGTAACATTCAAGCCTTTCTGGGCACGAATCCCGTAATCCACTTGCAGGCCGTTGTACCAGAGCTTTCCGTCATTTCGGCCACGTTCATTGATAGCGCCGAATTGCGGGAAGGGGCGCGCCAATTCGAAGCGCGAGATGGTGGGGCTGGTGCCGCGGGAGGTTCCGGCGAACTCCGGCAGGTTGTAGAACGGGTTCGGAATGAGTTGGTCGCAATATGCGGGGTTGCCGCCTTCAAGCGGATTGCATTGCTTGCGGAAGCTTAAATCCGGCTCATTATATGGCCTATCTGTTTGCAGCTTATAAGACCGGTTGCCGACATAGGAAACGCCCAGCCGCGACGACATCGGCAACTGGTATTGAAAGCCCAATGAGAACTGGTCCACATAGGGAAGCTTGAAGGTTGGATTGAAGAAATCAAAGCCGCGGCCGACGAATGTTCCCGCGCCGAGCGAACGGCCGGGGGGCAGCTGAACACCGGTGGGGAAGGGGTTGTTTAACAGATTCGGAATCGGCGTACGGCCGCTATCGAGCGAGTTGACGACGCCGGTGGTGATGGAATATCCGCTGGTGCGGAAGTAATCGTTGTTCGGGTTAATGTCGTAACGGCCGATGCCGCCGCGCAGGACGAATTTGTTGAACGCCTGATAAGCGAAGCCGATGCGGGGCTGAATACCGGTGTAATCGATATGACTATCGATGGAGCCGGGCTTGACGAAGAGAAGGCCGCCCTTCAAGGTGGGGAAATTCGGGAAGGCGTTGCGGTCGATCTCGCCATTGATGGGGTTGGTTACCGTGGGATCGAAGCCGTTGTTGAGCCGGTCATGGCGTTCGCTGGGCGGGATGTTGAAATCCCAGCGGAGGCCCAGGTTGAGCGTGAGCTTGCGGCTGACTTTCCAATCGTCTTGCACATACGGGGCGATGTAGCGGCCGGTGAAGGAATAGAACTGGTTGAAATCGATGCCGCCGCCATTCACGTTGCCGAGGAGAAAGGACGCGATTGCATTGCCGCTGGTGGAATCGCCGTTGTTGTAAACCTTTTGTGTGAAGCTGTTGTCAACGGTGAGCCGGAACGGATTGCCCTGGTTCACATCATTGTATTGAATCTGGCGCATGTCGACGCCGGCCTTAATGGCGTGCGCTCCCGCGATTTTGGTTACGTTGGGATGGATGGCGAACGTGTTGGTGTAATTGAAGCTGGAAAAGCGGCCCAGGCTGTTGTAATTGGTGAATTCGTAGCGGCCAAACTGTCCGCCTACAGGGAACTGATTGGTAAGCGCGGTGGGGAAACCGAGAGAAGAGGGATTAAAGCCGACGTTGGCGTCACCGCGCGACCCTTCGACATAGCGGGAGAGCGACACGCGCACGTTGAAAATCAGGGAAGGCGTGATGGTGCTGACCCAATCGAACACACCCGCGTCATTCAGGCGCTTCAGCGGGAGAGGGCCATCTTCGGCGACGCCGACGAGCCCGTTGGTGGTGCGCAGTTCCGTGCGGTCATTGCTGGCGAAACGGAAATAGATGTGGTTTTTGTCTCCAATGTTCTGATCGGCTTTGACGACGAAGTTATAGAATTCGTCGGAATCGAGATTCTTTCCGCCAGGGAGAAAGAAGTTGTTCACTGAGTATCCGAAACCAGCGGCCGTGGTGTTCGGCTTTGGTTGGAAATTGAGGATTTTGAGAGCGACCGGATTTAATCGGTTTTGCGGAATGATGTTGTTCGGAAACGGCTGCCGCACAAAGTTGCCGCTCGCATCGACCGCGCCCGTGGCCGGATCGTAAATGGTGATTTTGTTGCCGGCCGCGTCCTTCAGGTTGCTGAAATCGCCGTTCAGGAACTCCGGCTGGGGAACGCTGAGGTTGAGCGGGGTGGGGGTGCCTTCGCTGTACTGTTCCCAGTTGAAAAAGAAGAAGCTCTTATTCCGGCCGTCGTAGATCTTAGGGACATAGAGCGGGCCGCCGATGGAGCCGCCGTACTGATCCAGGAAGTGGCCTGACTTGGGCGTGCCCTGGGCGTTGTTCTGGAAGGAGTTGGCATCGAAGGCGTTGCGGCGCGCGAATTCATAACCGGTGCCGTGGATTTGATTCGTGCCGCTCTTGAGAGACACGTTCATGATGCCGCCCGATGTCTTGCCATATTGCGCATCGTAGGAGTTGGTTTGGATTTTGAACTCCTGGACGGAATCGACCGGGGGAATGTAGGCGATGTTGTTGCCGCCGGCTTGCGCGTTGTTGGGCGCGCCATCGAGGAGGAATTCGTTCTTGCGGTCAAGGCCGCCGTTGACGGACCAATCGGCGATGGCTCCGTTATCAAACGGGCGCTGATAAATGGGGTTGCCGTTGAAGTTTACGCCGGCTGAAAGATTAGCGAGCATGAAAGGATTGCGGGCGTTGAGAGGGAGTTCGGTGACGCGCTTCTGATCGATGACAAGGCCGCGGTCTGAAGTTTCGGTGTCGAGGACGGCGCTATCGGCGGCGACGGTGACGGAGTCGGTGGCTTGGCCGACTTCGAGGTGAAGGTCGATACCGGCGGTTTGGCCGACGTTGAGGACTACATTATTTCGGATGAGCTTCTTAAAACCAGGCGCTTCCACGGTAATACGGTAATTGCCGGGCTTGAGAAAGGGCGCGGTATATACGCCTTGAGCATCAGTGACGGCGGCAGCGGATTCGTTGGTGTCCAGATTGAGGATCTGGACGGAGACGCGGGGGACAGCGGCCCCGGTGGCATCTTCGACATGGCCCGTGATGGTGGCGCGGAATTCCTGAGCGGGCAGAGACATCATGCAGGCGAGGAAAAGGACGGATAGCGTCAGCGCTCTTGGCGTTGTTCGGAACATGGAACACCCCTTTAATGAAACCTTTGAGTGACTATATAAGAGCGAATCGGGAATTGCAAATTGTTTGTAAAAAGTGGAGCTAGGCAGCCATGGTTTGGTGCGTTTTCATGGAGGGCGGGCGGGGGTTGGTGAGGACGTGAATGCTCTTGAGTTCGCGATCGATTTCGGCCTAAGTAAGATTGAGGTGGTTTTGGTGTTGACGGCTTTGTGAGGAGCGTTGGAGGGGGGCGAAGCAGATTTGTTGCAAAGTTGAGAATCCGGTGAGCCGGCCTGGTTTGTTGGGGGAAGGGCGTTCCCTGACGGTCACGGCTCCGTCCAGCTAGTTTATGTTTGCGGCGCTTCGTGCTTCGGGGCAAACGAACTGATCCAGGCTGCCTCCTCAGGGCTGCATTCGGGAGGGAATCGAATTGGGCGACGGCAGAATATTGGCTTTGCGCGTTCGAGCGCCAGGCTTCTTCGATGGCGCCTTCGGGGGCGAGATCGGCGAAGAATAAAAACTTTGCGCGGCGGTTACTACTTCACTGCTTGCGCCAGAGCGACTAAGTTGCGGCCGCAGATCATGCTGGCCTGGTATTTGTCGCCGTCGGGGCCGGGCCAGTGGGTTTCGAGGTTGATGTAGCCTTTGTAGCCGTCGCGGGCCAGGGCCGCGAGTTGGCCGCGCCAATCTACGTCGCATTCCCCTAACGGGCCCCAGAGGGGCTTGTGGCCTTCCATGGTGCAGTCTTTCGCGTGGACGTGGGCGATACGGCTTACAGGGAGCTGGGAATAACCTTCCGGAAAAGGGCTTTCGCCAGAGACGTAAGCGTTGGCCGGATCCCAGACCAGCTGCACGTGGGGCGATTGGATTGCGGCAAGGGCGCGGGCGGATTCGGCGGCAGTTGCAATGTTGCAGGCGTGTTCGTTTTCGAGGCCGATGATGAGGCCGCGTTGACCCGCTTTTTCGCCGAGGGACTCCAGGGCGGCAATCACGCGGTCAAATACGTCGTCGGGAGTGACGACGCGCCAGTAAGAGAAGACGCGGATGATTTTGGCGCCGAGCTGATCGGCAATAGCGAAGGCGCGTTCGGTGAGACGGGGCTGGTCTTCAAAGGAGTGCTTGGCGGCGAACATGTCCTGCTGAAAGCGCTCGTCAATGGGCGGGGCGCTGGGGAGCGTGCATTTCAGGAGCGGGGAGGCGATGCCGATGGTTTTCATACCGTATTGGGCGACCAGTTTCGAGGCGCGGGCGATTTCTTCATCGGTGAGGTCGATGATGTTTTTGCCGAAGACCATGCGCAGTTCGGCGGCTTCCATTCCGATTTCCTTCATGGCGCGGAGGGAGGTTTCCAGATCTGGGGAGAATTCGTCGGTGATGGCGCCGGTACGGAAGGGCATGGTCCGATTCTCGCATCTTGACGAAAATCCCCGATTCTGCAAAAGTAGCGTACAGGAGAAGAAAAGGCGAAAGTGGGGAGCGCGGCGGCAGCACTTCGGTCCAGTATTCAAGCCGGCATTCAGGCAAAGCTGGGGGGGCGTTTTGACGTCGATTTTAGTTTTCGGGAAAAGCCCCGGTATGAGCTGCTGCCGGGCGATATTCCCCGGGGGGCATTTACGGAAGTTTATGGGCCGCCTTCGTCGGGGCGCACGACGGTGGTATTCAGCGCGCTGGCGCATTTGACGCGGCATCCGGAATTCTGCGCTTATGTGGATGCGGGAGATTCCTTCGACCCCACTTCGGCGGCGGAGAGCGGGGTGCATCTGCCGCATTTGCTGTGGGTGCGGTGCGCGGGGAATGCGGAACATGCGTTGAAGGCCAGCGATCTGCTGCTGCAGGGGGGCGGTTTCGGGATGCTGGTGCTGGATTTGGCGAGCGTGCCGGCGCGCGATGCCCGGCGGATTTCGCTGGCCAGTTGGTACCGGCTGCGGAATGCAATCGAGAAGACGCCTACGGCGCTGGTGGTGATGGAGCGGCAGTTGAATGCGGCATCGTGTTCGGCGAAGCAGATTTGTTGCAAAGCTGGGAATCCGGTGAGCCGGCCTGGTTTGTTGGGGAAGGCGTTCCTTTACGGTCACGGCTCCGTGTAGATAGTTATGTTTGCGGCTATTCATGGGTCGGGGCATCCGGGAGCGTTGCTTGAGTGCGCGCGGCACTTTTCGCCTCGGATTGAGGTGACTCGCGCGGATACGGTGCTGGTGGAGATCGGCGGGCTGGAGCATCTATTCGGGACGGCGGAGCAGATTGCGCAGGGGATAGCGAATCGCGTGGGGATTCCGGCGAATGTAGCGGTAGCGCAGGATGCGGATACCGCGTTTTATGCCGCCCTGGGGATTCCGGGGATCACCGTGATTCCGGCGCGGGAAGAAGCGCGCGTTTTGGCGCCGCTGCCGCTGGCTCTGCTGCCCTGCTCGCCCGATGCGCGGGAGGCACTGCACACCTGGGGAATCCGGAATTTCGGACAGTTGGCCGCGTTGCCGCCGCTGGGGATCGCCGCGCGTTTAGGAGAAGAGGGGATTCATCTTCAGCGCCTGGCGCGGGGGGAGGTGGGGCGGCACATTCGGGACCTGGTCGATCCGGCCACCTTCGAAGAGCAGGTGGAGTTGGATTATCCGGTGGAGTTGCTGGAACCGCTGGCGTTTGTGTTTTCGCGGATTTTGAATGATCTGACGCAGCGGCTGCTTTCGCATGGGTTGGCCGCAATCGAGATCCATCTGGAGTTGACGCTGGAGGGGGCGGCGCCGCATCGCTGTACGTTGCGACTGCCGGTGGCGATGCGCGATGTACCGGCGTTTCTGAAGCTTTTGCAATTGGAGTTGAGCGCGCGTCCGCCGGGTGCGCCGGTGCTGAAGATCTCTCTGGCGCTCAAGCCCGCGCCTCCCCGCACGCAGCAGGATGGGCTGTTTCTGCCCCGCGCACCGGAGCCGGAGAAGCTGGAAATTACGCTGGCGCGTTTAGAGAATTTGCTGGGGAAGGAGAATGTCGGGATGCCGGAGGTGGTGGATACGCATCGGCCGGACAGTTTTCGGGTGAAGCACTTTACGGCTTTGGTGACGGCTGTTTCGCAATCGCCGGTGGGGGAGACACCCGTGCTGCGGCGGTTCCGGCCTCCGAAGCTGGCGCAGGTTTTATTGGCGCGGGAGCGGCCGGCGCATGTGAGCAGTATGTATGTGGAAGGCAAGGTGGTTTCGGCGTCCGGGCCGTGGAGGACTTCCGGAGAATGGTGGTTGCCGGAGCCTTGGGACCATAAGGAATGGGATATCGCGCTGACCGATGGCATTTTTTACCGGTTGTATGAAGATTGCCGGAATGCGCGGTGGTTTTTAGCGGGGGCTTACGATTGATTTATAGGGCAATTACGTCCAGGAGGTTGACCTCCACCGCGCCTTCGGTTGTTCTCAGAACACTATCTGGAAAGAGTAGAAGTCCTTCGGCTGTGGCGCGCCAAGCTTGGTTTGTGCCCGGTTCCACAAGCCACACGTTTGGTATTCCCATTTTTAGAAAATCGTCAAGCCTGCGTTGTATGCGGGGGAAGGTGTCATCAGGGGAAAGAATTTCAATTGCGATGTAGGGGGGGCCGGAAAAGATTTGCTCATCCGGCTCCGGAAGCCTGACTACGCAGACATCGGGAATCCGGTAGCGGCTGGTACCCACACGCACGCGCTGTTCGACAAAAGCTTTCAGCTTCAGGCGATCGCGATTGAGAAAAAACCAACCCCAAAATTTGCCCTGTAAATCACTATGGTCTTTTTGACCCAAGTTTCTCTCCTCGAGAACTCCCTCAAGGTAGTCGCAATCCGGCTTGTAGTTGGTGTGAAGGTATTCGTACTCGCTGACGAATTGCTGGACCGGAGCGATCATAAATTGAGATTAGCGCTAGCAAAAGGCGTTCCCTTACGGTCACGGCTCCGAAAGGTGCACAACTAGGCAGGTTTTTTTGCTGATGTCGTTGGGGCGGCTACTCTTCGGATCAGGATCTTCTGGATTACCACCGGTGTGTTTGGTTTGTCGCTGCCGTCTTTAGGGACGTTCGAAATCGCTTTGACTACGTCCTGACCTTCTACCACCTGTCCGAAGATGGTGTGCTTGCCGTTCAGATATTCGGGCGTGCCATCGGTGATGAAGAATTGGACGCTGCCGGTGTGAGGGCGGCCTACGTTCGCCATGGCGAGCCTTCCCGGCGTATCGAATTTCAGTGTGTCGACGAATTCGTCGGGGATGGTCGGGACGCCGCTGCCGCCCATGCCATTGCCGAGCGGGTCGCCGCCCTGGATCATGAAGCCGGGGATCACGCGGTGGAAGGTTAGGCCGTTATAGAAAGGCCGGCGCACGACGGCGTGCGTTTTTTCGTCAGTGAACTGTTTCGTTCCGCGGGAGAGCGCGACGAAATTTGCCACGGTGATGGGCGCTTCCTTTTCATAGAGCTTCACGATGATGCGGCCCATGGAGGTTTCGAAAACGGCGTACTCCCCTGGCTCAGAAGGCAGCGGAATCACGGGTTCCGGGACGGCGGCCTTGCGCGCTACGGGAGCGCGTTTGGGAAGACTCTTGGCAGGAGACTTGGCAGGAGACTTCGCGGGAGTTTGGGCGCACAGCGTGGCCGCGCAAGCAAGAAAAAGAAATAGTCGAATCATGGATGGGAAACTCCAGTATTATACTGAAGGCTCAAAAAATCATGAAACTTGTCCTTATCATTTGCGGATTGGCGATGTCTTCGGTGGCGTTTGCTACGGCACCCGACGTCTCCGGGCTGTGGACCGGGACGATCGACATCAAGGATGAAGGCAGCGGCAGCACGATCACGACGCCGGTGCGAATTGAGTTCGATCAACAGAAAGCGGCGATCTCAGGCAAGATCGGGCGACCGGAAGATTCCGAAAACGTGCCGATTAAGAACGCCCACATGGAAGGGAATAAAATCTGGTTCGAGGCATCGAACGGGGAGACCGCGGGGCCGGTGAAATTCGTACTGACCGTGGATGGCGACAGAATGGAGGGCGATATGAAAACCGCACTCGATACCGAAACGCTGAACGGTAAAGTGAAAGTGACGCGCACGCCGAAGAAATAGCGACTATTTCGCAGGCTTCATTTCGGCCTGAAGCTGCCGGAAGGCCGTCTCTTCGAAGGTTGTTTTCACGCGTTCTCGGTCCGTGGATTTGTCAGAGGCGCGAGGACCTTCTTTGCGGATGCACCGGGCCAGGAAGGCGGCTGCTTCCTGATCGCCCGGCGAGCGGTCCAGCACGGCGCGGAAATGGTCGGCGGCGGAAAAGTAGTTGGCGGTTTTCCATTCCCAATAGCCGGTGTTGAACCAGTAATCGGGGTCGGCTTCATCGCCATCGAGGGCTTTCTTCAGGTTCTCGCCCGCGCCCGCCAGGCCTTTGCGTGACTGGGCGGCGCCGAGGTTGTTATAAACCTCATTGAGCGGCAGTTCAGAAGCTACTGCCTGGAACTGTTTGATGGCTTCGAACATATCGCCCTGGTAAAAGCGGCAGAGACCCAAGAGGAAGAGGCTCTCGAAATAATGGGAGTCGGCGCGGGAGACGCGTTCGAGCCAGTGGGAGGAGTTCTTCCAATCCTTTCGCTGGAAGAAGATGCGGCCGAGTTGAAAAGCGGGTTGCGAGAAGCGGACATCGAGGTTAGCGGCTTGGGTGAACAGGCGTTGTTTCTGTTCCGGCGTGCCGCCGAGCAAGCCGCGGATGTACAGTTCCACGGCATCAATGCGGACGGGCGGGCGTTCCTTGAAGAAAGTGTCTTCCGTATTCGCGGCCTGGGGACTGAGCACATGCACGAAGTTCCAGGCCAGCTTGGTTTCGAGCATGCTTAGGTCTTCCAGCGGACCGACCTGTTCAAATTCCGCTCCTTCGTGAAAGCGTTTCAGGTCGACCAGGCGCGCGGTGAGACGGATGGTGCGTTCCGAGCCTTTGCCGTTGGTGATGGTGTAGTCGCCGAACACGACCTGGCCGGCGTCGAGCGATTCGCCGACTTTGATGACGGAGGCTTTGGTGAGTTGGGCGTTGGGGCGAATGGAAAGACGGCGAAAGACTTCGACGCGGTCTTCCCGCGCCATGGTCAGGAGGCCTGCCGAGGTGAGCGATTCACGGATGGTCTCGGCAGCGCTTTCGCCGATCCAATCAAGGCTCGCTGTTTTCGATTGATTGAATAACGGCAGCACGGCGATGGTATCGGCCGCGAACAGAGGAGCCGCAACTAGGGCAAGCAGGACGAGAGAACGCATCGGTAACCTCTATTTTGGCATCCACCTTGGTATCGGTCCCACAGGTATAATCGAAGATCGGAATATGGCGGATTTTAAGACTCGTTTTCGGAGAGGTGTGACCGGTTCACACCGCCGTCTACGCGAATGGAAAATGTTGGCGCAGGGGGTGCTTTCGACAGACCACCCGGTGCTGGCGCACATTATTCCAACTCGGCGTTGCAATCTGGCTTGCGAATATTGCAACGAGTACGACGATTTCTCAAAGCCTGTGCCCGCGGACGCGATGTTGCGGCGGATTGACAGCTTGGCCGCGTTAGGGACGAGCATTGTGAGCATGAGCGGCGGTGAACCGCTGCTGCATCCGGAGCTTGATTCCTTAATTGAGCGCGTTCGCCATCACGGCATGATCTCCGGCATGATTACGAACGGTTTTCTGCTGAATCCGGACCGGATTCGACGGTTGAACCGGGCGGGGCTGGAGCACATGCAGATCAGCATTGACAACGTGCTGCCTGACACCGTTTCGAAAAAAAGCTTGAAGACGCTGGATGCGCGGTTGCAGATGCTGGCGGAGCACGCGGACTTTCACGTGAACATCAATTCCGTGGTGGGCGGCGGAATTCGGAATCCGGAAGACGCGCTGGTGGTGGGAAAGCGCGCGGTGGAGTTGGGTTTTACCTCGACCGTGGGGATTATTCATGACAATAGCGGACAGTTGCAGCCGCTGACACCCGCGGAACAGGAAGTGTTCCTGAAGATGAAAGAGATGGGCAAGAAGAGCTATGCCGCTCTGAATTATTTTCAGGACAATATCGCTTACGGGCGGGAAAACAAGTGGAAGTGCCGGGCCGGTGCGCGTTATCTCTATGTGTGCGAAGAGGGTCTGGTGCACTATTGTTCGCAGCAGCGGGGATATCCGGCGATTCCGCTCGAGAAGTACACGGTGGAAGATATCCGGCGCGAATTTGTGACAGAGAAAGGTTGCGCGCCGCGGTGTACTGTGGCTTGCGTTCACTATACTTCGTACATGGATTTCTGGCGGGCTCCCCAGACGATACAAGGGCCGCCGCCGGCCGCTCGCGAGAAAGAGACGGACCTGGTTCACATCGCGGGTTTGTAGAAAGCATCGCTGTTCAGCCGCAGTTCACCTTACCGTCAACGCCAGCGCCCCGATAGATGCCGCCAGTGCGATTGGCATGACAACCGCACCGAATCCGAGGAACTTCCATGCGCTGATGTTCTCACCTTCTCTGCGGAGCGCTAAAAGCCACAAGATGGTGGCCAATGAGCCGGTTACGGACAGATTGGGCCCTAAATCTATGCCGATGAGGAGAGCATCGCGTATGGCCGGCGCTACTGCTTTGGAGATGACGCTCCCCGCGATTAGCCCTACCGGCAGGTTATTCATGAGATTCGAGAGGGTGGCAACGCCGAAAGCGGCTGCGAACAGGGAATGCAACCTGGGCAGAGAAGCGCACCATTTCAGCGCGGCACCAGTTAAGGCTAAGGCGCCGGCACCGTTGATTGCTTCCACTAAGACGAACAGGCCGGCAACCAGCGGGATTACGCTCCAGGAAATCTCTTTGACAACGCCAAGAGGCGCGTCACGGTCCTTGATGCTCACAAAGACTGTGACAGCGGCAGCGGCCAGGAAGGTGGGTAACCCGAGATCCAGGTTGAAGGAAGATGCACCCAGCAGGACGAGCGCCGTGCCGACGATTCCATAAGCGGATCTTCGTCCCGCTTGTGTGAGCAGAACCTGGTGGACCTGGGATTCCATGTCGCCTTTGAGGTATTTGCGCGTTAAGAGCCACAGCAGGAAGCAGGTGGCGAGTATGGAAACCGTAGAGGGGAACGCGAAAGTCCTCAGCCACGTGAGCAGAGGGGGCATGTGCGAGCCATAGATCACCAGGTTCGCCGGATTCGAAATGGGGAGAACGAAGCTGGCCGCGTTTGCAATGAATGCGCAAACGAGTAAATAAGGCAACGGCGCCGCTTTCGCTTTTTTGACTACGGCGAGCACCGCGGGAGTGAGGACGACCGCAGTCGCGTCATTGGAAAGAAATGCCGTGACGATGACGCCGACTCCATACACAATGGCGAACAGACGCGTTCGCGAGCCTCTCGCTTTCCGGACAGCCAGGATTGCAATCCAATCGAAAACTCCTTCGCGGCGCGCTAATTCCGATAGGAGCATCATGCCTGTGAGGAAAAGGTAAACGTCCGTGCCTCGGCCCATTGCGGCAAGCGCATTTTGGGGAGAAATGGTTTGCGTCAAAAGTAGCGAAACCGCCCCGGCAACTGCCCATACTGCTTCCGGGATTTTCCAGGGGCGAATCAGGATCAGCGCAATGGTGAGACCGGAAACGATCCAAGCCAGACTGTAGTTCATTTCCGCGGGATGCAAGCTTCAGAGACCGTCTCTTAGTCATGTTGGCATGCTCAGCGGTTGGCACCGGTGCTGTGCCAACAATATACAAAGGACACGAAGAGATAGAGACGTGCAAACTGCGGAGAAGAGCGAGATTGATGAAGCCGCTATCCGACGCCAGCTTGGTTTGATTCTGGCAAGCCAACAATTCTCAGGTTCCCCGCGGATGGAGCGCTTTTTGAGTTTTACCGTGGAGGAGATGCTGGCGGGGAAGGCTTCGCAACTCAAAGAAGTCACAATCGGCGCCAGGGTGTTCGACCGCGATCCTGCTTATGACCCGCGTCTGGACCCGATTGTTCGCGTGGAGGCCCGGCGGCTGCGCGCCAAGCTTAATGCTTACTATTCCGAGGCAGGTAAGCAGGACCCGGTTCTCATTGATTATCCGAAAGGCGGTTACGCTCCGCGATGCCAACTGCGGGGCGCGCCGCGGCCCGAGTCGCGGCCGGAGATCACCGTGGCGGTGCTCCCGTTTGCGAATTTGGGCAAGGACTCCGACTATTTCAGTGATGGTCTGAGCGACGACCTGATTCATGCTCTGACGCGAATCCAAGGCCTGGTAGTGGTTGCCTGGGATTCAGCCGTTAAGCTTCGTTCCCACCAGGAAGACGCGACCGTTCTGGGCCAGCACCTGGGCGCCGAGTACCTTTTGCGCGGCAGCGTCCGAAAGACTGAAACACGCCTGCGTATTGTGGCGCACTTGATCGATTCCAAAGACGGCCGCTATTTGTGGTCGGAGACTTTTGACCGATCCGTGCAGGACGTGTTTGCCATTCAGAAGGAGATTGCGATGGCCATCGCGTCAGAGCTCAACCTTCGATTCCGTCAGGAAGCCGATGCGCTGCTGGCAAGAGGCGATTCTCCCAGCCTGGAGGCGTACCACCTCTGCTTGCAGGGCCGCTTTCTCGCCCGTGAGCGAACTCATGAAGGGCTCAAGCGGAGCCTTGTGTTGTTCTCCGAAGCTGCGGTGCTGGATCCAACGGCTGCCCTTGCCTATTCCGGTCTGGCTGACACGCACACGCTGATTGCGGAGTACGGCTTCGCCGATGGTTGCGATCACCTGATCAAGGCGAAAGAAGCGGCAGCGTACGCGCTTCGGCTTGATCCGCTTTCCGCGGAAGCACATGCGTCCCTTGCACTGGGACTTGCACTGTACGATTGGGATTGGAAGAACGCAGAAGCGGAGTTCACCCGCGCTCTGGAGCTGAACCCCAGCTATTCCCCCGGCCATTTCTGGTTCGGCTCAAATTTTCTCGCAGTGCACGGGCGCTTGACTGAGGCCTATGAGCAACTGGAAGTCGCCTTACGATTGGATCCGTTGTCTCTTGCGATTCTGCTGGCTCGCGGTTTGCTCCACGTATTCGAGCGCGATTATAAGCGCAGCATTGCTGAGTACGAGCTCTTGTTGAAACAAGACCCTTCGTTTTACCGAACTTACACGGCCATGGGCCGCAGCTATATTCTGATGGGGGAATATCCTGCCGCGATCGAAATGCTTCTGAAGGGCGTGTCGCTCGGGGGACCGTTGCCACGAATCCTGGGGCCGCTGGGACAGGCGCAGGCTCTGGCGGGGAGACACGAGGAGGCGGAGCAGACCTATCTGAAGCTAAAATCCCTTGGGGAACATAGCGCCGTGCCCTGCAATTCATTTGCGTTCATTCACATGGGCAAAGGCGAGACCGCGATGGCGCTGACCTGGCTGGAACGCGCGGTTGCGCGCCATCAACCGTCGGCGGTGTTCCTGCAGGTGCATCCGGCTTATGACTGCCTTCGTTCCGAACCGCGCTTTCAACGGATGCTCGCGTCTATGGGCTTATCTGACACCTCCTTACCGTAAGGCGGAACCGTAAGCTAACCCCTTCATACTTCCGCAGGCCTCCAGACAAGACCCACACTGCTGATGTGAGATGGCTTTTCCGCGGTTGGCTTGCAATCACGCTGTACGCTTCGACTGTTGCTGCTGAGACGGCAGCGGTCTCTCCCCAATCCATCAACATGCTTGCCGTTTCTGAATTCGCGGCGGGCGATTTAGCTAGTGCAGAGCGCCACTTGAGAGCGGCGCTGGCTGCTGAGCAGCTGGCTCCCGACCCACTTACGCGTGCATCGATCTGCCTGAATCTGGCCGCTGTTCAGCGTTCCCGTTCCCGCTTTACGGAGGCAGCTTCGCTCTACAGGCAAAGCATTGAATTACGCGCGGCAGGCACTCGGGAGCGACACTCCGTTGCTGGCGGGGCCGCAGCGAGGCTTGGCGCTGTGTCTGCTAGCGCTGGGAAAGCCTCTGGATGCGGAGCAGGTGGTGCGCGCCGCCGCGTTGGTTGCTACGGCTCCGGCGGAAGCGGCTGTTACGCGCAACACTCTGGCGAGAATCCTGATTGCGAGCTCAGACTTCGAAGAAGCAGAAACGGCTGCGCTCGATGCTGAGCGCACGCTGAGAACCGCCGGGGCGGTAGATACGATCGGGTATGCCGAAGTACTCAGCACGCTAGCCGTAGTTACACGGAACCGGGGCCGCCTGGCGGACGCACTGCGCTATTCGTCAGAAGCGGCGGCGCTGATGGAAAAGTTTGCAGGCCCAGCCAAACCTTCCACGGCCGCTGCCTGGAACAATCTGGCGCAGGTCTTAGTCTCGCTGGGCCGGTATTCGGAGGCGAAGCCACTGTTCGAACGCGCAATTATCTGCTGGGAGCATGTTTCTAATCCGAGCCATCCGGATGTCGCTTCCGGTCTCACGCAATCTTGCCAGCCTACTTCAACTTCAGAAACATTACCGGGACGCCGAACCTTTGTTCCGGAGGGCGCTTGCCATCAACGAGCAAACTTACGGAACGAATAGCTTGCAAGCGGCCCGCGTGCTCAACAATCTTGCCACCCTGGCTGAAAACCGGCACCACCTCGCAGAAGCGGAACAACTCTTCGCCAGAGCTCTGGCGATCGAGGAGACTGCGTTCGGCCCGGAGCATTCGGCTATAGGGGCGGTCGCCGGGAATTTAGCTTCTGTTCTGTATAGGCAAAAGCGCTATGGCGAAGCGGAGCCACTGTTCGCGAAGGCCGCCCGAATTCGCGAGCGGACGTTTGGCGCGGACGACCCGCAGCTCGCCCGTCTGCTGGATTGCTACGCCCAGGTGCTTCGATTCAATCAGAACTTTAGCGAAGCCGCGAGTCTCGAGGCGCGGGCAAATGGCATACGAGTCCATAATGCGCTCCGGTTGGAGAGGTGACCCGCCCTTAGGGTCATGAGAAGCTTAGGGCTGATTTGGAAGCAGGTCAGGAATGTAACAGCCCAGTGCCTTGGTCTCCAGGTGGCGCGCTGGCTTGCCTGCCAGCGTGGCATCGAGCGCGTCCCGCAAATCCCGCTGGGTAGCGGGACGCCGCGGTTGTCCCAGTGCCACGAATGAGTTGTCGATGCGCCCTCGATACAGCACTTTCCCGGCGGGATTCATCACTGCGGCTTCAGGAGTGATTGTCACGCCCGCAGCTTTCACCAACTCGTGATGCCGGTCGACAATCCTGGCGTATCGGCCATGCCCATAGGCCGCCGCATGTGCGCGTGCCGCTTCATCCGTCATCGCGGGATCGATATAGACCAGCTTGCATTCCGCGCCCCTGGGCTGATATTCCGCGCAAATTCGCGCGATTTCCGGCGCGAACGCGTTCGAAATCGGGCAATCGTTGGTAATGAAGAACAGCACCGTTTCTTTCGGCTGGGTTGCCATTAGCCCTGATACCAGCCAGGCGAGGATCGCAGGAAAATGGGCAGGCATACAAATATTCTTACGTTCGAAACGCAAAAACAGGGAAAAAAATGTGACAATCCAAGCAATCTCCCCATGTCTCGTACTCCGCAACGGCTCTGGGCCGCGTTTCTTTTGGCCGCAGCATCGGTCTGGCTGGCAGCGTCTCTCTCATCCAGCCGCGTGGCGGCGTCCTCGGCAGGTCCATCGTTTGTCGAATTTGAAAGCGGTCCGGTGCGCCCTCTGGCAACCTCTCCCGATGGCAATACCCTGTTTGCGGCAAATACCCCCAACGGCACGCTTGAAATTTTCGATCTAACCTCCGGCTCGCCAGTATTTGCAGGACGCGTTCCCGTGGGTCTGGAACCAGTCGCCGTCGCGGCCCGCACGAACACGGAAGTGTGGGTGGTGAATCACTTGTCCGACAGCATCAGCATTGTCACTTTGACGGACACTCCGCACGTCGCACGGACACTTCTGGTTGGCGATGAACCGCGGGATATTGTTTTTGCGGGAACGCCCGCTCGCGCCTTCATTACGACTGCGCATCGCGGCCAACAACGCACCGATCCTTCGCTCGCCAACGTTCCCGGTGCGGGCGATCCGCAACTCACTACGCCCGGGATCCCGCGCGCCGATGTCTGGATTTTCGATCCCGCGGCAACCGGCACCACCATGGGCGGGACGCCTTTGCGCATCATGAGTTTCTTTACCGATACGCCGCGCGCGCTTGCCGTGAGTCCCGACAAAAATACCGTATACGTCGCCGGGTTCAGAACCGGAAACCAGACCACCACGATTCTGCAAGAACGTGTGTGTACCGGTTTCGCGATTGCCAAACCTTGCGTGATGCCTGATGGCTCGACCAGCCCTGGCGGCAATCCCGGCCCGGCTACCGACGCAACCAGAGAGCCCGCTCCCGAAACCGGACTGATCGTGAAGTTTAACAACGTGAGCGGCCATTGGGAAGATGAGCTGCGTCGCTCCTGGGACAATTCCGTTCGTTTCACTCTGCCCGATACCGATGTGTTCTCCATCGATGCGAACCTGCTCAAGCAGACCGCCGCTTTCGCGCATGTCGGCACCACGCTGTTCAACATGGCGACAAACCCCGTGAACGGCCATGTCTACGTCTCGAACACGGACGCGATGAACCACCTGCGCTTTGAAGGCCCGGGCGCGTTTGCCGGTAAGACGTTGCAAGGCCATATCGCGGAAACGCATATCACGGTTCTCGCCGATTCCGCCGTCCAGCCCCGGCACCTGAATAAGCATCTGGATTACTCAAAGCTTGCGGGCGCGACGGGATTCGATATCACCGCGCGAGATCATAGCCTGGCAACTCCGCTTGATCTCACGGTTACCGCGGATGGCAAGACGCTTTACCTCGCGGCATTCGGGTCAAGCAAGATCGGCGTGTTTGCCACATCGCAGCTGGAAGACAACAGTTTTGACCCGGTTGCGGCGAGCGCAAATTACATCGCGGTCAGCGGTGGTGGGCCCAGTGGACTGGCGCTTGATGAGCCGCGCGGGTTGCTCTACGTGCTCACCCGTTTCGACAATGCGCTGAAGGTGATCGATCTCTCTCAAAACCAGGAAGTGGCCGCGTTGGCTTTACCGAATCCGGAACCGCCCTCCGTAATGAACGGGCGGCCCCTGCTGTACGATGCCACCAACTTCTCCGGCAACGGCGAAGCGACCTGCTCCAGTTGCCACCACTTCGGCGATATGGACGATCTGGCCTGGGACTTGGGCAACCCAGACGGCGCTGTTACCACCAGTGCCATCCCGATCAATCTGGGGGCATTCTCCTTTGCTGTCTTAAACATCAACGGTAGCGGCAGGGTGAAAGATTTCCATCCCCTGAAAGGCCCGTTCACAACACAAACGCTTCGGGGCCTGAAAAATTCCGGCGCGATGCACTGGCGCGGAGACCGGTCCGTGGGTGCCATGGGCAGCAGTGCATTCGATTCCACGATGTCGTTCAACAATTTCGCGCCGGCGTTCCAGGATCTGGTCGGTAGCCCCAAGCGTCCGTCACCGGCCCAGATGCAAGCGTTCACCGATTTTCAGCTGCAGGTTCTTCCGCCACCGAATCCGGTTCGGAATCTGGATAACTCACTCACTTTGTCGCAGCAGAGAGGGGCGGATTTTTACTCAGGAGCGCGCCCTTCGGATGGAATTCCGGGAGCGGAAATCCTCACCGGCGGGGAAGCCGCTTCGTTCAGCTGCAACGGTTGTCACTCACTGGATCCGTCGCAGGGATTTTTCGGCACCGGCGGCAGGCAGAGCTTCGAGAATCTGTCTCAAACCGTTAAGATTCCGCATCTTCGGAACCTCTACGCCAAAATCGGAATGTTCGGAGCACCCAAAGTGGGCTTCTTCGATCAAGCCGACAGCGGCAAGATGGGCGACCAGATTCGCGGCTTCGGGTTCACGGGCGATGGCTCGACTGATACCATTTTCCGATTCCTGACTGCGTCTGTATTCAGACCTGCGAGCAACGTTGGCTTCCCCAAAGACAATCCGGATGGCGCGCGCCGCGATGTGGAGCAATTCATTCTCGCCTTTGACACCGACCTTGCTCCAATCGTCGGGCAACAAGTGACGTTAACCGCCGATAATGCGGATGCCGTAAACCCGCGCATCGATTTATTGTTGCGGCGCGCCGCCGCGCCATTTGTTTCGAAGTCGCTTAACCCGGCGGGTCCAGTTATGGAATGCGATGTCATCGCGCAAGTTCCTCAGAACGGGCGCGTGGCGACGTACTTGTATGATCCGGGCACCCGGAGCTTTATTCCGGATGATGGCAGCGAGCGCGTGCCGGATTCCGCCATTCGCGCTTTGGCAATCACGGCCGGCCAGGAAGTTACCTATATGGCGGCGACGCCAGGCTCCGGCCAAAGATACTTACTTTCCCGTTGATTGCGCGTTTGAGCAAAGCCGGGGCCAAGCTGGCCGCTACTTAGGTAAAGATCAATACATGGACAGACGCGATTTTGTGCGGTTCTCCTTGGGCGGCGTCGGTTTGGGTTTGACGGGGTGCGCGCGAAGGCCGCCG
Source organism: Bryobacterales bacterium (assembly GCA_963795835.1). GTDB lineage: Bacteria > Acidobacteriota > Terriglobia > Bryobacterales > Bryobacteraceae > JALYXI01. The sequence goes on along the minus strand of CAWCJC010000009.1, from coordinate 493,672 downwards.
CTGGCCGCCAAGGTTCCCGCTCTTCCCTTTTATGACGCCATGCCCGCGCTGGTTCCTATTCGCGCGCATGCCGACCGCATCTTCCGCATCACGGTCTGTCTGCGTCCGTTTCGGGCGGAAGGGCCGCGCATGGATGTCGAACGCGTGGGCGATCAAGTGGTGGTCCATAACTACGGACATGGGGGTAGCGGCTGGTCGCTCTCCTGGGGGTCAAGCGCGATCGCGGTTCGCAATGCTATGAGGGAGGCCGGTGCGGAGCAGAATATCGCGGTGATTGGATGCGGGGCGTTGGGGCTTACGTCTGCCCTGCTCCTGCAGCGCGCGGGCGCGAATGTGACCATCTATGCGAAGGAGCGCGCGCCTGAAACACGCTCCTCACGCGCGACGGGCTCTTGGACGCCGGATTCCCGCGTCGCCTTGGCAAACGCCGCGCCAGCCAGCTTCGCGACTACCTGGGAGGAGATGGCACGAACTTCGTTCTCCATGTATCAGAGCTACCTGGGGTTGGCGGGGAATCCCATCGAGTGGACAGACCGTTATAACCTTTGGGATGACGATCCCGAAAAACCCGCCGTCAAGCGCGAAGAAGCCGAACCATTGCAATTCGCTTATTACCGGAACCGGATTCGGGACTTAACGCCGAAGGCAATCGACCTTCCTCCGGGGAGCCATCCTTTCCCCACAAAGTACGCGAGCCGTAACAGTTCCTTAACCTTCAATGTTGCCGCCTACTCGCGGCAGTTGATGACGGAATTCCTTGTCGCGGGCGGCAAGATTGTGACCGTGGAGTTCCATTCGCCTCAGGAACTGCGTTCGTTGCCGCAGAAGGTGATCATCAATGCGTCGGGTTATGGGGCGCGAGCTTTGTGGAACGACCAATCCGTGACGCCCGTCCGCGGGCAGATTGCGTGGCTGATTCCGCAGCCTGATGTGAACTACGGGATGAATGTGGGGGGCTTGAACATCCTGGCGCGGCGGGATGGGATTGTTCTGCAATCAAGCGAGCAGGGTGAGGCTACGGGCTGGAAGGATGAGAACGAAACCGCGGACAGGGGCGAAGCGGAACGCGCGGTGAAGATGCTGGTGGATTTTTACGGCAGGATGAGCTTGAACGCGCAGCTAACGAAGCCAGCGCTCGCCTCCCACTAACATTGCCGAAGGCGGGGGGATTGCGCCGAAACGGCGTTCACGGCGATGAAATTCCCGCAAGGTGCGGCGAAGCTCCGCGGCGTCGAATTCGGGCCACATTCGTTTGCTGAAAACCAACTCCGCGTAGGCGCATTCCCAAAGCAGGAAGTCGCTCAGGCGCTGTTCGCCGCCGGTTCGGATGAGAAGGTCAACGGGCTTACTCAACTGTGAGTCGAGGATTGCCTGGCGCGCGGAGTAGTCCACGGCAAGTTGGAGGTGCAGCCGCTGCCCATTTCGAGTCGCGTGTTCCGCGGCTTCCATGGTCTCGACGAGCCGGACCGGAAGACGGTCCCGGCGGCCGATCGCGGAGAGACGCACGCCATTCCTGAGCAGGTCCGGTGTCTCGCTCTCCAGGTGCGCAGCCAAGAGTTCCATCAGCCCGTTCACCTCTTCCGGTGGGCGTTTCCAATTATCGGAGGAGAACGCGTAAACAGTCAGGGTTTCAATGCCGCACTCAGGCGCGGCTTCCACAATCTTCCGAAGAGCCTGTGCTCCGGCATGGTGTCCAGCCAGCCTGTGAAGCCCCTTGCTGTTGGCCCAACGTCCGTTGCCATCCATGATGATTGCTACGTGCAAAGTTGTTTGTAACATAAAGTGAGTGGGCAATTTTTTTTTAGCGGCGGCGGGTGGCTTTGATTAGCGCTTCCATATGCGACAGGTAGGCTTCCAGCGCCACGCGGCCTTTCTTGGTGAGGCGGTACTCACTGCGCGGCAACCGTCCTTCGAAGCTCTTTTCGCAGGCGATGTAGCCCGCCTCTTCTATCTTGCGCGCATGAACGCTCAGGTTGCCGTCGGTGGTGGACAAGATGGTCTTCAGTTCCCTAAACGTCAGTGTGTCGTTCACGGAGAGCGCGCTGATGATGCCCAAGCGGAGACGTTCATGGATCAACGGATCGAGAGATCGCGCGCCAGACCCAGCCGTTACGGCTTCCGGGCCTTTGTTCTTTTTCAGTTCGGCATTCGATTTAGCCATTGAATTTTCTCGCAATCAGGAAGCCGAAGAAAAGGTGAAGGCCACCGAACCCCAGGGCAAGCAACGCGTCGGCCCAGCTTGCGGGAGCAAGCGCGGCGATGAAGCCCACGCCCATGAAAGACATTCCCATAATGGGCACGACGCGCACCGAGAAAGCCCCGGCAGACGCAACGCCAGCGCCATAGAGCAAGAGCCAGACCGCGGGTAGCAATCCGTCAGCCCCGGCGCGATGGAGCAGGAAGCTGAGCAACGCACCTACGAGCACGGAAGGCGCCATCGCCAAGGCGAACCTCCGGAACGGGCGCGACAGCAACTCCGTTCCCAGCCGGATGGATTTCCGGTAAGAGAACGCAAGCGCAATGGCGAATGCCAGGAAGGCTTCGCCGCTCCAGATGGCGAGCCAGGCAAGCGGGCTCCTGCTGAAATGAGCGGAAAACGCGGCCAGCAGCGCCGTCGCGCCCATCAGTACGCCGCCTACGCCGGAGACCGCGGTAAAGGAACTCGAGCTCTCCATGGTGCTGCGGATAAAACTCAGGTTATCCATTGCTTTCTCGTGCAGAGACACGGGTTCCAGTGCCTTCTCACGAATCATCCGAACGCCGGCCATGCAGGACATGGTAACTCACTTCAAAGAACTTTGCAATATAAAGCTCTAACGATTTGAACTCCTTTCTTGTCCTACCGCGTGATGACTAGAGCGAAAATGCAGCGCGAATCTGCTCCAGGAAAGACGACACTCTGGCGCGAGGATCGCCCGGGCCGAGCGCTTCGAACGGAAGCACGCCCCGGTACCCGACCCTGGTGATGATTTCGTGGAGGCGTCCCAAGTCCACCGGTGTTTGCTTCGTTCCAAAATAGACGCTCTCTTTCACCTGCCAGGAGACGGCGTAGGGGATCAGCTTTTCAATTTCGGTATAAGGATCCCCCTGACGCAGACTTCCGATGTCGAGTATGTCGCCGAACCATGGCGAGTTAACGGCTTCGATCACCCGAATGGTTTCGGCCGCGGTCAGGAGGAAATCATTATGCTGTTGCAACCCGACGATTACGCCATGCTGCTTGCCGTACTCCGCGCACTCCTGAAAGGCGGGGACCATCCAGGCCAGCGCCTGATCGAACGTGTAGGCTTCCGGCCGGGCTTTCCCGGAGAAGACACGGATTACGGGGGCGCCCAATTTGCTTGCTACTTCAATCCAATTCTTAACCATCTGGATGTCCTGCTTTCGCGCCCCGGCGTCAGGCACCGCGAAATCGTTGCGAACTCCGGTTCCGCTCAGTTGAACACCATTTAGAAACGCGGTCTGCTTGAGACTATAGACGAATGCGTCGGGCGGCGTTTGCGGATAGCCGGGAAAGTAATAACCTGTCGCATCGAGCGCGTCGACGCGGTGTTCCGCGCAGAAGTGAACAACATCGGTAAGCGTCATAGAACCGGCACGCAGGGCCTGGTCGAACGAGTAAGCATTCAGGGCGAGTTTCACCTTCACCCCTGAAACTCGCGACACCTTCGAGGACGCGGCGACACAATTCAGGGCTCCGGCTCCCATCGCGCCGAACAGAAGATGTCTTCGGGAAAGCGATATTGCACTCATTTGTGCTCTCTTTATATCTCATTGTTCTCTTTGGGCGAACTACTCTGCGTTGTTGCTGCGCTTTTAGGATGGGTGGTTGGGTCGCTCCCTCTTCTTCTAGCGCTACAGTGGGAAAGTGAGCCGCGCTCTTCTCTTTCTCATCGCCGCCCCGCTCTGCGCGCAATTGACAGAACAGGAGGCGGGTAAGGCTCTGGAAGCGATCTCCGGCTACGCCGCCCGTTTGCAGCCGATAATGGAGCAGGTCAAAGTGAAGGACTGGGTGGCGAAGGGCGCACCCGATACCTACGTGGCGCAATGGCAAAGCGGCATGAGACAGCTGGAAGGTCTTTCTGTGACCGCCAAATCGCTAGCGGCCACACCGGACCACCTGCAAGAGGTGCTGGGTGTTCTTTTCCGGATCCAAACTCTGGAAATCACTGCAGATTCGCTTAACGACGGCCTTCGGCGATATCAGAATCCGGCGCTTGCAGAGCTGCTGGCCGGCACGCTGGCTGAATCCACGCCCTCGCGTGAGAAGCTTCAGCAGTACGCAATGGATCTAGCGGCAGAGAAACAGAAAGAGTTTGAAATCGTGAACAAAGAAGCGCAACGTTGCCGGGGCAATCTGACCCAGGCGCCGCGCCGCAAGTAAACTGGAAAGGTAATGTCGTTTTCCTGCAGCATCTGTGAACAAGAGTCGACCCGCATTTGCGTGAGTTGCACAAAGGACACCTGCCGCAATCATCTTTGCGACAAGTGCCTGAGCTGCAGCGATTGCTGCGATTGCGAAGTGCCGCTCGAGGAGCAAGCTATGGTTCGTCAACGGCGCGGTTACGCGATGTCACCGGAGCCTATGCCCGGTCCTCACCCAAGTCCGGATCCCGATCCGGCACCGGACCCGGAACCCGACGGGGGACTGATGCGGGCTCGAATGAACGCATAATCTTTCGCGATTGCCGCGAGCTCGTCTTTGGGCGCGTATTCGATGCGGAGTGAGAGCACGCCCCCGAAGTTCACGCGGTTGAGTATGGAGAAGAGTTTGGTCCAGTCCATGATTCCTTCCCCCATGGGACAAGGCGATCCATCAGCTTTGAAATCTTTGAGCGCGACGGCTCTCAATCGCGGCAGAAGAGGCCGTAGCGCCGCCTCCCAGCGCTCGCCGTGGTGAATTGGATCGAAGTATGCGAACGCCCATTGCGGATCCAGGCCCGCCAGAGCGTCGGCAACATTCCATTCCGTTTGTCCTGAGTTCTCACTGGTGTAGTTGTGCACTGCCATCGCCATGCCGTAGCGCGCGCCGATGGCGGCCAGTCCCGCGAGATCACGCCGGAACGTAAGCGTCGAGCCGCGCCACTCGCCTACTCGGAAGAGCGGGATGTGGGTTCTTCCGGAGATCGCGATCACGGGGAGAGCGCCCGGATCGAGGGGCGAGGTGAGGGCGGTGGTGATCATCGGGCACTCCAAGCCCGCGCCGGCGATGCTTTCGAAGGCACGAACCAAATCGACGCTCGACAGGCGTGGATCGACATGGCCGCCCGCGCGGACGGTGAGATCAATGCCATCGAAGCCGAACTGCTTGACGATCTCTCCAATTTCGGTATAGTCCACCTTGGCAAGGATCTTCGAGAACAGGCAGAGCACTGGCGCAGCAGGGGAGGCGGCGTGGAGCGCGCCCGCACCCGCACCCAGAATCGCCAGTGCTTCGCGCCGATTCACTTAGGCCTGTTTCTGGGCAATGGGACCGATACCGGGCAGTAACACCTTTTCGTTCTGGAATGCTTTGAACGCCAGGTAACAGATCAGGACCAACTCCGCCAGATTTAGGAGCCGGGACATGTTGTACGCCAGCGAATACGAGCCACCCACGGCGATCCCGATTACCTCATTGATGACGATCAGAGAAATGGTGAGGAACAACGACTGCAGTGCCGCAAAGCGTATGGTTTTGTCGCTCTTATAAGGATCGATGACCAGGAAGATGATCGGGCAAATCACCGGAATGATGTAGCACAGCGCGCTGGCGAGATTCGCAGGTAAGCCGGGCGCACGTCATGATCGGGGCAGTACCGCTTGGCACCGGACCCCGGCGCGACCGAAGTGACGGCCGCTCCACACTTTTCGCAAAACTTACCGGTGGCGGCTGCACCGCAATTCGGACAGAACATTTCTTTGATCACGCTCCTTTTGCGTTACACCATAGTGTCAAATCAAGCGGCCGCGGTGCGCCGGGCAAAGCCGAAATTGCTTAAGACCGTATAAATCTCCGCGGTAGCGGTACTGCGGTTCAGAGTATAGAAGTGAATCCCGGGGGCGCCGCCCATCAGAAGATCCATGCACTGCGCCGTGGCATGGGCCACGCCCAATTGCTGGACGGCTTTCAAATCGTCCTGCCGGCGATGTAATTCGGCGGCAACATTTTGGGGGAGCGCGGCGCCGAATCGAGCGGGCTGTCCGGCGTTTGAGATCGGCATGATGCCGGGGACGATCGGAACCCGGATTCCCGCGGCCTGCGCTCGCTCGACAAAATCGAAGTAAACGCGGTTTTCATAAAATAGCTGCGTGGTGATGAAATCCAGACCGGCATCCACTTTGCGCTTCAGGTTGTCCAGATCGCGAACCGGGCTCGAGCACTCCACGTGGGTTTCGGGATAGCCGGCGCCGCCGACGGAGATTGCGGTTCCGAACTCGGCACGAATGAAGGCTACCAACTCGGAGGCGTAGCTGAAGCCACCCTCGACGGCTTTAAATGCGGACTCGCCCTTGGGCGGATCACCGCGCAGGGCAAGAATATTTTCGACACCGCTGTGACGAAGACGCTGGAGGATGTCCCGCAGTTCCTCGCGCGTGGAACCGACGCAGGTGAGGTGCGCCATCGCTTCTATTCCGGTTTCACGTTTGATGCGCGATACGATTTCAATGGTTTTCTCACGCGTGGAGCCGCCCGCCCCATAGGTGACGCTGACGAATGCGGGTTCCAAAACGCTCAATTCGGAGATGGTGCGCTCGAGTTGCGTAGCGGCTTCGTCCGTCTTCGGTGGAAAGAACTCAAACGAAAACGAGGGTTTGCCCTTCGCCAAGAGATCCCGAATCAGCATTCTTTCCCATTGTAAATGCCGGGCGGCGGCTCAAGGGCCAGGAACTCGGCCGTCATTGAAAGACCCCCCGCACATGGAGAATGGCGCAGACGGCGAGCACCTCCCGCTAGTTTGCGCATCAGGCGAGCAGACTATGCACCACTTCGCCGTGAACATCCGTTAGGCGGAAGTTGCGGCCTTGAAACTTGCGCGTGAGCTTGGTGTGATCGAAGCCCAGCAGGTGCAGGATGGTGGCGTGAAGGTCGTGGACGTGGACTTTGTCTTTGACGACGTTGAAGCCGAGCTCATCGGTTTCGCCCATCACGAAACCGCGCTTTACGCCGCCACCGGCCATCCACATGGTGAACGCGTTGGGGTGGTGGTCCCTGCCATCGGCTCCGCCTTGCACCATGGGAGTGCGGCCGAACTCGCCGCCCCAGATCACGAGCGTATCGTCGAGCATGCCGGTGCGCTTCAGATCTTTGAGGAGCGCGGCGCAGGCCTGGTCGGTATTCTCGCAGTTCTTGCGCAGGTCTTTGGTGAGGTTCGAATGCTGGTCCCAGGCTTCGTGATAGAGCTGTACGAAACGAACTCCTCGCTGAGCCAGGCGGCGGGCTAGGAGACAGTTGTTGGCGAAGGAGGCTTTGCCGGGTTCGGCTCCGTAAAGTTCGAGTGTTTCCTTCGGCTCTTTCGAGATGTCCATCACTTCGGGGGCAACGTCTTGCATCCGGAACGCCATCTCGAACGAGTTGATGCGGGTGGAAATTTCGGGATCGCCTTCGGTGGCGAAATGGACTTCATCGAGTTCGCGGATGGCATCGAGCGAGGCGCGCTGGCTGGTTTTGTCGACACCGGGCGGGTTTGAGAGATAGAGGACGGGGTCGCCGCCGCTGCGGAATTGAACGCCTTGGTAGACGGTGGGGAGGAAGCCGCTACCCCAGCAGGAACTTCCGCCGCTCGGGCCTTTGGTGCCGGAACTGAAGACAACGAAAGAGGGGAGGTCGCGCGTTTCAGAGCCGAGCCCGTAAAGCGCCCACGCGCCCATGCTGGGCCGGCCGAACTGCATTGTGCCGGTGTTCATCAGAAGCTGGCCGGGAGCGTGATTGAAGGCATCCGTGACCATGGACTTGATAACGGAAACGTCGTCGATCACCTCGCCCAGGTGAGGAAGGAGTTCGGAGAGCTCGGTGCCGTTCCGGCCGTATTGCTTAAAAGCGAACTTGGGGCCGAGGAGCTTCGAGTTCGGGTTGATGAAGGCGGCCCGGTAGCCCTTCAGGAGTTCGGCGGGAGGCAGCGTACCATCGAATTTGGCGAGTTGCGGCTTGCGGTCGAAAAGTTCTAGGTGGCTGGGGGCGCCGGCCATGAACAGGAAGATGACGCGCTTGGCTTTCGGGGGGAAGTGGGGTTGCTTTGGGGCGAGCGGGTCCGCAATCTCAGAGCCTTGCAGCAGCTGGCTCAGAGCAATGGAGCCGAGGCCGACACCGCATTGCTCAAAGAACCATCGGCGGGAGATTTGAGTGGGGGTCATGGCGGCTATTCCTTTGTGATGGTTTCGTCCAGGTTAAGGAGTACGCGGGAAACGGTAGTCCAGGCTTCGACAGTGGATTGGCCGGCGAGCACTTTCAGCAGGACGGCGGTTTCTTTCGGCTCCGGATCGCGGCCTGTACAGCGTTCGAACGCGTAGCGGATGCGGGCTTGATCGTTGGGCCCGGAGTGTTCCATGGTGTTGACGGCAAGAGCGTGGGCCGCTTCCATGAAGACGGTTTCGTTCAGCGTTGCGAGGGCTTGGAGGGGCGTATTGGAGCGGTCGCGGCGCACGCAGGAGACGTCTCCGTTGGGGGCGTCGAAGGCTTGCAGCACGGGATACGGGAGCGAGCGGTAGCGGAAGGTGTAGAGAGCGCGGCGGTAGCGGTCCGGGCCTTGCGATTCCACCCAACTTTTGGGGCTGTAACTGGTGGGCGGCAGGAAGAGGAACGCCGGGGCGGGAGGGAAGACGCTGGGACCACCGATTTTGGCGTTGAGCAAGCCGCTGGCGGAGAGCGCGATGTCGCGGACCACTTCGGCATCCACGCGGAAGCGTGGGCCGCGGGCAAGCAGGCGGTTTTCGGGGTCTTTGGCGAGCAGTTCAGGCGTAACGCGCGAGGCTTGGCGATAGACGGCGGACATCACGATAGTGCGTTGCAGTTGCTTGAGGCTCCAGCCTTTGTCCATGAACTCGACGGCAAGCCAATCGAGGAGTTCGGGGTGCGAGGGAGTTTCGGCTTGGGTGCCGAAGTTCTCAGCGGTGCTGACCAGGCCGGTGCCGAAATCGGACTGCCAGATGCGGTTGACGAGAGAGCGCGCGGTGGTGGGCGAATCGCGTGCTACCAGCCAGTTCGCGAAGGTGAGGCGGTTCGCCGGAGCATCCTTCGGCAGTGGATTGAGAAAGCTGGGGACGCCGGGTTTGACGACCTGCGCGGGCTGCAGGAAATCGCCTCGGCTGAGCAGATGAGTGTCGCGAGGCGCGGCCATGGGCTGCAATACCAACTGCGAGTAGGGTTCAGGATGGGTCTTCCAGAGCGCCGCGATCTGGTCGTTGATAGGCTGCCATTCGGGAACGGTAGTGCGCCAGTAGCGGAATACGGTCTGGACTTGGGCGGGGTTGCCGAGGGCGGCGCGGACATTGGCGGGGAGTGGGTCGGCGGCGGCGGATTCGTCATCGGTGACGGAGATGCGGAAGCGGCCGAGATTGGTGTTGTAGGGCGAATCGGCGGTGGCGCTGTGTTGCTGCGCAAGCGTGATGGTGAGGCTGGTTCCCGCTGCTAGATCGAACGGTTGGGCGGCGGTGAATACGGCATTGTGCGCCTGATTGCGCTGGCCTGGGCCCTTGTCGATGCCCCATGCGGTATCGGGCTTGCCATCGATGGCAAAATCAATCGGGCCGACGGTACGTTTCGGGTCAGTCTTCTTTTTAGGGTCGTTGTAACGGGCGTCGATGGGGGTGGGGCTCATACCGAAATCGGCGGTAGCTTTCGCGAATTTGACGGGTTTGCCATCCGCCGCGACTTCGAATTCGGACAGCGCACAGATGCCTTGGGGGCTTCGGCCGGGGCCGCCGAACGGAAGCTCGGGATCGGTGATCAATTCAAGACGAAGGGCGGCGATGTGCTTCAGTTCAGGCGTTGCGGTGAGCTTCAGCTTCTGGCCGGTGGAGATGAAGCCGCGGCCGATGAGCGAACCATCGGGCAGTGTGGCGAACTTCTCGCCGCCGGCGGATGTGTCGTCGTAAGTGAACTTAAGCGTTTCCCATTTTGTCGGGCGCGGGGCGACGGTGCGCTCCCATTCGGCCATGCGCGTCGGCCAGTCAGGGTAGCGGTGTTGGAGGTCACGTTCGAGGTCGGAGGTTTGCTGAAGAATTTGCGCGCGCTTCATCTGATCGGGCGGGGTGTAGACGGCGGCGCGGGCGTCCGTGGCGTCATTGAGGAAAGCGAACATCTTGTAATACTCTTCCTGCTTCAAAGGATCGAACTTGTGGTTGTGGCACTGGGCGCATTGGATGGTGACGCCGAGGATGCCTTTGCCAACGGCTTCCATGCGGTCGAACATGGCTTCCATGCGGAACTGTTCGGGGTCGGAGCCGCCCTCTTCGTTGATCATCGAATTGCGGAGGAAGCCGGTGGCGACGATCTGGTCTTGCGTTGGGTGGGGCAGCAGATCGCCCGCGATTTGTTCGGTTATGAATTGGTTGTACGGGAGGTCGCGATTCAGTGCGTTGATCACCCAGTCGCGATAGAACCAGGCTTCGCGGGCTTTGTCTTTTTCGAAGCCGTCGGAATCGGCGTAGCGGGCGGCATCGAGCCAGACGCGGGCCCATCGCTCGCCATAGTGAGGACTTGCGAGAAGGCGATCAACTTGTTTGGCGTAGGCGTTCGGCGAAGTGTCGGCGAGGTAGGCGCGGGTTTCCCCGATGGTGGGTGGCAGGCCGGTGAGGTCGAGTGAGAGGCGGCGGAGGAGCGTGGTTTTGGCGGCTTCGGGGGAGGGCTCGAGGCGTTCCTGTTCGAGGCGGGCGAGGATGAAACGGTCGATGGGGGTGCGGACCCAGGCGGCGTTCTGGACAGCGGGGAGAGCGGGGCGCACGGGCGGGATGAAGGCCCAGTGCTTCTTCGTCAGCGCGGGGGCGAGAGCGGCGGTGGCTTGTTCGGACCAGAGCTTGAGGGTGGCGAGTTGCTCAGGCGGGAGAGGCTTGCCGCCCATGGGCATGCGGGGTTGGCCGTCGCTGCCGGTGACGCGCGTATAGATGACGGCTTTGGCGGAGGAGCCAGGATCAGTATCGAGGCGAAGGCCGCCGCTTTGGAGCTTGGCACCATGACAGCTTTCGCAAGACTTGGCGAAGATAGGCTGGACATCGCGCGCGAAGTCTACGGTTTGAGCTTGTAAGCCGGCAACGGTGGCGGCTAAAAGGAGAGAGCGCATGATTTTAGGAGTGAGCCGCCGCCCATTCTCGGCCTTCGTCTACCGTGAGGAGCTTAGTGGCGATACTCATAAGCTTTAAAGCGCGGCGGGATCGGTCAGGTGTTGAGGATGGAACTTCTCGATGGTCCAGCGGTAAGGCGGCAGAAATTCGAGATCAAGATAGTGACCGGCGTCGTCGACCTCAGTAAATACCACGCGCGCCGTGGCGTCGAGATCCGGGAGGTGCAGTTCAGTTCCGGGTTCGATCGATTCCTCCGCATTCACAGTGGCGCCGCCTGACCAGATACGTTCCAGGTTGACGATGGATTGGCGGTTATGTTCCTGGATGGTGATGAGGTGGGAGCAGAGGAATTGCTTTTCCGGATTCATGAAAGTAAAACGGGCCAGGAAACTTGGCAGTCCCTGGCCCGGTGACGCGTCGAACAGGTTTAGGCCTATTCTCATGACTTAAAAGTCCCCTTCTGTTCGGGGCAGTTTGTAGCTTATCACGGTTACCTGTAGAGTTGGACGAATGCGAGTGCTAACGCTTCTCTTCGTGGTTGTGAGTTTAGGGGCGCAAACGGCGCGCCCGGTTTCCGAGCAGCACGAGTATCACTTGGCAAACTTTAAGACAGAAAGCGGCACGGTGATTCCGGATGCCGTGGTGGTGTATGGCACTTACGGCAAGCTGAACGCGGCGCGCGACAACGCTGTGCTGCTGCCTTCGCATTACATGGCGAATTATCACGGGTATGAGTGGCTGATCGGCGCAGACAAGGCGCTGGACCCTTCGAAGCTGTTCCTTGTTTCGACCGAGCTGTTTGGAAACGGGCGGTCTTCTTCGCCCAGCAACACCGCTGAGCCTTTGCATGGGCCGCGGTTTCCGGTGACGACGATTCGGGACAACGTGGAGGCGGTGCACCGGTTGCTGACCCAGGAGCTGAAGGTGACGCACCTGCGGGCGCTGGTGGGGTTTTCGATGGGCGCGGAGCAGGCGTTCCAGTGGGCTGTGACCTATCCGGAGTTCGCGGACCGGATTGTGGCGACATCGGGGACGGCAAAGTGTTACCCGCACGGCGTGGTTCGGCTGGAAGGGCAGATTGCGGCGTTGACGCTGGACCCGGCCTTCGCTGGGGGCGACTACACCTCCCCTCCGGTGAAGGGGCTAGAGGCGTTCGGGATGGTGTGGGCCGGGTGGCTCTATTCGCAGGAGTGGTGGCGCAAGGAACTTTGGCGCGCAGGGCGTCCTGACGCCACATTCGAGCAGGTGATGGAGAGCCGGCGCAAGGGATTTCTGACAGGCGATGCGAACAATTACATTCTGCAATGCCGGACTTGGGAGAAGCACGACGTGGGGACCACTCCGGGGTTCGGAGGCGATGTGGAACGCGCTCTGAAATCGATCAAAACACCGATTCTTGTATATGCCGTCCGAGACGGACTTGTACTTTCCGGTGAGCGACGCGCGATATGAAGCGGCGTTCATTCCGGGCGTGACGCTGCGGCCGATTCCTTCGCTGTGGGGGCATACAGCGGGGGCGGCCAGCAATCCAGCAGATGCGAAGTTCTTAAACGAAACGATTGGCAAGTTTCTTAAAAGCGGAACTTAGCCGCAAATTCAAAGTCTCTTGGATTGCCGGCACTGGAAATGGTCCCGAAAGCGGCGCTGCCGAAGCTGCCGTTCGGATCGTTTAAGGGCGGTGTGTTGCTGACGTTGAAAGCTTCGGCTCGGAACTCAAGGCCTAAGCGTTCCGTGACGCGGAACGTCTTGCCGATCATGACGTCTGCGTTCTGCAGGCCGGGTCCGCGCACGGGGTTGCGGCTGCTGTTGCCGATTGTGTATCTTCCGACTGCCGTAAAGGCACTCTTGTTGAACCACTGGGAGGCGCTGCGTGTTGCGTAGTCGTTTGGATTTGCAATGCGGTTAGGACGTTGGACGGCGTATCCAAAAGCGGACAGATTGTTCAGGGCTTGCGTGACGGGGACGGCGTCTCCGGACTGGATGCGAACCAGGCCTGCGATCTCCCAGCCTGAGATTCTCCACCATTTAGGGACCTGGTAAACCCATCCGGCGGAGAACACTCTGGGGATGTCGCCGCTCGAAACGTCGCGTTCGAGCTTGCGGTTGTTCGCGTCGGCGGCACCGATTGTGGTGAGCGTAGGGCCGGTGAAGATGGTCTGCGAGAAGTACGTAGAGGCGTCGTCGATCAGCTTTGAGAACGTATAGGCGAAGGTGAACGTCAACCCGCGCGACAGACGCTTTTCCAGTTTGGCTTGCACGGCTTCATATTCGGAATCGCCGACGTTATCTCGAAAGAGAACCACGTTGGTGAAACGGGGATAAGGACGCAGGCTCTGCTGTACCGTTCCCGTGAGTGCGGCGCCGAGCGCAAGATCGGCAGCAGGCAGCTGGTTGAGATTCGATTCGGGGAGACCGAGATGCGTGTTCTTCGAGCCAAGATAGCCGAGTTCGAGGTTGAAATCGTTGCGGAAGGTCTTCTGGATGGTGAAGTTCCATTGCTGCGAGTAGCCGGAGCCGACTTTGCGGTCCGTGCCAAAGACGCCCTGGCCCAGGCCTGAGTTCGGGTTGGGCGCGGTGGGTTGGACGCTGGGTCCATTTGCGAGAAGGAAGGCGGGGGCAATGTTGTCCGGCGATTGTTGGATCAGGGTCTGAACGAAGGGGAATTGCGGGAGCGTGAAGGGACTGGTAATGCCGGTCTGCTCGAAAACGACAAGTCCGTAGCCTGAGCGGATGACCAGCGAATCGTTGACGCGATAGGCGAGGCCGGCACGGGGGCCGAAATCGGTGAGCGAGAGTTCGCGGCCGGTGTGGGGGAAGTCGAGGACTTCAGTTCTCAGGTTAAAGATTGCGGTCTGGTTATGGGCTTCGGTAGAGGGGAAATTCAGGGTATAGCGGGTGCCCAAGTTCAGCGTAAGGCGGGGCGAGACCTTGTAATCGTCCCCGGCGAAGAACTCGGCGATGTGCGCTCGGGGCTGAAGCGCGCGCGGCTGAAGGTCGATGCTGTACGAGTTGACCTGGCCTAAGAGGAAACTGTTAAAGCTCTGGAAGGCATAAGTTCCGGCGGGGTTGGCGGGATTGACAATGTCCAACGCTTCACGGCGAATATCGGTGCCGAACTTAAAGGTGTGGTGGCCGTGTACCAGGGAGATTGTGTCGAGATATTCAGTAACGGAAGTGGTGGCAAGAGATCCGGCTGAGGCGGTGGGCCCGATTTGTTGCAGGCCGGTAATGGTGTAGGTGGGGCCGGTTGCGAGCGTAGTCTGGTTTACGTTCCGGCGCGTGTAGCCGAAGCGGGCCTGGTTCAGGAGGTTCGGGGAAATGGCGAAGTCATATTCGGAGGCGATGCTGTCGGCACGCGTGAGAGCGTGACCGGTGAGCCCGGAAGTGATGTTGCCGCTGCCGTCCGGGAGGAACGCGACGGGGGTGTCGTTGTCGCGCAAATAGGAATAGCGCACGAAGGCGCGGTGTTTGGCGTTGAAAACCTGGTCCAGGCGGCCATCGAACTGATCTTGGGAATCAGGCTCGACGGCGGTGCGCGTATAGTTGTTCGCGCCCGTTCTGTTTGGCAGCGGGTATCGGTTCAGGATCGGGAGGACGGCGGGATCGATTTGCGTGGCGCCGCGCTGGGCAAGCGTGGGAACGACGCTTTGGCGCGTGATGCCGGTGCGGAGGCGGGTGCCTTGCCAATCGGCGAAAAAGAAGGTCTTATTAAGGCGAATGGGGCCGCCGATGGTGACTCCGTACTGATTCCGGCGGAACTCGGGCTTGGGGCCCGCAGGGGCGAAGTAATTGCGGGCATTCAAGTCTTCGTTGCGGAAGAACTCGAAGAGGGTGCCGTGGAGCTGATTGCCGCCTGCCTTAGTGTTGACGATGACTGTGCCTCCGTTGGAGCGACCGTATTCCGGGGAGTAGGCGTTGATGTTGAGGCGGAACTCGTCGATGGCGTCAATGACAGGATAGAAGACCACCTGGCCGGGTTCGGGCTGCAAAACGCTAATTCCGTCATAGAGGTATTCGTTCGTGCGCGGGCGGCTGCCATTGATGCGCGGAAGCAACGATCCGCCGCCGGGGAGCGCGACACCCGGGGCCAAGGCGATGAGCGGAATGAAGTTACGGCCATCGAGCGGAAGGCGTTCGACTTCGGTCTGGCTGACATGATAGCTGACGGAGCCTGTTGCGGTTTCAAGCAGCGTGGCTTCCGCATTGACGCTGACGGCTTGCAAATTCTGGCCGAGTCCGAGCTTTACATCAAGGCGGGTCTGGTCGCCGATGCGGAGCGTAATGCCGGTTTGGCGGTAAGGGCGAAAGCCAGGCTTCTCAATCGAAAGCGCGTACTGGCCCGCGGCCAGACCGAGCAGGTGGTATTCGCCGCGATCGTCGGAGGTAGCCGTGATGCTGGCGCCAGTGGCAAGTTCTTCGCCGGTGACTTTGGCCGTGGCTATACTGAGGCCGGAAGGATCCTGGATGGAACCAAAAAGTTCAGCTTTGCCGGCTTGTCCGGAGCAAGATAGAGCTGAAACGAGTAAGACAGCAGCAACACGCACTCTAATAATGTAATGTATACAAGACAGACCCATGAACAGGCTGGGAGAATTACGGCGGGAACGCGGAATATCGGCGGTGGCGCTGGCGGATGCGGCGGGGGTGAGCCGGCAGACCATCTATGCGATTGAGAGCGGAAGCTTTGTTCCGAATACGTCTGTAGCGCTGCTGTTGGCCCGGGAGTTGGGGGCTTCGGTGGAGGAGTTGTTCGGGGCGGCTAATTTGGACGAGGGCGAGCTTGTGATAGCTGGGTGCGACCCCGCCGTTCCGCTGCTAATTCGAAAAATGGAAAAGGCAGGGCTCCGGTTGGTCGCTGAGCAGCGGAACAGTTCACAGGCACTGGGGCTGTTGAAGGCGGGGCGGGTTCATCTGGCGGGGACGCATCTGAAAGACGAAGTCGGGCAGCAATTCGAGGAGAAGACGGTGGCGGTGGTGAGTTTCGCGATTTGGGAAGTGGGGATGGTGACGGCGAGAAAGAATCCGAAGGGGATTCACGATGCGGGAGATTTGTCGCGTAAAGATGTCAGAATGGTGAATCGGGAAAAGGGCTCGGGCAGCCGCGTGCTGCTCGATTCGCAGTTGGCGCTTTACGGAATGGATGCGCAGGCCGTAAACGGTTACCAGACTTTAGCGGCAGGACACCTGGCCGCGGCGTGGCATGTGCACTCCGGCGCGGCGGATTGCTGCGTGGCCCCACGGGCGGCGGCTCAGGCTTTCCGGTTGCACTTTATTCCACTGGCGAGCGAACGGTACGACCTGGTGATGTTGAGAAGGCACTTGAATTCGGCTGGAATTCAGAAGTTGTTGGACGCGTTAAGTGGGTCGGGATTTCGGAAGGAATTGGAGCGCCTTGGCGGGTACGACACGCGGGTGACAGGCCAGCGCGTTCTCTAGGTTGTACACTTGTGCCAAATGCGTACTGGTCTGTTCCTGCTGCTGTGTTCCCTTCCCTCTGTCTTCGCCGCGGCTACTGTCGGGAGTGCCCCTTCTGCTACGCGGATGCTACGTAATCCGACTGTCAGTTCCTCTCAGATTGCGTTTGCGTACGCGAATAACATCTGGATTGTTGAGCGCGCGGGCGGTCAAGCAAAGCGGCTGACCAGCTTCCAGGGGCAAACCGGGAGTCCACATCTTTCGCCCGACGGGCAGTGGGTGGCATTCAGCAGCGAAGTCGGCGGGAACATGGACGTCTATGTGGTGCCGGCCGCAGGCGGAGAACCGAAGCGGCTGACCTGGCATCCTTCGCCGGACACAGTGCAGGGGTGGACGCCCGATGGACAAAACATTGTTTTCACGTCTACGCGCGCATCGGCTTCGCCAACAGCGACGGCTCGGTTCTGGCAAGTTCCCGCGCAGGGTGGCGTAGAAGAGCCGCTGGCGCTGCCCCGGGGGTACCAAGGGAAGCTCTCGCCCGATGGCAAGCGCATGGCCTACCGCATGAATAGCAGTTGGGATGAGGAGCGGCGCAACTACCGGGGTGGTCAGAACCGGCCGATCTGGATTGTAGACATGAAGACATTCGACCTGGTGTCGCCGCCGTGGACGGATTCGAAAGACATGGATCCGGTTTGGGTGGGCGATACGGTCTACTTCATTTCGGATCGGGACAAGGTCGCCAACATCTGGGCGTTCGACACGCGTTCGAAGAAGCTGGCGCAGGTGACGAAGTTTACGGATTATGACGTGAAGACGCTCGATTCGGGCGGAGGCGTCGTGGTGTTCGAACAGGCCGGGTTCGTGCATGAGCTAGAGCCGAAGACGGGCAAGACGCGCGTGATTCCGATTACGGCAACCGGCGACTTTCCCTGGATGATGCCGCGTTGGGAAGACGTGACTGCGAGGATGAGCAGTTTGGCACTTTCCCCTACCGGTAAGCGCGTACTGGTGGAGGCGCGCGGGGAGATCTTTACGATTCCGGCGGAGAAGGGGGACGTGCGCAACCTGACGAACTCGAGTGGCTCGGCGGAGCGTGATCCGGCATGGTCGCCCGACGGGAAGTTCATTTCGTATTTCAGCGACAAATCGGGTGAGTACAGCCTGATGATCGCGGAAGCGGACGGAATGAAGCCGCCGCGCGAGATCAAGTTTGCGTCTCCGAAACACTACTACACGCCTTCGTGGTCGCCCGATTCGAAGAAGCTGGTGTGCACGGATACGGATTTAAAGGTGTGGGTGATCGACGCGGCAACGGGTAAAGCGATGAATATCGGGAACGATCCGTGGATGGTCCCACAGCGTACGCTGAACCCGGTATGGAGTCCAGATTCGAAGTATGTGGCTTATGCGAGCCGGCTGCAATCGTTGTACCACGCGATCTTCATTGCGGACGTAGCGACAGGCAAGACGACCCAGGTGACGGACGGATTGGCGGACGCGGTTTGGCCTGCTTGGGATGCGAGCGGGAAGTACCTGTGGTTCCTGGCGTCGACGGATCTGGGGCTGAAGAGCCAGTGGCTGGACATGACCTCGTACGACCACAACGAGAACTTCGAGTTATATGTCGCGGTGTTGCAGAAGGGCGAAGCGAGTCCGCTGCTGCCGGAAAGCGATGAAGACAAGGGGATTGTGGCGGCGAAGCCGGACGGGGAGCGTGCGACCCGGGCAGCGGTGGTGAGCGGGATCGATTTCGACGGCTTGGGGAAACGAATTCTGGCAATACCGGGTGTGCCGAACCGGCAGTATTCGGAGTTGCGCGCGGGTGCGCCGGGGACGGTGTTCTATCTGGAAGCAGGGAGGAGCGCGGCGGACCCGGAGGTGCCGGGCGGGGGTGGTTCGACTCTGCATCGGTATCGGTTGAGCGATCGGAAAGAGATGGTGTTCGCTTCGGGCGTAACGAATTATGCGGTGAGCGCGGATGGGCGCAAGCTGGTTTACAAGTCCGGGAGCGTTGTGGCGGGCGCTCGCGGTCCCGCTATGGGCGGGAGCTTGTACCTGGTGGATGCAGACTCGAAAACGGCTCCGGCAGCAGGAACACCCCGGTTAAATTTCGCCCTGAAGATGTATCTGGAGCCGAAAGAGGAGTTTAAGCAGATCTTCGACGAGGGATGGCGCAACCAGCGCGACTATCTCTACGTGAAAAACATGCACGGCGCAAACTGGCCGGCGATGAAAGAGATGTATGGGCAGATGCTGCCGAGTGTGAATCATCGCGCGGACTTGAATTATTTGCTCGACATGATGGGCTCGGAGATTTCGATCGGGCATTCTTACGTGCGGGGCGGAGACATTCCTGGCGCGACTGTTACCAGTCCGGCGGGATTGCTGGGGGCGGATTTCTCGGTCGAGAGCGGGCGGTATAAGATCACGCGGATTTATGACACGGAGAATTGGAATCCGGATTTGAAAGCACCGCTTTCGGCACCCGGCGTGGATGTGTCGGTCGGCGATTACGTTGTGGCAGTGAATGGAGTGGAGCTGAAGGCCCCCGACAACATTTATCGGCTGCTGGATGGGACGGCGAATCGGCAGACAGTGTTGACGTTGAACACGCGGCCTTCGATGGAGGGCGCGCGAACAGTGACGGTGGTGCCGGTTCCGAATGAGACGGCGCTGCGGTCCCGGGCGTGGGTGGAGGACAACCGACGGCTGGTGGACAAGCTTTCAGGCGGCAAGCTGGCCTATGTGCATCTGCCGAACACGGGGCAGCCGGGGTATACAAGCTTCAACCGCTATTACTTTGCGCAGCAAGACAAACAGGGCGCGGTGATTGATGAGCGGTTTAACGGTGGCGGTTCGGCGGCGGATTACATCATCGATATCTTGCAGCGGGATTTCGACGGGTACTTCAACAACGTGGCGGGGGAGCGCGTGCCGTTTACGAGTCCTTCGGCGGGAATTTGGGGGCCGAAGGTGATGATCATTAATGAGATGGCGGGATCGGGTGGCGATTTAATGCCCTGGATGTTCCGGAACCGCAAGATCGGCGAATTGGTAGGCAAGCGGACGTGGGGAGGCCTGGTCCATACGGCCGATACACCGCTGTTTGTGGACGGGGGAAGCATGATTGCGCCGCGGGGCGGCTTCTTTACGCGCGAGGGCAAGTGGGACGTGGAGAATGTCGGGATTGCGCCGGATGTGGATGTGGAGAACTGGCCCAAGGATGTGATTGCGGGGCATGATCCTCAGTTGGAACGGGCGGTGACGGAAGCTTTGCGGTTGTTGAAGGAGCATCCGGTCACACGGCTGATGAAAGAACCTGCGGCCCCGACTTGGGGTCAGCGGGGTTCGGCGCGGTAGCTTCGGGGGAGCGATGAATATGGACCGGCGGCTGTTTCTGTTCTCGGCGGCAGCTTTGCCGATCTATGCTGGGCCACTTGTCACTTTCAGCGAGGGTGAGGCTCGAGTGGTTGCCGCGATTACCGACTTGGTTGTCCCTGCCGACGACATGCCTGGCGCTTTGGCGGCAGGAGGTGAGCGGTGGGCAGCATCAGGCGGGGACTTGCCGGATGGGGAAAGATCCAAAGACGAGCGTGGTGGACGCGCATTGCCGCGTGCATGACGTGGACAATTTGTACGTGGTGGACGGGAGCGTTCACGTGAATAACGGCGGGTTCAACCCCTCGTTGACGATTCAGGCGATCGCGTATTGGGCTTCGGCGCGGATGGTGCGAGACCTAAAGAGTTAGCGGGGATTGGCGCTCGATTTTAGCGGGGTCGAGTTCGATGCCGAAGCCGGGCGAATCGGGGAGCGCGATGCGGGCGTTCTTCGGGAGTGGCGGGTTGCGCTCGAAGTGGTAATAGCTCTGCATCTTCAGGATCAGGTACTCGGCCATGGGGCACGTCATGGGGGACTGGCTGGCGATGGCGTGCAGCGCGGCGTGGATGCTGTGGCCGTGCGGGAAGACTTGCGCGTCGTAAGTTGAGGCAAGGGTGCAGATCTTGAGGAGTTCGGAGAGGCCGCCGCACCATTCGGGGTCGGCCTGGACGACGGTGACGGCGTTCGATTGCAGGTAGCGTTCGACTTCCCAGCGCCCATAGAAGTGCTCGCCTGAAGCAACGGGGACGGACGTGCCACGGTGGAGCGCGGCGAAGGATTCCATCTTTTCGGGGTGCGCGGCTTCTTCGATCCAGCGGGGCCGGTACTGTTCCACTTGCTTGGCCCAGGCGAGAGCGTAGGCCTGGTCCCAGCCGCTGAAGGCGTCGAACATGAGGTCGGTGGAATCGCCCAAGGTCTCGCGGAGGATGCGGACCAGTTCGACGTTCTTGCGCATGCCTTCGGGGCCGGAGCCGGGGCCGTAAGCGAGGAACCATTTCTGCGCACGGAAGCCTTCGGCTTTGAGGGCGAGCGAGCGTTCGCGGACTTTAGCCGGTTCGAGGGAATAGCCGAGACAGCTGCCGTAGACTTCGACGTTGGCGCGGGTGGGGCCGCCGAGCAGGCGATAGACGGGCGTTTCGTAGTAGCGGCCGCGAAGATCCCAGAGGGCATTGTCCACCGCGCTGATCGCCATGAGGAAGGTGCCGGCGCGGGAGTGGCGGTTCGAGCGGTACATCTGGTCCCAAAGGGCTTCGCCGGCAAGCGGATCTTTGCCGATGAGGAAGGGGCGGAGTTGTTCCTGGACGGCGATGGCGGCTTCGCGGTCGATCGGTCCGTAGAGGCCGTCGAGACCGGCGTCGGTGCGGATTTTTAGATAGATCTGGGTGAGGGGGACCGACTTGGTCTGGGCGGGTTTGTCGGTGTAGACAGGAGGGCGGTAATCGTCGTAGACGTAAAGTGGGTTGACCTGGTATTGGGCGTTGATGCCCTGTTCGGCGGTGCGGTGGCCGGTGATTTGGGTGAGTTCGACGGCGGTGATCTTGAGTTTGCCGCTGGGGCGGGCGAGCATGCAGGCGATGAGTTCGCGGCGGGTGAGGGGCATCTTTGAGATATTATGCTCGCATGCAGATGGATCGTCGGCGATTCTTCGAGTTAGCTGGGCAGGCAATAGGTGGGGCGGCTTTGTTTGCGGAGCCTTGGGCGCGGGCGGCGGCGGCTTTGCGCGGGAAGGTGAAAATCACCGACGTGAAGTGCATGATTGTCCGCGGGACCTGGGATTGGAACCTGATCAAAATCGAAACGGATTCAGGGCTGTACGGGATCGGCGAGGCGTATTGGGGACCGGGCGTGAAGGACCTGGTGCTGCGGCAGTTGAAGCCGTTGATCGTCGGGGAAGACCCGCTGAACGTGGACAAACTCTATACGTGGATGCTGATGAAGAGCGCGGGAGCGGGCGCGATCGGCGGGGTGACGGTCACGGCGGCGAGCGGGATTGAGATTGCACTGTGGGACTTGGCGGGGCGCATTTTGCAGACACCGGTTTGTAATTTGTTAGGGGGGCGTTTTCGCGATCGGGTGCGATTTTATCGGACTTTGCAGACACCTCCCGATGTCAATTCAGCGGCCTCGTGGCGGGAGCAGGTGCATGAAGCAAAGGCGGAGAAGTGGGGCTGGACTGCGTTGAAGTTTCAGGGCGACGGCGTACAGCGCGATGCCGATCCGCAGTTTCGCGAGCCCGGGCACGATCCATTTGCGCGCAATTTGACGAACCGCGATATCCGGCGGATTACTTCGGCGATGGGGACCGTCCGGGAGGAGTTAGGGCCCGATATGGACATGGCGATTGAGGCGCATTGGAAGTACGATACCAACGATGTGATTCGGCTGGCGAAAGAGCTTGAGCCACTGAAGCCGATGTGGCTCGAAGACCCGGTACCGCCGGAGAATACGGACGCGATGAAGCGGGTGTCTCGCGCGACGAATATTCCGATTTGCACGGGCGAGAATCTGTATGGGCGGCAGGGGTTCCGGACGCTGATCGAGAGCCAGGCTTGCGCGGGTGTGCATATCGATATTCCGAAGTCGGGCGGATTGCTGGAGTCGAAGCGGATTTCGGATTTGGCGGATTTGTATTACATCTGGACGGCAGCGCATAATCCGGCGAGTCCGGTGGGGACCATTGCTTCCGCTCATGCGGCGGCAAGCATGCGGGAGTTTCGGAT
This sequence comes from Bryobacterales bacterium, assembly GCA_963795835.1. Taxonomy (GTDB): domain Bacteria; phylum Acidobacteriota; class Terriglobia; order Bryobacterales; family Bryobacteraceae; genus JALYXI01. The sequence continues at coordinate 470,896 of CAWCJC010000009.1, read as the reverse complement.
TCATGAGCTGGCGAAATGGGTGGATTGGTGGCCGGATTTAGTAGTGCATGAGGGGCCGATCTGGAAAGATGGCTACTTCACGGTTCAGGATAAGCCCGGGTTGGGGATTGAGTTGAATCCGGACGTGGCGAAGGCGCATTTGATGCCGGGAGAGGTTTGGTGGGGGTGAGGCTGATCAGAAGGTCAGCTTCATGGCGAATTGAATGATGCGGGGTTGGTTATTCTGGCTGCTGACTACGCCGAAACCATTTGCGCCTAAAGCGGTGCCCGGAGGGGCGAACTGCGGCGTGTTCGTGAGGTTAAAGAACTCCGAACGGAATTGGAGTTTCAGACGCTCCCGGATTGTCGTGTTCTTCGTGAAGGTAACATCCAGTTGCCTCAATCCCGCCGCCCTGAGGCCGCCCAGCGTTCTGGCTACGTTGCCGTACGTGTAAGGCGCGGACACCAGCGTGAATTGAGAGGTATCGAACCAGCGGTCAACGGTTGGGTTGTCCAGCTTGGCGCTGACGCCGGTCCAGTTAGGGCGCTGGCCGCCTCCTTGCGAGAACGTGTTGTTGGTTGACTGCGTGATACCCAGCGGACTTCCGCTGTACACGCTCAAAATTGCGCCCACCTGCCAGCCGCCGAGCACGCGTCCCATCAGGCTTTCCTGCTTAGCGTAGAACGGCAATTCGTAGACAGCGTTCGCAACCACGCGATGGGTCTGGTCGAGCGCGGACGGAGCATATTCATTGTGCAGATTGTGATAGTCCTGTATCGTTCCGGCGCTCGTGGAATCTCCGGAGAACGGTCCGATGCCGAGGTCGATCGACTTTGACCAGGTATAGGAGACCAGCGCCGTAAAACCCTTTGCGTAACGCTTCTCAACCCGGACTTCGAGCGCGTGATATGACGAATTGGCGATATTCGACTGCAAGGCGTTAATAGCATCGAACTGCGGGTACGGCCGTAACAATTGCGCCTGGCTGATGGTCGACGTCGCGAGAATGCCATTTGAAATCTGGCCGAAGAAGGGATTCGCAACGGTGTTGCGCAGCGTGGAGCCGAGCGCGAGGTTCGCGTCGGAAAGCGTATTCAGTTGATTGTCGAGTTGGAATTTCAGGCCGCGGCTGCCGGTGTAGCCCAGTTCGAGAAGGACGTTGATTGGCAATTGGCGCTGGATGCTGAAATTCCATTGGGCGGCGTAAGGTGTCACGGTGCCCCCATAAAAATTGATGGCCTGACCTAATTGCGTGGCCAATCCCAAGCTGGATCCGGTGGGTTTAACGATGCCATTCGGGAAGGGGTTGCTTAAAGAGACTGTCGGGTTGACACCGTTGATGCTGGTGACGATGGTGGTGGTGGCGGTGAAGCCGGTTGAGCCGAAAGTATTCGAGCCGGAGCCGGAGCCCCAGTTATTGGCGTAGAAAAGACCGCCGCCCGTGCGAATCACGGTCTTGTCATTGACGCGATAGGCGATACCAAGGCGGGGCGCGAAGTTGTTGCGGTCAGGCTTCGAATCGAAGCGCGATGTTCCATTGATTCCGATAAAGGTGAGGGCGCCATGCAGATTAAGTCCGGGAGCTGTGAGCGGCGGGACCGCGTTGTAGTCAAACTGGCTGAATTGGTTGTAGCGCTCCGTGCGGGGAGTCTCGTATTCGTAGCGCAGACCGTAGTCGATGGTAAGCTTCGGCGTGAGTTTGAAGTTGTCCTGCAGGAACGCAGCGTAGTAGCGGGTTTGCATCGCGAGCGAAGGCGCGGGCGCGGCGGAACCGCTGGGAATGCCCAATAAGAAACTGGCGACGCCGCTACCGGCAGTGGCTGTGGATACCGTAGGGTTCGGGCCCTGTGTCCAGGTGGGGGCAAAGGCGAACCCTGGGGAAGCGGCACCGGTTTGCAACGTGTTGTTTTGGATAACGCGGAACTCGCCGCCCGCCGTAATTCGATGAGGGCCGGCTATTTTGGTGACGTTTCCCTGCAACGCATGCGTGCTGTCGCCGAGCAGAAGGTTGTCCGTGGCCCCCAGCAGCCCTCCCGTAATGACGTTCGACACAGAACTGGTGACGCCATAACCGTTAATCGTAATGCTGGGAAACGATGCCGGTCGTAACTGTGGGGCAAGACTGGCAGGAAAACCCAGCTTAGTGATGTCGAAGCCAGAGCTGAAGGGGGAGCGCGCATTCGAGAGTCGCGTGAAGGAATACCGGAGAGTCATCAGAACGCTGGGGGTAAAGGTGTGGTCGTCTTCGACAACGGAATTGCGGCGGCCGAAGGTTTGGGGCCCGGCGGAGGGAGAGGCAGGACTGGAGCCATAAACGCCGGCGCGAAGGAACGGCGTATCGTCGGCGGAGTAGCGCGCGAAGAAGCGGTTCTTCTCGGAGAAGTAGTGATCCACCTTGTAGCTGACAGCATCTTTGTTGATGCGATTGGAATCGTTACGCACGAAGTTGCCGGTACCGGTGTACTGGACGCCCGCGCTGGTGGGCGCGGGAATATAGGCGGCGATGTTTTTCGCAACAGGGTCGATTCGCGACGCGGGGATGATATTGCCGGGGAAGGCGGTTCGGATGAAGGAGGCGCCGTTCGGAACTGTGGTGGCTGGATCGTAGATTGTGATTAACTGGCCGGCGGCGTTGCGCGTGTTGGAGAAGTCGCCCGAGAGTTGCTGCGGGGTGGGCACGGAGCCGCTGAACGTGACACCTTGAATAAAGCGGACGCTTTCGACGCTGACGAAGAAGAAGGTCTTATTGCGGCCGTTGTAGATCTTGGGAATCCAAACCGGACCCCCCAAGGTTCCGCCGAATTGGTTGTAGCGAAACGGGGAGATGGGGAGGCCGCCGCGGTTCGCAAAGAAGTCATTCGCGTTCAAAACGTTATTACGGAAGAATTCGTAAAGAGCCCCGTGGAATTGGTTCGTGCCGGACCGGGTGATGACGTTGAAGACCCCGCCCGCGGCGCGTCCGTATTGCGCGCTGTAGTTGCTGGTTTCGACCTTGAACTCCTGGACCAGATCGGGTGTGGCATTGATGACCGGCTGATTCTGGGCGGGGGCGCTGTTGGGGGCTCCATCGAGAAGGAACTCATTGGCGGAGGAGCGCTGGCCGTTGATGGCGAAAGCAACGGTACTGATTTGGTCCACCGGGAGGTTGTTGACTCCGATGGCCGGGCGGACGCCGGGGACCAGAATGGCGAGCGCGTAGGGATTGCGGCCCAAGAGCGGGAGTTCCGTAACCTGGCGGGATTCGATGACCTGGCCGAGCGTGGCGTTTTCGCTCTCGAGAATGGGCGTTTGGGCAGAGACGTCGATGGTTTCGGCTACTGCACCCACTTTCAACGTGAAATCCAGGCGGGCGGTCTGTTGCACTTCGAGTCTTAGGTTTTCTTCCTGAATAGGGGAGAAGCCGCTCTTTTCGACTAGCAGTGTGTAGGCACCGGGCTGGAGCGCGGGCAGGTTGTAGTAGCCGTCGGTAGCGGACTGGGCCACGGTGGATACACCAGTCCCTTGAGCTTTGGCGGTTACTTTGACTCCGGGAACTGTGGATCCTGCAGGGTCGGTGATGCGGCCTGTAATGGAAGCGGTTTGGGAAAGAAGAGGCGAGAGCGAGAGAGCCGTCAGAATGAGGGCGCGGTACATGGCGGGCCTTTGTGCTGCGAGATTACCAGCAAGTATATGCTAGCGGGGCAGCTTAGGCCAGGATGTCTTTCACTACTTCGCCATAGACGTCGGTCAGTCGGAAATCGCGCCCGGCATAGCGGTACGTGAGCTTCGTGTGGTCCAGACCCATGGCGTGGAGCATGGTGGCGTGGAGGTCGTGGATGGAGACGCGGTTTTCAACCGCTTTGAAACCGAAATCGTCGGTGGCTCCGTAAGCCAAGCCGCCTTTGAAGCCGCCGCCCGCCACCCACATGGTGAAGCCATAGGGGTTGTGGTCACGACCCGTGCCGCTTTCGCTTACCGGGGTTCGGCCGAATTCTCCGCCCCAGACCACGATTGTGTCGTCCAGCAGACCTCTTTGCTTCAGGTCCGTGATCAGGGCAGCGGCCGCCTGATCCATGGAGGGGCAGTGTTCCTGGTACTTCTTTTGAATGTCTTTGTGGTCGTCCCAGCCACCGGAGCCAACGTGGACAAAGCGGACCCCGCGTTCGACTAAGCGCCGCGCCAGCAGACATCCATTGGCAAATGAGCCTTCGCCATAGGATTTGCGGATGTGCTCGGGTTCCTTACGGATATCGAAAGCGTCCATCGCTTCGAACTGCATGCGATAGGCAGACTCCATCGACTTGATGCGGCCGTCGAGGTAATCGTCCTGGCCGAAGTTGTCGCTGAAGCCTTGGTTTAGGGCCTGGAGCGCGTCGAGCTGCTTGCGTTGGGCTTTGGCGTCCAGAAACTTGTTCTGCAAGTTCGGGATCATCTTCTCAGGCTCTGTTTCGGCGTCGTTGAAGGGAGTGCCCTGGTGCTCGGCGGGGAGAAATCCGGCTCTGGTTGCGGAACCGCCCAGGCCGGCCGCTCCCTGGCCGGAATCGAGCGCGACGAACGAAGGCAGGTTCTGGTTTTCCGTACCCAAGCCGTAGGAGATCCAGGAGCCCATGGAAGGGCGGTTGAGGAGGATGGTGCCGGTGTGATACAGGCTCAGGCTTGGGGTATGGGTGGGGTTGAATGAATACATGGAGCGAATGACGCAGATGTCATCGATCACGGCTCCGGTTTTCGAAACAACTTCGCTGACTTCAATGCCACTTTGGCCGTACTTCTTGAAGGCGAAGGGCGAAGGCATCAAACCGCCGGTCTGGCGTTCGGTGCGGAGATCAGTGGAGCCGGGGCGCTGGCCTTCGAACTTCGTGAGAAGAGGTTTGGGGTCGAACATGTCGACCTGGGAGGGGCCACCGGAGAGAAAGAGGCTGATTACGTGTTTGGCTTTGCCACCCGTGTGAGCGCCGGCATAACGGCCGAGGGAGGCAGCTTGGGCTTTGTTGCCCAACATGGCGCTGAGGCCGACTGAGCCAAGACCGCCGAAGACGGTCTGAAGAATTTCGCGGCGGGACGGTCTGTGGATCATAACCAGAAAATCTCCTCGTTGGTGGATAGCAGGATTTGCGCATACTGGCCGATTGTGCCCCCGGCAAGATAACTGAGTGCGAGATCGAGCTCTTTGGGGCTAGGGCCGCGGGAGAGCACCTGGCGGTACAGCCTGGTGATCTTTGCGGTGTCGGTCGGCTCGGATTCGACGAGCTTGGTGAGGGCCTCTGCTTCTTCGTGCATAAAGCTGCTGTTCATGACGAAGAACTGCTGCAGCGCGGTGGTGGTGAGATCGCGGCCGCCGCTGGTTTGCATAGGGTCGGGAAAGTCGTAGTACTTGAGCAGGGCGCTTAATCGGCTGCGGCTGATGCGCGCGTAGACGGTGCGGCGGAGATTGGTTGCAGCGTCGACCTCCTCGGAGGGACCGTACATCTTGGTGTCAAGGCGTCCAGCAGAGCGGAGGAGGGTGTCGCGATAGCTTTCCACATCGAGACGGCGGGGGTTCATGCGCCAGACCAGAGTATTGAGCACGTCGGCTTTGAGACCGTCGGGGCGGGGCTTGCTCGATTGCTGGTAGGCGGAGGAAAGCATAATCTCGCGATTCAGCCATTTCAGAGACCAGCCATGGGCGATGAAGCGCGCGGCGAGGTCGTTCAGAAGGGTGGGATTCGAAGGTTTTTCGCCCTGCACGCCGAAATCGCTGGGGGTGGCGACAAGGGGGCGGCCGAAGTGCCAATCCCACACGCGGTTCACCATCACGCGGGCCGTGAGTGCGGAGGCATCGGTGAACATGTGGTCCGCGAGTTCCAGGCGGCCCGAACCGTTCTTGAAGGTGCTGTCGGATTTTGAGAGAACGCTGAGGAAGTGACGGGGGACTACCGGGCCCGGAGTGGCCACGTTGCCGTGCAGGAGGACGGGAAAGTCGCGGGCTTCGCCTGGTTTGAGATTGATGAAAGTGTATTGGGGATCGCTGCCGTCGATGTATTGGGCGGCGTCGTAAACGGCATTGATGAAGGGTTCTGTCGAGGTGAGGTTCCGGCGGCGGCCTTGGGCACCATCGCCCTGTTTGCGGGGCGCGAAGTTCCAGTATTTTTCGACGTTCGCGACCAGTTTGGGATAGCGTTCCTGAAGCGCCAGCATTTCGGACTTCAGGTTTTCGATTTCGGCTTTCCACTTGGCTACGCGCGCTTCGGATCCAACAACAGTAGAGGCTTCGTTGGTGAGAAGGTCGGCCGAGTATTTGAGGTCGAAGAGGCGATTCCGGACGAACAGATAGCGCTGCTCAACCGCGGGATCGACATCGAACAGGGGGCGCTCCGAGCGCATGGTGGAGGCGAAGACACCGACCAGGCCGTAATAATCCTTGGTAGGGATCGGATCGAACTTGTGATCGTGGCAGCGGGCGCAGGCAACGGTCATGGCCATGATGCCGCGGGAGACGGCGTCGACGCGTTCATCCCAATCGTCGGTAGCGAACCCGCCAATCACGTCCGCGGAGAGGCGCTGGTCTTTGTGATAGATCGGAGCAGCACCAAGATAGCCCAAGGCGCGGAGGTCTTCGCGGGGAACGTTGGGCATGAGGTCCGCCGCGAGCTGCAGCTTCACGAAGCGGTCATAAGGCACATCTTTGTTTACGGCTTCAATGATCCAGTCACGGTAGCGCCAGGCGTAGGGGTAGGCGGGGTTGGTGGCCTCAAACGTGGGGTTGTCTTCACCGAAACGGGCCACGTCCATCCAATGGCGGCCCCACCTTTCGCCATATTGGGGAGAATTCTGGAGGCGATCGATAAGCTGTTCGTACGCTTTGGGGGAGGGATCAGTGGCGAACGCTTCCACCTCTTCGTAAGTGGGCTTGTAGCCCACAAGGTCGACATAAGCCCGGCGGACAAGTGTGCGGCGGTCGGCGGGTGGGGACGGCTTGAGCTTCTTCGCTTCGAGCTGTTGAAGAAGGAACGCATCGATCTTGGTTTTGACCCAACGCGAGGTTTTCACCTTGGGTACGGGTACCTCGGCGACGGGCTGGAAGGCCCACCATTTGCGGCCGTCAGCCACAGACATGCCTTTGAGAGGGCCGGAGCCGGTGGTGGAAGTAGAGGCAGGGGCCGTTCGGGGGTCGTAGGCGCCGGTAGCGATCCATTGGCGGAAATCCGCCAGGACAGCGTCGGGGAGCTTGCCCGTCGGGGGCATCTGGAGAATCGCATCGGAGTAGCTGAGAGCTTCCAAGAGGCGGCTTTGATCGGGCTTGCCGGGGGTGAGGATGGGACCGGAATCGCCGCCCTTCAGGAGGCCGGCTTTGGTATCGAGCGCGAGCCCGCCCATGGGAGCTTTGAGGGTGGACGCATGGCAACCATAACACTTGGTGGTGAGGACGGGGCGGATTTTGGATTCAAAGAACGCGGAATCTGGCGTTTGCGCCGCAAGTGCGAGAGTGAAGGAAAGCAGGAACAGCAGGCGAGGCATTTTGGGGAAGGAACTCCAGTTTATCGAAGGCGTGGGGTCTGAAGCAAGCTTTCGGTGGTGGCAGAATGGACCGCCGGAATATGCAAGGGGGACTCCGGCGGCAAAGCTGCCTCAAGAGTGATTGGTTCTCCGGTGATGGGGTGGTGGAATTTCAGAGATTGGGCGTGCAGAAAATAACCTCCATCGCCCGGAAGGCCGGGGAGATTCTCCAGAGGACGGCCGGTCAAGCCGTACAAAGGGTCGCCAACCAGGGGATGGCCGATCGAGGCTAGATGGATTCTGATTTGATGCGGCCGGCCCGAATGCAAACTGACTTCAAAGATCGTGGTGCAGGTAGTGCGTGAGATTACCTTTGCTAAGGACTTTGACCGTTTCCCATTTGGGCTGGCGGCCCATACCGAACCGATAAGCGGGTGCGGTACCAGGCCGATGGGGGTGAGAATTTCATAGGCATCTTGCTGCGCCGTATTTTGAGCTAACGCCCGGTAAATCTTTTGAACGGCCGGTGTGTTCCATTTTGCGAATAGCTTCGAGGCGGCCTGCGTCGTTTTTGCGAAGAGGACAATTCCGGTGGTGGCTCGGCCCAATCGATGGACGGGGTTTGCATTGGGGGTTTGCTTTTGGACCAAGCGCAGGAGGGTGTTTTCCATGAAGCCGCCGCCGGGGAGGGTGGGGAGCCCGCTTGGTTTGTTGACCGCCAACAAATGAGAGTCTTCGAACAGCACTTCGAAGTGTTGAGGAGAGTCTGGTTCTATCCAGGGTGGACGGTTCCAGACAAGGCGTTGGCCTAGAGTAATCGATTCGCTCCCCGTGGCGGTGATGCCGTCGAGAGTAACTTCGCCGTTGTGCAGTCTTTGTTGCCAGGCTTGTACTGTTGAGTGTTTGTATAGGCTTGCCAAGTGGGCAAGCAGGTTTTGCCCATGGTATTTGCTGCTGATAATCGCTGTATAGGCGTAGCCCGGGTTGAACACGCGTTTGATCTTACGCTACGCTATCGCGGCGAGGCGCGGCCGGACGGAGGTGATAGATGACGCGTACCACGGGGCTTTATGCGCGGGCGGCAAAGGAAGGCGGCGGCGCAACCACACCCCGGTTCTGGTCCTGACGGGGGAATGCAATTACGTCCCTCGGGAGCAGACGTATCATATGCAGAAATTTGCCGAACGCGAAGATTGTGGTGGTGCCGCACGCCGGGCGTGTGATTCCGGCGGATCACCCGAAGCTTTATACAGTTTGGTACGGGCATCGCTGACGGACCAGCCTTTACCGCTCCTTTTCATACCGGCAGCGCGGCGCCTTAGATAAAAGATGACCCTGTCTGTGAACGGATCACGTCTGCTCAAGCAGCGTTGCCCTCCTGCTCTTCTTGCTGACCTGACGCCGCTCTCACAGTGCGGGCCAATTGCTGCGCGGTAAAAGGCTTTTGCAGAAAACCGGCCAGGCGCTTACCCGCAAACCGGCGCACTGCTTCAGATTCGCTGAAACCGCTCGTCAGCACCACCGGCACGTCCGGCCGAATACTGTGGATCTGCCGCAAAGCCTCTTCGCCACCCATGATGGGCATCGTCAGATCCAGCAGCACCATTGTAAACAGATCGGGCGATTGTGAAAACCGCTCTACGCCGCGGTGCCCGTTTTCGGCGACCTCTACCCGATAGCCAAAGTGCACCAGCGTACTTTTCGTGGTCGTGCGAACCACTTCCTCATCGTCCACCACCAGCACGGTACCAATTCCTTTGAAGGAACGACTCTGCTTTACCGAAGGAAACACGGCTATCTGGTCTTTAGAAACAGGGAGAAGAACTTTAAACGTGCTGCCCATTTTCGGCACGCTATACACTTTGATGGTTCCGCCATGGCCTCTCACAATTCCAAGTGCCGCGGCCAAGCCCAATCCACGGCCCGTAAACTTCGTGGTGAAAAAAGGATCGAAGATCTGCCGTTTGATTTCCTCCGTCATCCCGCAACCCGTATCCTGTACTTGCACGAACACGTACGACCCCGGCTTAAGATCATCACCGGCAAAGTCCGCCGCCAGATTGCCCGCCTCAAGATTCTGCGCACCGGTCGTGACTTGAACCGTCCCTGGCTCGTCCCCGATCGCTTCCGCCGCGTTGATTACCAGGTTCATCAGCAGTTGCTGTAGTTGTGCCAAATCCGCTTCCACCAGCGGCAGCGGGCGCTGAAGATTGAAGCGGAGTTGTACGGACTTCGGCACGGAAAGGCGCACCAATTCACGCGTATCTTCCGCTAGCGCCGAAAGATCCATCGGTTCCACAATGAAGCGTCCTTTCCCGGAGTAAGCCAGCATTTGTCTGGTTAACTGGGCAGCCCGTTCGCCCGCCTTTATCACCTGCTGAATCTGCGCCTGCGCCGGATCCAAATCAGTCATGGAATCAAGGGCAAGACTGGCATTTCCCAGAATGCCCGTTAGAAGATTATTGAAATCATGTGCGACGCCCCCTGCCAGTACTCCCAAGCTTTCCAGTTTCTGCGACTGCAGCAGCTTGCCTTGAAGAGCCGCGGCTTCCGTTTGCATCTGCTTCTGTTCCGAGATGTCTATCTGAATTAGCGACAGGAAAGACCGGCTGCCGGTTTGATGCCGGTTCGCGCGTATCGATGACAGAAATGAGGAACCATCCTTTCGCACGGAAAGCACTTCTCCTTCCCAAAAGCCATCGTTTTCGGTTCCGGTCAACAAGGCGGCCATACTGTTTTTCCGTTCTTCCTGTGTGCCTCCCAACAAGCACTCCACAGGAACGCCAATCAGTTCGCCTGATTCATAACCGTGTAGCGCAGCCATGGCGGCGTTTGCTGATTCAACCGCCAGGGTCTGAATTGCAATTGTGGCGAAACCCTGCCGCATGGTCTCCACTACGTGTTGAAGATCTAGCAAGGCCGCATTTGCGCGGCGCTCTTCCGTTACATTCCGAAACACATAAAGCTGGCCTATTCCTGGCACGGCTCTGGTGGACCGGTCAATCACGGCACCATCGCGCCGCTCAAAGATCTGGTGATCCTGTTGCGCGTGGCCGTTCCAATCCATATTGAGTGCCGCGCCCAGCATCGAATCCGCCGCGGAGTTGTGGGCCAAGGCCCGGCCGTCCAGACCATTCAGCAGAATTCCTTCCGAAACGGAATCGAGCACGGATTGCAACACGCCGTGCCGCTCTTCCAGCATCTTCTTTTCACGTTCCAGCCGAGCCGCATCTTCCGGCATTTGCAGGAAGTCTCCTACTTTCGGAATCAGCACAAAAGCCGTAACGACACTCGTTAGCGCAGTGCCGACATTCCAATAGCCTTTGATCCAGTAAATCGGCTTCCAGATGGAGACAATGTCCATCAGGTGTCCAGAGCCGCAAAAGGCGATAAAAAGACCGAACAGAATTAGCAAGGGCCGAAAGGGCACGAGATCTGGTTTTTTCTTAACTACCAGGAAGAGGGCTGCGGGAATGGAGTAATAACTCAGCGCGACCAAAGCGTCGGTGATTACATGTAACCAGATCAGCCTCTGGTTCCACATCATGCACATTCCGTGAGGCGCAAACATCATATGCGACATGAAAAGATTGTTTCATGAATTAAGCTGCGGACCGGGAACGCCGGCCAGCACGGACAAGCTCCGTAGACACTAGAAATATGCACCCTGGCGAGCTTGGGCTGTATCCGGTCACGATGACGGAACGGCTGGATTATTGGGCAGCGGAGTGTCCGGACCGCGTGTTTTTGAGCGAGCGAGAAGGCGCGAGTTGGCGAACCATCGCTTATGGGGAGTTTCGGCACGCGGCCCGGAGCGTTGCGCGGGGGCTGATTGGGAAAGATTCGCTAGAGATCCGCTTGGGAAACGGCATTGAGCACGCGATCTTAGCGGTTGCGGCCATGTATGCCGGAGTTCCGTATCTGCCGCTGCGGCCTGGTGGAACTGCACCCAAGGTGGCGAAAGTGTCGCGAGAGGCGGCTGCAACGGGAAGCGCCGACACTGTGGTGAAGTGGCTGCTTACCTCGGGCTCGACTGGGGAGCCGAAGCCTATTGCCCAGACGCATCGGATGTTAACCAGCAACCAGGAAATGCTTCGGCATGTAATTCCACAATTGCGGGCTGAGCCTCCGGTGCTGTGCGACTGGTTGCCCTGGCACCACACCTATGGTGGAAACCATAATTTCGGGATTGCGCTCTATAACGGCGGGACTCTGTATGTGGATCGCGGGACGCCGGATGCGATGGCGGAATCAGTTCGGAATTTGCGGGAGGTGCGGCCTACCATTTACTTCAATGTGCCGCGCGGGTATCGGGCTTTGCTCGAGTGCTTGCGCGCGGATGTCGGATTTGCGCGGGAGTTCTTGAGCCGGCTTACGGTGATGTTTTGCGCGGGGGCGAGTTTGCCGGAGCGAACGCGGGATGAGTTGCGGGAGTTGACCGGTGTTCCGATGCTGATCGGTTATGGATCCACGGAAACGGGGCCGATGTCTCTTTGTTGCGGACGGCCGGCGCCAGGGGTGGAGGTGAAGTTGGTAGGGCGGGAACTGTGTGTTCGGGGCCCTCATGTGTCGCCTGACGTAGCTCTTGACGCGGAGGGTTTTTATCACACGGGGGATGCGTTTCGGTTTGAGGGCAGTTCGTTTGTCTTTGAAGGGCGGCTCGGGCGGGATTTTAAGCTATCGAGCGGGACTTGGGTGCGCGTGGAGGCACTGCGGCAGGAGGTGATGTCGTGTTGTGGGCCCTGGGTGCGGGATGTTGAACTGCAGGGGGAGGATGCCGATGAGGTGACGGCTTTGGTGTTCCCCGCTCTCGATGCGCCAGAGGACCGGATTGTCGCGGCTTTGCGTGGGCTTGCTGCGCGCAACCCTGGGACGTCGCGTCATGTTGGGCGGGTGGTGGTTGTGCGGGAGAGTAGGAATTCAGGGATTAAATCGGGGCCATGATTGGGGGAGTCGGGGAGGATTTCTTTGGCGCCGTCGGATTTGTGGCGTAGCGCGTCAAGTCGCGCTCCATTTGCCGCAAGCTTGCCTCGTTGACTGGATCCGCGTCCTTTTGATTCGCGATTTGGGTCTTTATGCTTGCTAACGAATACATCACTACGGCTTTTACGTCGGGAGTGGCGGCTGGGTTCGCGCCCAGAGTCATGACGTCATCGAGGAAGACGCGCTGAGTTTGCCGTTGGAGCGAGCGAAGCATTCCTGTGGGCGCGGGCGGGCCAAAGACTTTCTTGGCGCAGGTGTCGATGGTTTCGGGGAGGGTGAGCGCGTTCGCCTGCCGGTCGGCGAAACCGATTTGCCGGGCGGCGGTTTCTGGTGTGAAGAGTTGGTCGAAAACCAAGCCGGCTATGGTTCTTGCAGCTGCCAAATGATCGAATGCATAACCCATGTTGGATTCGATGGTTTCTTGCGCGTTGCCTCGCTCCTGGGCTGTGGTGAGGCTCTGAAGCAAGCGTTCAGGGATGGCCAGGTTGGCAGGATCAACATCGTCGAGAAGGAGTGAAAGAATCTCCCGCTGTTTCGCGGCGGGCACGATTTCTGTGGGCGGCAGAGATTCACCTTTCACCACATTGTTGTGATACATGCCGCCGATGTAGCGCACGCCGCTATCGATGGACCAGCGGTGGTGGAGGTACGTCATCCAGAGGCGGATCCCGCGGAGATTACCGTACGGTTCGCCTTCTTTGAGGACGTTCGGGCCATAATTCGCGAGCAGGATCTTACGCTGCGCGGCAGTCTGGCGCATGTATTCGGCGGGGTCCGGGCCATCGTCGTAGCGGTTCCAGCGAGGGTCGCTCTGGGGCGTGTACATGAGGCCTTGTTGGCGCATGTCTTTGATGATGGCTTCCAAGCCGGCCTTTTCTCGCGCGGGCGGGAATTCCGTGTAGGCGTAGCGGACAGTCATGATGTCGTAGGCGCCAATCTGTTTCTGGTAGGCGTCGGTGAGATCGATCTTGCCGTTTACGATTTTGAGGCGGGGCGAGGGGTACTCCATAACCGAAGCGCGCCCGTTCATGCTGGAGTTCCAGTTGTGGTCGAAGCCCAGGGTGTGGCCGACTTCGTGGGCGGTGAGCAGCGCCTGGCGCAGAAGGACGAGTTGCTGTTCGGTTTCGGGGGTGGAATAGGGCGGAAGAGTGGCTTCGAACAGGCCGTCCAGAGGAGCTTCGTAGGTCTGCCAGTAGCGGCTGATGGTGCGGACGCGGTCGGACTCCAGTCGCACTCTCGCGGCGAGAATTTCGCCGGTGCGGGGATCCGTGAGGCCGCCGCCCGTGGAGTAGCCGCGTTCATCGCGATCCACCCAATAAATCTGGTTGTAGCGGACGTCCATCGGGTCCATGTCAGCGGGAGTATCTCGGATTTCGAGGGCATTCTTGAAGCCCGCTGCTTCGAAGGCCTTGTTCCACCAGAGGAAGCCATCCTTCATGGCCGAGCGTGTGGGCTCCGGCACGGCGGCATCGAGGTAGTAGACGATGGGCTGCTTGGGTTCGCTTAGGCGTGCGGTGGGGTCCTTCTTCTCAAGGCGATGGCGGCGGACCCATTCGACGGCGTTCGTGGTGGTGGGGGGCAGAGAGTAATCGGTAAAGCGGATGCCTTGGACCCCGATGCGCGGGTCAGCCTCTCGGGGCGTGTAGCCGGTGGGAGGTTCGACAAAGCTGTAGTGAAGCCGGCCGGTGAGGATGCGAGGGTCTGGTGCGGTACGGGCTCCGCCGGTGACAGCTTCATAGGTGGCGGTGATTTCCACTTCGCTGTTCTTCGGGAATCCTTTGGTGTGGGGGAGATAGATGGCACTGCGGGTAGGGTCGAAGCGCCAGGTTGTGCCGGCGACGAGTTCGACGGCTTGGGGACCACCCCGGCCGCCGCGAGGACTGGTGCTGGCCGCAGCGAATCCGGCGGCGTCGCGGAGGACCAGCGGAGTGGCGTCGACTACTGTCTTGCCGGATTCGGAGCGAATGACGGGTAGGGTAGCGAGGACGGAATCGGGGAAGGAAGCGTCAATGCCCTTGGCAATGCCGGGGCCACCGGAGCCGGGGCGGAAGCGCAGATTTTTTTGGACGACAAGGACTTTGGGGCCCACGCGTTGGAACTGAATGACACCGCCTTCGCCGCCGCCCGCCCACTCTAAACCGACGCTGCCGGAGCCGCTGCCTTTCGCAACGGAGCTGAAGAAAAGAATGTCCTGATCGAAGCGGGTGAGTTCGAAAAGGAGACGGCCCTGGTCGGCATCCCAGAGCATCGGGATGTAACCCTCACGGCGTTCCGGGGCGGATTGGGAGAGCAGCGGTGCGGCAAGAAGGGCTAGGGTGAGGAGCTTCGTCGGATAGGTCATGGCTTGTTGGATGAACGATGCAGCCACGACAAGGTGGGAGAAAAGGATTTTAGCAGATTAGGCGATGCTCGGTTCCTGACAGTAAGAAGCTTTCGTCTCATTGTTAGAATCAGGATAAGTTTCCTTCCATGACAATTGAAGAATTAGAACGAGAATATACCCCTTTGCGCGAGCAAGCTGCCGCCGTGCGGAGGTATCTTTGACTCGGCTCAAAAACAGAAAGAACTGAACAAGACCGAGGCACTGATTTCCGAGCCGGACTTCTGGAACCAACCGGAACGCAGCCAGAAAGTGATGCAGGACCGGAAGCGGCTGGAAGAGGCGATCGCGAGCGATAAGCGCGTGGGGTCGCTGACGGACGATCTGGACACGATGTTCGAATTGGCGCGGGAAGGCGAGAGTGTCGAGGCCGAGATCGAACGCGAGATGAAAGCGTTCGCGGCGACTCTCACGAAGTTGGAAGACGCGATGCTGCTTTCTGGCGAGAACGATGCGCTGAATGCGATCGTGACGATTCACCCGGGCGCGGGCGGGACGGAGAGCCAGGATTGGGCGGAGATGCTGTTCCGCATGTATCTGCGGTGGGCGGAGCGGAACGGCATGAAAGTGAACGTGACGGACCGTTTGGAGGGCGAAGGCGCGGGAATTAAATCGGCTACGTTCGAGGTGAACGGCGAGAATGCGTTCGGGATGCTGCAAAGCGAGATTGGCGTGCATCGGCTGGTTCGGATTTCTCCGTTTGATTCGGCGGCGCGGCGGCACACCAGCTTTGCATCGGTATTTTGTTTTCCTCAGATCGATGACGAGATCAAAGTGGAGATCAAGCTGGACGATTTGCGCATCGACACGTTTCGCAGCGGTGGCGCGGGCGGGCAACACGTGAATATGACGGATTCGGCGGTGCGGATTACGCACTTTCCCACCGGCATTGTGGTGCAGTGCCAGAACGAGCGATCGCAACACAAGAATCGCGACACCGCGATGAAGCAACTGCGGAGCCGGCTGTATGAATTCGAGCTCGAGAAAAAGCAAGAGGAAACGCGGAAGACGGAAGCGACGAAGCTGGAGATCAATTTCGGAAGCCAGATCCGCAGCTATGTGCTGGCGCCTTACAGGATGATCAAGGACCTCCGGACGAAGCTTTCGATCGGGGACGTGGACCGCGTGCTGGAGGGCGACCTGGAGCCGCTGATGCATGCGTGGCTGGTGTGGCGGAAGACGGGCAAGATTGCGGGCGACGATGGCGACCTTCCCGAGTAGGGAACTGATTCGGGAAGCAGCGCAGCGGCTGCGACGGGGGGAGTTGGTCGCGTTTCCGACGGAGACGGTGTATGGGCTAGGCGCAAACGCATTGGACGCGCAGGCAGTGGAGAAGATTTTTGAGGCGAAAGGACGGCCACGGACAAGCCCGTTGATTGTGCATGTAGCGTCGCTGGAGGCGGCCCGCGAGTTGGCGGCGGAGTGGCCGGACAGCGCGGAACAAGTGGCTCGGCGGTTCTGGCCTGGGCCTTTGACGCTAGTGCTGCCGAAGCGGGAGATGGTTCCGGATATCGTAACGGCCGGGTTGTCGACGGTTGGGATTCGCGTACCTCGCCATCCCGTGGCGCTAGCGCTCTTGTGTGAGGCGGGCGTGCCCGTTGCGGCCCCGAGCGCGAACTTATTCATGCGGCTCTCGCCAACGGCGCGGGAGCATGTCGCGTTTGCGGGGGTGATGGTGCTGGAGGGCGGCGATTCGGAGGTGGGGATTGAATCCACGGTGGTGAGCTTGGCTGGGGCACCTCGACTCTTGAGGGCTGGCGCGGTTTCGGTCACGGAGCTGGAGAGCGTAGTAGGTCCTGTGACGGTGGGCGAGGCTCGGGAAGGAGAGTCGCCGGGACTCCATCCGCGGCACTATCGGCCACGGACTCCGTTGGTGTGGGCTGGAGCTCAGTTACCTGCCGGGCGCGGGGCTTATGTTTTTGTGCGGGAGCGGCGCGATGCCGCCCGCGTGCTGCGGATGCCCGAAGAGGCGGGTGCTTACGCGGCCAACTTGTATCGAGTGCTGCATGAGCTGGACGCGGAAGGCTTAGAATGGATCGCGGTTGAGCCTGTGCCCATGGGAGATGATTGGATGGCGGTACGGGATCGGTTAGGGAGGGCGTGCGATGACCAGAAGGCGTGACTTTCTGAAATTGGGCTTGGCGGCGATGGCGCCGGAGCCGATGTGGGGCGGTGCGGTGCTCGATACGCATCTGCATTTGCGGCGGGATCCCGATGCCTGCTGGGTTCATATGCAGGGATGCGGGGTAACCCATGCGGTGCTGTTGACCCGCGATGTGGATGAAGAGCGCGCGATGGCGGAGATGCAGCGCCATCAGGGCAAGTTCGTGCGGTCGGTTGCGGCGGACCCGACGAAGCCGGGGGCGAGCGAAGCGATTCAGAAGGCCTTGCGTGACGGAGCCGTGAGCATTGGCGAGCTGAAGTACAACATTGCGCTCGATTCACCGGAAATGGTGCGCGTCTATGAGATCGCGGCGGAGAACCATGTACCCGTCATGATGCACATCCAGGTATTTCCTCATTTCCCGGGCGAGAAGCCGTACAACACGGGATTCGAACACTTTGACAAGGTGCTTCGCGCGCACCCCAAAACGACGTTTGTGGGACATGGCGATTACTTCTGGGCGAATATCAGCGCCGACGTTCCGGCGGATCGCGGGTATCCCACCGGACCAATCAAAACCGGCGGGCTGACCGACAGGTGGCTGGCCGAATTTCCCAATCTGTACGCGGACATGTCGGCGAATTCGGGAAACAATGCATTATCAAGGGACGAGGCGTTTTCGAAACTGTTCCTGGCCCGGCATCAGGACAAGCTGATCTTCGGGAGCGATTGCAGTTGTACGGACGGCAAGGGGGGCGGCGTTTCGCAGAACAATAATCCAGAGGCCCAGCGGCTGGCAGGCAAGTGCGTGGCCCGGGAGACACTTGCGCTGACGAAGCGGCTTGCGTCACCGGCGGTGTTTCGAAAAGTTACCTGGACCAATGGGGCCCGGCTGTTTGGAGTGCCCGGTTAGTACGTAGCTTAGTACGTAACAGAGGTATCGGTGGAGGTGCGTTTGAAATCCGTGTTGGTGAGCGAGACGGAGACCTTGCGGCTGTAGACGAAGAGGATCCGAACGTCGAATTCCGCGCCGTAGCTGGCGGGAAACCAGACTCCGTCTTCGAGTTTCCGGTAAGCGACGGTGAAACCGAGGCCGTGGAAGTTGGTGCCGAGCGCGGTTTTTACTACGAAGGGGACACCGCGGGCAAGTTTGGTGGAGACTTGCACGGGCTGGTAATCGTTGCGGTCGATAAGCGCCTCGCCCGACCACGGAGTACTGGATTCTTTGCCTTTCTTTGGCTGGAATGCGATTCGAAAGACTGGGATTCCTGCGACGACCGCTTCTCCTTTCAGCTGAAACGTGTAGTGTGTCTGCTCATCGGAAGTGAGCGGGAAGAGGTTCGCGGAGATGCCGTCTTTGGTTTCTTTCTTTGCGGTCAGATCGTCACGAAGATTGTGCGCGATGTGAGCGTCGGCTTCATTCCGAAAGCCCTCACCGGTGGGCTTACCGGACTGGGTATACGGGAGCAAGTTCTTATTCTCCAGATAGCGGCCTTCGAAGGAGGTTTCCTTGCGCTGCGTTCCTTCGGGGGAAGGATACAGATCATAAGTTGTTCGTTCTTCACGTACAAGACGATTCGAGGAATCGCGAACTCGAATGATTGTGGATTGCCGGTAGACGTAGCGGGAGCGGAGTTGCTCGGCCCGGTCCTGATTGCCGGCGACGCGGGCCATGATCTCCGCAGCGCCGGCCCGCGCGGAACCGGGAACAAGCAAAAGGAGAAGGAGCGCGAGTCTCATTCTCCTTCTGTACGAGCGGGGCGGGAGCTTTGTTCGGTTAGCCCAAGAACCCTAGGTTGTTGGAGTCAAAATTCCCGAGATTGGGGAAGATGGAGTAGAGTGCGCTTTGCGAGATGCCGAACCAGTTGCAGAGGGTCGCGCCGTATTGATCGACGGAAGTAGAAGGAATCCAACGCCCGCGGGTATCGGTATCGTCCGGTCCGCCTAAGGTGAAATCGGGGAAGCGTCCGAAAACACGGCCACCTTGCACGGCGCCGCCCACAACGATGTGATGGCTGCCCCACGCGTGATCGCTGCCGTTGCCGGTGCTGGGTTGGAAAGTGCGGCTGAAATCGGACTCGGTGAACGTTGTGACGTTTTGGGCGAGGCCGAGTTCCTGGGTAGCGTTATAGAAAGCAGCAATGGCGGGGCTGAGCTGCGGGTAAAGATTCTTGTGCTGGTTCAACTCGTCAGTGTGGGTGTCGAAGCCGCCGAGCGAGCAGAAGAAAATCTGCCGGCGCATGCCGAGGTTGGCGTGTACCTGAAGAATCTGCGCGACCTGCTTCAACTGAGCGCCAAGACCGGTAGCGGGGAACACGGTTCTCAGTCCGGCGGCGCCCGCCAAAGCGGACGTGAGAGCGTTCGCGTCCTGGATGCTGTTCATCAGCGTATGGTCCGCGGCTTGGGCGAGCGAAAGACCGGTATCGGTGGTCAACAGCGCGGTCATGGCATTGGTGCGGGCAATGGCTTCCGGGGTGTTGACGTTCGTTCCGGTAATCTGGAGCGAACCGCCTGGGGAAAGCGCGACCGGAGTGGTGCTGGCGCCTGAACCCATCAGCGAATTGCCAGCGACGGAGAAAAAGGTGGGGAATGTGGAACTGTTCATGGTGTTAGCCGCGACATAATCGGCCACGCGTCCCGCCCAGCCGGTCGGGCTATTGCCCTGAGCGACAGAACTTTGCCATTGCAGTTGCTGGTCGGAATGCGAGAACAGATTCGTAGGCACGCTAGCTGCGGCCTGGTATTGCGCTTTGGTCAGCGGCTTAACGAGAGAACCGACATTGGCGACGACCGCGAGTTCCTTGCTGGCGAACATGCTGGCGAAATCCGGCAGGCCGGCATGAAAAGCGTAGGGGTTGCCAGTGGCACTGGTCACGGGTGTGGTTAGGTCAGCGGCGCCTAAAGCGAGGATGCCCCGGTTTTTCATGTAAAGTTTGTAACTGGCGTCATCCATTGGGACAACGGTGTTGTTGGCGTCATTTCCGCCAAACAGGAAGATGCAGACAAGGGCACGGTAATCAGGCCCGCCACTTTGCGCGAGCGCGGGAAGAAGGCCAAGAGGGCGAAGTGCCAGCGACCCGACAGAAGCCGCGCCGATACGAATTAGTCCACGTCGTGTAATCATTTTTCGATTTCTCCAGATATGAATCAGTTGCGGTTAGTGGATGACCTGGTATTCCGCCGATGAAAGCATGACAAACAACGCGGATTGGACGGCGTGGGCTTGGGATGACGCGCCCTTCGCGGCATTTGCCATATTCGTCAGCAGTGCCTGCGATGGGGAGCTATAGAGGAAAACGGAGCCGATATAGGCGGCGAGTGCGTTCGGATCGGCAGCCTTGGCGCTGAAGGGCGCCAAGTTCGTTTTTGTGGTGCTATCAAGGGAGCCGTAGATTAACGTGTATACGGTGTTGGAGCGGGCCGGAGCGGTCTGGGTACTGTAGATCTGAAACTCTGGGCCATAAAGACCTTTTTCAGTGCGCGAAGAGGGAGAGAAGTAACTGAACACGCTATTTTCATCGAACAGGTTCTCACCCAGGTTTGACGCGTAGTTCGCGATAGAGTTGGTGGCGGTGACGGTGGCATTTAGCCCGCGAAGCATGCTCGCCATCATGAGGATGGGTTCGCGCAGGTGGCCATAGCTCGACACAACCGATTGAGCCGGATCGTCGTACGAGCGGGCTTCCGGATCGAGAAGAATGGCCTTGATGACCGCTTTCATATCCGCGCCACTACTGGTGAAAACGCTGGAAATGCGGGAGATGTATTGCGGGCTTGGATTGCTGGTGACCAGATGTTCGATGAATTGACGGCAGACGAACGGGGCCATGGTGGGCTGTTGCATGAGGATGGCGATGGCGGAGTCGAGATCCTGGCTGGCAGTCTGACCGGCAGGAATGGTGATGCCGAACAGGACCTTAGCGCCGGTGTCATGATTGGCCGCAATCGGGATCATCTGTCCGAAATAGTATTCGGGGTTATTGTTCTTCGGCGTTGCGTTTGGAGCGGTGGGATAAGTCCAGCCGGTGAATACTCGCGCCAGGGCTTCGACATCGAGCTCGTTATAAGTAGGAGTCGGACGGTTTCCGGAATCGAGCATCTTGGTGCCATCCGCGTTCAACCTGTCCAGCCCGAGTGTGAAGAGCTGCATCAGTTCGCGGGCATAATTCTCATTGGGGGATTTACCGACGGCGGCCTTGTTGTTGTTCGCCATATTGAGGTAACGGCCCATCGCGGGATTGAGCGTCACCTGCTTCACGATGTCGGAGTACTTCAGGAATGCGTTGTCCCGCAGCACGCGGTAGTAGACCGGGTATGCGTAAGCCGGGTTGGTGCCCGCCTGCTGAGAGACCACCCAGATCTGACTGAGTAGAAAGGCGATTCGCTGGCGAAGTTGGTCGGAATTGTTGACCGCATTTTGGAAGAACACGGAACGCACAGGGGCCAGATTATTGTTGCTGTTACCTTTGGCATCGAGGAGAACCTGGTCCGGCAGATCTGAGACCGTAGCGTTTACAAGCTGTTGATCGATCCAGGGGCCCATGCCCAAAGATTCGACAGTTGCGACATCACCCGGCGTAGGACCCCACGCCGCTTGATCGAGAAGCCGGGCGGCCGCACGATCAGTGACGGCAGCAGAAAGTCCGCATTGAAAAGACAGACAAAGAAATGCGAGAGAAGATATGGCTTTCATAATCGTCAATTAGTTAAGACCGGTTCTGGTTAATTAGACTCGGTCTCAAAGCCTTTTTTTGGCTTACGGATCGAGAAAAACAAAACACCCGCCGCCAACAAGAACGCGGAGCCGGGTTCAGGAACGCTTGTGGCCGCCGTCCCGATCACAAAATCGTCTAAGCCGAAGCTGTCGCCGCCGGGGCTGTTGATCGTCACGTTCGTAAAGGGATTAGCGGAGTCAATGTAACCGAAGAACAGAACGGACCCATCGGAAGGGCTGTTACGGTTACCGCCAAATGTGTTGTTCACAGTCTCGGTATCCGCGGCCCCGGCTCCCGTCAACCGGATTGTCAGTCTCGCATTCGCGAAATCGCCGATGTCGGTGGCGAAGAACCCAAAGGAGGTTACAGGGGATGTAAACGCGATAGTCACACTCGCGCTCGAATCGGTAGCTATATAGTTGTTGCCCGAGGTTGGAAATTCTCCATTGCCGTCCGTACCGCTTGAAAGAGCACGCACAGCGGCATTGTTATTGGTCAGTATGGCGGAATTTCCGCTGAAGGTCAGATTGATCGGAGCGAGCCTGCCCGCGATTAACTCTTCCAGATTGTCCGTAGAACTTGCCGCCAGGCCTGCCAGAAACGAATTCCGCGCGGCTATAGAATTCGGAAACGCGATGCGGGCTAAAGGGTTGCCGTTCGTATCCTCGCCGAAAAACGTGATGGGAGAGGCCTTGGCGCAAATCGCAGAGGCGAGAGAGATAGCAAGGAGGGCAAGCCGGGACTTATGCATCATCATAGTCTACTTAGGATTTCCAACTTTCGGGTATAGGGAGATTACCCGATGCAACTTCCTGGCCCCGCAGTGTTGCTACGGCGTTTTCTGCCGGTGAGACGCGTACTTCAGGTGTTGATAAAAACCAAGATCGTCACCCGTGAGCATTTTGGTGGCAAAGATAATTTGGCCTGCATGGCCGCCAAAATGTTCGACAACATGATAGATAGCTTCCAGAACAGTAATGTCGTACTTTTGAATCAGCAACTTACTGGTAAGTGCTTCCGCAGTCTGGGTTTCGATAACGGTAACACCGCGGTCTACAGTTTGGCGAAGATTACTTCGCAGTGTTTCGATTGAGTAACCATCTGTCGCCGCAAATTCCGCGTCGCGATCGCGATTGTCGGGTTGGTTGCCTACTCCGCTAACGATCCACTGCTGAATATTTCCGCAAAGGTGCAGTACTAAGTTCCCTACGGAATTTTCATTGGCCGACCCTCGGGACCAGATTTGATCTTCCGTGAGGCGCGCGAGGCACTCGTCGACGCGCCCCGCTGCCTGTCTTAATTTGCGAATCGAGTAGTCGAGGAAAAGACGATCGATCACGATGAGTTAGAGGACTTCTTCGGACCAGCTTTCGAGGATCTGTTTAATCTTGCCGGTGAATTGATCTGCCAGCGCACCATCAATTAGACGATGGTCGAAGCTGAGGGAGAGGTACATGACGCTGCGGATAGCGATTGCGTCATCGATTACGACTGGGACTTTCTCGATGGTGCCGACGCCCAGAATGGCAACTTGAGGCTGGTTGATGACCGGAGTGGCCATGATGGAGCCGAAGCTGCCGAAGTTAGAGATGGAGAAGGTACCCCCGGCGACTTCATCCGGCTTCAACTGGCGGGCGCGGGCGCGGGCTGCGAGATCGACAATGGACCGTTGCAGGCCAAGGACATTTTTCTCATCGGCCTGGCGGATCACGGGCACGATCAGTCCGTTCTCGAGAGCGACGGCGATGCCGATATTGATCTCGTTATGAAAAATGATGTTGGAGCCTTCGATAGAGGCATTGAGGTGCGGAAAGGCGCGGAGCGCTTCGATAGTGGCGCGCGTTACAAATGGCAGGTAGGTGAGCGACATGCCGTGCCGGGTTTGAAAGGCGTCCTTATGCTTCGTTCGCATTTTGACGACTTTCGTCATGTCGACTTTGTGGATGGTGGTGACATGCGCGGATGTCGCTTGGCTCATCAGCATGTGCTCAGCGATTTTGCTGCGCATGGTGCCCAGGGGTTCGATCCGTGATTTCGCTTGGGGCTGCGCCTGGCCGGGTACGGAGGCTGGTTTGGCAGCAGGAGGCGGTGTCGTTGCCGAAGAGGGCGATGGGGGCGGAGGCGCAACCGGCGTAGGCGCGGGCCCTGGGCGTGACAGGGTACGGACCGGCGCTGGTGGATTGGGGTTCGGGCGCGGCGGAGGATTTCTGGGAAAGGTGCGATTCCACGTCCTGCTTCGTGATGCGGCCGCCGGCACCAGTGCCTTTGACTGTGGCCAGATCGATATCGTTTTCACGGGCCATCTTGCGAACCAGGGGCGAAAGCGGGCCCGAGGGGTCTGGTGCGGAGGCTGGTTCGGGCGCTTTGGCTTGGGTGGGTTCGGGTTCGACGGCAGGTCCCGGCGCAGACGTAGGAGGCGGGGGCGCCACAGGAGCAGGGGCCGAGGCTGCGGCTGGCGCTGCTGTTGCTCCGCCAGCCTCGCCGATGCGCGCGACCACGGTATTGATGCCGACAGTCTGGCCTTCCTGCACCAGAATCTCGCTCAGAGTTCCGGCCGCGGGCGAGGGAATCTCAGTGTCTACCTTGTCTGTCGAAATTTCGAAGAGCGGTTCATCACGCTCAACGGTGTCGCCCGGCTTCTTGAGCCACTTGGTCAACGTTCCCTCGACAATACTCTCGCCCATCTGGGGCATCACTACGTCCATAAGTCACTTGCTCCCGATCGAAAACGATCTCGAAATTCCGGCTGAGCCGGTCTAAAACTTTTTCACGCGTCGCGTTGCTGCCCTGGCGCGCGCATGGAGGTGACAGGCTTCTTGAGCCCGCACGGCACGATGTAACTGAAATAGGAAAGATCCGTATCTATGTTGAGCGCGAAACCGTGGCTCGTGATCCACCGGCTGATATGGATGCCGATAGCCGCGATTTTCGCGCCGCCGGTCCAGACGCCGGTCATCCCGGGAACGCGCTCCGCGGCGATTTGGAAATCAGAAAGTGTCCGGATGAGAACCTCTTCCAGGGCACGGACATAGAGGTGGACATCGCGCTTCCAACAGTTGAGATCGAGTATGGGGTAGCCCACCAGTTGTCCGGGACCATGATATGTCACATCGCCGCCGCGATTGGTATTCTTCCAGCGCGATGCCGGCGCTGGCTAGAGCTTCGGGGGAAGCAAGAAGATTGGCGGCGTGAGCGTTCCGCCCTTGTGTAATGACATGCGGATGTTCCGCGAAGAGCAGGGTATCCGGCAGGAGTTTGTTGCTGAATCACGAGCGCGGATCGCCAGTCGATGCGGCCTAAGTCCCGAACAACCAGAGGATGCATTTAGGCGTTGATGGCCAGGCCGTAAACGTTTTGGAAAGCTTCTCCCACCGCTTCATAGATTGTTGGGTGGGCATGAATCGTGCTCATCATCGATTCGACAGTGGCCTCGGATTCCATGGCGGTAACGGCTTCGCTGACCAATTCGTAGGCTTGCGGCCCAATGATATGAACGCCTAGGATTTCGCCATATTGCTCATCGGCGATCACCTTGACGAAGCCATCGTGGCTGCCGAGAATCGTAGCTTTGGAATTCCCGGCAAACGGGAACTTGCCGACTTTCACCTTATAGCCTTGTGCTTTAGCCTGCGCTTCCGTCAGGCCAACGCTGCCGATGCCCGGTTCAGTGTAAGTCGCGCCCGGAATGCGGTTGCGATGAATCGGAGTAACGGGCTTGCCGGCCATATGTCCGACCGCTACCATTCCCTCCGCCGAGGCGGCGTGGGCAAGCTGCGGCATTCCGGCAACGATATCTCCGATGGCATAAACACCAGGTTCGGCGGTCTGCATCATTTCATTCACTTTGACAAAGCCGCGTTCCACTTCGATTTTCGTATTCTCAATCCCGACGTTCGCGGTGTTGGGCGCGCGTCCCACAGCTACCAGAAGCTTTTCCGCCGTGACCTCCTCCTGCTTACCATTAGCGAGCGTAACGGTCATCTGAATACCGGAGCCGCCTTTGCGAATGTTCTCGCATTTGGCGCCGGTTTCTACGCGGATCTTCTCTTTCTTGAAGACACGTTCCAGTTCCTTTGAAATTTCTTCGTCTTCAACCGGAACCAGGCGCGGCAGCATCTCAAACAGGCTCACCTCAGCGCCGAATTTCTTGAACATGGAGGCAAACTCCACGCCCACTGCACCGGCGCCGATGATGGCGAGCGACTTCGGGACCGCCGTGAGATTTAGAATTTCGATATTGGTGAGCAGGAATTCGGGATCGGGCTGCAACCCGGGAATCATGCGTGCCGTCGATCCGGTAGCCAGGAGAATGAATTTAGCGGTGTGGGTATCGGTGCCTTTATCGGTCTTGATCTCAACCTTTCCGCCGCCTTTGAGCGTGGCATACCCCTTGATGACCTCGACCTTGTTCTTCTTCATGAGAAACTCGACACCCTTAGCGTGTTTCGTCACGATCTTGTTCTTGCGGTCGATTACTTTGGGAAAGTTGAGCTGCGGATTCTGGACGCTGATGCCTTCGTCTTCGGCATGTTGAACATGGTTCCAAACGTCGGCGGTGTGCAGAAGGCTCTTGGTGGGGATGCAGCCTACGTGGAGACAGGTGCCGCCGAGTTTTCCGTCTTTTTCCACAAGCGCGGTTTTCAGTCCGTACTGTCCCGCGCGGACAGCGGCAGAGTAGCCTCCGGGCCCGCTGCCGATCACAATCAAGTCGTATGTCACTACTCGTTATTCTACAGTAGGGAGAAACCGTGAAAGCGATTCTGCTCATTGCGTTAGGCGCGCTGGTGCTGGAGGCGCAGACGGGGACAAAGGCGCGGAAGCCCGCAAATCCACCCCCGAAGACACGCCTGTTTCCGCTGCAGGAAGTCCAGGTGAAAGGCAACAAGTTGTTGACGGCTGCCCAGATTGTGGCTGTGGCGGCGCTGCCCTTGAAAGCCGCTGTGCAGAAATCCGATTTCGAGGCGGCCCGCGACCGCTTGCTGGCTACTGGTTATTTCGAAAGCGTGGCTTTTCGATACTGGGAAGTATCGGACGCAACAGGCAAGAGCTTTGGGCTTTTCGACGTCGTGGAGGTGCCTTCGGTGTATCCGGTGCAATTCGAAAACCTGCCGGTTCCCGCAGCCGAGATTGAGACGGAGTTGAAGGCCCATAACGCGTTTTACGGACCGAAAATTCCAGGTACGCAGCAGGTATTGGGCTACTATGCGCGGCAGATCGAGCAGTTTCTGGCCGCGCGCAACAAACCGGAGCGCGTGGTAGGCGAACTTTCGCCCGACGGAAAGGATAACTTCCATGTCCTCTTTCACTCGGGCGAGCCTCTGCCTTCAGTCGCGTTTGTAACGTTTACGGGAAACAAGGCCATCTCTACGGTGACGCTGCAGAACGCGATGAACGATGTCGCGTTCGGGTCAACGTTCAGCCGGGACCATATCCGCCAGTTGCTGGATCATCAAATCCGGCCGCTTTATGATGCGAAGGGCTTGATCCGGGTCGCGTTCCCGATGTTTACGACGGAGCCAGCGCCCAAGGTGAAGGGCGTGACGGTCCATGTCACGGTGGAGGAAGGGCCCGTTTACAACACCGGTAAGGTGACGCTGACGGGCGTCGATTCGGATTACGACGAGTATGTGAAGATCAAGCCCGGAGTGGTGGCGAACTTCGATGAAGTAAATGCCGCTCTGGAGAGCGTGAAGAAGCAGTTGAAGCGCAATGGCTATCTGGACGCCCAGGGTGAAGTGGAACGCAAGGTGGACGACAAGGCTCACACGGTGGATATCAAGATTGAGATGAAGCCCGGGCCGCAGTACACGATGGGGACCCTGACCATTACAGGGCTCGATCTGAATACGGAACCCGTGGTGCGGAAGCTGTGGAACACGGCGGAAGGAAAACCGTTCAACGCGTCTTATCCGGATTATTTCCTGACGCGGATTCGGGAGGATGGGTTGTTCGATGGACTGGGGACCACGAAGTCATCCACCGTTGTTCATGATGAGACGCATGTGGTGGATGTGACTCTGAACTTTGGGTATAGTCCGAAACCCAAGCCGCCGAAGAAGCCGGGTTCCGGAGGGTTTGGCGTGCCGCTTCAGAAGAAAGCGATGACATCCGCCGCGAACATGAACTGGGATCTCCTGTTTCCCGTGTCGTAGGCTTTTGTATCGAAAGCATGCTCCCAACGAAGCTCCGGGCGGAAGACCACCGTGCTGCCGATCCAGTGATTGAATGAGATGCCCGTTTCTACATACTTGGTTTTAAAGCCGGTGCGTTGGCCTCTAAGGTCATTGAAGAACTCGTTCCGGAAGCTGACGAAGTTATGCTTACCGAACTGCCGGTTGGTGTAATTTGCGATGGCAAATTCGGGCGCGTTGCAGGTGAGTTCCATAGGATTATTGCATTGGGCGCCATTGGCGTTCGTCTGAATCAGGGAGGCGGCAGATGGATTTGTGGCATTCGGCGTATGGGATTCGTATTGGTACCATCCTTCTGTTGCGGTATGCCACCGATCATTCACCTTGTGATAGTAAGTCAGATAGTAAGCCGCAAGATTGTTGTAAGCGTAACGGCTGTCATTCAGCGAGTTGGCGCAGACATAAACGTTATCTCCGCCTTTGCTCCAGGTGTAGCCCGCGCAGACGTTGCCAGTAACCTGGGCATCGCGTTTCCAGGGGGCTACGTCGCAGCCGGGTGAAATACCCATCTGAACCGTCCAGTGGTCGGTCAGTTTTATGGTTGCGTTTGCGCCGAGTTGTGTATAGCAGTCGTAACTATAGAGCAGAGTGTGGGTGAAGGTGTAATTATTCGGTGCCAATTGCGCCTCGATATCGGGAAGTGAGATATAACGGCCCACCCTGACGTTCATCCCCTGCGCAACATGGGGAAAGTAGAGATCAACATAGAACATGACAGGGTCATAACCATACTGGTTGCCAATGGTGCCATCCTTCTTGGGGTTGTTGAGTAGCTGCTGGCTGAAGTAACCTTTCCCCGTGGTGAAGCGGTAATCGAGGCCATAAAGATTGGTAAGACGAAAGCCCCAATCGAAGTGCTCTTTCTGCACCGTATCGGGCTGGCGCTCGATATAGAGAGTCAGTTGGTGGAGCTGAATGGAATTGGGGATCTGGGAGTAAGCCGCGGGCGCATTTCCGTATTTGCCGTTCGATTGGGAACTGGTGCTGAAGTTAAATCCGGCATTGACCCACCCGTACATATCGATTCTGCTCTTTTTCCACCAATCCCCGTGGGGGCCGGCGTACAACGCCGTCATGAGCGGAGTGGAAATGTTAAAGGGCTGGCCTATGTTAACCGTACCGCCGATAGGCCAGACAGTGAAAGGGTATGGAGGGTTGCTTTCCGGGGCGGGATAGCCGCGGAAAGGTGGATCGGCATCGGTGGAGGGAGTGGGATGCCAGTCATTCTGATAGGCCTTTCCTAAACGGCGCCAGAAGGAGTGCTCCGCCACGTTTACCGGTGGCCCGGGAGCAGCCACGGGTACCTGGGGAGTTTGGCCCGCGGGTTCGGGAGCGGGCGCGTCGGGAGGTTCATCCGCCATGGCAAAATGAACACACGCAATCAGGGAAATCAAGAGTCGGGACATAGTTGTGAGACCTTTTAGGTTTACGAGGTGTAATAAAGAGCGGTGATTTGACAGAGAAGGCCCAGCATCAGGGTCACTGCCAGCAAGATGAAGAGCGTTACCGTCTCTTTCTTTCGGATTCGGACTTTGTTGTTACTCATGATGTTGTTTTGCCCGTTTCTCTTGCTCGGATGCCAAGGCGGCTGACTTATCGGCCTGTTGGGTATAGTAAGAAGCCAGGTGGCGAGCGCTGTGCCCGGGAGTCGGGTACTTTGAATGGGAGCTTTGCGGAGCTTTGTTGTACTCCTCGAGAGCTTGCTTCTGTTCGGCTCCCTTTTGACGGTAGAATCGCTCCTGCCCGCGGTAATACACGGCAAGACGCTCGTGATCCTGAGTTGTTCGCGCGTGCGCAGCCATTTCGCGTAACTGCTTGCGGGTATATTGCGGAACCGCATCGCTCTGTGAGAAAAGGACGGGAACTGCGAAGAGAGCGACGGCGAAGAGCAATCGCCTCTGACTTACTGCCACCATAACTTCATGGTGATCCGAATTTATGAAAAAGGCATGAAAGCTACTGCTCTACGACAGCCGGGGCGCAGAAGCGGTAACCCACCCAGGGTTCGGTGACGATATAAACCGGACTCGCCGGGTTATCTTCTATTTTCTTTCTCAGTGCCTTAACGTAGGAGCGGAGATATTCGACTTCTCCGCCGTACTGCGGACCCCAGACGGCCTGGAGCAGGCGGGCGTGGAGAATGGGCGCGCCCTCATGCCTGGCCAGAAACGCAAGAAGATCGAATTCCTTGGGGGAGAGGTGAATTTCCGATCCAGCTTTCTTTACCATCCTGCGGCCCACATCGACTTCGAGGTCGCCGGCGCGCAAGACTTGAGGATCCGCCTCATCCTGCTTCTTCGTCCGTCTCAGAACAGCTTTGATGCGGGCCACCAACTCACGGAGTCGATAGGGTTTTGTCACGTAGTCGTCAGCGCCGGCTTCAAGGGCGGCCACCATATCGCGTTCGAAATCGCGAACGGTCAACATGACAATACCAACGCCGGGAAGCAGTTTGCGAATATGCAAACACGCCTGAATACCGCTCAGCCCGGGCATGTTGATGTCGAGAAGTATGAGGTCCGGAGTTTCGGCCTGGAGTATTTCCAGGGCGCGAAGGCTTCCTGCGGCCTCGCTGGTTTCGAAGCCCATGGCACTCAGCGACGTGCAGAGCGCTTTTCGCAAGGCGGCTTCGTCATCGACAACCAATACGCGAGGCTTATTCGGCATAGCGAGGGAGGGTAAGGCGAAAGATCACACGATCCGAATGCGTCTCGAGCAACTCCAGGGTTCCGGAATGAGCGGCGGCAATTTTTCTCCCGACGTAGAGACCCAGGCCGGAGCCGGTAGAGGATTGGCGCGCCTGTTCTCCCCGGAAGAAGCGGGTAAAGATGTGTTGGCGTTCCGAGGGGGAAATGGCGGGCCCGCTGTTTTCCACAGTCACAAAGGCGGTGTCGCCGTCATAGCCGGTTTGGATTTCTATGGGCGATCCCGGGGTTGCATAGCGACATGCGTTGTCCAAAAGCTGCGTCAAAACCAACCGTATCAGTTCCTGGTCCGCCACTGCGTCGGTGGGCACACCAGCGCTGCCGATTATAATTTCGCGGTCTGGCCAGAGCATCCTCTGTCTTCTTGCGACAGCTTCCACCAGCCCCGCAAGCCCAGTTGGTTCCGCCTGCGGCTTCACTTGGTCGCGGTCAAGCTTTGCAAGACGAAGCAGGCGCGTGGTGACCTCGGAAAGGCGCTCGGATTCGCTTTCGATCAGGCCGGCGAGTTCGGCTTGATCGGGGCTGAGTCTGCCGGTGACGGACAACCCGCCGGCAGCAGTCATAATTGTTGCCAGTGGCACCTTGAACTCATGTGCAAGAGCATCGAGAATGGCGGAGCGCAATACCTCAGCTTCCGCATTCAAGGCTTCCGCGCGGGCCAGATCGAATGCCGCCGCGCGATCCAGGCCAGTCGCGGCGAGAGCGGCAATAGATGGCGCAACGGCGGGAGTGGGCAGGCCGACGAAACCCATTGCGCCGATCACTTCCCCCCGCGCCCGAAGGCAGAGCGTTATGCTCCCACGGCCATTTTTTGGGCTTTCGGGGCAGGAGGCATAAGCAAGGCGCGTGTCGCGATCCAGAGCCGGGTGGGGAGCGCCGGCGGCGCTAAGCCGTCCGAGTCTGGCGTCGTAGAGCGCGACGGCTTCGCAGAAGAAAGCGGAGCAAACCCGTTCGAGGAACTCCGCTCCAAGGGTGGCTCCAGCGGGTAGAGCAATCAGGCTCTGACTGACTTCATAGAGGCTTTCGGAGTGCCTGCGCGCAAGGCGGATCTGGGCTTCAATTCGAGTCACAATCAGCGAGGTCAGAAGGAAGCAGAAAATCGTTATCACATCGGCTGGGTCGCTCACGGTAAAGCTGTAGAGCGGATCGGTGAAGAAGAAATCGACGATGCTCACGGCAAAGATAGCGAGAATGGCTGCTTCGCCGAAACCCGTGGAGAGCGCATGGTACGCGAGGGTAACCAAGAGGATGAGTGAGGCGGCGCCGGCGTTGAGGTGGAATTCAAAGCAAAGCCCCGCGACTGCGCCCAAAAGGGCCGCGCCTCGAAGGAGCAGGAGAGCCCGCTTACGAAGGGAGATCGGCACGGGAGCGGTCCGGGGGAATCCAATAGGCGCGGGCTTCGCGGGATTGGAGCAGGTCGAAGCTGTAATAAGCGCGATAGAGATCGCGTTGCGAGGCGAACGTTTCAACGCCGACGCGCGTGGCTTGGAGACGCGGCTGGCTTCGGTCCAGCACACGGTCGATCAGCTGAAGCCAGAAGACCGTGAGCGTTTCGTGATACCCGGAATCTTCTGTATTCTTGCCGCCCTGCGACTCGTTATAAGCGCGAATCCGTTCGCGCGCACGGTCTGTCGCTTCGGCCAGCGGCATGGCATACAGATAGCAGCAGGCGAGGGCCACATGTTCGCGATGCTTCCAGAGAGCGCCGGGGAACGTGCCCGCTTCGAATGACGCCACGAACTCCGTCAGGCTCTGTTCCGAATCCAGGTAATTCATTGCCGGAACCGCCAGAGAATTTGTCGGAGCATGCCGAGGACAAGCGGAGCATCGCGGTGGGCGAGATTCGTTCGCCGGAGGAAGCGGCGGACTTTGCGTTCCAGGGAATCCGAGACGATACGGTTTGTGTAGCCGCTTTCGCGCAGCACCTGGAGCAGCATGCGCGTGATCTGCTCGGCGTCGTTCGCGCGCAAGGGAACATGAAGTGGCCAATTGGGCGTGTGGCCGGTTTCCCGGACGGCTTCATAAAGACAGAGAGCGACCGCCTGACCCAGGTTCATGGACGGCGTTTCGGGCGAGGTGGCAATGTGAGCGAGCCAGTGGCAGTGGCTCATCTCCTCATTGGTGAGGCCGAATTTTTCCGAGCCGAACAGGATGGCGACAGGTGCGCGTTGGGATGCGGCCTGCAGTTCCGGACCCGCGGCTTCCATGCGGACAAGGTGATGCTGAAGCTCGCGATTCCCTACTGCCGTGGTCCCTATCACCAGAGCGCAATCAGCAACGGCTTCGGCGACGGTGGTGAAGACCTTGGCGTCGCGGAGAACTTGCGCTCCGCCGACAGCCGAGACCGCCTCGCGAAAGGCAAGATCGAATGGATCCACAAGGCGCATTTCGCCGCAGCCGAAGTTGCTCACCGCACGGGCCGCAGCCCCGATGTTCAGGGGATTGCGCGGCTGGCAGAGCACCACGTGAAGATTGCTTCTACTCTCCGCAGCGGCCTCCGGAGAATGGCAGAGCGCAGGTAAACTGAACCGCGCCCGTACGGTCATGCGCATCAAGGCGCCAGGTGGATTCCGCGTGCGTGAGGGTAGTGAAGCCGAAGTCCTGCAAATCCCGAAAGTTGCTGATGGATGCGCGGGCGATCGCGCGGGCTTTGGGGTCGTAAGAGACTTTGGGAGCCAGCTTGGTTCCGCTGTTGCCGATAACCAGTTGCGTGGCATGCCCCGATTCCAAAGTAAAGCCGATGAGCTCAAAGACATGCGTGTGTCCGGCAAGCAGCAGTTCGACACCTTGAGGCCGCGCCTGATCCCAGGCATTTTCGAGGGCGGCGTTGAGCACTTGCACGCCATCGCCACCCTTCTTTACAGACCAGACAGGGCGATGCGTCAGCAGCCAGGCATCGCGGAGGTTCCAACCGGAAATCGCGCGAAACTGGCTGACGTATTGGTTAGTCTCCAGCGCGAGCTGTGCGGTGCAGACGGAATCCTTAGGGCGGCAGGGAGCGTCGGTGGCGGTGGAATCGTCGAGCACGATCAGCGGAAGCTTGCCGGCTTGCAGGCGATACGGTTCTGAAAAACCGACGCATTTGGGGAAGGGGCGGGGGTCCAGAAGACTGAACCAGCCATTGCCTGCGCGTTCACAAATTTCATGGTTGCCGCGCACGAAAACCCAAGGCGCGGCGGCGAGCAACTTCCGGCCGGGCTCGAAGAAGTCTGCCTCCCAGGCGGCAAAGTTGTCGCCTGCGGGACCGCCGGGGCAATCTTTTACTCCCGCGCAGCTTTGTTCCCGGTAGAGATAGTCCCCCACGTGGATTACGAGTTCGGGATTCGTAGCCGCAGCGTTCCGGGCGACTTCTTCAAAAGGCCAATCCTTTGGACTATCGCACTTCTGCAGATTCCAGGTAGCTGCGCCCGTGGTCTGCGTTGGATCGTCACTTCCTTTCTTGATTCGGCAACCTGTGTCGCCGACGACCAGGACACGCGGGTTCGAGTTCTTACTCCAATTTGGTAAGGGCAGACGATCGCCCAGAATCGAGGCGGAACGGATGGAAGCGGGAACAACTGTTTCGCAGATCAATGCCGCAAACTCGCCGGTGGGAGTGCGGCGCATCATGCGGTGACTCTTTCGATCCAGAATGATATTGGGGCAGTTTTCCCCAGAGGGGGCGGCATACCGGGCCAAGACCTTGTAGGAGTTTTGAGCCTCAGAGGCGGGAGCCAGTTCCACCCAGGCATGCGAGGCTGCGGCCGCATTGCCGGCCAGCGGCAACAACTTTGCACACAAAAGCGCGCACAACGGGAAGCCGAGCCGGAATCGCATTTCCATAATTATCGCGTGGCGAGTGCCCCCACGTACCCGGGTGCCGGAACGAAGCTTTCAAGGGACCACCGCTCCCCGGAGAAATCGTCGCAAACGGTCGAAATCGTTTCTTCGCCACAGGAGACGGTAAAAGTAGCGAGACCGCGAGAAAGGCCATCACCCAAAGCTTTGACGTAAGCTTCCTTGCGCGTCCAGCAGCGAAAAAAAGCGGCGAGGCGAGTTTCTTCGGGGTAGCAAAAAAGTGCCTCGCATTCAGCCGGAGAGAAGAAGCGGCGCGCCAGGGCAAGGTGGTCTGCTATGGGGCGAATACGTTCGATATCGAGCCCTACCGGGGAAGAACGGTGAATGGCACAAGCCCAAAGGTCACCTGAGTGGGAGGCGTTGAAGTGGATCCCGGCAAGGTCCGGCTTTCCCCGCGCGGAATACCGAAAGACGAGCTGTTCCGGCGGGACTTGACATGCGGCACCAAGGAGCTGGCGAAGAATACCGCGCCCAATGATGAATCGCTCACGCGAGTATGGGGTATCGGAAGCGAGCGGCGCGCTCGTGTTCGTCGGGCGAGAGAAGGAGTGCCAGATGTTCGACGGGATACGGTGGTTGGCGAAGGTCGACTACGGTAAGCTCGGTGGGATGCGGCATTCGGCGCTTTGCTTGATTTTAGCGATGGCTTGTTTGGGAGCTGGCGATGACACCAGGCTCCTCCCTTCAGCGAATCTGGTGAGGAGCGAAACGGCGAGCGCGCATTTGCTTGGACCCACCTTGGGACCCGGCGGAGTGGTGGGAAACTATCGTGATCAGAAAGGCGAGTACCGGCTCCTGCTGGTTCGCCTGCCGACTAACGAGAAGGCGGCATTTCTTCTGCTGGATGTGAAGAAGTTAATGACCGAGCCCCATTACCTGCCGCATATGGGCGGGTTTGCCGGAAAGAAAGACGGTACGCCGTTTTATGTGTTCGCGAAAGGTCCATTTGTCGCCGCCATTGCGGGAAAACCGGAAAAGGAAGCCGATGTTCTGGCGCGAGTTTTCGCGGCGCGGCTACCGCTCAAATGAAACTAGGCCGTCAGGGCCGGAGTGAAGCGAAGCGCTTCCCTGCTTGTGCCTAGTTTTACGACGGGCAGTAAGAGCGTGAGTTTCGTTCCCAAGCCTGGCGCCGATTCAATCTTCAAAGTTCCCCCCAGCAGCACAGCGCGCTCCCGCATGCCCAGAATTCCCAAACCTGCTTGCAGGGCAGGTGTGTTGTTCTCTGTGAGAACGAAGCCTGCGCCATCATCTTCGACGCAAATGCTCAAGCTGTCCAAACTCTGATCCACAGTGATTTCCACCTCTGTTGGCGCGGCATGTTTCTCGCAGTTGTTAATCGCCTCCTGAATTACGCGAAAAACGCAGGTCTTCAGGTCGTCGGGCAGATGCTCTTGCAGGTTGGAAGCGCGAAAGCGGCACTTAATCCCGGTGCGCCGGTTAAACTGCTCCGCCAACCACGCCAACGCAGGCTCCAGGCCAAGATCGTCCAGTAGAGGAGGGCGAAGCAGCAGAGAAATGTCTTTAACGGTCCGCACCGCTTCCTCGGCCAGCTTGCGGGCACGCACCAGGCGTTCTTCGCCGCCGCCCGAAACGAGATGTACCTGATGAATCTCCATTCGCAAGGCGGTGAGAGTCTGACCGATTCCGTCGTGCAGTTCGCGCGAGATTTTTCGCCGCTCATCTTCCTGAATTCTCAGAAGCCGGCCCGAGAGTTGTTCAAGACTGTCGCGCGCCAGACCCATTTCCTGTATCTTGCGCCGGCTTTCCGCCTGAGAATCGCGACGGAATTTTTGATTTCCTGAAGCGAGCAGCAGGCTGATAAGGATGATTGTACCCATCGTGGCGAAGATTCTGGTTAGATCGTCTTCGCGCGTTCGAGCATAGCGATCGATCAGTTCTTTCCGATCCAGAGCGTTACGATCCTCAAGCAACTTCAGAGACGTAAACACCTCGCGCCGGCTGGGAAGCATCTGCTCGTGCACAAGAGACAAACCGCGCTTCGCTTTTTCGCTTGTGCCAAGAGACCGGGATTCTTCCAACAGTTCCCAATAATCGGCAAGGTCGCGATCCATTTGCGCGAGCACGAAGCGCTCCGATGTCCAGTCGTTCAATCCCAGAAACGCTTTAACTGTGGCCGCTTTAGCGCGGCGGAGTTCGTCTTCGTAAACCTCGGTACTGTTGGGATTGTTATTGATGAGGTAGTCACGCAGAGAAGTGGAGGCCTGAGTGACAAATTTTCGGAGGGCAACCAATTTCTGTTCGCGTTCCTCAATCACGCTGTAAGCTGGGGAAGACTGGTAGTTAGACGCGCCGCGAAAATGAATCGACAGGAATACGACGGCAATCAACAAAAGTCCGAGACCAGCGTAGGCCCCCTGTATGAAGGCTTGTACACTGAAAATTCGGGATTTCGGTTGGCTACTCACTTAGTCCTGGAGGTAGCTTGCGCGAGCCGCCGGACGAAGTCAACGCCCTTTCGACGGTATGCCATATTTACGGTACAGAAAAGGTCTTAGAAAAGCTATGTCTATTCGCATTTTAATTGTTGACGATCACACAATTCTACGACAAGGGCTGAGATTAATCCTTACGCAGGAGCCGGATTTTGAGGTTGTCGCGGAAGCTTCTTCCGGGACGGAGGCAATTGAACAATCTGCCAAGTTGAAACCAGACGTCGCAATTATGGATATTGCGATGAAAGAATTAAACGGCATTGAAGCGACGCGTCAATTAGTTAAGACCTCGCCCAAGACAGCGGTGTTGGTGTTGAGCATGTATAGCGATGAGCCGTATGTCATACGCGCCACTAAGGCGGGCGCGCGCGGTTATCTACTGAAAGACTCGATAGAGGACGATCTTCTACAGGCAGTCCGGACGGTACACGCGGGTCAATCTTACTTCAGCCCTCTAATCGCAAAAATCCTTCTTGAAGGCTACACTCGTGGGCTGAACGGGAAAGACGTGGAAGACCGGTTTGAACTCTTAACCGCACGGGAACGGCAGATTTACCAGTTATTAGCCGAAGGAAAGAGCAATAAAGAGTTGGCTTTCATGCTGAGCCTGAGCGTCCACACCGTGGAAACACATAGAATCCGAGTGATGGAGAAGATGGACGTACACAGCGCGGCGGAGTTGGTGTTGAGCGCGGTGCGCCGCGGATTGGTGAGATAAAAGATCAAGCCGCTCCGTTTACTTGGTGCCTGCCATGATTGCGGCGGGAAGCCCAGTATTGCTTCATACGTTCGGAGACTTTTTGGCGGTCCTCAGCACCCATAAACTTGCGGCCGCGCCGCTTAGTTGGAGGCACAACCGCCGCCATTGGCACGCTCTCATTGAGTCTCTCCAGGCAAACGATTGTTTCATCGATCATCGCTCGCTGTTGATTCAAGTATTCGATTACTTTTTGAATTTCCATGGTCATTTCGGAATGTTTGAAAACCCGTTGTTAAACAATAGCTCAAAGTGAATGTTGAATAACAGAAGTCTAGGTGAGATATTGCTCGGAAAGTACTACGAAGGAATGCATACGAAATGGGGTACAGATGGGCCATACGACCAACCTCATTTGACACGCGTAGGCAAATCACTGATCAAAAAAAATGCCTATGCAAGAACTTGGTGAATGGGGTCGCCCGAAACGTCAGTGAGGCGGAAGTGCCGCCCTTGAAATTTGTAGGTCAACCGCTTGTGATCAATCCCAAGGCATTGTAAAACAGTGGCTTGCAAATCATGAACGTGCACCGGATCTTTGACAACATTGTAACAAAACTCGTCGGTTTCGCCCAAGACCAGTCCCTTCTTGATGCCCCCGCCAGCCGCCCAAACCGTGAAACAACGAGGATGATGATCGCGCCCGTAGTTCGTTTCGGTAAGCTTTCCCTGGCAGTAAACCGTGCGGCCGAACTCGCCGCCCCATAGTACTAAAGTGTCATCCAGAAGACCGCGCTGCTTCAAATCCTTGACGAGTGCCGCCGACGGCTGATCGACAGCTTTGGCCTGCAGCTCAAGATCCCGGGGAAGATCGTTGTGCTGGTCCCATCCACGCTTGTAGAGCTGGACAAAGCGAACTCCGCGCTCCGCCAGGCGGCAGGCCAACAAACAAGACGCCGCATAACTTCCCGGCTTATGAACCTCAGGGCCATACATATCGAGCACGTGTTGCGGCTCTTTTGAGAAATCCATTAACTCCGGAACAGAGGTTTGCATCCGAAACGCCATTTCATATTGCGCAATTCTCGTTTCAATCTCGGGATCTCCATAGGTTTGCGCTTCAATATGATTTAGTTTCGCCACGGTATCTAAGATATTGCGACGAGTGGATTTATCCATTCCTTGCGGGTCAGACAAGAAAAGTACAGGATCGCCGGAAGAGCGGAATTTCACCCCCTGATGGCTGGACGGGAGAAAACCGCTGCTCCATAAACGGGAAAACAGGGGCTGATCGATGTTCATTCCACTCGCCTGGGAAATCAGGACCACGAAGGCGGGGAGGTTGGAATTTTCGCTTCCCAAACCATAACTGACCCAGGAGCCGAGACTGGGTCGGCCGGGCTGCTGACTTCCGGTCTGGATAAAAGTAATGGCGGGATCGTGATTGATGGCATCCGTGTTGACGGTGCGAATGAGTGAAATTTCGTCTACGATTTCAGCCGTATGGGGGAGGAGCTCGCTCAGGTAAGTTCCAGATTGGCCGTGCTGTTTGAACTTATAGATAGACCGCGCGACAGGGAAGGAACTCTGGCCCGATGTCATGCCGGTAATTCGCTGACCGTTGCGGATCGAAGAAGGCAATTCCGTACCGTGGAGCTTGTCGAGCGCGGGTTTGTAATCGAAAAGGTCGATCTGCGAAGGGGCCCCAGATTGGTGCATGTAGATGACGCGCTTGGCTTTCGGAGCGAAATGGGGAAGACCGTTAAGTCCGCCTGTATTGGCGAAGAGTTCCGGGCTGAGCAGGGAGGCGAGGGCGGTTCCCCCGATTCCTTGGGCACCCCGTTGAAAGAAGTGGCGGCGGGTTAAGGAGAGTTTCGCGGGCTTAAGCGGGTCCATGGGGCTATTCCTTAGTGATGGTCTCGTCAAGGTTGAGGATGGCGGAAGCTACTGTGGTCCAGGCGGCGAGATCGG
This sequence comes from Bryobacterales bacterium, assembly GCA_963795835.1. Classification (GTDB taxonomy): domain Bacteria; phylum Acidobacteriota; class Terriglobia; order Bryobacterales; family Bryobacteraceae; genus JALYXI01. Next base: position 431,425 of record CAWCJC010000009.1, on the reverse strand, counting down.
CTGGCACCAAGTTCTTGTTGTAAGGAGATTCGCCGACTTCGAGCAGTTTGAGGGCTTGCGCAGGATTGTGGGCGAAATTTGCGCCGGCGCGCTCCTCCAAATCGCGAAGGATCTGAAGTTCATCGGCGTTGGGGAGGCGGGCGGTGGCGAGCCGGAAACCGAATTGGATACGATTTCCAGGGTTTGTGCCACCTTCGAGCAGCATTCTCTGGGCAAGAGCTCGGGCACTTTCGACGTACGTGGGATCGTTCAGCAGAACCAGAGCCTGGAGCGGCGTGTTCGTCAAGAGACGACGAGCGGTGCATTTTTCACGGTCGGGCGCATCGAATGTGATCAAACTGGGCGGGCCGCTGGTGCGCTTCCAAAAGGTGTACATACTGCGGCGGTACAGGTCGTCCCCGTGGCTCGGTGTATAGGATTGTGCGGAATATACGTCGCCGAACGCAGTGTCCTCCCAGAGCCCAGCAGGTTGATAAGGAAATACGCTAGGGCCGCCGGTTCGTTCCTTCAGAAGGCCGCTAACCGCGAGCGCATTGTCGCGCACCATTTCGGCAGGAAGACGGAAGCGGGGCCCGCGGGCGAGGAGACGGTTCTCGGGATCGCGTTCCAGGAGTTCGGGCGTAATCGCGGAGGATTGACGATAGGCTGCGGACATAACGATCAATTTCTGTATGCCTTTGACATTCCAGCCGGTCCGAACAAACTCGGTGGCGAGCCAGTCAAGGAGTTCGGGGTGTGAGGGGGCTTCGCCTTGCGAACCGAAATCTTCCGCGGTCTTGACAATGCCGGTACCGAAATAGCTCTGCCAGAAGCGGTTCACTGCGACGCGCGCGGTGAGCGGATGCGCGCCGGAGACCAGCCACTTGGCGAGCGTGAGCCGGTTGGCGGGTTCGCCCGCGGGCAAGGGCGGGAGCATAGCGGGTGTGCCGGGCTGAACAATCTCACCGCGGTTCTGGTAGTCACCGCGGCCCAGGATAGCCGTTTCGCGCGGCTTCAGCATTTCAGCCATCACCATCGAGGTGGGGATCGCTTCGTTCAGTTCCGCCTGCTCGGCTTTTAAACGTTTCGTATTGGCCCAGGCGGTACGGAGTTCCTGGGAAGCAGCGTTACTGAGAAAGTAATCCCGAAGGCGCGCGGTCTGCTCTTTTGAACGGCGATTTGGAGCAGTCTGAAGGATGGAGCGCGCGGGGTCGTGCCGTGCGAGCGTTGCGATTTCCGCGGGGGCAAGAGGCTGGCTATAGAAGCGAAGATCGTCGATCTGGCCTTTGTAGGAAACAATGTCGAAACTCCCAGCGGGTACGATATTGCGTTTGAGAGTTGCGGAGAGGACATCCACGGGCTCAAGCGCGCCATCGATGTACAGAGCCAAATGCGCGCCATCAAAGTTGACCGCTATGTGGTACCAGGGACGGCCCGCTTCGGGATCCTTCGATGAAGTCGGCAGGCGGCGTTTGGTTTGCAGTTCCAGCCCGGCAAAGCGAACGATGAGCTTGGACCCGCGCATAAGATTCCCAATCGGGATGGCCTCGTCGAAGGAAAGTTCGTAGCCGCCGTTCTGGGACAGGACGGTAAGAGGATCTTTATCGCTGCGGCGCAACCACACAGCAAGCGCGACGGGTTTGCCGAAGCCTCCAAGGGTCGCGTGCGTTTGGCCATCGAACTCGCCGGTCCTGCCAATAATGCCGGAAGTGTAAGTGAGATCGCCCTTCAAGAAGCGTCCGTCATGATCGTTTCCGGAGGAATCCGCGAGGCCTCCATCGAAGCGGTAGTGTGCGAGCAGGTTGGCGCGTGACGGTTTGGGAAGTGTATCGAGCGCGTTCCGCTCCCAAGCAGCTTGAGCCGTCTGGATCACTTTTTCGTTCAGGATTAGGGCGTTGGCGGCGAGATCCAGCTTTACGTGCTCCAGGCGTCCGGCCTGTGTTTCCGAGGGAAGCTGAATCAGGGGCTCGGCATTGCCCCGTTTTCCGTCGAGGCCTTTCTCCGGGATGTTATTGAAGATCGCGTAGAACTGATAAAACTCCTTCTGCTTAATGGGATCGTACTTGTGATCGTGGCAGCGGGCGCAACCCATAGTGGTGCCCATCCAAACATTTGACGTAGCTTCGAGGCGATCGATCACGTACTCGGTCTGATATTCCTCAGGGATGGCGCCGCCCTCGAAGTTGATCATGTGGTTTCGGTTGAAACCGGTAGCGAGCTTCTGCTGCAGGGTTGCGTTGGGCAGCATGTCGCCGGCGATTTGTTCGATGGTGAACTGGTCGTAGGGCTGGTTGCGATTAAACGACTGGATCACCCAGTCGCGCCAATGCCACATGTCGCGATGGCTGTCAATGTGGAAGCCGTGAGTATCGGCGTAACGCGCCAGATCAAGCCATTGCATCGCCATGCGCTCGCCGTAGCGCGGCGATGCGAGGAGGCGATCCACCTGCTTTTCGTAGGCGTTCGGAGATTGATCCGCGAGGAATGCGTCGAGTTCCGCTGGCTGAGGAGGAAGACCGGTGAGATCGAGAGAAACGCGGCGGAGCAGGGTGGCGCGCGCAGCTTCGGGAGAGTGCTTCAGATTATCTTTGTCGAGCCGAGCAAGGATGAAATGATCAATGGGATTTGGGGACCAGGCTGGGTCGGATACAGGCGGCATCTCCGGGCGCTTTGGCGCGATATAAGCCCAATGCGGGTCCCACTGCGCGCCCGAATCGATCCACTCCTTGATCAGCGCGATTTGTTTGGGAGTTAGCTGCGTTTGCGTGGAGGCGGGGGGCATGCGCATTGCCTTTTTCTCCGTGCTGATGCGCTCATAAAGTTTGCTATGCGCAGAATCTCCGGCAACGATCAGGTGAGCGGCACCCCCTTCCTTCTGATCTAGGCGAAGATTCGCCATACGCCGTTTCTGATCGGGGCCATGACAGGTGTAGCAGTTATCTGAGAGGATCGGGCGGATGTCGCGATTAAAATCAATAGCGGCCGGCGCGGCGATTAGGGAGGCAAAAAATAGAAAAAGAAGGCGGGAACGCAAACAGGGCTCCTCGTGGTAGCGGTCCTATTTTATAACAATCGCCGCCTGACTTCTGAATGAGCTAGCGGAAAGCTTCGTCGAGATTCTTGCCGCCGCCCATCAGAAGGGAGCCCGGCGTTGGCTTGACGGCGGGCAGATGAAGGACCGAGCCCAGCTCTTCGTATTGGTCGGTAGCGATAAAATCGACACCGGCGTCGCGAGCGGCAAGCCAGCGGATCTTCGCGGCCGCGAGAGAGCCAAAGTTGTAGTTCTGATCCCAACCTCGGTTCGCAGCGTCAGTGAACCCGTCGAGGGTATAGAACCGGATTCGAAACCCCATTTTGTGGGCATAACTCACTAGGTTTTTCAGCCGAGTGGCATCCGCGGCGGTCCAATCCCCCGCCCCGCGCGCGCCGCCTCGTTCGACTTCATACCAGGAGTTGTTCCACCACCGGCGATACGGGGTGGGGCGTTCTGTAAGGAGGCGTTCGGGAGGAGTGCTAACGGCAAGTTCGATCCGCTGCTGTGTTGTTAAATTCTTCGGCAGTTCCATGGTGTGTGCTGAACCGAAGACGCGGAGTTTGGCGCCCGGGGGGAGTTGGCCGTAGAAGACGGCTTCCTGGGCATCGGAATCCTCGGTGAGCGCCATGACGGGACCTAAGGAATAGGGCGCCGCGGACTGAGGGGCGTTGGGATCGGGCGGCTTAACAGCGGTAGTAAGCCAGGGTTCATAGCGGCCCAGGATTTCCCAGACAGCTTTCAGCAACTCGGGCCGGTTTTCTTTGAAATCGAAATGTAGATAGATCAGAGGCCACTTGGCGCGGTCGTTCTTTTTCAGCGCGTCTTCGATGAGCGGCTTGACGCGCTGGAAAAAATACGTTTCGAGATCGGGTTCGCTGCCGCTGGGTTGCGCGCTGTGGGAAACCACTACGCGGCCCTGGTAAAAAGCCAGGTCCTGCTCGATCGAAACGGGATATCCGGCGGCAAGCGCGCGGTCGATCCGATCCGTGTATTGCCCCTGATACGGATAACAATTGTGCGCATCCAGCACGCTTTGGGCCTGGGCGTTTAGCGCTGCCAGCAGAAGAGATGACGTAACTCGGATTCGATGTCGGATACTTTTAGTATTGCTTATGGCCCTCCGAACACGTCACTGGTGCGTGGTAATATTCCTCGCTGCGTTCGTGTTACGAGTGCTAGGCGTAATAGCCACTCACCAGTATTACAACCTGGAGCGGTTCGAGATGGAGCGGATTGCGCTCTCACTTGCGTCGACCGGCGTGTATGGCAACCCGTACGCCATTCCTACTGGGCCCAGTGCGCATGTTTCCCCAGGTTACGCGGTGGTATTAGCAGGGATCTTCCGAGCATTCGGGACGGGCGTGCCGGGGGAGGTTGTGAAGCAGTTCTTCGCCTGCGCCGTTACCGCGCTGCAATGCGCCTTAATGCCTGTCGTCGCCGCGCGATTTCTTTTCAACCGCATGGCAGGATTGATTGCAGGCGTCAGCGCGGCGGTGCTGCCGCTGAAGTTTATTACTGAGACGCAAGGCGATTGGGAAAGCAACTGGGCAGCGCTGGCGTTGATGCTGATCGCCGTCTTGACGGTTCAGCTTTGGACCCGGCGAAGTTTCACTCCGAAGCAGGCAGTTTGGAACGGACTCGGCTGGGGACTCGGACTCTTAATCGCCTGGAGCTTCGCACCCCTATATGGCGCTGTGTTGGTGGCGGGGCTGTTTGTGGCGGGCTTTGCCCAGATACGCAGGTACACAGTTTATGCGTTAGTCACGACCGGTTGCGTTGCATTGTGTCTGGCTCCCTGGATCATTCGGAACTATCGAGCGTTTGGAAGGTTCATTCCTGGCCGGACGAATACGGGCATTGAATTACGCGTTTCTAACAATGATCAGGCGGAGGCTAGGGAGGGCGTTAACTTCTGGCATGGCGTGTACCATCTGTATCACCCGCTGCAAAGCGAGAAGCAAGCCCGCCGCGTGCTTGCGCTGGGCGAGGTGGAATTTAACCGGCAATTGACTGCGGAAACCTTTGCCTGGATAAAAGCGAATCCGGCAAGGTTCGCGCGCCTTACGGCCCAACGCTTTGCCATTTACTGGTTCTTTCCTGACTGGCAGCACCTTCCGAAGACAATCATTCTGTGGACTCGGACAATGCTTGCTTTCGCCGGGCTGGCGGTAATCTGGCGCGCTAATCTGATGAGCGCCCGCGTTCTAACGCTAATTCTGCTGGTGGTGCCTCTTCCGAATTATTTAGTGCACGTCGCATTAAAACATTCCTACCCGATTGATTGGATTTTCAGTTTGTTAGCGTCTGTCGCGGTAGCTTACATGATTTCTTGGTTGAAAAAAGTGCGGGGTAAGCAAACAAATGTGGAAACCAGTACACTTATTGGGTTCGGCACCTCTCTCATATTAAAAAATCATGTTCACAGCTGCACCAGTCCTGGAGAAACATTTCCGAAACAGGAAGCTTCTTATAGGAGCACTTATTGTCACTTTGGTGACTGCCTGCTTTTTTCTACTCTTTTTTAACCGTTTCGCGGGGCTGCGTTCCGGCAATGGTTCTTACGGCGGCGGCAGTGCTTTGCTAGCCGGTCTCGTGCCGTACCGAGATTACTTCACGGCGGCCACTCCATGGGAAGTATTCAAATCTGCCGCGGTCCTATTTTTGTTTGGTGATAACCCTATTGCGATTCGGGGATTTGCAATAGTCGATCGAGTTTTGATGGCGTTACTCGCGTACGCGTGGTTGACGCGGCTGTTTCGGATTAGTGATGCGGCCATCGCTGCCATCGTCACGATTATCGCTTCTGCGGGTGATGTGTCGGACCCGCTTGGTTCGTACAATCACGATACGATTCTCGCGGCGATGGCGAGCGGCTTTTTAGCGCAATTCGTCTTGGACCGGGAGCGGACAGCTCGGGCGTGTGCGCTGTTCGGTGCGGGCTCCGGGGCCTTCGCCTCTCTAAGCTTGCTGACCAAACAAACAATCGGTCTTGGGATTACCGTGGCCATTCCTTTTGTCGTTGTTCTGAGCTTGTTGCGGTACAAGGACTTCAAAAAAGCTGGCCTTTTCTTGATTTGTTTTTGTTTGGGATGGGCCGCCGTGGTTGGAGTGTTCTTGTTATGGCTAGCGCAATTGGGGGCACTCGGTTCCTTCTTCGACCAAGTCTTCCGGAAGGGCCCTGCCGCGAAAGCCTCGCACGCTTCGGATTTCGTGTATCGGTTTCTTTATGTGGCTAAAGGGCAATGGCGGGCAATGGCGCTTGGGCTCGGCGCTTTGGCGCTATCGATCCGGGCTTTCGGCAGATCCATTGCCGGAAGGACTCTCCATCAGGATCGCGAGCCACTACTTTGGTGGGTGCTTGCCTTCAGCCTCGGCTTCATCGGGTTGGGGGTATTGGCATCCTACGGCGGTCTATCGTTTTTGCGCTTTGTTTCGAAACCAACTATCTATTTTTCCTATGCATATAGCGCTCTGCTTCTGGCGGTCTGCGCTGCCTGGTGGGTTCGAGGTACATTTACCCGGCGTGAAGCCAAATTTTGCTTGTACTCAGCAGTTTCGTTCTCGGTTGCTTTCATGCTCTGCCTATCTTGGCCGGTATTTGAAGCTATGGTCATACCCGGTTTGGGATTGTTTGTCGCCGCGGCGATTCACGGATCCCGCGGCTACGGACGCCAATTGACCTATGCTCTTTGCGCGCTAATTGTTATCGGGGAGACAGCGCGCAAACTGGACGAGCCTTTTGGTTTTGCCGACTGGAACGAGCCTCAAGTCCGGGTCGCCGATACCCGATCTACACTTCCCGAGATGCGTGGCTTCCTATTACCCAAAAGCATGGTGAGTTTTATCGACGGCACGGTAAAGATCATCCAGGACAGCAGCACTAAGGAAGATACCATGCTGACCTTTCCGGAGTTGGGTCTTATGTACTCGTTAGCCCATCGGAAAGGAGTCACACTTTCAGGCTCTCATAACATTGACGTAATCAACGACGAATTCGCATCGGAAGAAGCTCAGCGCATCCTCAATGGCCGCCCAGCTGTTGTTGTCTATTACCGCCAGACAGAGGCCTTTCTTCACGATGACGATCTGATTTGGCGCAGGGGATTGCCGAGTGGACAACACATCTTGATTGCGGCGATCGAAAAGCTGGTTGCTAAATACCGCCTCGCAGGGACCTTCGACCCTGGTCCTGAAATTCCGCGCGTGTATGTTTATGTAAGAAAGTGATCTGGCATTTGAAGTTTGGCAAGTTTATCACTGGGAGTATGGATTGCGGCGTCTATTGAAGGGCGCTTGTGGAATCCTGTTACGGGCGCGCCCGTGCGGAAAGCCGATGTGGTTGTCGGCACCACGGACGGTGTCCCGGTTCAACGCGCAATCTCCGATGTGAACGGCAGGTACGTTGTAACGGGACTCGCTGCCGGGAAGTACCGGTTAGCCGCGGCGCGTGCGGGATATTTGCCGGCGCTGCTTGACGGGGTGCTGTCCCTGGCACCTGAAGAGACGCGGCGCGATGTCAACATCGCAATGGACCTGCCGGCTACTGTTTCCGGACATGTGCTCGATAGCGAAGGCGACCCGGTTGAACACGTGCAGGTCGCTGCTTTTCTGAGCGCGGGGGAGACGTTAAGAATGCGGGGGAGAGCGAAACCAACGATCGCGGCGAATACCGGATTGCGGGGCTGTCAGGAGGCAAGTATGTTCTGCATACCGTGCAGGCGGGTCCGTATGCGCCGGCGTTTTATCCTTCGGCCGCGGAGTTCGATGCGGGCTTCGCCGCTGAATCTGGCTCGCGGAAGCGAGGCGCGCGATATCGAGATCCGCGTGCATCAGGCACCGCTGGGGGAGGTCTCCGGCGTGGTGCATGGGCCCGCGAAGCAATTGGTTACGGTCACCATTGCCCGGAAGAGCAAGGACTGGGTGATGGCAGCGTTGCCTGAAGCTACTCGCGAGGTGCTCACCGAGGGGCGCTTCGCGTTTCCGGGTCTGGATCCGGGGACTCATGTGGTGACAGTGAAAGGATCGCCGTTCTCGGCCTCGAAAGAGGTACACGTCAACGGTGGGCCGGTCGAAATCGAACTTACGCTGGCGCGGCGTTGAACTGCGATGTTGTAGTGATCGGGGCCGGAGCGGCGGGCATGATGTGCGCCGCTGTTGCGGGCAAGCGCGGCCGGCGCGTGGTGGTGCTGGAGCGCTCAGAGAAGCCGGGCAAGAAGATCCTGATCTCGGGTGGCGGCCGATGCAATTTCACAAATCGAGTTTGCACGGCGGCGAACTTCCTCTCGGAGAATCCACACTTCGCAAAATCGGCGCTGGCGCGGTACACGCCCACGGATTTTCTTGCTTTGGTGGAACGATATGGAATCCCGTGGCATGAGAAGACACTGGGCCAGTTGTTCTGCGACCGTTCCGCGGGCGACATCGTGCGAATGCTGGAAGCGGAATGCCGGGAGGCCGGCGTTCGCATGCTGATGAACCGGACTGTCGAGCAGCCTGGAACCTTCGGGGCGCGTTCAAACGAATCGCGAAGAGATTCAGTGCGAAGCGGTGGTCGTCGCGACGGGCGGACCCTCGATTCCGAAGATGGGGGCGAGCGACTGGGCTTACAGAACCGCACGCGATTTCGGGTTGCGTGTGGTGGAACCGGCTCCGGCGCTGGTGCCCTTGACCATGAGCGCAGAAGACTTGGAAACATATCGGGAACTGGCCGGGGTGAGCGCTGACGTGGTTGCGCGATGCGGCGAGGGCAAGTTTCGCGAACGGATGCTGGTGACGCACCGCGGCTTGAGCGGGCCGGCGATTCTGCAAGTGTCGAGCTACTGGCATCCCGGTGAAGCGATTCGCCTCGAAGCGGAAGGCGCGATTCCGAAGCGGCTTGCGGCTGTGTGGCAGGAGGCGTGGGAATTCCTGCCGGCAGGAACCGAGGGGTACGCGAAGGCCGAGGTGACTCGCGGCGGTGTGGATACGGCCGAACTGTCGTCGAAGACATTCGAAGCAAAGCGTGTGCCGGGGTTGTACTTTGTGGGCGAGGCGATCGATGTCACCGGATGGCTGGGCGGATATAACTTTCAGTGGGCGTGGTCGTCGGGTTTCTGTGCGGGACAGTATTGTTGAACTGTTTACCACCCCGCAGTCTCGCCTTTGTTCTGTTCGTCAAGCCACTTTTGCAGTGGGGCGAAGTAATCGATGATGGCGGACGCGTCCATGCGGTCCGAGCCGGTTAGCGTCTTCAGCGCGACCTGCCACGGACGGCTGGCTCCCATTTCCAGCATGGCGTTCAGACGCGCGCCGGCTTCCTTGTTGCCGTAGATGGAGCAGCGGTTCAGAGGCTCTTTGCATCCCGCGATCTGGGAGAGCGAGCGGTGAAATTGAAACTGGAGAATGTCGGCCAGGAAGTAGCGCGCATAAGGGACGCTGGCGGCGACGTGGTATTTGGCCGCTGGGTCGAAATCGGCTTCGGTGCGTGCGACAGGAGGAACCAGGCCCTGGTATTCGCGCACCAGCTTCCACCAAGCCTCATTGTAATGTTCGGGCGAGATCTGGCCGCTGAAAACCTGCCAGCGGTACTTATCGATCATGAGACCGAAGGGCAGGAACGCGATCTTTTCCAGTGCCTTGTGAAGGAGCAGGCCGATGTCGCTGGAAGGGTCGGGAGCTTTGTCGAGAAGTCCGAGTTTTACCAGATAGCCGGGCGTGACAGAGAGCGCAATGGTGTCGCCGATGGCTTCGTGGAAACCGTCATTCGCGCTGTCGCGGAAGAGCGGCGGCTGTTTGTTGTAGGCGCGCTGGTAGAAGTTGTGCCCCTCTTCATGATGAATGGTGAGGAAGTCTTCGGCGGTAGGCTCGATGCACATTTTGATGCGGAGGTCGTCGACGGCATCGATGTCCCAAGCGCTGGCGTGGCAGACCACTTCGCGGTCGCGCGGCTTGGTGAAGAGCGAACGTTCCCAGAAGGTCGCAGGGAGCGGTGCGAAGCCGAGAGAGGTGAAGAAGGATTCGCCATAACGGGCCATCTGTTTGGCATCGGTGTGGCGCGATTCAAGGATTTTCGAAAGGTCGTAGCCGGGGGAAGCGTTGGCCGGTTCGAGGAGCGGGTAAATGTTCTGCCAATCCTGCGCCCACATGTTGCCGAGCAGATGCGCGGGGATGGGTCCGGTAGCCGGGACGACGCTGGGGCCGTACTTTTCGCGCAGTTTTTTGCGCGTGTAGGTGTGGAGCGAGAGATAGAGCGGACGGACCTGCTGCCAGAGGCGATCCAGTTCGGCGGCGAAAGCATCGGGCGGCATGTCGTATTTTTCGCGCCACATGGCTCCGGTGTCTTGGAAGCCCAGTTCACGGGCGCCTTTGTTGGCGAGCGAGACATAGCGGGTGAAGGGCTCGCGGATGGGTTTCGCGATAGCATGCCAGCCTAGCCAGGCGTCCAGGAGCTGTTTCGGGTCGCGGCTTTCGGCGATGATTTTTGAGAGGTCTTCGAGGTCCAGACACTTCGCGGGTTGCGGGCAGTATTTGCCTTTGCCGTAGGTGCCTTCCATGCCAGCTACTATGCGGGTGAGCTCTTCGCTTTCTTTCGGATTGGAAGGGGTCGCGATGGTGAGCGCGTTGCGGAGCAGCAGCATTTTGCGCTGCATGTCCTCAGGAAGCGGAGTGCCCTTGTACGACGCAGCCTCTTTCGCCCAAATGACGCCGGCATTGATGAAGCGTTCGTCAGCTTTGGCGGCGAGGGCTTCGGTATCGTCCGTGATGAAGTTGCTTTTCACCCAATCGGCGCGTTGCGATTCGGTAGAGAGGATCAGACCTTCGCGTTCGGCATCGGCGAGGAACTTCTTGGCTTGTTCTATGGTCGCGGACTGGGCTGTGAGTGCGAGGAGGAGGGCGAGCGAGAGCTTCACAGCTTCACTTTACTCCCGTGAGGCCCAGGATCCAGCCTTCGGTGCGGGCGCTGGGCGGGAGTTCGGCGGCGAGATAGCTTGCCAGCGTGCCCGGTTGGGAGAGGTGGGCTTCCAGGGTGCGTACTTGTGACTGGTCCTTCACTTCGTTTGGGAGCGGAGCAAGCGGGAGCAGCGAGGGGTAGATTTCCGCAATGGTGTACTGCGAGTCGCGAAGTTCAAAAGGCCAGATACTGCAATCGCCTAACGCTTGCTGAAGCCGCATTACGTGAGGAATTCCGGTAAGCGACTGACTTCCGCAGGTGCCGGGGTAGGCGAGCTTCCAGGGTGGCTTGGCGCCCCGTTGTTCGGTGGCGCGCTGCGGGAGCACGATGGGTGGCTTCGTGGTGGTGAGGTACGGCCCGGCATGCGAGCGGGGGACAGCCCCAAAACGGGGCGGCGGTTCCGGTGAGCCTGCGGTTCAATTCGGCAGCGGCGGCGAAGCGGTTGTTGCGGTTATCTTCATGGTCCTCGATCAGTTCGGTGATGAGCGGCCACGGAATGGAATAGCCCGCGAAACCAAGTGGGAAATCGAAGCCGATGAGTGTGCGCCCTTTCAGGCTCAGAGCAAGCGCGGTGATTTGGCGCATCGCTTCGAAGCGCGTTGCGGGATTGTGCGCCTCGCCTTGGTGGCAGTACCAAATGCTGTCCGCGCCGGTCTTGGGCGTGTTGTTCGCGCTCCAATCGACAACAATGACGTGATCAATCGCGGTGCGCACACGCCTGGATGATTTCGGAATCGGGAAAGAGCTTCGCAATTTCAGCACAGCATTCGGGCTGGCCGGCCCGATAGAAGACCAAGACCGAGGGGCCCGCCCCACTGAGCACGCAACCGAGCATGCCGGGGGAGCGGTGCGCGATGGCTTCCGAGAGACCGGCAATGAGCGGGGCGCGATGGGGCTGATGGATGCGATCGTCCAGAGCTTGGGCGACGGCATCGAGATCGCCTGTGGCCAGCGCGGCGGTAAGAACCGCGGTGCGCTGCAGGTTGAAGACGACATCGGCGCGCGAGTAGCAATCGGGAAGCACGGCGCGGGCGGCGCTGGTGGAGAGCGCGTAATTGGGAACTACTGCTGCGATGGCGAGGCCTTCCGGAATGGGAATCTGGACGGCGGTGGTGATGCCGTCCTGGTTCATCATGGACGCGGTGAGCCCGCCCAGTACGGAGGCGGCGGCGTTATCCGGGTGGCCTTCGATGCTTGCGCATTCGTTGAGGACTTGGGCGTGGGTCCAGGTGGGGTTCGCGATGCGGAGAGCGGCGGTGAGCGCGGCGGCGCTGGAACCGAGACCTTTACCGATGGGGATTTCGTTGTGAATGTGGAGCGCGAACGGCTGCGCGGTGTAACGCGCGATGGTCTGGCGGATCAGGTTCGATTCGTTGGTCGCGATGAACTGGCGCATCGCGGCCTGAGACGGTGATGCGCCATTCGGGTGCAGTTTCCGCGGTGACTTCGAGGTGGAGATTGAGCGCGAGTGCAAGCGTGTCGAAGCCGGGGCCCAGGTTGGCGCTGGAGGCTGGGACGCGAACCCTCAAACGGTGACCGCCGGTTCGTCGAGGGTGAGCGTTTGGGCGTCGGCATCGACAGTGGCGCGGATACCGAGAGGTAGCGTGATCTGGTCCGTGGTGTGGCCGAAGCTCAAGCCGAAATAGACGGGGATGTTGAGATCGGCCAGGAGATAATCGAGCACTTCGCCCAATGAATAGGCGCTCGATTGGTGGGGCGGCGGACAATCCTTGCATTCGCCGACGACGATGGCGGCGGCTTTCTGCAGCTTACCCGCGAGGCGGAGCTGGGTGATCATACGGTCAATGCGATAGATATCTTCGCCGATGTCTTCGAAGAGCAGGATGCGGCCTTCGGTTTCGACTTCATAGGGCGTGCCGAGCGTGGTGGTGAGGAGCGTGAGGTTGCCGCCGGTGAGCGGGCCTGAGGCTTTGCCGCCGCGGATGGTGCGGAGGGTGTGTTGGGGCTGGAGCGGGTTGCGGTCGGGCGGGTTGGTTTGGAGGCCGAGCGGGGCGGTTTCGAAGAGGGCTTTGGTGAGGTGCTGCTGGGTCCATTCGGAGGCGTGGCTGAGGGGCACGGGGCCGTGGAAGGTGACAAGGCCGGTGCGCTTGCCGATGGCGGTGTGGAGCGCGGTGATGTCGCTATAGCCCAAGAGAATTTTCGGGTTGCGGCGGATGAGGTCGTAATCGAGAAGCGGGAGCATTTGGGCGCTGCCGTAGCCACCGCGGATGCAGAAGACGGCTTTGATAGCGGGGTCGGCGAACATGGCGTTGAGGTCGTCGGCGCGCTGCTGGGCGGTGCCGGCGAGATAGCCGAAACGCGCGCCGACGTGTTTCGCCATCTTGAGTTCGAGGCCGAAGAAGTGGCAAAAGCGGCGGGCAAAATCAAGTTCGTCGGGGTCGGAGACGTAGCTGGAGGGGGTGATGAGGCCGACGGTGTCACCGCGCTTGAGGGCTTTGGGGAGCAGCGGTTTGGGGAGGGAGAGGGCGGCCATGGCTGCACTGGCTTGCAGGAAGGAGCGGCGGTGCATGTTACCGATTGTCTACCACATCGGGCGGAGGGGGGTGGGGCGCGGGCCCGGGTTCCGATTTAGGAAGGGGGGTGGCGTGAATGTTTTCAACGAGATCGCCGGGTTCGTATTCCGGAATGCGCCACCGGGTGGCGTGTTCGCGGAGACGGAATAACTGGGTTTGGGCTTCCTTAAACTCGCGAAGATAGCGCATTTTCGAGGTCTGGAGGATTGAGCCGCCGATGCCGCCTGCGTGTACCCGTTGAAAAGCGGCGGCTCCGCGGGCGGCGTGGTGGGTCCAGACGCGGTCGTCGATGGGGATTTCGGGGTGGGAGCCTTCGGCGGAGATCTGGACCATGAGGGCGGCGGTTTCATAGTCGCGGATCCGAACGAGGCGCCATTCGGCTTCGACCATGCGCTGGACATAGAGGTCTTCGAGATCGTTGGTGGGGCGGAAGACGTCAAAAAAGTTGGTGGAGAGGGCGAGGAAGGCTTCGCGGGATTCGTCCGGGAGGAGGAGAACGTCAGCGAGGAGGCCGTGTTTGAGGTTGTTTCGGGAGGCGATGCGCTTGCCCATGCGGGAGGTGGGTCCGTGGGATTTGGCTCCGTTGATGCGGGCGGCGGATTTTTGGGATTCGGTGCGGTTTTGCGGCATGGCGCGCTCGGTGGGGAGTATAGCTTGGGCGGGGGGTTGGGGGAGTGGGGAAGGGGTGGGGTGGGGGTGTGTTTTGAAAGGGTTAGAGCGCTTGGAACTTTGGTGACGGGAATCGCGGTAGCTTGGAAATTTGGTAAAAAGCTGCCGTATTCGAATTTACCTGCATGAGGTTGTTATTGGACAACGACCGGAGTCTCTGAGTTTAAAATCGCGGGTAGCAGGAGTAAGTGGTTCGTCAAAGCAGTTCTGAAAGGCGCTCTGCCGTGATTTGGCAATCCCGGAGTATTTTGTGCAGCAGGCCGGGGCCAATTGTTTCGCCTGAGTGCACGGGGATGACCGTGGTCCGGCCGTCCTGGTGACGGAGAAAATGATGGCTGCCTTTGACCCGCAGTGTGCCGAAACCAGCTTTCGTGAGCGCGTCAATGAGTTCTGAACCCGTAAGACGCGGGGTGCGGCTCATGCCGCGATGGTCACCCGTTGGATACCAACGAATTCTAATTCTTGCTCTGGTCCACCTTCAACTTCAAGGCAAAGCGCAATGGCTTCACGGATACGTTCGGAGACCTCGTCGAGAGAGCGCGCTTGCGTATGGCAACCGGGCATCTGGGGCACCGAAGCTATGAAAAAGCCTTCTGAATCGCGCTCAATCACAACATCGAACTGTCGCGGCACGTTTGTATCCTCTCCTCCATTGTAGGCACTTGGCGCAGCGCCGGAACGCGCAGCGAACGGGTTTGTGCGTTCGCGGGCTGGATTACCCTGTGGAATGTGTTGGCATGGCTGGGAGCCGGGAGGAACTGAGAACCAGATACTCGATGAGCACCGGACCTGGAGCAGGATGATTTTCCGGCCGTTTACCAGTGCGCCGCCGAAAGTGATTTACCTGGAGCGGTGCGAATCGGAAACCTTGTAACTTCGACGGTTGGAGACTAGAATACCTCAGCCTTCAGAATGCTGGCGCGTTCATCGGGAGCGATGCGCTTCGGTTTGGGTCAAAATGCCGAGAGTTAAAAGCCACTTCCCGGCTCATCAGCTGTTTGGACCAGGCGATTAGCTCGCCTGTGCTTTCATAAAACAGCACCCTCGGCCTTTATACTGATGCAAAAGAACGCTTTCTATGTTTGAAATCACAGGGGATGATATCGCGCGCCTTGACGACGAGAAACTCCGTGCTGTCGTTGCGCGTTTATGCGAAGCGGAGCTTCGTAGACGCGGATTGAGTGCGGCGCACGTTACGTGGGGCGGCAATCAGAACGCAGCTGACGGCGGCATCGACGTTAGAGTCGCTCTATCAAATAGCACCGTGATCGAAGGCTTTGTACCCAGGCCAGCCACCGGCTTTCAGGTTAAACGGCAAGATATGCCTCGTTCCGAGATCCTTAATGAAATGCGACCTGGGGGGAATATTCGACCTGCGATACTTAAGCTTGCTGAACAAAATGGTGCCTACATCATTGTTAGTTCACTTGGATCTTTAGCTGATTCGGTGTTGGCTAATCGCCGCGATGCGATGAAGGAATGTATACAAGGAGAAAACAATGCGGACCAAATACTTGTCGATTTCTACGACCGCACACGGATCTCAAGTTGGATACAGTCGCATGAGGGGTTAATTCCATGGGTCAGAGACCTCGCTGGTCGGGCCATTACTGGTTGGCAGTCCTACGGACCTTGGTCATATTTGCCGGAACCGGTTAGCGCGGAATACTTGTTCGATGATAAGCTTCGGCTTCACGTCAATAAAGACGATCTAATTGCCGGAGTTTCTGCGCTCGAAGGCATTCGCCTTATACGTCAGAAACTCGGGCAACCTAGGGGTTGCGTCCGATTAGTTGGTTTATCAGGGGTGGGAAAAACGCGACTCTTGCAAGCACTTTTTGACGATCGCGTCGGAGAAGAGAGCCTGAATCCTTTGTCTGCACTTTACACCAACATTGCGGATAACCCCGAGCCAAGGCCAACTCAGCTCTTGTCGGACTTTGTCCTCGGTGGGACGCAAGCATTTATGGTTGTTGATAATTGCCCCGCAGAGCTCCACTCGCGATTGTCCGAGACTTGTCGACAGAAGAACAGCAAGGTAAGCTTGATTACCGTTGAGTACGATATTCGGGAAGACCAGCCTGAGGGGACGGAAGTCTTCACTCTACAAACGTCTTCTACTGATCTCATCGAGAAACTCCTACGACAAAGATTTATAGAAATCTCGCAAATAGACGTGCGTAGGATCGCAAGGTTTTCGGAAGGAAACTCCCGCGTCGCAATAGCGCTCGCCGAAACGATGGAGCGTGGTTCTTCCGTAGCTGGATTGGGCGACGATCAGCTATTCCAGCGTCTTTTCCATCAGCGCCATGAGCCTGATCCTTCCTTGTACCTTGTCGCGCAGGCCTGCTCGCTGGTGTACTCTTTCCACGGCGAAGACATCGTAGAAGGGGATGGATCTGAGTTGGCTCGGCTAGGTGCAATCGTCGGCAAAACTGCGCAGGATGTTTACCACAACGTAGCCGAACTGCGACGGCGCGATCTTATCCAGGGCCGTGGAGTGTGGCGAGCCGTTCTTCCTCAAGCGCTCGCGGATCGCCTCGCGGCACGAGCTCTTCAAACGATCCCCTATATACTTGTCGAAGCAAAAATTCTACGCGCCCCCTGTGGGCGGCTGTTGAAATCCTTTTCTCGTCGTCTCGGCTACCTACATGCAAGCACGGAGGCGAAGAAAATCGCTGATCTGTGGCTCGGGCCGGGCGGAATTCTAGAGGATGTTCTGAATTTCGACAACCTTCACCAAGAAGTTCTTAAGAATATTGCACCTGCCGCTCCGGAACAGGTGCTCGCGACGCTTAAGCGAGTTTGCGGGCAATATCCGCAAGCAGGCGAGCCATATTTGGATTTAGTTAAAAGCCTAGCTTTTGAAAGTGTTCACTTCGAGCGGAGCGCGACGCTCATGGTTGAAATTTTAATCGCCTACAAACCGAATGAACAAACGCACGGTCGCCAGCTGTTTGCTTCACTCTTTCAACTTTATCTTTCCGGCACTCTCGCGACAATCGAACAAAGAATGGCGGTTCTGAACAAACTTATCAATTCCCCTGACACAAAATGTCGGGCCCTCGGTTTGGCAGGCCTGAAAGAGATGTTAAAAGCGCAACACTTCATGGCGGTTGGTGATTTGAACTTCGGCGCGCGTCGGCGCAATTACGGTTATTGGCCGGGCAACCAAGAAGACCTAAGAAGTTGGTTCGTAAAGGCTTTGCAATTTGTAGAAGACACTGCTTGTGGCACGGAAAACAATAGCGAGGAGGTACGCAACGCGCTGGCCGGACAGTTTCGTAATCTGTGGCAAAGCGGAATCGTTTACGAACAACTTGAGCATCTTTTTCGAAAGATCAACAACGTGCGCTTTTGGCCGAAAGGTTGGCTTTGCGTTCGAGAGGCTCTCGATTCAGATGGCGAGAATCTTAGCGGGCAGCCTCTTAGTCGGCTAGTTGCTCTTGAGCGGGACTTGCGGCCAGCAAACCTCATTGAGCAGGTTGAATCAGTGGTTTTGTCATCAGGCTGGCAAGACATTAGCTTTGGCGATCCGGAAAGCGAAGCTGATAGTGATTTTCCGGCTAGGACGGCGCAAACGGAAGCCCTTGCTGAGGAACTCGGAAGAACTACCGCAGCTGACGGCAGCGTATTCGACGGTGTGGTTCATGCACTGGTCAGCGGTACTGGACGATTGTGGTCTTTTGGCCGAGGCTTAGGGCGTGCCGCAGTGGATGCCGAAGGCATGTGGGATCGTCTAGTCAACGCATTTGAAAGGACAGAAGAGACTCAGCGCAAAACTCAGGTACTCTTAGGCTTCGTTGCCGGGCTGCACGACACAAAGCCGGAGCTGGCATGCGCGTTATTGGACGGTAGCCTTAACCACGGAGTGCTCGCACCTTTGTATCCATATCTGCAAACCTCAGTCCCGCTAGACAGCGGCGGTGTTGCCCGACTGAATCGCGCGATACTCCTGAAAAATACGCCGATACAGAGTTTTGTGTCGCTGGCATACGGTCGAGCAACCGACCTTATCTGCCCGTTGGATCTAAGAGAACTCGTCCTAAATATCGCAGGGGTGCCGGGTGGTCATCACGTCGCTGTTCAAATCTTAGCGATGCGGATACACTCCGACAACGATCGGGGTCAAGCTGTCCCACAACAATTTCTAGACGCGGGACGTGAATTATTGCGCAGCGCCAAGTTTGAGGCAAGAGATGATCGGAACGATTACGATATGGACAGGCTTGCCAAACATTGCCTTTTCGGCACAGAGGGTATTGAGGTAACTGTCGAAGTCGCTAAAAATTTGAGAGATGCTTGTTCAAACTATGATACGTATGCAAGTTGCCACAGTCATTTTATTGCGGAGCTATTTAGCGCGCAGCCCTGTGGCGCCCTTGACGGACTGTGCGGTGGAAGCGATGTCGAGCTTGAAAGTGGCATTGATCTGTTAGTTGAAGCTAGCGTTCACAAACAGCCGCTCGATGCGGTACCCGCGGCGGTATCACTTCATTGGTGCCACGAAAAGCCAGCAAAGCGATATCCTGCCATGGCACGTGTAATCACTTTCTGTGAGCCGACTGGAAATGGATTATTGAAGTGGACGAGCTTAGCTCTTCAGTTTCTTCAATGCTCGCCAGAACCCGACCGGGTGCTTCAAGAATTTGTTGTTCGGTTTAGGCCTTCTAGCGGATGGGCAGGTTCGCTTTCAACCGAGTTGGAAAAACATTCGCACTTGCTCGACCAGCTTGAACAATATACAACGTTGCAGAGCGCAATCACTCAGGAGAAACAGCGCATACAGGAATGGATAGTCAGAGAAAAAATCCGCGAATCGGCCCTGAATAAAGAGCTTGATCAGAGTTTTGAGTAACGCTTTGGATGTCTGAATCTTTTGCGGATTAAGATCGGTTTACTCTTTCTGCTGGCGCATCGTCGACCGATTATATGAATCGTGAGCAATCCGGAGGTTGAACGGATTAGGAACGATATGTCATTAGCGCTCTGTCGGGACTGACTCGGGAGGCGAACTTCAGGAATGGCAGTGCGCGGGGCGAGTCAGTTCCGATAGAGGCGACTTGAAGGAAGCCGCTGGCGCGGCGGCCAGCGTGCGCTATGGAGATCCTAGGGCTTTTGTTTCGGAGTCTACTCGCTTGGCAGAGGAACAAAGAAAAAGCGAGTAGCCGGAAAAGAGAACACGGGCAACAGAACGATCATTATAGGGAAGCGGGGCTGCGAGAGAGTCGGCTGCGATAGACCAGTTACGGGACTTGGACGCAGTGGGCGAACGCGCCGAGAGGCACGTTGGGGCGCCTGAAATGCGTGGGTTTTACGAACTGTTGATTGCCCTGCATCGGGCAAGTTGGCCAGCCGACAGGTTTGGCCCGATGGTCATTTCAGTGCCGCACCGCGGACACAGCCAGAGTTGCTTTTCCGGAATCTTGGAGAGGGCTTCCAGCTTTGGCCGATCGGCCGCAAGACAGTGCCGCACAATCGACAGCAAACTCTGGATTGGCAAGAAACCCAAAGTGCCGGATGCGGACGAAGGCACGTGGCAGTATGTGTTGAGTGAATCGTTGCAGGAAGTCGGGTGCGGTGAGTGTCATCATGCGCTGCTTGTTGCCATGCGCATAGTCTTTCCACCGGAATGTAACGCTGTCACCATCGAAGGCCAACAATCGATGATTGCTGATGGCAACGCGATGCGTGTAACGGCCTAGGTAGCGAAGTACCTGGGTCGGTCCGCCGAACGCAGGCTTTGCGCAAACGACCCAGTCCTGCTGAAACAAACTGTTGACGAAAACATTGAACTGCCTTGGTTCATTTAGGTTTGTAAGAGCAGCGGGTAAGTGAAGCTTTGCAACATATGCTTGCCGCACTCCCTCCACGAACTTGCCGCGAAGACGCGGCTCAGACCCTTGACCGGCAGGAAGAATGGGCGCCGCCCCGCAACCCACTGCCTTCGGTCAGGTGTGAGACCGCCGCCTGGCACAACGCAATGAACATGGGGATGAAGAGAAAGATTCTGTCCCAAGGTATGCAGGATGCTGGTAAACCCAATCTAAGCTCCGAGCCGCTTCGGATTCGCTGCAACCTCCAGCATGGCAGCGGCAAATGGGCGTGATAGGAACGAAGGTCATCAGGGCCGAGCTGATCGAGCGGCTTGGCTATGTGGTTTGCAATGTGTCTAATTGCTCGAATGTAAGAGTAGATTGTTGTTTCGGCGTAGTTGCGGCGAATTCGTTCTTCCCGCATCTGCTCGATGAGCCTTGCTGTCATAGAGAACTCCTTCCTCTGCGACAACAATATTCTTCACACTACCGGAATGCCCAGGTCGGCTGCCGCGCCAGCGGCTTCGTTCAAGTCGGCCTAAATTCCTTGAACACGTGTTCGTGCAAATAGTAGTTCTCAAGAACGGTATCGAGTATTCTTGGGAGTTGTTCACAACGTTTGTAGAGTCACACCTGACAGTTCTGCGTTGGTGGGCTGGGCACCGGCGGCCCCGCTCGCGCTGGCATCAAGCCTCGATGCAATCTTGGCAGGCAGCCTCAAAACTGACGGTTTTGCTTGAGGATTTCGGTCGAAGCAGATCTGGAGCATTTCGAGATTTACTGAGCAAGTCCAACACTCATCTGGCTCCGCTCTCTGATCCACTGACCTGCGAACTCGGCTTGCACTCCTGGCTTCGACCACAGCGCGAGGAATCCTATTCTATGTGGCTGCAGTGGTCATTGCAGCAGCTAAGAGACTGGGAGCAGATTAGTGAAGTGCTTGGGCTGCAGGTCCGCTCGCGTGAGGCGAGCTTAGCGGTTGAAATAGAATGTGAGGTTCCAATATGTTATTCAGACGGTTCCGGCTACGGCCGCCTAGATTTGTTGATTAGACAAGGATCAGAGGCTCTCTGCGTTCTTGAGATTAAGACGAAATGCTTCTCCAGCGAGGACTTGCTGAAGCAACGGTCGTATTCCGAATTTGCACCTGATGCAGAACGGATCTTCCTGTCAGTGGATGCAGCAGGATTCGACTTACATGGATTTCGTCCTCTCTCGTGGGCGACGTTATGCATTCGTCTTCGCCGAATGGCTCCGAGCGTTGCTGCCAAGAAGAACTGCCTGACTGCCGCATTGTTGCTCGCGTTTATCGGGGCTGTCGAGCAAAACATCCTTGGACTGGCCACATCTGAAAAGGATCTCATTGCACTGCCCAGAACCGTCGATCACCTTAGAGGATATTTGGACTGGACAACCTAGCTATGGAACTTACAAAATACGGCGATGCTGAATCAGATCGCTTCCTTCGGGAAGGCCTCCGCGAATTCCTTCCTGCTGTCGGGGCACTTAATAGCTTTATCCAAGAGATTGGAGGCCGCGTTCGTCAGGTACTCGAGCCGCATGATCGGGAACTAAGGCAACTCGGCGTTGCTTCGTCAACTAGCAAGCTCTCTTTTAGTCCCACTCTGGGCGGGGAGCAACCCGAGCAAGTGATTGAGGTTGGCATTAAGGATCCAGAGCGATCAGGCTTTTTAATTCGGATAGATCTGGCTGAAGAGCCGTCTCAGTCCCTCTATGTTGGATTTTGGATCTGGACACCGGCAGCGGACGATCGACCAGAGTTGCTTCGAATGCTCCGGCCGGTTTGGGACTCGGCCGATTACACCGTCGAAGAAGAGTATCAGACCATCTATGTTGGAACATATATGAACCCAGCACAGTACTTCCCCGCATTTGAAGCAGTTCTTGACAAGACAGTTCGGCACGCTATATCAGGTCTCACCTCCATCAGCTTCGCCGAGCGTTTTGGCCCAAAATTTCGAAAGGTGCGGCAAGTAGTGACACGGGCGGAGAGGCGCGCCTTTGCCAGAATGAATCGCGCGCGAAGCAGCCATACGGTGTATTTGGACCAACAGCGCGTTACGCCCGGATATGACGCGTTAACCAAAGGATCGTCGGTCACCCCGGAGATTGGACTCCTATATATTTGTTCGCCTTCTTTGTGGCGGCTGGAATTGTTCTTGGATTGCTTTTTACTGCTTAGTCTCCGATTCCTATAGGGCACGGATTTCCTCAACGGGTTAAAGAGTCTTCAGGTATTCCAGCAGTTGGGCTTTCTGTGGGGGAGACAGACGGGTTCCATATTCGTGGCCGGCGTTTGAATTGCCGATGCGGGTAGTGTCGAAGCTGGAGGTATGTCCCACACACCCGGTAGAGAAACCCACGGTAGCGGGATCGAAATCAAAGGAGCCGACGCAAAATTCGCGGACGCGTTCTCTGGCTGGCTTCAGCAACTGCGCAAGGCTGGGAACAGAGCCGTTGTGGAGATAGGGGGCGGTGGCCCAGATGCCATCGAGGGGACGCGCCTTGTAAGAGCTGAGATCTTGCGGGCCGTCTTTGATGGAGCGAGCCGCGTCTCTGGCTTCCTGGACCGGGGTGGCGGTTCCGAAAGCCCGCAGGGTACCGATGGTGACGTGTGCCGCTAAGACACGGACCGGGGCTTCGGGACCGAATTTATCGAGAGGACGTTTGACGTCGACGCGGATGGGCCGACCTTCCAGTTGGTTCGTCCTGGCGGTGCGGAGACGGAAATTGTCGACAAGTTGGCGGTCCGTTTGAACCTGGTCAACCGGAGTCATATGGATGGGGGTGGGGTATTTCAGTTCGCCTCTGGTTAGCAGCTGATGGCAGCTGACGCATTCAGCCTGGTAAATCGCCTGGCCTGCCTGGACGCTGGCGGTATCAGGCTGCGGGAACTCTTTGGGCCAGACGGGCGGGAGCAGGGTTTCGAGCCAGCTTTCCACTTGCACCAGGTTGCCGATATTGACGGAAGAAGCGTACTTCATGTCATGAGGGGTGGTGGGGACAGTTACTTCGCCGAAGACGCCGAGAACTTCTCCGACGTTGCGCAGCTTGGATCCGGTGCCGCCTACGCCCAGGTTCGGCGCGGACCCGTTCCATTGCAGGAATTCATGCTGTGCGATGTCCCAGAGGAACGGGTACGAGGCGGGAGCGTTCGGAACACCTGCGACTGTGGGGTCGTTGCCCAGCGCACCGACGGCGATCTGATTGAAGATTTGGGTGAATGCATCGACACGAGCGAAGCCTGCGGGCACAGGGCTAGAATTTATGGCACGGCGGGCAGTAAGCGCCGCGGTTAACTGGTCGTGATCGGCTTGGCTCACTCCGACGTTTGCGGCGTTGTTCACGGGAGCGGAAAGGGCGTCGACAAGATCGCTGAAGAAGGCGTCAAAGTTCAACATGCTGGGCGCGCCTTCGACGATGTAAGAACGGCCGTTGTAATCGATTCGGCTGGCGTGACACGCAGCGCATGTCAGTCCGACGAACTTCTTGCCGTTTTCTTTATGAATGGCAAATCCGATGGGGAGGCCATCGGGATTCAACTCCCTGGTGAGGGCGGTGGGGACGTCGAAATCGGACGGGATGAAGCCGTAGCGTTCCAGGTTTTCTGAAAAGCGTGGGCCGTCACTGGTGCGCTTCAATTTGAGAAACCAGTCGTACGGCATCAGCTTTGAGCCCTGATCCACATACCAGTATTTCTGGCGCAGCGCTACATCGTCCCACTGCTTGCCCTGTTCCAGATAGGTGATGTTTTGCGCGGCTGCGGTAGCGGAGAAGAACAGGAGTAAGCAGGCAGGAAGTGGTCGCATCCGGGTGGATTGTATCACTTCGGGTCAGGAACTTTGGGGATTGCGTAGGCTTTTTCGAGCGAGGATTTGTACTCACCGAAAAGCGATTGGAGACCGGCGAATTCCTTCTTGACGGCTTCGCGATACTCGGGTTGGGTTGCGAAATCGAAGAGGACGGCGGCCATGGTTTCCGCATCGACCAGAAAGCCGTGATGGCCGATTTCGGCGAGGGCGTCCGACTCCATCTGGTAGGTGTGATTGGCGGAGGTGGAGGTTTGGGTCGAGATACTGGTTCCGGGAATGACGCTCGAGACCGAGCCGGTTTCCTCGAAGCCGGAGGGTTTAGAGTATTCGGGCTTGACGTTGGTCGCGCCCAGGCGCTTTTCATAGATGAAGGAGACTTCGCCGAGTGTCGCGAGGGAGATGCCATCGCGCAGGCGGCCGTAGTTCTCGATTTGGACTTTGGTTTGGGTGACCAGGGCGGCGGCTCTGGCGGCGTCGTCGACGAATTGGCGGACCTGTTTCAGGTAGACCTCGTCGGGATAGCGGACGTAGAAATCGGCGACGGCGCGGTCGGGGACTACGTTCGGAGCGGCTCCGCCTTCGGTGATCACGCCTTGGATGCGGGCTTCGGGGCGGATGCTGCCGCGCACCGCATCGATGTTATTGAAGAGTTGGATGACGGCTTCGAGCGCGTTGCGGCCAGCCCAGGGCGTCATCTGGTGAGCGGGAGCGCCGGTGAAGACGTAGCGCACGCCATCGATGTTGAGGCAACAGGTGCCGAAGCCGGCGGGCGGTCGCGAGGTGGTCATCGAGGAGTGGCTGCGGACGATGACGTCCATGCCCTTGAAAGTGCCGGCGTTGAACATGTCGGTCTTGGCAACGGGGGGCATCATCTCTTCCCCGGGCGTACCGAAGACGGTGACGCTGCCCGGAAGCTTGGCACGGTCCAGATACTCGGCGACGGCGATTGCGGTGGCCATGCCAATGGGACCTTGTGAGCTGTGTTGATCGCCATGGAAGGGGCGGCCGGTGCCGCGCAGAGCGTCGTATTCGAGGATGACGCCCATGTGGGGCCCGGTAGTTTGGAGCGACGTCTCCTTGCGCCGGTAACGTCCGAAGAAGGCGGTCTTCAGACCCGCAATTCCGGCCTCCACTTCGAAATTGTGGGCCGTCAGATAGTCTTGCAACCGCTTGATGGCGCGCGTTTCCTGGAATCCGATTTCGGGATCGCGCGTGATTTCATCCGACATCTGCATCAGGCCGGAATCCATCAGTTCTTTCACGCGCGCGATGACGCGGTCGCGCTCGGGGTTGGGTGCTGTTACTTTGGCGGCAAGCTTGGGAACGTCGAGAGAGGCTTCGAGCGCGGCCATTTTGCGCAGAACCTCGCGGGCGGCGTCCTGCTCCGTGGGGGTCTCCTGGCCGAAGGCCAGCCAGGAGACGAAGAGAGAAGTAACGATCAGCTTCAGAAGTGAACCCTGAGACCGAATTCTATCTGACGCGGGGTGTTGGCTTGCGTGGTGATGACGCCGAAGCTGGTGGGCGAATCGATATTCAAGGCGGGGGTACCGGCCTGGAAGTGATTCAACGCGTTGCTGAACTGCGCGTTGAAGGTGATTCCCACTTGTTCGCGAAGCTTGAAATCTTTCGCGATTGCCATGTCTAAATTCCAGGTAGGCAGGTTGCGCAGAACTCCCGCGCCGCCGCCGGAATGATCGAGACCGAGAATCAAGCGCCGAAACTGGCCGGCGACAGCGGTTGGGTCGGCAAAAATGTTTAAGCCCGAGCCGCCCTTGGACGGGTTGCCGGAAGAGCCGACTGTGGCGCTGGTAACGTTCGTATGAAGCGAGTTGCCGGCCGTATATTTCGAAGTGAGGACGGCGTTCTCATATGTGCTGTCCGAACTGCAGTTCGATTCGCCGAAGGACTGGCAATCGCTGGTGCCGCCGCCGGAGATGTTGACTTCGAGAGGCGCGCCGCTCTGCGCGGTAAAGAGAGGCGAGAAGTTCCAGCCGTCCAGAATCTTGTGCTTCCAGCCATTGCCCTGGAACCAGCGGGATTGATAGATCATGCTCAGGTTGTAGACGAAGCGAATGTCGAAAGGCTGGGGCCCGTACATGGCGTGCATGTCCCAGGGGTCGAGCACGGTAGTAGAGCTGGTGGATTGCGTGAGCCCGACCGTACCCATGGAGCGGCCCCAGGTGAAGTTGGAGCGCGCGGTGATGCCGTGCCAATCTTTCATGCTGAAGGAGAGGAACAGGGCGTTGTAGTTGCCGAAGCCCAGGCTGGTGGTTTCGTAGATGTTCGAGGTTTGCGCCGGGGCGGAACTGGGGAGCGTGCGACCGAGCGCCCAGCCGTTGGCATTCGAAAGTTGCGACCACAGCGTATACACCTGCGTGCCAGTGATTTGGTTCTTCTGCTTGGCGGCGACGGCGGCGGTGCAGCTTGCGTAACCCGGTGCAATAGCCGCTGGACGGGCCGCCGAGCGCATTCTCAAAGAACGGCTGAGTGGTAATCGGCTGCCCTTGGGACACCTGACCGTAAATGTTGGCGAAGGCGGCAGAGAAGGCTTGGCCGCCGAGCGTCGTCATATAAGGAACAGCATCCAGGTTGAGAAGCTGAAACTCATTCTTGATGATGCGGCCGATATAGCCGACCTCGATCGATACCTTCGAGTTGATCTGGCGCTGAATAGTCAGATCGAAAACATCGGAGCGATCAGGCCGGAAATTCTTATCGAGAACGGTGCCATCGCCGGCGGCGGCGAAGCCATTTTGTCCTGGGTAATAGGGCTGAGGCAGTGTCTGGGTGACGGAGGGAAGCGGCGCGTTGAGCCCATCGGTCCCGATACGGAAGGCGGAGTTGGCGTCGACACCGGAAGAGCCGAGGCACTGGCCCGTTTTGCTGGCGCCAATGCAGGAAACGGGCTGAGCGATGCCGGCACCCAACAGTGGATTGAGCACCTGGCCAACCCCGTTGATGCGGCCAAAGACGCGGCTATAACCGCCACGAACGACGGTGCGGCTTTGTCCGAAGATTCTTCCGAGCAGGCCATCGGAGTACGAAGGCGCCCAAGCGGCGGCAACGCGCGGGCTCAGACCGCCATAGAACGGATTGTAGGGGTACTGGGGCTTGCCCGGAACATTGTTGATCGTGGCGAAACCAAGGTTCGGGTTAAAGACCTGGCCTTGCAGGGCGGCGGTTTTCTTGGAGGCAAGGTAATCAGCGGCGGCGATCTGCTTGCCGGTTCCCTGGTCGAGAAGAATCACCTGTTTGCCGTCCTGTTCCGTGGGCGGCATCTCGATTTGATAACCGAGGCCATAGGTGAGCGTAAAGGTTTTCTTCCACTTCCAGGTATCGCTGAAGTAAGTGTTGTAGTAATGGATTGTTACTTTGTCGAATAAGTTGGTTCCTAACGGTTGCAGGGCCAGATTCGCGCCGGCTCGGGTGTAGAGGGTCTGCGGCTGGCTGACAATTCCCAGGACTTCGGTGTAGTAATTGTTGTAAGTCGCAATCTGGCTTGAGGGCAGGCTGGCGGGAATGTAAGCGCTCAGAAAGTTGAGGCCGCCGGTGGCGCCGCCGATTTGATAAACGGTGTTGTTGAAAATTCCGGCACCGTTATCGTCGCGCTGGTGGAAATCGAAATTGCGCTGAAAGGATCCGCCGAACTGCAACAGGTGGTTTCCCTTCACCCAGCTTAGATCGTCGCGGAACTGATGGTCCTGGCCGTCCCAGAAGCGCTGCCGAACGCTTTGGGAGTTCACGTTATAAGGGATCAGCGCGTTGGTGCCCGCCGTTTCGCCGCCGATTTCAAGCGCACCGCCTAACCCGGCGAACTGGGGCGGAGCGCCGTTGGTGCCCCACTCCCAATAATTGCGCAGAAAGCTGTAATGAAAGTCGTTGGTAAGGCTGGAGGTAATGGTGGTGGTGAGTCCGGCCACCCAGTAACCGGGTTTTTGGTCGCGAGGGGCGGTGGCGACGGCTGTGCCCTTCGCGCCGCCGAGAAGACCGCCGATATCTGTCTGATTCGTGGTGTTCTGATTGAACTTATAGAAACGGTAGCTGGTCAGAAGATGCCACTTATCGCCGAAGTCGTGATCGATGCGGGCGGTGTAGTTATCGGAAGTCTGCGGAATGGCTACGTTGGTGAGGTAACCCTGGGTATTGTAGTTATCGCCGAACTGCGGGTCATTCGGGAGGGGAATGGTATTCCAAACCTTACTTACCTGCTGATTGAGGCCGATACCGCGCGGGTCGCAAGCTCCGGCGGGGCAGACCGCGGGTGCATACGTGACGCCGTTCACTGTAACCGGGCCGGGGTTCAGGTTATAAGCCTGGTAAACGCCGGCGGAGTTGGGGAGTTGGACGATGCCCGCGCGCAGTAGGGCGGTCGGCACGGTGCGTTCGATGGTGGTGGATTGCGGGAAACGGCGAGCTTCGTAATTGAAGAAGAAGTAGGTCTTGCCGCCCCAGAACTTCGGCAGAATGGGTCCGCCGAGGGCCGCGCCATAGCGGTTCTGGTGCGTCTTGGGAAGCGGCGTATAGCTGAGATTGCCGGAAGGCGTGTGCGTATTCTTCCAGAGGTTGGCGGAAAAGTAACTGCTGAGCAGATACTCGTAAGCCGCGCCGTGAAACTGGTTCGTGCCGCGCTTGGTGACCATCTGAATCTGCCCGCCGGCGGATCCATTGAAATCCGCGGTCTGATTGCTTGTGGCGACCTTGAACTCTTCAATGCTTTCGATTGGTGTGGGGACGACGCCGGAGGGAGTACCACCCGTGGAACCGGTGATGGTGCCGCTTGCCAGCGTGTACACCGCGGAGTTGCCGTCCATATCGCTCGAGTTATTGCCGCCATCGAGCTGAAAAGAGTTCTGATCGCCGACCGCACCCGCGACCTGGCCGCCGGGCGCGACACCGGGCTGCAGCAGGATGAAGGCGTTGGCATCGCGTCCGAGGTTCGGGAGCGAATCGAGCTGAATGCCGGAGATGGTGGAGCCAATGGTCGCGTTCGTCGTCTGCAATTCAGCACCGGCGGAGGCGCTGACCTCGACGATCGTGCTCGAAGAGCCGACCTGAAGCTTGGGATTCAGGGTAAGCACGAAACCTACGTCGACTTGCTGCTTCGAGAACCGGGTTTCGGAGAAGCCGGCGCTGGTGACGACCACGTCGTAGAGGCCTGGATTGATATTGAAGAAGTCGTAACGTCCGGCAGTGTTGGTGATGACTGCGCGGGCGGTAGCCGTGGAGTTGTCGATCAGTTTGACTTCAGCGCCGGCAATGGCGGCACCGGAGGGATCGCTTACGGTTCCGGAGATGGTGCCGGTGGAAGTGGACTGGGCAAAAGCTGCAAAAACACTCAGGAACACTGAGGCGCAAAGGCCCGTGAATGTGGAAAAAGACGCGCGACGAGAATAGAACAAGACTTGCCCCCTAGAGCTGATTAGCAACCTTCGGGCGGCAGACTCGGCTGTCCGGTTTGTATTCTACGGTGAACGGGTTTGGACTATCGTACGTTACGAAATAGAGTTCCGTCAATCAGATTGCGCATAATTCTGCGTACCAGGATTGGGTACGGCAATCTCCACGCAGGTGGCGGAACCGAGCGCGATGTTAGGCCTTCTTTGCGGCCGCTTTCGCGTCCGTGGCGCTACCCATTTTCTCCATTTCCTTGAAGTAGACTTTGCGGTCCTGCTCCATGGCAATGTTTGAGAGAATGACGCCTGTCGAATCGGCCAGACCGACTTCCACATCCGCTTTGGGCTTGTGGCCGGACTTCACGCAGTTGAAGAACTCGTCGAACTGGATATCCACAGGGTTGCGGCCTTCTTCGGGAATCAGGACGCCTTTGCTGTAAAGGTACCGGCGGGCATACTTCATTTCACTGGTCAGGAAGCTGTCGCCCGAGTTGTTTTGATCGCGCGCGAGCAGGATCGGCACGCCTTTCTGGGATCCGGCAGCGACCATGGTCGCACCGGCTACGTGGTTTTCCTTCACGGCGCCGGCTTTCGTGACTGTCGGGGGCGGAGTGGGTTCGCGGAACCATGTGGCGAGCGCTGGGTTGTTATCATCGCCCACCGTGATCTCAACCGAGCCGGCGGTGCCCATGATCAGTTCGCCAAATTCCGTGCGCGTGGAGTTGAAGTAAGGGCAGTGCGAATTCGTCGAAATATAGCTGCAGATTAATTTCTTCGAACCCTTGCCATCGGCGCGCGCGGGGTACTTGTAAATCATCTGGATGTTATCCATGATGTCGCGGCCATCGAAGATGAAGCTGTGATCCCCGACGCCGACCACGGATTCGGGAGCGCTGCCGAACATCCAATCGGCGACGTCCAATTGATGCGAGGCAAGCTCGCCCGCCATGCCTGCGGAGTATTCGCGGAACAGACGCCAGTTTTTCAATCTTTGTTCGGCGGGATCGTTGTAGGGCGTCATCTTCCAGCCAGGGTTGCGATGCCACTGGGCCTGCATATGGGTAACTTCGCCCAGGACGCCCTTATCGACCATATCTTTAACCGCCTGATAAAAGCGGCTGTACCGGCGCTGCAGGCCGACTTGCAAGATCTGCTTCGGGCGCTCTTTCGCCAGGGCGCGTAAAGCGTGAACTTCTTCACCCTTAAACACCATGCTCTTTTCGCAAAACGTGTGTTTACCGGAGAGGAGCGAATCGCGCGTGATGGGGAAATGAAGGAAGAGCGGGGTGGCGATCAGCACCGCGTCGACATCCTTGCGGTCCAGCATCTCGCGGTAATCCTTAAACTTTGCCGGGTTCGTGCCGATGGTTTCGGCGGCGCGATCAAGATGCGATTGATCGACATCGCAAAGCGCGGTACAACGGCCCGTGTCGATATTTTTCAAATGCTTAGTGTGATACCAGCCACGGCTGCCAACCCCGATAATTCCGTATTGAACCGTGTCGTTGGCGGCTTTGACTTTCTGAATCCAGGGAGCGCCTTCCACAAGTTTGGAGCTTCCGGCGACGGCGGCGGTTCCGGCTCCGGCGATTTTTAGGGCATCGCGTCGGGATAAATTTGGCTGATCGGGCATTTGGAATTAGTCTATTCCTTTCGATGCTAACGGCGCAAACGGGAGTGCCTTAAATCTGCGTGCTGGTGACAACGGCCTAAGGCCTGTGATTCCTCGCCCGGCCGGCGGTTATCCTCGCCGGGAAGTCATGAAACACAGCGGTAAACAGAAAACGCCCGGAACCAAGAGGCTCCGGGCGCGTGCAAACAACAAAGGATGGGAGGTTAGACCCTGCGCCGCTTGAAACGGAAGAAACCCAGGCTCAGGAGTCCGGCGCCGAGGCTCAGCAAGGTGGCGGGCTCAGGAACAGCAGATGCGGGAACAGTAACCAACCCGACGTTTCCGGTGGAGGTATCGTTACCGCTGCCATTATTCGCGACAAACTTGCTCGCCTGACCATCGAAGCTGGCCAAACGGGTTTGGCTAAACGGCGAGGTCACTGTGAAGGTTCCGAGCATTGTGCTCGGGGCGACTACGGTGCCAGCGTTTGCGGAAAACCGGATATTGAGCAACGTGGGGCTGTCGACGGGGCCGGTCTGGAACGCTGGGGTATTGGTTAGAGCAGTGGTGAATGTGAAATTCGTGGCAAGTAAACCGGTCGAGGTGATTGATCCCACGATGGGACCGAAATCATATACGGTGCCGAAAGCCTGATTAGCAGCGTCGATCTGCTGATCGTTAGTCAAATCCGCGCGATAGGTATAGGTGCTTCCGACTTGGGACTGAAGAACGGTGATAATACTTGCCTCAGCTTGATGTGTGCCAGCTAGGCCCAGACCAAGAAAGGTAATTGTCGTTAAAAACTGCTTCATATCTTGAAATCCTCCGTGAGTTTTGAAATACAGCAATACACTCTCACAAGATACAACTTATAGGGTTCACTGAGATAGAGTCAGTAACCCTAAACCCTAATCAAATCAATATTCTATCGGTGCTCAATACTAAAGAATTCGCCCTAGTTACTAGTAAGAGATTCACTAACAACGCGCGTGTTGATGCCGCCCTCCCGTTGAATCAGACCCACGTACGGCCAATAACCGCAGCTGCGCCTGACGTAAATACTGCGGCTTCATCTTGACCTTATAGTGTTCGGAGTCTGCAGATTAGCTAACAGTCGGAGCGAAGTAGCTAGTCACAATACCGAGAAGCTATCAGCGAAAAGGTTCGATAATCCCGACGTTATTTCCACTAGGTTGTGAGTCGGCAAATCGTAAGTGTGCCTCCAAGCGGCCCGTTCCAATCGTCACTGGTCGGCTAGTAGTTAACCAGCATGCCGGAAGAACGGCGTTACTCTAATGTTGCCGGTGCGGGATTATGAACCGCGATTGTCGATTGGGTCGTGCGCGGACCGAATCCGTTGCAGAGTCCTTGACCCCGCGAATGATTGCAGCGTGAAGCCTCAATCCACGAATCGCTGATACCTGCAAGGGGAGTACAATCTACGCATGCCGACCACGCAGTTTGCAGTGGCGCCCCAAGTGGCGCGCTTTCTTGAGAACCCGAAGCGGATGTTGATCGCCGACCGATGGGTGGAGTCTGTCTCCGGTAAGACGTTTCCGGTTCATAACCCGGCGACGGGCGAGGTGATGGCGCAGGTAGCGGAGGGCGCTGCGGCCGATATCGATTTAGCGGTGAAGGCGGCACGTAAGGCCTTTGTAGGCGCATGGGGCCACATGACGCCTTCCGATCGAGGCAAGCTGCTCTGGAAGCTGGGGGATCTGGTCGATAAGAACCTGGCCGAATTAGCCGAGCTGGAGGCGCTGGATAATGGCAAGCCCATGACCGTGGCTCGGGCGGCGGATGTGCCCTTGGCGGCGGAGTTGTTCCGGTATATGGCCGGCTGGGCGACCAAGCTGGAGGGCAACACGATTCCGCTTTCTGTACCGTATACCCCAGGTGCGCAATACATGGCTTACACGCGCCGCGAGCCGGTGGGCGTGGTGGGGCAGATCATTCCTTGGAATTTTCCGTTGTTGATGGCGGCGTGGAAGATGGGCCCAGCGTTAGCGACCGGGTGCACGGTGGTGTTGAAGCCCGCAGAGCAGACACCCTTGACGGCGCTGCGCTTGGGCGAATTGATTCTTGAAGCGGGCTTTCCCGCGGGCGTTGTGAATATCGTTACAGGCTATGGCGAGGCAGGGGCCGCGTTGGCCGCCCATCATGATGTGGACAAGGTAGCGTTTACCGGGTCGACTGAGGTGGGCAAGCTGGTATTGCAGGCGGCCTCAGGCAACTTGAAAAAGGTGTCGCTGGAGCTGGGCGGGAAGTCGCCAAACGTTGTGTTTGGGGACGCCGACATGGAGCAGGCGATCGCGGGCGCGGCTAGCGCGATCTTCTTCAATCAGGGGCAGGTTTGTTGCGCAGGTTCACGGCTCTATGTGGAAAAAAAGGCCTTCGACCGCGTGGTGGAGGGCGTGGCGGAACGCGCGAAGAAAATCCGCGTGTTGCCTGGAATGGATCCGAATAGTGAAATGGGGCCGCTGGTTTCGAAGGAACAGTTGGATCGCGTGTGCGGGTATTTAGAGATGGGCGAGAGCGAGGGAGCGAAGGCGCTGGCGGGCGGCGGAAAGCACGGCGGGGATGGGTATTTTGTGCAGCCGACGGTGTTGGTGGGAATGGCGCATGAATCAAAGGTGATGCAGGAGGAGATTTTTGGGCCCGTGGTGACCGCAGTGCCGTTTACCGATTTCGAGGAACTGGTGCCGCGCGCAAACGAATCGATGTATGGGCTTGCGGCGGGAATTTGGACAAGCGACGTGAGCAAAGCGCATCGGCTGGCGAACGCGATTCAGGCGGGAACGGTGTGGGTAAACTGCTTTAATATTTTCGACGCGGCGCTCCCATTTGGAGGGTATAAGCAGTCCGGTTGGGGACGCGAGATGGGGCATGATGTGCTCGATTTGTATACGCAAAAGAAGGCGGTTTGTATCCGGATTTGACGAGATAGGTCTGGCCCGGATTTACGCCAGAGTACGAATTTCCGGTTCCGGGATACGTTCTCCCAATTGGCGTTGGTAGCGCGGGTAGCGTGCCAAAAACAACGCGAAAAAGACGTGTCCCAGGAAGATCTGGCGGTCCGCTGCGTAGATCGCGCCTTCGGGAGTGTAGTGATGCCATACGGTCTTGAATAGGAGATAGTACGCGAGCACCGCGACCACCAAGCTAGCCGCAAGGGTCCCCGCGCCGCTTAGCCGTTCGCGCCACAACAGGCCGAAAACGATTCCCACTGCACCATAAAAGAACAAAATCAGCGCCGCGCCCACGATCGTGTACCTGGCAAATCCGAATTTCAGGGAAGCGTCGCCGTAAAAAGCGCTGGCAATCAGGTTCGCCGGCCACCAGACACTTTTTCCGAAGAAACGCGCCGCCAGCGACATCCAAACCAGTAGGCCTAGTGCTCCCGCGATCCCGGCTTGTAGCCCTGCCAGCACGTAAGCGGAGGCTCGGGACATGAGTTTAGCCTATACTGACGAAAGGCAAAAACGCAAAACATCAAAGATGAAACACCGCGTCGTGGTTACTGGGATCGGGGCGGTTAGCCCGAACGGAATCGGGAGAGAAAATTTCTGGGAAGCAACCAAGCAAGGTAAGAGCGGTGTCGGCCGGATTACTCGTTTCGATCCCTCGGAACATCTGGTTCAGGTTGCAGGGGAAGTAAAGGATTTCGATGAAACCGTGTGGGTGGAACCGAAGGACCGTCCCCATGTTTCGCGCGTGGTGCCTTTAGGAGCTACAGCTGCGGCGGAGTGCCTTGCGGATGCCGGGGTCAATTGGCGCGATATGTCGAAGGATCAGTTGCGCGAAGTAGGGGTTCTTGTCGGGTCCGGGGGCGGCAGCATGGAGTTCTCCGAGGAACAATACCGTCTCTATTACGAGGGCCTGATCAAACAGTGCAGCGTCTATACAGTTCCCACTGGAACCATTGGAACGCTTTCCAGCGAGATTTCTATGCGCTTCGGATTCCGCGGGATGAGCCATATCGTATCCACCGGCTGTACTTCTTCGACCGATGCCATCGGCTACGCGTATCGAAATATTCAAGCCGGCGTGCTTAAGATGTTTCTGGCGGGAGGCGTGGACGCGCCGATCGCGCCGCTGATCCTCCGCGGGTTCCAGCTTATGCGGATCATGACGACCAGTTGGAACAGTGAGCCGGAGCGCGCCTCGCGTCCGTTTTCCCGAGACCGCGATGGATTCGTTCTGGCGGAGGGCGCGTGGTTTTTCGTGCTCGAAGAGCTGCAAAATGCCAGAGACCGGGGAGCGCATATTTACGGAGAGATCGTAGGGTATGGCTCTACCTGCGAGGCGTTCCATCGCGTGCGGCTTGAAGAATGCGGAGAAGAGCCTGCGCGTACAATCGGGTTGGCAATTGAAGAAGCGGGGATCGGGCCCGAGCAGATCGGCTACATCAACTACCACGGGACCGCGACGGAGCTCAACGATAAGATCGAAACACGGGCGATGAAGCTGGCGTTCAACAGTCATGCGGGAAAGGTGCCCGGGTCTTCGCTGAAAAGCCTGATTGGACATCCGCAAGGGGCTTGCGGCGCCGCAGGAATCGCGTCGACGCTGCTCGGAATGCGGGACGGAATCGCGCCGCCTACATTGAATCTTGAAGATGCGGACCCGGAATGCGATCTGGACTATATTCCCAATACCGCACGCAAACTGGACTTTGAATATGCGCTTGCCAACTGCATCGCGTTCGGCAGCAAGAATAGCGCGATGGTTCTTCGCAAGCTGTAGCGCTTTCCTGCTCACTGGCTGTGCGCGCCACTACCGCGCGGATGGCATGGTGTTGCGCGTCAACCCGGTGTCGCGTGCGGTGCTGATCTCGCACCGCGACATTCAGGGCTTCATGCCGGCGATGACCATGGAGTTCGCGGCGCGTAAAGGCGAGCCCCTGGCCGGGCTGGAGCCGGGAACGCGCATCCGGTTTCAGCTCGCTGTTTCGAAGCGCGGATCGGTGGTGTCGGGAATTCAAAAGCTTGCGCCCGCGGCTGAATATCTGTCCGCCCAGCCTCCGCGCCCGGTCCTGGGATCGGCGGTTCCGGACTTCTCTCTCACCAATCAAGCCGGTGCCAAAGTTTCGCTGGCCAGTTTCCGGGACCAGGTTGTGGCAATCGATTTTATCTACACGCGATGCCCCATGCCCGATGTTTGTCCCCGGCTTTCGGCAAACTTCCGGCGCCTGCAGCGGCGCTTTGGAAACCGCGTCACGCTTCTCTCGATTACAATTGATCCGTTGTTCGACACTCCGGATGTGCTGGCCCGGTACGCTAAACTCTGGAATGCGGACGTGTCCAGCTGGCACTTTCTGACGGGCTCCGTTCCGGAGGTGGAAGCGGTGGCGAAGGAGTTCGGCATGTTGTATTTCGCCGAGGAAGGCTCGATGACGCATACCAGCGAGACCTTGGTGATTGGGCGCGGCGGGAGACTGGCGGGCATTGTGGATGGTCCGGGTTATGCGGTATCGCAATTGGGCGATTTAATAGCGGCTGAGTTGGAGGGCAAATGAGACGATTGCAAGCTTTGCTGTGTTTGGTAACGGCGGCCGCGCTGAGTGCGGCGGATGCTCCGAAAGAAAAGGACATGTGCTCGCCCCCGCCCGGAAGCATTGCTCCCGCGCTACCCGGCACATTTGATGACCGGGCAGGGGGACATTCACTTCGCGATCACCACCAGCAACCCCGAGGCGCAGAAATTTTTCGACCAGGGAGTGGCGCAAATGCATTCGTTTTGGGCGGTGGAAGCGGAGCGCAGTTTTCTGCAAGCGGCCGCCCTCGATCCTGAAGCGCCGATGCCCTGGTGGGGTGTCGCGATGGTGGCCGCCGGAGATTACCGGCCCCGGCATCAGTTGGAGCGCGATGCTCCGCCAGCCACACCGGAGGCCAAGAAAGCGCTGACGGGTGGACCTCTACGCGCGCGGAACGCCGCGGAAAAAGCTGTGAAGCTGAGTGAAGTTGACGGCAAAGCGACACCGCTGGAGAAGTTGTATATCGCATCCATCTCCGGCCGCAGATTGGAGAAAGATGGGAACGCGGCTTACATCAGCGGGCTTCGTGCGGTGCTGGCGCGCAATCCCGACGAGGTGGAGGCGGGCACGTATCTGGCGCTGCACCTGATGCGCGGCTATACGCTGCCGGACCGGACTCCCCGTGAGGGCACCATGGAAGCCGTGGAGCTGCTGCGCCGACTTGGCCGTTAAATATCCCAACCACGCCGGCGTGCATCATTACATTATTCACGGGTGGGAAGGCGCCAGTTTCGCCACGGAGGCTTGGGCCAGCTGCGAGCGGTATCCCCAGTTGGTGACAAATATCCCGCACGCGCTGCACATGCCAGGACATATTTGGGCACAGACGGGGCGCTGGACGGAAGCGGAGAAAAGTTTCCAGGACGCGGAAGCCAACGAACTGGGATATATGAAGGCCGACGCGCTTTATGGAAATTATCATCACGCGCACAATGTGGAGTTTCTGATCACCACGTACGGGTTCGAAGGGCAATACGAGAAAGCAATGGCGGAGAGCCGCGGGCTGATGGCGTTCAAAGAAAATCCGCGACAAGCAGCCGACCTGGACGACAACTACACGGCTTATCGGATGGGGTGGTTCGGTTTGATGCGCACGCTGGTGACGTTCGAGAAATGGGACGAGATTCTGGATGGCACAACGCTGCCTATCATCGCAAAGCCGCGCGAACAAGCTTGGCGGCATTGGGCTATGGGGCTTGCTCATGCCAATCAGGGGAATGCCGCGCAAGCACAGGCGGAAAGTAAGCTGATGTCGGAGGCTCTCAAGGATTTCCAGGCAAAGACTCAAAAGCCCGTGCCACCTCCGCTGAAAGTTGCCGAGGTAGAGTTGCGGGGACAAGTGGCCCTTGCGGAAAATCGCACCGAGAAGGGGCTGAAGCTGATGGCGGAAGCTGGCGCCCAGGAACGGGCTCTCCGGTACACTGAGCCGCCTTCCTATCCACGACCCGTGCTCGATGCGTTAGGAAAGCGCGCCAATGAGGCAGGGAAAACGGATACGGCCCGCGCAGCCTGGAAGGAAGCTTTGGAGCAAACTCCCGGAGATCCCAGGGCGACAAGAGGAATCGCTGCTGTTTCCACCGCATCTGTTCGATAGATGATAGTTCGCGTAATCGGGGCCGGTCCGGCCGGGAGCAGCGCGGCCCTTAGCGCGATCCAGGAAGGGGCGGAAGTTGTACTTTTTGAAAAATCGCGATTTCCTCGGCACAAGGTCTGCGGCGAATTTCTCTCCCCGGAAGTGGCGGGCCTGCTGGACCGGTTGGGTGTCTGGGCAGCTTGTGAGCGCGAGCATCCGTCTACTTTGCGCCGCGTCCGGCTCACTATTGGAAAGCAGACAAAATCGTGGAAGCTATCCGAACCAGCTCGTGGGCTAAGCAGGTTCTCCATGGACCGCATTCTGCTGCAAACCGCGCAAGACCGCGGGGCGCTGGTACGAAGAGAGCAGGCGGTACCCGGAAAGTCCGATGTGCTCGCCGGTGGCCGCAATGTCGGAAGCACCCCGAG
The DNA here is from genome assembly GCA_963795835.1 of Bryobacterales bacterium. GTDB lineage: Bacteria > Acidobacteriota > Terriglobia > Bryobacterales > Bryobacteraceae > JALYXI01. The sequence goes on along the minus strand of CAWCJC010000009.1, from coordinate 393,088 downwards.
GTGACCGGCTGTTTGGATTCAAGGCCCACTTCAGCGGACCGGCCGACGACGTAATGGGGCTCTATTTCTTTAACGGCGCTTATGTCGGGGTGAATGCGGTAGAGGGCGGCAAAACAAATGTTTGCGGAGTCGCCCCGGAACGGATGTTGCGAGAGTGCGGCTTTGCCCTGGACTCGTTGTGCCTGCAGAACCAAAGTTTGCGTGAGCGCTTGGCCCCATTGAACCGCGAGATGGAATGGCTTTGCGCGGGACCGTTGGTTTTTGGTAAAGCGGCAGCTCCTAAGAACTGTTATGTAGCGGGAGACTCGGCTGCGTTCATCGATCCATTTACCGGTTCCGGAATGCTGGGTGCCATTGCGACGGGGATGTTAGCAGGCGAGGGCGCCGCGCGAGGGGCGTCGATTGAGGAATATGCGAGAAAAGCAGCAGGTCTGCTGCGCAGTCAGCAGCGCGCGGCGGGATTGTTCCGGGCTGCGATTTCAAGCGGGTGGGCAGAAAGATGCCTGCGTGTGATGCCAGGAAAACTGCTGTTTTACGCTACCAGGCCGCGAAGGGCATAAAAAAGCCGGCAGACGCTCGGAGGAGTGCGTCTGCCGGCCGGCCCGCCAATTCCACGCAAATCGAGATCTGCGGAGCGGGACCAACTTGTACCAAACTCCTCGGGAAATGTCCCTCTAGTACTATAGACTAATTAAATAATGTTTGGTTACAAAAAATTTATCCGCGCACTAGTATTTGAATTCACTGAGAGATTGTTATGCGGTACGGGCCGGATTGGTTGAGAATATCAGCCGGTTTCACCGCGACGAAATAGGTGCCTGGGTCAAGAGTCACGCTTAACGCTGCGTCTGTGCCACCGGCAGAGTTGTCATCTGTTCCGAGTACGTCGCCCTTTGCGTCAGTCAGTACCAAGAACGTGTCAAATTTTTGCGAAGAGGCGGTAATGAGAACGGGTTTCGTGGAATCCGTGACTTGAAATTGATAGATATCGGCGAAAGTGTTGTCGTAATATTGGCAAGCCGTGTAGGTCAAAAAGGCATCGTTTGCCGCGCCCAGGTTCAGAGCTGCCGCAGAACAAAAGGGCGGCTTCGCAGTTCGGCGTCCAAAGGAGGTCGAGCCGATACCGGCCCAAAGCGGCGATGTCCTTGCCCCGCGCTTCCACTTTGTACGTGCCGGCTTTGAGAATCTGAACAATCAGCGCGTCGTTGAGTCCATAGCTGTTATCGTCCACCCGCAGGATCTTTCCCGCGGAGTCGGTCAGCGTTAGTTCGCTGTCTACATCGCCCGAAGTCATTACCAGGGCGGCGGTGCCGTCCGCGGTAGTGGTGAACTTGTAGTAGTCCACCACCTCTCCCGCCACTCCCAAGCAGTTATTGCCGGTCGTGAAGCTTCCGATGAAACCTGTATTCACTTGCAAATTCTGGATTGCTGTACAGGGTGGAATCAACTTTGGCGCGACTTGCGCGTTCAGACTGTAATTACCTGGAAGATCGACGCTGGCCGCGACTACGGTATAGGTTCCAGCAGGGAGCGTGGCATTGAGGTGAGCGCTTGACCCTGCGGCGGTTTGATCGCCATAAGTAAGCAGATTATCTCTGGCGTCGCGTAATTCGATGAAGGTGGAGAAGTCCGCCGAGGAAAGCTGCAGGTCGAGTGTTGCGGAGGAGTCGAGCACTAAGCGGTAGGTATCGGACAGCAGTTCGGATTTGCGGCAGCTGACATCCCCGCTCAAAGTACCCGTCGCCGCTTGATCCGTGGAAAGATTCTGAACGGAGCAGGGCTGGGCGGGGCCGGCGGTGAAGTTATATTGCAGCGAGTAATCACCCTCAAACGAGTCTTCATTGAAAACCAGCACCCAATAATCGCCCGCTCTCAGGGACTGCTTGATAAAGGGAATATTAACGCCGCCGCTCTGCGAGTCTTCGACAATGGGATTGCCGTTTAAATCCAGCAGAAGCAGTAAAGGTGTAAATGTCGAGGTGGGAACGGTGATCTGAACGACGCCGTCGGACGCGGCATGAATGCCGTAAATGTTAAAGAGAGAGGAATCCTGACGGTCGGGGAGATTGAAGTCACAGCTTGCCGCGGAAACACTGCCGTTCAGTTGGAGGGAATCCGTGAGGGTCCGGATGGGGCGGCAGGTTTCCTGGTCGTCAGGGACATAGGATGTGGAGATTTGGTAGGCCCCACCTTTGGAAGTCGGTGTGGCGGTGGAAGCGAGAATCGTGTAAGTTGATCCACGGGTCACAGGAATTGAAATTTGCGCGTCCGTTCCGCCGCCGCTGTTGTCGTCTGTGGCGAGGACATTGGCGGTATCGTTCCGCAGAGATCAAGAAAGAATCGAGCGCGGTGGAATGCATGCCAATCGTCAGTGTTCCCGCGCCGTAGACGGTCACCTGCCAGCCTTCGAACAAGCTGCCGTCGGGCAGTTTACAACTGCTGGCCGCCAGCGTACCTGAGACGCTCTGCCCAGCGCCCACGCGGCCGAAGTTGGTGCAGAGAACATTAGCTTCAGGCGTGAAAGTGCTGGCGAGCGTAAATTTGCCCAGGGAAACGGCATTGACCAGGACTGTATACGTACCAGCCTCGATGTAGCGCTGAATGACAGCGCCTGCTTCCACCTTCCGGCCATTCTGGTCCTGAATCATCAGAGCCGGCGTAAATCCCGTCCCCTTAGGCGTGAGCTGAAGCGTGCCCCTAACGGGAACGATTAGACGGTAAGCGGAGACTTTGGAGGAATCGGAGAGCTGACAACTTTGTTCGGTGAGTTCCCCGGACTGCAAATCATTCGGATTCAGAGGCGCGGGCGGCACACAGTTCTGGCCAACTAGCAGGCAGACTGAAAAGAATGAAGAGGATACACTTCACCAGGGTTGCATCTAGTTTAACGAATGGCGCTCTGGTCAGGGGTACAGTGATCTAAGTAGGCACCACACGATGTCACGGAGCGAGCTCGCGCATTGGGAGGAGGTCTTCTGCCTGCCGTTTTACCGGCGAGGCTGGACGGATTCGAATACCGTTTATCTGGAATCTCAGAAATTCTACGCGCGCTGTGCCCCCGGGGGCGAGGCTCAGGATTTGGAGGGAATTTACGCCACGTCCTGTGGAACGTCCTGGGCCGGGTTGAACCTCGGCTTTCTTTCCGAGCCCGTGCGCAGGGTTTCGGCTCTGCATGCGCGGATTGAGCGCGCTTTGGACTTTTACAGGAAGCGCAATTTGCCGTGGATTTTAGTCGCCCCCGATGATTGGATCGCGCCCGGGCTGCAGGCAGAGGTGGAATCGGCTCTGCGAGATCGAGGTTTCCAACTTGCCATGGAGGGGCGCGCCATTTCGGCGGAGTTGCTGGCGGCTTTCGACGAACCGCCGTTTTCAGTGGAACGGGCGGAATCCGAGGGCGAATGGGCTCTGATTGCGGCGATTAACTCCGCAAGCTGGAATATACCGGTCGAGTGGGTCTCACCCTTATTGGGCAGCCCGGCATTTCAGGCCGAGGCTCATGGATGGATCGGCCGTGTGGCGGGCGAAGCTGTTTCTGCGGTTGTAACTTTTCCCGCGCTTCACTTCACGTTTTGCGCATGGGGTGCGACGTTGCCGGAACATCGCAGGCACGGCTTTGGAGCTTACATCACCCGCTACGCGGCCGCCCAGGCCGAGCGCGGGCGCCCTCTGTTCGCGGTATCGAGTCCACAAGGCCTGAAGACATGGGTGGCAGCGGGATTTGAACCGCGGGAGCGATTTCGTCTGTTCATGGCGCCGATTTAATGCAGATAGAAGAGGCTTAAGCGCGGCAGATGGCTCGCCTCCAGAACGCGCCGCTCCAGGTATTGCTGTTCGAGCATGGCAAGTTGCGGTGCGGTCATTTTGCCCCGATAAGGGCGCAGTTGCGCATCCAGATCGCGGCGCGTTTCGAGCGCCAGCTCATCGGTTTGCTGAAGCCGCGCCGCGGCAACCAGCTTCGTTTCCAGCATGCTGAGCGATTGTTCCAGCGCTTCCAGATCGGTATGGGGCCCGGCGCTGAGCCCTTCAAGAGCTTCGGCAATGGCAAGGTACTCTTGCGAGGGATGCTCCCGAAGCAGAGCAGCGTTGCGGCGGAGGTAATCGGTAACTGAGTTTTCCGGAAAAGGCGCGGCGGCTTGGCGCGGGGCAGCGCTTTCCGGCAGACGCTGCGCTTCTGTGAGAACGGCCTGCGAGCAGAACGCTAGCGAGTTCACCTGCTGAGTTCGGTTGCGGCGCGCGCGCCATTTCTCAAACGCGATATCGATGCCGCGAAGCACAGCTTCCAGAGGCACGCCGCTGTTTTTCCAGCTTTCCACCAGCGCCCAATCGAGCGGAGACATCAGGAACAAGCTGGTGCCGCGAGCTCGCTGAAAGTGTTCCTCGGTCTCGGTGAAGTAGTTGAAGTAGTTGATCACTGCTTCAGTCGACTAATGCCGCGGATGGAGGCGCTCCCAGATAAGGCGAAGGCCATCAAGCGTGAGGTGCTCATCCAGGTTCTTGAGATACCGCGAGCTACGCGCGAGCAGGTGGGCCTGGCCCCCCGTCGCGATCACTTTCGTTTCAGGGCCAAGCTGGGCGATGAGGCGTTCCGTAATGCCGTCGATCGCACCAATAGCCCCATAGTAAAGGCCTGACTGCATGCTGGCGACGGTGTTCTTTCCGATCACCTGCGCGGGCTGGGCGAAATCCACATAGGGAAGCCGCGCGGTCTTGTTGAACAGAGCTTCGACGGAGATGCCGACCCCAGCCGCAATCACTCCGCCCAAGTATTCGCGGTCTGCAGAAACAGCGTCAAAGGTGATGGCCGTTCCCAGGTCCACCACAATACACGGGCCGCCCAGTTTTGCATAAGCCGCAACGCTGTTCACCAAGCGATCCGCGCCTACTTCTTGTGGATGATCGATGCGGATCGCAATGCCCGTATCGGTCTGGTGCGTGACGAACTCGGGTTTGCGATGGAAGTAGCGCTCCGACATTTCCGCCAACGAGGCGTTCAGGGGCGGGACGACGCTGGAGATCATGATGCCTTCCACGCGATGAATGTCGATCCCCCCAAGCGTGAACAGATTCGAGAGCAGGATTCCCCATTCGTCCGAGGTCTGGTCGCGAACGGTGCGAAGGCGGCGGTGGTCCGAAAGGCGGTCACCGTCAAAGATTCCAACAGTTACGTTCGTGTTTCCTACATCAAGGGCTAAGAGCAAGGTCTTACGCCCCCAGCAATCACGAGTTCGATAGCGCCGTCCATTTTGCGAACACGGAGAAAACCTTCCGGAGTGAGTCCATCGGTGATCCCTTCCAGACGCTTGCCTCCGCCCTGATCGACGGTTACGTGTTTGCCGGACGCGAAACTCGAAGCAGCGGAGAACAACCTGAGGATTGTGGCTTTGCCCTCGGTGAGGAAGACTTGACAGAGGTCCTGGATGGATTTGAGTAGTTGCTGGAGGAGCATCTCCCGATCGATTTCACAGCCCAGAGCCAGGCGGATGGAAGTTGCTTCGGCGGTGAGTTCAGGGGGAAAGCTAAGGTGATTGACGTTGATCCCGATCCCGGCGATGGCGGCATTATCGACAATTTGTACCAGGATGCCGGCCACTTTCTTTCCTCCAGCAAGAATATCGTTTGGCCAGCGTAGATCGCAGGGAAGACCTGTCGAGAGTGCGATGGCCTCACCGGCGGCTATACCGAGCGCGAGGGTCAGGACCGGCATCTCCGAAGGCGGCAGTTCCAGACGCAGCACGACCGAGACGTAGAGGCCCGCCCCAGGTTCCGAATGCCACGAGTGGCCGTGGCGGCCGATACCCGCCGTCTGTTGTTCGGCGACCACTGCGGTTCCATGGATGCAGCCCTCCTGCGCCAGGGCTGCGGCTTCGAGCATGGTCGATTGCACGGTGCCGAGGCGCAGGATCACTGAAGACTCAGCCGGAAGCTAATGTCGGCGGCCGGCGCGGAGTGCGTGATAGCGCCGGCGGAGACAAACGAGGCACCCGTTTCGGCGTAGGCTCGAACAGTCGCAAGAGTAATGTTGCCGGAAAGCTCGACGGTGGCGCGGCCCGCGATGGCGCCGATCCATTCGCGAGCCTGCTCGGGTGTGAGATTGTCGAGCAAAAGATGGGTGGCTCCCTGCGCGAGCGCTTCATCGCGTTCGGCCTCGGTGCGGACTTCAATTTCGATCGGCTGCTTCGAAATGCCGCGAGCCGCCTTGAGCGCTGCCGCGACGCCCCCCGCGGCTGCGATGTGATTGTTCTTGATCAGGATGGCGTCGTAAAGGCCGGCGCGGTGGTTCGTGACGCCCCCGGCGGCGGCTGCCGCTTTCTCGAGCAGGCGAAGCCCCGGAGTGGTCTTCCGCGTGTCGAGTACGCGGCACCCGGTGCCCTGAACCTGGTCCGCAAACTTGCGCGCCAGGGTGGACACGCCAGAAAGACGCTGGAGGAAGTTAAGGGCAACGCGTTCGGCCGTCAGGAGAGTTCGGGCCAGCCCTTCTACGGTGGCGAAGACTTCGCCATCGGCGATGAAGGCGCCTTCCGGTTTGAGGAGTTCTATTGCTGTCTGCCCGCCCATCTGCCGGTAGACTTCGGCAAGCACGGCCGTGCCGGCAAGCACCAGCGGTTGGCGCGCAAGAAAGATGCCGCTGGCGCGGCGATCCGCAGGGACGCAAGCTTCGGTAGTGACGTCGCCTGCTCCGATATCTTCGGCGAGCGCGAGCCTTACGATGTCCTCCGTCATTCTTACTTCACTGCGAGCGCGGCTTCCAGCTTGCTTAACTGCGAGCGATAGCCTTCCAGTTTGGCCTGCATTCCCTCAATGATCTTTGCAGGAGCTTTGGAGCGAAACGTCTCGTCACTGAGCTGGCGCTCGCTACTTTCGATTGCTTTCCGCAGTTGCGCGGCCTCTTTTTCGAAACGAACTGTCTGCACGCCGGCTTGGGTTTCCGGCAAGGTGAGCACCAGATCGAACTCCGCGGTGGAGCGGACGGCGCCTGCATTAGCCGGCGCGTGGCCATCGCGAATCGAGAGATTCACGTTGGCAAGTTTGCGGACCGCGTCGGCGTGAGGAAGTGCCAGGCGCGCGGCGGCTCCCGTAGAATAGAGTTCGCCTTCAATCAAGAGCTTTGGATCGATCTTCATCTCGGCCCGGAGGTTGCGTGCAAGTTGCACGACATCCTGCAAGAGCTGCATTTCATGCTCGGCGGCCAAATCCGTAAGAGCATGATTGTATTGGGGATAGGCAGCGAGCGCAATCGATTTACCACCCGTGCCGAGGCGCTGCCAGAGCTCTTCTGTGATGAACGGCATTACCGGGTGAAGGAGACGTAATGATGCTTCAAGCGCGGCCAGAAGATTTCGCCAATCTGAATTCAAGCCGGACGCTTCTTCAAACCGAAGCTTCTTGAGCTCCAGGTACCAATCGCAAAACTCGCCCCAGAAATAATGCCAGACAGTTTGGGCAGCCTCATGGTAGCGGTAGTTCTCAATGGCCTTGTTCATCTGCTCGGCCGCGGCGTTCAGACGGCTGAAGAGCCAGCGGTCTTCAATGTTGGTGCCTTCGGGAACGTATTTCGCTGGGTCGAACGGCGTCCAGACGGGAACTTGCGAACGTTCCATGTGGAAGAACACGAAGCGGGCGGCGTTCCAGATCTTGTTGGCGAAAGCGCGGGCAGCTTCGGGACGGTCGTCCGAAAACACGATGTCGTTACCGGGAGCGGCGGCGGTGAGCAGCGCCATGCGTGTGGCGTCGGTGCCGTACTTTTCGGTGGTGAGGAGCGGGTCTACAGTATTGCCCTTCGTCTTCGACATCTTCTGCTTGTCTTGATCGCGAACAATCCCGTGAATATAGACTTGACGAAAGGGAACGTCGCCCATGAACTCGATTCCGAGCATGATCATGCGCGCTACCCAGAAAAACAGAATGTCGAAGCCGGTAATCAGCAGCGTTGTGGGATAGAAGGCGCGCAGATCCGCTGTGTCCTCCGGCCACCCCAGAGTCGAGAAGGGCCACAATCCCGAGCTAAACCAGGTGTCGAGGACGTCGGTATCCTGGCGAAGTTCCGCGCCGCCGCAGCGCAGACAGGCTTCGGGCTCGGTTCGTGCGACGATGATCTCCGCACAGTGAGCGCAATGCCAGGCGGGGATGCGGTGTCCCCACCAAAGTTGGCGGGAGACGCACCAATCGCGGATGTTGTACATCCACTCGTTATAGGTTTTGGTAACCGCTTCCGGGAACATCTTGATCTGGCCGGTTTCCACTGCGCGAATGGCTTTGTCGGCCAGCGGCTTGGTCTTGACGAACCACTGGGTAGAGGTGAGAGGCTCGACGATGGTCTTCGAGCGGCTGCAACGGCCAATACTGAGAGTATGCGGCTCTACTTTCTCGAGTGCACCTGAGGATTCGAGATCGGCAACGACGCGCCTGCGTGCTTCAAAGCGGTCCAGGCCTGCATATGCTCCGGCGGCTTCGGTCATCTTGCCGCGTTCATTGATTACTTTGATGAAGGGCAGGTTGTGGCGCTTGCCTGCTTCAAAATCGTTGGGGTCATGCGAAGGCGTGATTTTCACAGCGCCGCTTCCGAATTGAGGGTCGGCGATGTCGTCGAGGATAATCGGAATTTCGCGGTTCGAAAGTGGGAGCACGACGGAATGGCCGTGCAAATCGGTATAACGAGGATCGCGCGCGTTAATGGCGACGGCGGTATCGCCCAACATGGTTTCGGGGCGGGTCGTGGCCACCGTAAGGAAGCGGCCGGGCATTCCGGCCACGGGATAGCGGATGTGCCACAGACTGCCGCTGGTCTCTTCGTGCGTGACCTCTAGATCCGAGATCGCGGTCATGCAACTGGGACACCAGTTCACCATGTACTCGCCCCGATAGATCAGGCCGCGCTCATAGAGTGTGACGAACACTTCCCGGACGGCACGCGAAAGTCCCTCATCCAGGGTGAAGCGCTCGCGGCTCCAATCGCAGCTTGCCCCCATGCGAATAATCTGGCGCTTGATGGTGTCGCCGTATTGCTCTTTCCATTGCCATACGCGCTTTTCGAACTCTTCACGGCCGAGTTCGAAGCGGTCGATGCCTTCGGACTTCAGTTGGCGGTCAACGACCATCTGGGTCGCGATGCCGGCGTGATCCGTACCGGGAAGCCAGAGGGTATCATCACCGCGCATCCGATGCCACCGGACGGTAACGTCAATCTCGGTGTGTTCGAGCATATGGCCCATATGGAGCGAGCCTGTAATATTTGGGGGAGGAATTACGAGCGAGAAAACCCGGTGACCAGGCCGAGCTTCGGCCCGAAAGATACCAGATTCAATCCACCAACTAGCCCAGTGCGGCTCAAAGCGCTGCGGCTCATACACTTTCTCAAGTTCCATGGAGGGGGGAACTCTTAATATAGCTTAACGTTTGTAGAGAAAAGCGCAGAGCTGTTGCCAGATGGGTGTTCGTCGGGCCACGTCAGGACGCCTCGAGCCTTTAAGGGATTGCAAGTAATTTCCCGATCGTGATGATGAAGAACGCTCGCGCGTATTAAAGAGATAGAAGAAACGCGAAAAGCCAAGCTTGAGAGCTTGGCTTTTAGAGACGACCTGTCAGTACTCTTAGACGAGCCGACGACGGCGAAGAAGGGCAGTGATGCCCAGGATGCCTGCGGAGAACATTCCGACAGTTCCGGGTTCGGGAACGGCTGAAACCTGAAGATTATCGATCATTAAGAGGTGACTGCCCGTCGTGGTAATAAGGATCCGATCGAACGGAGTACTTTCTCCATAAAAACCGACGAAGTTGAGAGGGTTGGTGGTCGAAGTAGTAAAGGTTGACGAATCGACAATCACGTTGTTCCGATAAGCAGTGATGGTCGTATTATTCTGTCCATTAGGATCGGTGACGATCGCAAAAGCCGCATAAGTTTGCGGAGTTGAAAACAGGATCGAAAAAAGAGGCGAAGGTGCAATAACCAGGTTTCCTGAGCTGGTCGTGAAATTAGTAATGCAATCCACGCTCTCATTCGCGAAGCCACAACCCCCGCCGCCGGCGTTTCCGTCATAATACGCGGCGTTCGCGGAAGATGGGCCAGACGCGGAGTTCGAGAAGGACACGCCGGCCGCTGCAAACTGGTTGGTGATGCTGGAATTCGTGCTAAGCCCCGGTGCATTGTCAAAAGATAACGAGTAATACGGGGTGATCCCTACGGTACCAAGTCCCGTGGAACTGGACGTCGTTAAGATAGCAGCATGCATTGTGCCGCTTAGGGTCAGCGCTGATAAAGCTACAAAGGTGAAATTCTTCACAACTAAAAATCCTCCGATTTTTGTGACGCTTCTCATAGTGTAGGGACGTTCGACTACATAGGCAAGGAAAATTTGGTACTTTTAGCGGGTTTAACATTCAATAGGGCGTTTGTTTTAAGGAAGATACACTAAACTACGTGGACTAAAGTATACATTTCGCTGTCGAAACGCGCTGCGGCTTCGCTTAACATGGGCCATGAACAACCGCGAAATTGCGCGTCTGCTCGGCGAAATTGCGGATTTAATGGAGATCGCCGGGGAAGACTCCTTTCGAATCAGGAGTTACCGCAATGGCGCCACCGCGATCGAGGGCCATCCTGACGGCGTGGCCCTGATGCTGGCCGATCCGAACCGGAAGTTGACAGGCATTCCCGGAATCGGCAAGGGTCTCGCGTTGGTTGTGGAGGAACTGGTGTCCCGCGGTTCCTGCGAGCGAAGGGACGAACTGCTCGCGCGTTTTCCACCTGCTGCACTCGAATTCCTGAAAATCCAGGGACTCGGGCCGAAAAGCATTTCTTTACTTTTCGAGCACTTCGACGTGCGTTCCATAGACCAGCTCGAACAGCTGTGTCTCGAAAAGAAGCTGCGGGACCTCCCCCGGATGGGAGCGAAGCTGGAGGAAAAGGTACTGCGCTCCATCGCGCAGTACCGGCTTCGGACCGGTCGATACCTGCTCAGCTTCGCAGAGCGACACGCGGCGGAGTTGCTCCAGGTCTTACGGGGAACCGCAGGAGTTGAATCTGCGGTTGCCGCGGGCAGCCTCAGACGGGGAAGAGAAACGGTGGGCGATCTGGACCTTCTGGTGACCGGGCCCGACCCCGAACCCGCGCTGGATTCGATTGCCAAACAGCCCCGCGTTCATGAGGTCTTGAGCCGTGGTGTGAACAAGATCAGTGTGACTTTAGGCCAAGAAGGCTTTCAGGTGGACGTGCGAGCCTTGGCCAGAGAGAGCTTTGGCTCCGCGATGCAGTATTTCACCGGCAGCAAAGATCACAATGTCGCGATTCGGATACGCGCCATTCGGATGGGCCTCAAGCTGAGCGAGTACGGACTTTTCCGGGTGGACGACGATTCCCGGGTTGCCGGCGCAACGGAGGAGGAAGTTTATGAAGCTCTGGGCCTCGAGTGGATTCCACCGGAGATTCGCGAAAACCAGGGCGAGATCGAACTGGCCGAAGCGAAGTCTCTGCCCCGCCTGATCGAACAGAAAGATCTGCGCGGCGATCTGCATATGCACACCGTCGCGACGGACGGTCGCGGCACCCTGGAGGAAATGGCGGAAGCGGCCCGCTTAATGGGCTATGAGTATCTTGCGATTACTGACCATTCGAAAGCTCTCTCAATGGCAAATGGTCTCGATGAAGCCCGCGCGGTTGCGTTCGCAAAACAGGTGCGCGAGATCAATCGGCGAGGCGATTTGGGAATCCGCATTTTCTCCGGATTGGAGTGCGACATTCTGAAGTCCGGAGAGATGGATTTAAGCGAAGATGCTTTGGCCGAGCTCGATCTGGTCATCGGAAGCATTCACAGCCATATGGATTTGAGCAGTGCTGCGATGACCGACCGTTTGATGCAGGCGATGGAATCGCGCTCAATCCGAATTTTGGGTCACCCCACCGGAAGGCGCTTGCTCAGCAGAGAGTCCTACACATTCGATACGGACCTGGTGTTCAGTACTGCGGCGGCGCGCGGCGTCGCCCTTGAGATCAACTCCAGTTCTGAGCGGCTCGATCTGAGCGGAACGATGGCCCGTGCCGCAAAACAGAAAGGCGCGCAATTCGTGATTTCGACCGACGCACACGATCCGCAGCATTTGCCAGGGATCCGTTACGGGATCGCCACGGCGAGAAGAGGCTGGCTGGAGGCGGCCGATGTGCTCAATACACGATCTGCCGCCGAGTTAGAAGGGCTACTGCGGCGTTAACGGTTTTGCGACATGCGCGACATCACCATGGCCAGAGCGGTGGCACCTAAGCCCTGGACCAGTTTCGGATGCTGAGCATAGAATTCACCGGCTCGATCGATAACAGAGGGGTCATGCTGTTGCGCATGGTCCGCAAGAACTTGCACATCCGCCGGAGAGACCTGTTCGGCCTGCTGGGGCGTTACGGTGCCGCCACCGCCGAGCCTGCTGAGCATCCCTCCGGCCAGGGCACCCGGGCCCACGGCTTGGATCAGTTGATTAAGAATGCCCGCGCGCTGATCCCCATTCGATTGGCCGAACATGCTCGAAACCATGCTCCCGAAGGGCGGGGTCTTGTCCGAACGGAAAGCGTCCGACAACCCTGGGGCGATCGCTGACGGCGGTGCATGTTGCGCAACCTGCTGGTAATCCTGTTCCGCGTTTCCGGTATTGGCGTTTCCGCCCGCGTATTGCTGCAGCATGCCGCCAATCTGATTCAACCATCCCATTCAGTTAATTCCTCCGGCTTTACATTAGCATCCGTAGGTCCACGTGGGGTAAAGATGAGAGGTGAAGATTTTCAGCTCGAAGGAAGTTTACCGTTCGAAGATATTCCGGGTAACGGAGGATGAGGCGGCGGACCCGTCCGGCTTCAAGATTCAGCGGTCGATTGTGCGGCATGCAGGTTCCGCGGTGATGATGGCGGTGGAAGCAGAACGCGTGCTGCTGGTGAAGCAGTTTCGGTTACCGGCGCAAAAAGAATTGTGGGAGCTTCCGGCGGGAAAAGTGGATGAAGGTGAAACTCCGCTTGAAGCAGCCAAACGCGAACTCATTGAGGAGACGGGATATCGGGCGGACCGGTGGGAACCACTGATTGCGTATTACCCGTCGCCCGGATTCGTAGAAGAAAAGATGAATTTGTTTCTGGCCACCGGGCTGACAAAGGGCACCGCGGAACCGATGGAAGATGAACGAATCGAAGTACGCTGGTTTGGGCGAGAGGAATTGCGGGAAATGATCCATGCGGGTCAGATTGAAGACGGAAAAACGTTAATTGGTTTTTTGCTGTGGGACAGCCGCCTATGATCGAGTACGAAGAGGCTTCAGGTGAGGTGCGCGCTGTATACGACGACATCATGCGCACGCGCGGCACGGATTGGATCAATAACTTCTGGAAAGCTTTGGCTCACCATCCGGCTACGCTTCAACGGACGTGGGAGAGCATCAAGCAGACTATGGCACCAGGGGCGCTTCCCGCAGTGACAAAAGAGATGATCTATCTGGCTGTGAGTGTGACGAATGGTTGCCCTTACTGCATTGCGTCGCATGGCGCAGCAGCGCGCAATGCGGGAATGACGGAGGAAATGTTCGGGGAGTTGATTGCGGTGGTCGGCATGGCAAACGAAACGAATCGCTTAGCGAACGGATACAGGGTGGAGACGGATGCGCGGTTTTTATAAGACAGGAGCAAGTAAGGCAGTGGCAAGACTTTGTTTCGTTCTGTTTCTGGCAGCTCTGCCGGGATTGGGACAGACCCACGCAAATAAACCTTTTCCGCCGCACAAAATTGCCGAGGATCTCTACTATGTGGGCACTGCGGACTTGTCGAGCTATCTGGTGAAGACGGACGCCGGGTTGATTCTGATCAATCCTAGTTTCGAGGATTCGGTTCCCTTCATTCGCACCAGCGTGGAGAAGCTGGGCTTCCATTTCCAAGACATCAAAATCCTGCTGATCAGCCACGCACACGACGATCATGCCGCCGGCGCGGCGCTGGTGAAGCGGTTAACGGGCGCGAAACTGATGGTGATGGCGGGCGATGTCCCCGAGACGGAAGCCGGAGGCGTGGGCGATTTTCAGTATCCTTCCATGCGCTGGCCTCCGGTTAAGGTGGATCGAATCCTGCACGATGGCGACACGGTGTCTTTGGGACGGACCGCGCTCACCGCTCACCTGACACCCGGCCATACAAAAGGCTGCACTACATGGACGTTTCCCGCGACCCAGAAAGGCCGGAAGCTGAACGTGGTAATCGTGGGGAGCCCCAATGTGAATTCAGGCTACAAGCTGGTGAACAACAGGAAGTTATCCGGAGATCGCCAAGGATTTCGCGCGGACTTTCGATGTCCTAAAGAGCCTGCCATGCGACATTTTTCTGGGCGCGCATGGCGCGTACTACGGAATGGAGGCTAAGTTCAGGCAATCAGAAACGAAGGGTGAGGAAGCCTTTGTCGACCCCGCGGGCTACCGGAACTACTGCGCGGAAAGAGAGCGGGCCTTCCGGGCGGAGTTGGCCAGGCAGACTCAACTGGGTCGCTAAATCCGCCGGCAGCCCGCAGGACTGGCGCTTTCCAGCAATTCGGCGACTGTTCTGTGCGTGATCGGATCACGCAAAATCGGATTCAAATCGGCAAGCGGTGCCAGGACAAATCTCCGTTCCCGAAAACGGGGATGAGGCACTTCCAGATCAGGCAACTTGATGATCGCGGATTGATAGAACAGGATATCGATATCGATGATGCGCGGGCCGTTGCGGACGGTGTTCCGACGCTTCATGGCCGTTTCGATCTGTTTCACGCACGCCAACAGAGGAGAGGGAAAAAGCCGGGTCTCTGCCTCCGCCACCGCATTGAGGAACAGGGGCTGGTTCGTAATTCCTACGGGCTCAGTTTCGTAGATCGGCGACATCCGGGTGACGAATACGTGCCCCTCTTGCAAGCGCCGAAGAGCTTCCGACAGGTTTGCCTCCCGGTTTCCGACATTGGAGCCCAGACCCAAGAAGATGCGCCTCAAAACAGTTCCGGCTGACCCGTGGAACGCCACTGCCGGTCGATTTTGAAATAGTCGAAGGCGCGCTCGGTTGCCATGCGTCCCCGCGAAGTTCTATGCAGGAAGCCGAGTTGGATCAGATACGGTTCGTAGACTTCTTCGATGGTTTCAGGCTCCTCATTCACCGAGGCGGCAATCGTGTTGATGCCGACTGGGCCGCCGCGATACTTTTCTAGTACCGCGCGCATAATTTTCTGATCAATCTCGTCGAGGCCATGTGGGTCCACTTCCAGAAGATTCAGTGCGGTGCAGGCGGTTTCTTTCGAAACATGCCCGTTGGCGCGTACCTGGGCATAGTCCCGCACACGCCGAAGAAGGCGATTCGCGATGCGGGGCGTTCCCCGGCTGCGACGGGCGATTTCGGCAGCCCCTTCCTCATCAACGGTCACGTTCAAAAGATGAGCGGAGCGGCTGACGATGGACGTCAACTCCGGCACTGTGTAGTGATTCAGATGCAGATGCAAACCGAAGCGTCCGCGAAGGGGCCCGCTGAGCAAACCCTGGCGAGTGGTGGCGCCGACCGCTGTGAACTTCTGGATAGGAATGCGCATGGTGCGCGCACCCGGACCCGTACCGATCAATAAATCCAGCTGGAAATCTTCCAGAGCGGAGTACAGCATCTCTTCCACATCCGGCAGTAAGCGGTGGATCTCATCAATAAAGAAGACCTGCCGCTCCTGCACATTCGTAAGAACGCCCGATAGATCAAGCTTCTTCTGCAGCACGGGGCCGGATGTCTGGTCGAAACCGACTTCGAGCTCGGTAGCGATGATGGAGGCAAGCGTGGTCTTACCCAAGCCGGGCGGCCCATAGAGAAGCACGTGATCCATGGCCTCCCCGCGGTGGCGCGCTGCTTCGATAGCGATGGACAAATTTTCTTTGAGCTTGGTCTGGCCGGTGAAGTCTTTCAGCTTGCGGGGCCGCAGACCCACTTCAAATTGCGCATCTTCGACGTCTGCCGCGCCGGAGACCATTCGCTGATCCGCCACTCTTCCAGACTAACGGACAAATTCCAGACTGCGGCGAAACAAGGGCTCGAATCCGGCTTTTATGTCGGATGCCTTGGCTTTTCGTACTGCCAGTTCAGCCGCGGGCCGGGCGCAACCCAGATTCAGCAGAGCGGAAAGCACGTCGTTTTCTATGGAATCGAAGGGCAGCGGGGCGGGCCCGCCGGGAGCCGCGGGGGCTAGTACTAACTTGTCGCGCAATTCGAGAATCATGCGCTCGGCAGTCTTTTTGCCGATCCCCGGGATGCGGACCAGTTGTTCGAGCGCACCATTACGGATGGCGGCAATCAAATCCGGAGCGTTCAGGCCGGAGAGAATTGTGATGGCCAGCTTGGGTCCGATTCCAGAGACGCCGGTCAGCTTTTCGAACAGAGTTTTCTCTTCCTGCGAAACAAAGCCGAAGAGCTGCAGGGCGTCCTCGCGGACATGAGTGTGGACCCGCAAACGCACCTCCTGGCCGGCTTCCGGGAGCGCGGTGAAGGTGGAAACGGGGATGGTGAGGTCGTAACCCACGCCACCAGCTTCGACAATCGCCTGGTTGGGGTGCTTCTCGAGTAAGATACCGCGCAGTAGAGCAATCATTTCCGGAAGTTGCAACAATTGTAAGAGGTAATGGCGCGGCGGCGATTCTTAGTGGAGGCGGTAGAGGAAGGCTCGGCGGAACTTCGTGGCGAGGATGCCCACCATCTTTCGCGCGTGCTGCGTGCGGAAGCGGGGCAGCAGTACGAAATTTCGGATGGCCGGCAGGTGTATCTGGCGGAGATCCGGGACACTGAGAAGAACGCAGTGCGCTTCCGGATCTTAGAGACGTTAGAGAGTCCCGCTCCGCTGAAGCCACTCACGCTCTACATGGCTTTGATCAAGTTTGACCGGCTGGAATGGGCCATCGAAAAAGCGACAGAGTTGGGAGTGACTCGCATTGTCCCTGTGGAATGTGCCCGGTCGGAAGCGGGTTTGTCAGCGGCTTCGGTGAAGCGGAGTGAGCGCTGGCGGAAGATTGCGCGAGAGAGCGCGCAGCAGTCGCGCCGGGTGTCGGCTCCGGAGGTCGCCGCGGTCCAGAAGGTACAGGGTTTGCGGGCTGCAGGCCTGAGCTGCCGGATGGAAGAGCAGGGCGATTGTCCGTTTCTGACGGAAGTTTTGCGCACGGGCACAGGTGAAGTCAGTCTGCTGGTGGGGCCGGAGGGCGGCTGGACTGACGGGGAAAGAAGCGCCCTCGATCAAGCGGGGTGGTTGCGGGCATGGCTTGGTCCGCTGGTGCTTCGGGCTGAGACGGCGGCTGTTGCCGCGCTTGCCATCGCGGGGCAGAGCGGATGATCTTTCAGACAGAACTGTTCACGCTCTCGCCGTTAATTCTGGCGCAGTTCGGAATCCTCTGGGCACTCGTGAAGCGGCTGCCCGGGCTTCGGCGGTCTCGGTGGTTCTGGGTCGGTGTCGTGTTGCTCTTTGCGCTCGGCGGTTGCGGGCTGTCCTTGAGTTTGGTGCGCCCACTGGCTCCGTTCTTTCGTCCGGTACGCACGGTCACGATGATGTGGCTGATCGCTTCCGCTCCTGCGTTTCTGTTCTATGTTTTCTTCCGGCGGCTTGAGCCCGCCGTCAGTCCGAGCCGCCGCGAACTCATCCGGACGGCGGGCGCGCTGGCGATTGCAGCCCCCTTCGCGATCGAAGCCTGGGGTGCGATTGTTACGCGGCGAGAGTTTCAGGTTCAGGAAACCGATCTGCCGATTGTTGGGCTCCATCCTGATCTCGCGGGCCTGAAGATTTTGCAGATCAGCGATGTGCACCTTAGCGCTTTTCTCAGCGAACGGGAGTTCGCCCGCGTCATTGACGCAGCCAATGAGCTGCGCCCCAATGTCGCCGTGATGACGGGGGATTTGATTTCCACGTGGGGCGATCCAGTGGATGCCTGCATTGCCCAATTGAGCCGTCTTAAATCCGATGCGCCGCTGCTGGGCTGTTTGGGCAATCATGAAATTTATACCGAATTGGAGCAATACGTCGAAATTCAGGCGGCGAGAAAGGGCATGACCTTTCTGCGGCATGACCGGCGGGAACTGAAATTTGGTGCGGGCGTGCTGAACATCGCTGGCATTGATTACCAGCCGTTCCCGTTGAAAGGCCACTATCTGCATGGAGCAGCGCCGCTGATTCGGCCGGGCATGACAAATCTTCTGCTTTCGCACAATCCGGACGTCTTCACCGAAGCACCGGAACAGGGATGGCATGCCATGCTGGCGGGGCATACACACGGGGGACAGGTTACCGTGGAAATTGTGAAGCGCACGGTGAATATTGCGCGCATTCTGACGAAGTATGTTTCGGGGCTTTATCTGGAGAGGGGCGCGGCTTGCTATGTCACGCGCGGAATCGGAACCATCGGAATACCCGCCCGGATTGGCGCTCCCCCCGAGATTACTTTGCTGCGGCTCCGAAAAGCATGACGCGCTACCTGATATTGAGCGACATTCACGCAAATTGGGAAGCGCTGCAAGCTGTGTTGCGCCATGCTGAAGGCAGTTACGACGAGATTGTTTGTTTAGGAGATTTTGTCGGCTACGGGCCCGATCCGAACTTAGTTGTCGAGTGGGCGCGCGAGCACGTGGCGTTCGCCGTGCGGGGCAACCACGATCGCACCTGCACGGATTACATTGGGCTCGAAGACTTTAGCCCGCTGGCGAGAACGGCTGCCGTGTGGACCCATGGAGTACTGAGCGCGGAGAATGCAAACTACCTGCGAGCGTTACCGCAAGGCCCTGTTGCCGTGGGGGATTTCGAGATTGTCCATGGCTCGCCAAACGATGAAGACGAGTATCTGGTGGAAACTTACGAAGCCGCAGATGCGTTTCAGTTGATCAATCAACAAGTTACGTTTTTCGGGCACACGCACTTACAAGGTGGCTTTTCAGTAAGACGAGGGAAAGTAACTCCGCTTAACGCCTATGACCAGGAACTCTTTTTGGAAGAAGACGCGGCCTACCTGCTTAACCCGGGTTCCGTGGGGCAACCGCGCGACCTTGACCCTCAAGCGGCATACAGTTTGTACACTCCAGGGGCCGGTCACGTTTCCTACCGGAGAGTTCCTTACGCAGTGGTTCGAGCGCAGCGGAAAATCCGCGAAGCGGGTCTGCCTGCGCTACTTGCCGACCGGCTCGCGATCGGCAAGTAGTCGCCGCATCTTCAATTTGCCCTAAAGTTTGCCCATCAACAGCAGGATTACAAGGATCAATACGACTAGACCCAAGCCGCCGCTGGGCATGTATCCCCAGCTGCTGCTATATCCCCATGTGGGTAACGCGCCAACGAGCGCGAGAACTAAAACAATCAGTAAGATGGTTCCAAGCATCGATACGACTCCTTCCCCGCTTCGTTAGCAATTACGTTGCCGCAGCTAGATTCTTTTTTTCATGCCAGTCCGCGTAGACCTTCGTAAACTCCGCGCCGAAGAAGAAAATCTGAGAGGAGTAATAAACCCAAACCAGCAAAACAACAAGAGATCCTGCGGCTCCATAGGCCGAACCCACGCTTGCTTTTCCTAAATAAAGACCAATCAAATATTTTCCGAGATCGAAGAGCATGGCCGTGAACACGGCTCCTACTCTGACGTCTCGCCACCGCACGGGAACTTCGGGAATATATTTGTAGATCATCGCAAAGAGCACGGAGGTAACTGCCAAAGTGAGCAACGGCGCAACCACCAGATTGAGCCATACAGGAATTCGCAAGAGCGAATTCAGATAAGTGCTAACGAACGTCATTACCGTATTCACTACCAGACTCACCAGAAGCATGAAGCCCACAACCAGTACGACGGTGAAAGTGAAAAGACGAAATTTGACAAAACCTTTCCACCCCATCGACTGGGCCGGTTTGTGGTCCCAAATCAAGTTCAAGGAGTCACGCAATTGGCCGAAAACGGCTGAAGCTCCAATCAGCAAGGTGATTCCGCCGGCCACGGAGGCAAGAATGCCTTGGTCTTGTTCGTGCGCGGCCTTTAACAGATCCTGAATGATCCGTCCGATCTCCGTCCCAACTAAGGCCGAAATCTGACTCACAATTTCTCCCCGGGCAGCTTGATCGCCGAACAACAAGCCGGCGATCGCGACAGCGACAACCAGAAGCGGCGCCATGGATAACACCGTATAGTAGGCCAGCGCTGCTCCCAGCTGCGGCGTGTTATGAGCCACCCAACGGTTCGCGGTTTCCTTCACCAGAGTCCAGGCAATTTTCATGGGGAATAGATGGGGTGCATTCCGAATTCCATTTCCGTCTTATAGTAAATAGGTTCCACGGGATGAAGATTTTTCACGCAGCATGTACAGATACTGGTTTAATCCGTCCGGAGAACCAGGATTATTTTCGAATGCTTCCGGAGATTGGACTATTCATTCTCGCGGATGGCATGGGCGGGGCCAAGGGAGGCGCCCACGCCTCAAAGCTGGCGGCGGATACCGTAGCCGAGCAGATGGAGCCCGTCAGTAAGCCGGATGCCTCAAGCCTGATGGCGGCGGTTGAGGAAGCTCACCAGCGGGTGAGAGAAGCGGCCGCGGGCGACGCAACGCTCAATGGAATGGGCACCACTCTGGTAGCCGCTTTGGTCCATGAAGCCGAGGTTGCGATCGTCAGTGTCGGCGATAGCCGGGCTTATCGATATGGCGGAGGGACGCTCGAGTTGCTGACGGAAGACCAGACTTGGGTTCGCGAAGTGGGAATTCCGCTGGGACTCAATGAGGCCGCGCTCCGTACGCATCCCATGCGGCATGCGCTTACGATGGCGGTTGGCATCGACGCGATCTTGGAATCGCGCTACTACGGCACCACTCTGAAACCGGGCTACGGGGTGCTTCTCTCGAGCGATGGCTTGCACGGACTCATCTCAAGTGACGAGATGACCGCCATTGCCTGCAACCTCGGCCTGAGCCTGGAAGAACGCTGCGCGAGGCTGATTCAGGCAGCGCACCAGGCCGGCGGCAACGACAACATCACCGTTGTGATGTTTGAAGTTGCCTAGACCATGTACATTCCCCCGTTGATTTCAATCGTCTGGCCGTAGATGTAGCGCGAAGGTTCCGTGCACAGAAAGAGAATCGTGTCGGCAACTTCTTCGTTGTCGCCCAGTTTGCCGGCGGGAGTCTGCGCGATGACTCCGTCCAGGATTTGGCGCGTGGAAAACTGCGCATGAAAGTCATTGTCGACAGTGCCGGGGGAGACCGCGTTAACGCGAATCCCTTGAGGCGCCAGTTCTTTGGCAAGACCTTTGGTGATTGCAGCCACGGAAGCTTTGGCCGCCGCGTAGATGGTGGCACCAGGCCCGCCGCCGTTCCGCGCCGCTATGGAACTGAGATTGACAATCACGCCGGACTGCTTTGCGATCATTGCCGGCGCTACCGCCTGGGCCAGAAAGTAAGCGCTCTTCACGTTCAGGTTCATCACGCGGTCGAAAAGGTCCGTTGTGAAGTCCGCGAGCTTGGCGCGTTGAACCAGCGATCCCGCGTTATTGATGAGAATATCGGCTTCAAGACCCAGTTGGCGATACTGAGCCACGCCTTCGTCGATCCCTTCGGCTTGCGAGAAATCGGCGCAAATCAAATGAGCTTCCGCTCCGAGGAGGCGAACCGACGCGGCGGCCTCTTCAGCTCCGGTTCGGTTCGAGTTGTAATGCAAAAGGAATTGCCGTACGCCCGCTTCGGCTAACCGCTTCGCGGTTGCGGCGCCAATCCCGCGGGACGCACCCGTTATAAAAACTGTCTTCGAGTTGAGTTGATGCACTTAGACATTCTGGCGCAACCAGTCCCGCATCGCATCGCGGTGGAGCATAATTCCTTTGCGCGAGTACCGCAGATAGCCTTGGCGGCGGAATTGATTCATGTAGTGGGTAACGATTTCACGCGACGTTCCGACGTATTGTGAAAGAAGCTCATGGGTGAAGGGAATCATCTGAATGGAGCCGTCATCCTGCCGGGATCCCAATCGCTCCGAGAAGCGGATCAGTGTCCGTGCAAGGCGACGCGCAATGTTATCGACAGAGAAACTCTCAATCCGATGAGCAAAATCGACGGATCGCTGAACCAGCAATTGCATCATCGCAATCGCAAGTTTTGGACGTTTCATCGAGATATCTTCAATATCGGAAGTAGTCCAAGTCATTACCTTGGTATTTTCGAGCGCCACTGCCAATTCGGCCCGCTCGGCGCCGCCCAGGAAAGCGGATTCGCCAAAGAATTCGTCGGGCTGATAGATATCGACAACGACCTGACGGCCGTCATCAGTAATGCGGCAAACTTTGACTTTGCCACCGATTACCAAATAGACGCTGCTTGAGGGCTGATCGTGATCGTAGATCGTCTGGCCCTTCTTATACTCAAGAATGGTTGAGCACGGCAGGTGCGCCAGTGGATCTTCGAGAATTCGCATTTGCGGCGATGTTGATACAAGACTTAAGCTGCTCAATTTCGGCCTCTAACTTGTGGAATGATTTTAATACAACTACGTAGCTGGTTATGAACCACACAGTAACGAATGCACATATGTTGCCATTAATTCGGTACTTAAAGCTGCTGTGGAGATCCCCTGCCGGATTTATTTTATTTCTGCTTTCACCCTTGATTCTATTGGGTTTTCAGGCAAGCCGGTTTGAGACTCCCGCCCAAAATCGGGCTGCTTACCGGCGCTTTGCGGGTCCCAGTGTCTTGCCCGGGGGCCGTATCATTTCGCCGGTAGGCAAACAGCTGATGACTGGTCCCGGACCATTTGGACTAGGTGTCAGCCTAGGCGGCAAGGTGGCCACGACTAATCTCGGTCCGGAAAGACTTTCGTATACAGTTTGGGAAGTTGATAAGAAAGCTTTGTGGAGCTCTCACAATTACCTGGCCGCAAAGCCGCTTCCTCCCGGGGCAAAGGATGGTGACGAGCAGGAGCTGCGAAGCACCTTTCTGGGAATCGTGTTTTCCGGGGAAAAGTTAGTTTGGATGACAGAGGGTAACTCCGGCCGAGTCCGTTCTGTTGACCCTTTAACGGGGGAGCGGCATGGGTTAGTCAGTCTGAACACGAGTGGTTACCAGGACAGCTTTTCCGGCGACCTGGCGCTTGATCCAGCTCGGAACATCCTGTATGTGACCGACCAGGCTAACTTCCGAATTTGCGCGATCGATGCGAAGAAGGGTCGGCTGCTGTCCAGCGTCCGGGTCGGCAGGTTGCCTTTTGCAATTGCGCTAGCGCCAGACGGCAAAACTGCTTATGTGACACATACCGGCGTATTCGAGTATTCCCAAATTCCAGGGGCCACGAAAAGGACGGCTCTCGACATGGGGCTCAGCTTTCCCGCATTCGGATTTCCGTCCGCCGGAGGCCCGGGATGGAGTGGAGCGCACGCGGCAAGCCGGACAGGTGATGGTGCCCGGCTTAGGAGATCCCGACAAACCTGAATCGAACTCTGTGGCATTTGTCGATGTTTCGAATCCGGCTGCCATGTCGGTAACGGGTTACGTTCGGACCGGAGAGCCCTTCAGTGGGAAAAACCCGGGCGGGAGCAGCCCTTCGGGTGTAGTTGCATCCGGCGAATTCGTGTACGTTTCCAATGCACACGACGATTCCATTACGGTTCTTGATGCCGCATCGCGCAAGATCCTTTCACAGATTGAGCTGAGGGTGCCTGGCCTGGACGCGCTCCGGGGAATCATGCCCCTTGGGCTCTCTATCGATACGGAGGGCGGTCGCTTGTTGGTTGCGGAAGCGGGGATCAACGCTCTGGGGATTGTGGATCTGAAAACGCGCCAAGTGTTGGGACATGTTCCGGTGGGATGGTTCCCCACGCGCGTCGCAATTCAGAATGGGACGGTTTATGTGGCGAATGCCAAAGGCGCTGGCAGCGGGCCGAATCTGCCCGGCCGTGAATCTTTTCAGGATGGCAGCGGCTTGGTGGACGTGCTGCGGCGAGGGAGCGTGGCCGTGTTTCCCAGCCCCTCCGGCGCGGAACTGGCGGCGCTCACCCAGACGGTATGGAGCAACAATGGGTTCCTACCCGTTCGCTCCGCGGCGCCTTCGATTCCCCTGGAGATCAAACACGTCGTGGTCATCGTGAAAGAAAACCGCACCTTCGACGAAGTGTTCGGCGACATGCCGGGAACAGCGGGAGCGCCGCAACTGGCGCGATTCGGGCTCTCAAGCACCGTACAGGGAGGACGAGACCGGCTGAGTTTGCAGCATGTGGAAGTTACGCCTAACCACCACGATCTGGCGGGCCGATGGGGGATCAGCGACAACTTCTATTCTGATTCCGAAGTCAGCGTGGACGGACACCATTGGCTGGTGGGCAACTATCCGGATGCCTGGACGGAAAGCTCGCTGATGGCTGCGTATGCCGGCCAGAAGGATTTTCGCCTGCCGACGTCGGCGCCAGGGAGGCTGGCATTCGCGCAAAGCAACTCCTCCGTGCATCCGGAGGAGATAGAACAGGCCGGAACGATTTGGCACCATTTTGAGCGCAACAAAATCACGTTCCGGAATTTCGGTGAAGGCTTCGAACTGGCGGGCGTGGAAGAGGAAGCAGGCCAGAAGCCGACTGGCGCGCGGTATTTGACCAATGTTCCTATGCCGGACCCGCTGTACCGCAATACATCGCGGAACTATCCGGGCTTCAACATGAATATCCCGGATCAGTACCGCGCTTCTCAACTGATCGCTGAGTTGAAAGGAATGGCGCTGCCCCAGTTTGTCTTTATTCACCTGCCGAACGATCATATTGCGCCTGTGCGGCCTGCCGACGGGTATCCTTACCCCGCGTCGTTCGTCGCCGATAACGATTACGCGCTGGGACGGATTGTGGAATATCTTTCGCACACGCCGGAGTGGAAAGAGATGGCGATTTTCGTGACGGAGGACGATGCGCAGGGCGGGCGGGACCATATCGATGCGCATCGAACGATACTGATGGCGATCGGCCCCTACATCCGGCCGCATTTTGTGTTTCATCAAAACTCCAGCTTCCCGGGATTGCTGAAAACCGTGTTCCGCATCCTGGGAATTGCGCCTTTGAACCTGTACGATGCTGCCGCCACAGACCTGAGCGCGATGTTCACGGCAACGCCCGACTTCACGCCGTATGTCGCGCGCAAACCGGATGGCCGAATCTTCGATCCGGAGAAGGCACGGGAACCGAAGGATCCGAAGCCTTCAATTCCGATGGACCGCTAGCGGGTCTGCTGGAAGCGATCGTAATCGGCTTGAAGACCGGGTGGGACGGCTACCTTTTCAGAAGCAAGCTTCTGCATTAGTTTGGCGTAAGTCTCGTCCGCCAGAGCATACTCGCCTTTACGGGACATCTTGCCGGTGTCGAGATCCAGATTCGTCAATGTCAAGGTGCCGTTCGCGAGTGCAAGACACTCTTTTCTGTCCCGCGCGACGATGGCGTCGAAAACAGTTTGGAATCGTAGTTCGGCGTCGGGCGGAGGTACGCGAAAAGAAAAATTCTTAAAGGGGCCGATCCTGGGCAAAATGCGAATCAACAGAGCAAGCAGACGCTCGAAAAAACCGGGCCGTTCGTATTCGTTGCCCCATTCTTTGCTGTAGGAAGAGCGCGACATGTTGTAAACAAATCGCCTGCGATTCATGCCCGGCGACTTCTTCATAATCTCCTTTTTCTTTTGAGACCAAGCCGCTTTGGTGGCTTCGGGAATCAACGTTTTCACAGAAAAGCGATAGGTGCCCAAGGCAAGGTTGGGAGACGCAAAAAACGCACCAAGCCGCAGGCCATAGGTCTGAACGCTGGCCCGCTCCAAGACGGGCTTAGAAACCTGAAATCCAATAAATTCGTGGTAAGTCTGCGAGGGATAAAGGTTGTTCGCGATTTGTAAAACGTCGAACCCGAATTCGGTGCGAACGTGGGCGGATTTGTCTTGCTCATAAGTAACGGAGTTGCCGAACTTACGGCGCAGTTTTGGATAAATCTCCGGAACGGTTTTGTTAATTGATCCTGGATGGCCTTGCGTATCGGCTATAAAGTGAGCCAAGGCTCCCACAGCGAATGCATATTCGTCCAAGTCTGCGGATTGCTCAATCAGCGAAATCACAAAATCGCCGCTGCGGACGTAATGTGTCAAATCGCTGAACATATGTGAGCCGAAAGGGTAATAACCAATATCCTGAATGATGGCTCCGCCATAACAAAAGGCGTGCGCCTTTTTGAGCTGTTCCGCGGAGGCATCCGGAAACCGCTTTAGCAGCAGAGGTTGAATGGAAGTTTCCCAAACTGTGTCAATCAGGGCTTCATGCGTGAGCACAGCATGAGCATTGAGCAGCCCCGCGCACGCAAAGAAAGCCACGGGCAGGGCAGTTGCAAATCGCATAAACACAATACTAATATGCGAGTGACGCGTAACGGTGCTCAGTGAAAGCCTTTCTTCTTATTACTGGCTTGCTGAGTTCAACCTTCTTCTGCCATGCTCAGAACTCATGGGCGACTCTCTCCGGACAAGTAACTGACGCCACCGGGAGCGGCATCGCCGCAGCTAAGGTGAAAGCCTTCCTGCCAGGATCGACGGACACCGCGGAGACTGTTTCGGGCAAGAATGGGGCTTACTCCATTCCGTTCCTGCTCCCCGGCGATTACACCCTTCAAGTTTCGGCAGCCGGCTTCAAGACGTTCACCCAAACGAATATCGATATCGCCGCCGCCGATACGGTGAAGCGTCCCGTGAGGCTTGAAGTAGGAGACGCCAACGACCGTGTAACAGTGGATGGCGAAGTGGAGTCGCTTCAGGAATTCGCGGGCGACCGCTCGCGGCGCCTGGATGCGTACACGCTGCGCGAATTACCCACAATCGGCCGGCAGGCTTATAACCTAATTAGCCTTTCTCCGGGAGTTTTGATTGCCCAGCAGCAGTTCGGCTCTACTGGCTTTTCGGGTCTGCGGAATTGGGGTACAAATGGCCAGTATGTGATCAATGGCGGGCGTGAAGGTTCGAATCAATTCCTGCTGAACGGTGCACCCATTAGCTTGACGGGGACGTGGCAACTTTCGCCGAGCGTGGAGGCGGTTCAGGAGTTGCGCGTTCTGACCAACACCTACGACGCGCAGTTCGGGCGCACGGGTGGGGGAACTGTGAATGTGACACTTCATTCCGGTGGGAATTCATGGCATGGCACCGCGTTCGAATACTTCCACAATGCCGTGTTTGATGCCAATGCTTCCGAGAACAACCGGATGGGCGTGGGCCGCGGCAAGCACATTACTAATGAGTTCGGCGGCACAGCCGGAGGAGCGATTCGGCGCGATAAAGACCTTCTCTTCTTCAGCTTTGACGGATACCGGGAGATTGCGCCCGCGCCGGTGGTGAGCGATGTGCCCCCGCTCGCCTTGCGCGATGGACAGCATTTCAGCAATTACGGGATTCGTGTCTATGACCCCACGACCACTCGAGTCTGCCGTGATGGAATCGATACTCCGCGCGGCGTTAGCTGCTTTAGTACTTATATCCGAACGCCGTTCTTCCGAGATGTCATTCCGCCCTCCAGAATCAGCCCGATTGGCAGTGCCATTCTGGCGCTGTATCCCACGCCCAACGGAACCGGGCTGACCCAAAATTACATCAACGGCGCAAATACCGGCCGATTCGGGTACGTGCAGCCGATCGCGCGATGGGACCACAATTTCAGCGACCGCGACCGGCTTTATGCGCTGTCTACGTATCAGCACTCCACGCAGGCACAAAGCAGCAATGGCTTCCCTTCCCCGGCCGATCTGGGTTCAGGCACGTCTGAACGGAGCGACCAGAACTATATTGCGGAGTGGACACATGTGATCTCACCTTCCACCATTCTCGATTTCCGTGTCTCCTTCGGACGCTTTACTGAGTTCTTTCCCGAAAGTAACTGCGGCGGGTGCCTCACTGCGAGTCAACTGGGCATTGCAGATTTTCCGCACGCGCCGACAGTGGGAGTGAATGCCGCGCCTCGGGTGGATCTGGATTTAGCCTCCAGCATTATCGGGAACTCTTTCACCTGGAACACCGAAAATCAGTGGGACCTTGCTCCCGGAGTAACACAGATTCGCGGAAAGCACCTGCTGCACTTCGGCGGCGAATTCGTCTATGCGGCATTGGGAGCTGCGGGTCCGGGAAGGGCCAACGGAGAGTTCGCCTTTACGCGCCAATGGACGCAGCAATACGCAAACCGGAGCCGGGGCGTGCTTGATGGTAGTGGGGTGGCAGACCTGCTTTTAGGGCTTCCCTATACGGGTTATATCGATTACAACGATAACTACTATCGCACTTGGCCTTACTTCGCTTTTTACTTTCAGGACACCTGGAAGATACGGCAGAATCTTAGTTTGAATCTTGGGCTGCGATATGACGTTCAGATTCCCTTTCTAGAGCGGTTCAACCGGGGAAATCAGGGATTTGATCTTACTACGAAGAATCCCTTGAGCGACCAGATTCTCGCAAATTGGACCGCGATCAAGAAAGCTTACGACCTTGCGAGCTCAGGGTATCTGTACCCCAATCCTCCCGCGGCGATCTATGGTGGCAGGACATTCACCAGTTCGAAGAACAGGCGGCCCTACGACACGGATTGGACAGACCTGCAACCGCGCGCCGGCCTGGCTTGGAGCTTTGCGCCGAAGACGGTGTTGCGGGCGGGCGCGGGTATCTTCTATCGGACCGCTACACAACTTAACTCGACAGATGGCTTCAGCCAGCGCACGTCCTATATCCGGTCCCTCGACGGAGGAATCACGCCTTCCGCGGGCTTAACGGGGTCTTACTCTTTGCAGAACCCTTTTCCCAATGGAATTATCTCTCCAACCGGTTCGGCTCTTGGGCTACTGACGAACATCGGAGACACGATCAGTTACGATTCGCGAAGCCGCCCCATCCCTCGCACTTACGAATATTCGGTAGGTTTTCAGCGGGAACTGCCCTGGAAAATGATGGCTGACGTGTCCTATGCGGGCAGCGTTACGGTTCATGAGAGCTTCCCGGCGCAGCAGAACGCCGTAAGTACAGCTGACTTTCTTACGGGTCAGGCGAACCCGTACTATCTGAACCGTAATCTGCCCAACCCTTTTTACGGAATTCTTCCGGCAAACTCCGATTTCGGCAGCGCAAGCAGCACGACGGCTTACAACCTGCTACGGCCGTTTCCGGCGTTCAACGGTATTGTGGTGACAAACAACTCCTGGGCACGTTACCGGTACGATTCGCTTCAGATCCAGTTAGAGAAGCGTGTTCTGGATTCGGAATCGGCGGGGCGGCTGTCGTTCGTCCTGGCCTACACGTATTCGAAATCGTTCGAGCTGAGCCATCGCCTGAACGATTGGAATCTGGCGGAGAAGCCGATTCACGAGCTCGCCAATATCGATAAACCCCAGAATATTGCGTTTGCGGGAACTTGGGAACTGCCCGTCGGATGGGGCCGCCGCTGGTTCAACGATGTGCCCCGGTTCACAGGGGCGTTCCTTAACGGTTGGACAGTTGATTGGATTCTGACATATGTTTCGGGTTACCCAGTGGAGAAGCCCGACGCCGTGTTCAGCTGCGGAAGTTATCTGAGTCCGAACGGCCAGACTCCCGACCATTGGTTCAATAACGATCCGCGCTGCTACCAGTCCCGCGCGCTCTACACTTTGCGGACAACAGAGGACCGGTTTTCCAATATTCGAACTCCCGCAGCGCCACAGTTAAATGCCAGCATTGAAAAAACCTTCTGGCTGGGGGAGCATAACCACCTACAGCTTCGCGGAGAAGCTTATAACCTGAGTAACACGCCCATTTTTCCGGGTCCGGACACGAATTACAAGGACCCGCGCTTCGGGCAGTTACCCCTTCAGCAGAGTAACTTGCCGCGCTACGTGCAAATTGCGGCGAAGTTTGTCTGGTAAGTTTACCGGCTACAGGCCGACGCTAGAGATAAGTTGGGACAATTTCAAGTTCAGCGACCACGGCACGTTCGGGAAGCTGGGCCACCGCGACGATCATCTCCGCCACGTCTTCAGGCTGAAGCGCCTTGGCAATAATCTCCGCAGACGGTTTCACCGGACGCTTTTCCAGAATTTCCGATTCCACAAGACCGGGGTTAATCACGCAAGTACGGATGCCGTTTTCCTTCTCCTCCACACGAATCGCGTGAGCAAGGCCGAGTAAGCCGCGCTTTGACGCCTGGTAGGACGCGCCGGAGACGTCGGGCGTGGTTCCGGAGATGGAGGAGACGTAGATCAGGTGGCCCGCGCGCCGTTCGCGCATAGCCGGGAGAACGGCACGCGTAATGTAGTAGGCGCTGTTCAAATTCGTGGAGATCATCATGTCCCAGATGTCCACCCGCAGGCGCTGCATCGAGCGGTCAGGGGTGTTCGTGCCCGTAGCGAATACCAGGATGTCGATCTTTCCGACCGAAGCGGCCAGGCGCTCCATTTGTTCTGGGTCCGCCGCATCGGCGGGGAAGATTTCGATTGCAGGAATCTCCTGCTTGAGCGCTTCCAGGCGATCCTTTCTGCGCGCGGATGCCGTAACACGAGCGCCTTTTTGAGCGAACTGAACCGCGGTGGCGCGGCCGATTCCGCTCGACGCGCCCACCACCAAAACCACCTTGCCTTCCAGAGAAACTGCCATTTCGATAGAGTAGTTCAGATGAAGGCGTTGCTGCTGAAAAACTACAAAGAATTAGAACTGGTCGATTTGCCAAAGCCCGAGCCTGGACCGAACGACGTACGCGTGCGCGTGAAGGCGTGCGGCATCTGCGGAAGCGACGTCCATGGCTGGGACGGCAGCACGGGCCGCCGTATTCCGCCACTGGTGATGGGGCATGAAGCCGCCGGTGTGATCGATGCAATGGGCGCAAACGTAAAAGGGATGAAAGAAGGCGACCGTGTGACGTTCGATTCCACGGTTTCCTGCGGACATTGTTTCTTCTGCACTCAGGGGGCGATCAATCTTTGCGACAACCGGCAAGTGCTGGGCGTGGCATGCCAGGAGTTCAGCCGCAACGGAGCTTTCGCCGAGTATGTGCTGGTGCCGCAGAACATCATGTACAAGCTGCCGGATTCGCTGCCGTTCGAGAACGCGGCGTTGATCGAGGCCGTGTCCATCGCCGTGCATGCCGTAAACATTACGCCGAAGAAGTTAGGCGGGACGGCGGTAGTGGTAGGGACCGGAATGATTGGATTGCTCATCGTGCAGGCGGTGAAGCTTGCCGGATATACGCGGGTGATCGCGGTGGACTTGGACGACGCCAAGCTCGGCGTGGCGACGCGAATTCGGTGCGACGGAGACGTTGAATCCGAAGAATGTGGACGTTCCGAAGGCGGTCGCGGAGTTGACCGGAGGACATGGGGCGGATGTCGCGCTGGAGGCAGTCGGAGCCGCGGGGCCGATCAAATCCGCCATACAAAGCGTTCGGAAGGGTGGCGCGGTAACACTGGTTGGAAACGTCAGCCCTACGGTGGAGATTCCGCTGCAAGTAGTGGTGAGCCGGCAGATCCGTTTGCAGGGTTCGTGCGCATCGAACGGCGAGTACCCGGAGTGCATCGACCTGATGAGCCGGGGGCTGATTCAAGTAGCCCCGATTATCAGCGCCAAAGCGCCGCTTGACGAAGGAGCGCAGTGGTTTGAGCGGTTATATAAGGGCGATTCCAATCTGATGAAAGTAGTGCTGCAACCCTAAAAAAGCTAAGGCCGGCTCCTGCCCTTGGTTTGTACGGCGTCAAGCGCGGCGCTCATTCGTTTGGTTCTGTCCGGTTCGCGGTCGGCCAGGTTGGTCTGCTCGCCGGGGTCTTGCGCGATGTTGAAGAGTTGGTCTTTGGGATCGTTGCCCAAGTCGGTTCCGGTGAGATTGGTTTTGGGACCTGCGTGGTGGCGAATAAACTTCCAATCGCCTTCGACGAGGGAAAGCGACGACGCGTGCTCAACCAGGTTTGGGCGCCCTGTTTTCGAATCACCAAGGAAGGCGGGAAGAAGGTCGAAGCTGTCCGGAGCCGAGGTATCCACAAGCTTCTGACCGGTGAGAGTGGCGAGGGAGTGCAGCAGATCGACGTGGCACATCAGAGCGTCGGACGAAGTATCCGGCTTGACGTGCTTCGGCCACCTGATGATGAAAGGGACTCGAGTTCCGCCGTCATAGTTGCTGTATTTCCCACCTCGAAATGGACCGGCGGGTTTGTGGGTGCCTACTTTTTGAACGGCGTCATCTTTGTAGCCATCATCAAGGACCGGGCCGTTGTCGCTGGAGAACATGACGATCGTGTTGTCGGTCAGTTTCAGGCGTTCGAGCAAGTCAAGGACCTGGCCGACGCTCGAATCGAGTTCGAGAATTGCGTCGCCGCGCGGGCCCATGCCGCTCTTTCCAGCGAAGCGGGGATTCGGGATGCGCGGGACATGGATATCATGGGTCGCGAAGTAAAGAAAGAACGGGTGCGCCTGCTCGCGTTCGATGAAGGCAAGGGATTTTGCAGTGAAGGTGTCCGCCATGTCTTCATCGACCCAAAGCGCGGACTTGCCGCCCTTCATGTAGCCGATGCGGCTGACGCCGTTCACGATCGACATGTCGTGGCCATGGCTGGGATGCATCTTCAGGAGCTCGGGATTGTCTTTGCCCGTGGGCTGGCCGGGGAAGTTGGTTTCGTAGCTGACAGAGATCGGGTCTTTGGGATCGAGATTCACGACGCGGCGATTCTCGATGTACACGCAAGGGACGCGGTCGCCCGTGGCGGGCATGATGAAGCAATAGTCGAAGCCGATTTCGAGGGGGCCGGGCTTGATCTCAGAATTCCAATCGATTTTGCCGGAGCCCAGACCAAGGTGCCATTTGCCGACGGCGCCGGTGCGGTATCCCGCGTTCTTCAGCATGGAAGGGAGCGTGGTGCGGGCGGGATCGATGAGGAGCGTTGCGTCGCCGGGCAGCACGCCGGTGCCCTGCTTCCGCCACGCGTATTCGCCGGTCATGAGCGCGTACCGGGAGGGCGTGCAGGTGGCGGAAGGTGAGTGGGTGGCGGTGCCGCGCATACCTCCCGCAGCCAGGCGGTCGAGGTTGGGAGTCTTAATCTTCGTTGCGCCGTAGCAGCTTAGGTCGCCGTAGCCAACGTCGTCGGCGTAGATCAGGACGATGTTCGGCTTTTGGGTAGGCGCGGCGAGCAGGGCTGCGGCGCTGGCTTGTAACAGAAACGTGCGTCTTGTGGTCATGCCGCTTCTCCTTCGGGGGTGGGTTTATCCGCCGGAACATCGGGGGCGTCGATTTTGGGAACGAATGCCGCTAAGCGCTTCTTCTCGGATTGAGCGCTGGGCAGAGCGGCGATGTTCGTCCATTCGTTGGGGTCTTTGTCGCGGTCGTAGAGTTCATCGGTGCCGTCGTTGTAGCGGATGTAACGCCAGTGAGCATCGCGCACTGCGTGGTTGCCCCGGAGATAGGTGGTGATGGCGGGGTGGTCCCAGGGGGCGGAGGGGTCTTTCAAGAGCGGCATGAGGCTTCGGCCATCGAGCCCGGCGCGTTGTGGAAGATTGAACAGCTCGGTGAGTGTGGGATAAATGTCGATCAGGCCGACGGTCCGATCGCAACGGCTTCCAGGTTTAGTAAGGCCTGGCGCTGAGACCATGAACACGTTGCGTGTGGAACGTTCCCAGAGCGTGAACTTGCGCCAGTGGAGCTTTTCACCCAGGTGCCAGCCGTGATCGCTCCAGAGAACGATATTCGTGTTTTGGGCATGCGGGCCGCGGTCGAGCGCGTCGAGTAGGCGGCCCAACTGCGCATCAGCGAACGTGATCGCGGCCATATAAGAGCGGACACCCGTGTGCCACTGGTTGTACTTCAGGACGCGTTCGTGGTCGCGCGCGCCTGTGATGGCCATCTTCCGGCCAATGGGCGGCACGTCATCCAGGTCGTCGTCTTTAACGAGCGGGAGCGTGATCTTGTCGAGCGGGTACATATCGAGATATTTTTGCGGGATGTACCAGGGGAGATGCGGTTTATAGATGCCGCAAGCGAGGAAGAACGGCTTGTCTTGTGGCTTCGCCAGTTCGGAGCCGGCCCAATCGACGACTTTGTAATCGCCCATTTCGCTGTCCGGGTTAGGAATGCCGCCCCAATCGAAATTCGCGGTATTGGGCATTCCGTTAAGGGGCTTCCGTGCGGGCTCGGGGTCGTTCGGCTTGGTCTTGGTTTGGGAGGGGAAATAGGCATCCCAGGATTGGGGGTCGGGATAGGCTTCGTGGAAGATCTTGCCTCCTCCAATCGCGCGGTAGCCATTTTCGCGGAAGTGCATGGGGAGCGTGACGGCATTGGCGAGCACGGGGGAACGGCGATGAGGTTGGCTGTTGGTATAAACGCCGGTGTTCGAGGGGCGCTTGCCATACATCAAGGCGCTACGGGACGGGTTGCAGACCGGGGCGGCGCAGTGGGCGCTGGTGAAGAGCATGCCGCGTTTCGCGAGTCGATCGAGGTTGGGCGTCATCACGCCGGGGTGGCCCCCGAGGCAGCCGATCCAGTCATTGAGATCGTCGATGGCGATGAAGAGAAGATTGCGGCGCGGTTCGGTTTGCGCAAGCGCGGCCGTTCCGAGAGCGGCGAGTGCAGCGCGTCTGGTGATTTTGTGAAGTCATGTGTCGATCTAGAAATAAAGTTTGAGTGCGAATTGCATTTGCCGGGGCGTGTTCGATTGACCGGTGACGGTGCCGAAGGCGGTCGCGTTCAGATTTGTGTTTGGGTTGGAGAAGACTACCCGATTCAGTAAGTTGAATGCTTCCGCGCGGAAGTCGAGGCGGAGCTGTTCGGTGAAGGCGAACGACTTACCCAGGCTTACGTTTTCATTCAGGCCGGGGAAGCCGCGGACCAGCGGATTGAGCCTTGTGGCGTTGCCGAGAAGGGAGGTTGGCTGCACGGGAAAGGCGGCGGCGTTGAGATAGGTTTCTTTCGCGGGATCGAAGTTGCCGCTGTAGTGAGTCTTCCAGTCATAGGAGGTAATGTAGGCGCGATTGGAGCCGTTAAAGATGGGGAGCGGGGCGTTGCGGGTTACACCCAGGGGGAAGCCGCTGTTATAGACCTGAATCGCGCTGATTCGCCATCCCCCCAGGAAGCGATTCTTCTTCGCGAAGGGCAGTTCGTACAGAGTGTTGAGTTTGACTACGTGGGTTTGATCGAAGGCTCCGATGGATTTTTCAAGCTTGCGGTTGCCCTGATCTTCGGCAAAGCCGGCATTGGCGTAGTAGCTATCGGCGTCGGTGAGGATTTTGGAGAAGGCATAGCTGGAGTTGAACGTGAGGCCGTTCGAATAGCGGCGCGTAAGTTTGAGGATGAGCGCGTTATAGTTCGAGTGGCCGCTCTTATCGCCGCCGCTTTGGCTGGTGTCGACGTTCAGGTACTGCGGAAAGGGGCGCAGCGATTGCGCGACGGACTTCGTGAAGCCGGGATAAGGAACCTTGAAGCCGGCTGCAACTGCCGCGGCTGAGGTGACGCTTGAGTTCAGCAGGCTGATGGCTTGCGCGTGCGCCGTACTGCGCGATGAGTTGGTTCACGGTGGACATCGGAACCTGGTTGATGTTCACGATGCCGCTTTGAAGATGCTCGCCGACCACGCCGTTGTAATCCGCTTCGAGAACGGTGTTGCCGGAGAGCTGGCGTTGTATGGAGAAGGTGTAGTTATCGTTCGCGGGGGAGCGAGTGGCGTTGTTGCCTTGCCAGTAATCCACATTGCCGTTGTTCGCGAAGGAAGGATTGATCTGGGGAGGCAGCGGGTAAGGGGGCAGGCCTGAATCGAGGTAGAAGGCGGGTGTGATGCCTTGATTGGTGCTGGCGAAAGAGTACTGGCCGATGAAGCCGGCGTAATGGCTGCTGCTCGCGACCACGCTGACGCGGCTGTAAGAACGGGCGGCACCGGCGCGGATGGTGGTTTTGTCGTTGAGAGCGTAAGCGATGCCGAGACGGGGGCCGATGGCTCCGAACCAGCCGGGGATCAGACTGCTCTTGCCTTGTCGTCCGGGGCCGTTGCCCGCGAAGATGAGCGCGCCGGGGATGTTGCCCGCGGCAGGATTCGGGGTGGTGGGCGAGAAGTCTGTGTATTGGTCGCCACCTGCTACCGGGGGTAGCGTGAACTCGTAGCGAAGGCCCAGGTTCAGGGTCAGGCGCTTGGTGATATGCCAGTCGTCCTGCGCGTAGAAGCCGTGATAGTCGAACGTTTGGGGCAGGTAGCGGATGGTTTCGGTGGCGCCGCTATCGGCCGCGCCCAGCAGGAATGATGCGAAGGAACTGCCGCTGGTGAACGTGGTGGCTCCGGGCACGGCGGTTTCGAGAAAGCTGAAGCTCGCCTGGCCCGCGATGTTCTGTTGGCCGAAGCCGTTAGCGCGCTGGCTCTCGAAAGCGTAACCGAACTTCATGGTGTGAGCGCCGCGGATGTAGCTGAGGTCGTCTTTGAGCGACCAGGAGGGCTGCTCGGTTCCGTTGTAGGCGGTGCTGCCCCAACCGGTGAACTCGGAGAAGGAGAGGTTCGGGAAGTTGACGTTGCAATCGACAGCGTTAGGGATGCAGACCTTACTTTTCCAGTTGCCGCCGGAGTTGGGGGAGTAACTGTTCTTGAAGAACTGATTGCCACCGATGGAGAAGTGGTTGAACAGGCGCGGCGAGATGGTCCAGTCATAGCTCATGCGGTAAAGCGATGCGCCGTAGTCGGAAACCTGTCCGTTGTAGAGCGGCTCGGGTAAGCCGCTGGGGCCTGCGGGACCGGGGTTCGAATCGTAGCGGGTCTTGTTATAGAAGAAGCCCAGGTGATGATTCGAGCCCAGGTTTTGATCGATCTTGACGCTGCCTTTATCGGTGGGGCTCGTGGTGTCGCCGCCGTTCGTGACGTAGTTGTTGCCGATATAACCGGGTGTACCAGGGACGATGCCGGGCCGGTTCGGGATCACGTTCTTCGCGTACGGGATGATCTGCTGGGCGACTTTGCTGAACTGCGAGAGGGGAATGATGTTCCCTGGAAAGGGATCACGGATGAAACCGGTTCCGTTCGGATTCGGGCGCGTGGTGTTGGGATCGTAAATGGGGATGAGCGCGCCTTTCGAGTTGACCCAGTTCGAGAAGTTGCCCTGGTACATCTCCGGCGTTGGGACGCTGAGCACGCTGCCGTTCGCGCCGAGGCGGTTGCGAAAGCCCTCATATGAGGCGAAGAAGAACGTTCGGTTCTTGCCGTTGTAGATTTTGGGGATTCTGACAGGACCGCCGAAGGAGGCGCCGAAATCGCTCTGCTTATAGATGGATCGCGTGGCGGCGAAGAAGCTGCGCGCGTCGAAAGCGTCGTTGCGGAGAAACTCGTACGCGGAGCCGTGATACTGGTTGGTGCCCGATTTCGAAACGAACGTGATCACGCCGCCTGCCGCCTGGCCGAACTCCGCTTTGAAGCCGCCGGTATCGACGGCGAACTCGGTGATGGCTTCGACGGAGGGCGTGAGATAAGCGGTTTCGACGGTGTCGGCCGAGCGATTGGTGTTGACGGAGAGACCGTCGAGCGTGGCGCTCCATCCGGCAGCCTGGCCGCCTCCGAGCGAGAGCTGGTTGCCGGTCCCCTTTGCCTCCGGGACGGTGGCGACGAGATCGAAGGGGCTGCGGAGCGCGCCTCCGACGACAAGCGGAAGTTCATCGACAAGCTTGTTTTCGACGGCGTTTGAGAGCTTCGCGTCTTCGGTCTGCATTTGCGCGGCCTGGGCTTGGACTTCGACGACTTCGGCGAGCTTGCCGATCTGGAGTTGAGCGTCACTTCGGACCGTGGCTCCGGCGGTGAGCACGACGTTGTTCTGGATGAAGCCGCGGAAACCGGGGGCGCTGACTTCCACGCGATAGGTTCCGGGGGCGAGATTGGGCGCGTTGAATTCGCCGGTGCTGGTGGTGGTGACGTGCTCGGTTGTGTTGGTGGCGGTGTTGACGATGCTGACCGGCGCGTTCGAGATGGCGGCGCCGCTGGCGTCCGTAATAATGCCGACAATGTTGCCGCGTTCCGATTGCGAGAGCAGGAGCGAGACGCAGAGGAGAAACCCAGAAGCGAAGCGTTTCATTGGTTTCACTTTATATACCGTTCGAGTGTGAACCGCAAATACGTTAGGTTAGACGGATGCGGGCATTCTGGTTGCTCTTGGTGTTCACTTGCGCGGGGTTTGGACAGGAAACGCACGTGTACAGGGAAAATGGGGATGTGAAGCTTTCGCTTTCGGCGGTGGTGGACAAATTCCTGGTGTCGCTTGGCTGGCTGAAGTAATGGTGAGTTCGGACAAGCGCGCTTCGGCGTTGCGGTTCATCGTGTGTTTGGGAATCGTGAGTCTGTTCGCGGACATGACTTACGAGGGCGCGCACAGCATTATCGGGCCGTATTTGAAAGACCTGGGCGCGACCGCCTTTCAGGTGGCGCTGATTGCGGGGCTGGGCGAGATGCTGGGCGCGAGTCTGCGGTTTTTCTCGGGGAGATTCGCGGATAAAAGCGGGGCTTACTGGGCGATTACGTTTAGCGGGTACGCGATGAACGTGATCGCGGTGCCGGCGCTGGCGTTTGCGCAGAACTGGCAGACCGCCGCGATTCTGATTATTGCGGAACGAACTGGGAAGGCGATGCGCGGGCCGGCGCGCGATGTGTTGCTTTCGGGCGCGACCGAGGAGGTGGGGCATGGATGGGGGTTTGGGCTGCATTCGATCATGGACCAGACGGGGGCGGTAATTGGGCCGCTGCTGATGGTGGCGGCTGTCGCGCGCAATCATCACTTCGGGCCGGGATTTTTGTGGCTGGTGTTTCCGGCGATCGGGACATTGGTTGCGTTGACCATGGCTCGTGTTTTGAACCCGGAGCGAACCGGCAAGCGCAAGGTGACGACGAGCCAGGTGCTGCCGCGTGTGTTTTGGATTTATGTGGCGGCGGCGGGGTTGCTGGCGTGCGGATTCGTCGATTTCCCGCTACTGGCTTACCGGTTTCAGAGCAATCACTTCTTTACTCCCGCCGCGATTCCGCTGCTGTATGCGGGGGCGATGGGCGTAAACGGCTTAACGGCGCTGCTCTTCGGCCGCCTGTTCGACCGCTTTGGTTTGAATACTCTGGTATTCGGAATCCTGATCTCCCTTCTGGCACTTCCGTTCGGCTTTCTAGGTGGCGCGGCGGGCGCAATCGCGGCAGTAGCTTGCTGGGCTACAGGGTTAGGGGCACAGGACGCGTGTTTGCGGTCTGGCATTGCGACTGTGGTCTCGATGAACAAGCGCGGGGGTGCATTCGGCGCGTTTAACGGGGTCTACGGGGTGATGTGGTTTTTGGGGAGCTTGGTGATGGGCGCGTTGTATTCGCGGTCGCTACCCGCTTTGGTGTGGTTCGGGGTGGCGCTGCAGTTGGGGGCGGCGGTGATGTTCTTTCGGCTTAGGCATGTCCTTCGGTCAGAGTCTCCAGAACCGACAACAACCCCAGTACCAGCAGGGCACTGACACCTACATAGCGCACAGCCTTCGGGGGAATGCGGGAGACGATCCATTGGCGGACGCCGGCACCGATGGAAGCGGCAAGCACGCCTTTGGTGACCATGGCAGCGACCGCACCGAACCAAACGACAACGGGTGCGCCAAAGCGGGCGGCCATGGCGGCGGCGGTGATCTGGCCGACGTCGCCCCATTCGGAGAAGAAGATGGCGGCGAAGGAGACCATGGCGGCACGGGCATAGCGCCGGTCGATTTCCGATTGCGAGCGTTCGACGGGCTTGCGCCAGAGCGTGATGGCGACGCCGATGAAGCTGGCCGCTGTGAGGGCCGCGACCAAGAGCGGGGGCAGTTTCCCAATGGCGCTGCCGACCGCAACGGCTACCGCCATCTTCGCCATGAACGCGACCATCATGCCGAGCATGATGGGGACCGTGCGGTAGCGCGTGGCGAGCACACCCGTGGTGTAGAGCAGTTTGTCGCCGACGATTTCGGCAACGAAGACGGCTCCGTAGGTGGCTAGCAGAATCGGGATCATTTCGGCGTTGTTGATTTCAGAGCCGCGTAGGCCGCCATCTGTTTGCGGCAGGCTTCGAGTTGCGTCGCGGTCGGAGGCATTTCCGAGCCTTGCATCGGCATAACGCAGCCGATGAGTTGGGCGGCCATGTCGTCGTAAGGCTTAGTGTGTTTCGCGCGGGCTTCCATGGCGGCGTTCTGGATTTGCGTGGTGAGCGCAAAGAGACGCTGGACTTCGGGTGTGATCTTGACGCGCGGGTCCATTTTGACGGTGATGGGCTGCGTGGTGGTTTGACCATTCGACGTCAGGCGGACGGTATACGTTCCGGGCGCTACCCAGGGCGACATCACGCCGGTATAGGTGCGGTGGGGGACCGCTCCGGATTCATCGCCGCCGCCCCGGCGACCGGTGGAGACACCGGGGATCGGGTCGTAATGCATGTCCCAGGTGAAGCGGTGCATACCTGAGGTGGTTTTCAGGATTTGCGGGGGCGCAGGCCAGTAAAGCGGCAGCGCGCAATCGGGGGCGTTGGGGGTTTGCTGGCAGAGCTTGTTGTAGGCGACGGGATCGGTGGCGGGATGGGGGCTGCGGACGGGGTCGGCGCTCGAATAGGTGCGAACCACTTTACCGGCGGCATTCAGAATTTCCAGTTTGGCTTCACTTACGCGAATCGAGCAGGTAGTAGTCGATCACGGCTCCGTTGGGCGGATTCTCACCGGCGGGAAGTTCGGGGGGCCAGGGCGTGGGGTCGTTGGTGTCGAAGCGGACGCGGACCGCCGGGGGCGGGTTTGAAGAGGAACGCGTTCTTCGCTGCTGCGGCGTCGGCGGCCTGTCGCAGCGGGGTGACGTCGTCGAGAATCCAGAAGCCGCGGCCGTGCGTGCCGGCGACGAGATCGGAACAGAGGCAGGAGTCGTCGTCCTTCACTTGGATATCGCGGACGGAGATGGCGGGCATGTCGAGGCGGAGCGAGTTCCAGTTGTCGCCATCGTCGAAGGAGAACCAGACCTGCGTGTCCGTGGCGGCATAGAGCAGGCCTTTCTTGCGCGGGTCTTCGCGGATGGAGTTCGTCACCGCGCCGGGCGCGATGCCGTTGTTGATTTCGGTCCAGGTCTTGCCGCCATCGTGTGTGCGCCAGAGGTGCGGATTCATGTCGTCCAGGCGCAGGGTGTTAGCGGCGGCGTAGGCCGTCTTGGTGTCGAAGTGGCCGGCATCCATATTGAAGATGCGAGTCCAGGCTTTCATTCCGGTCGGCGTGACGTTGGTCCATTTCGCGGCCGCCATTGGTGGTGACCTGGATCATGCCATCGC
The DNA here is from genome assembly GCA_963795835.1 of Bryobacterales bacterium. Classification (GTDB taxonomy): domain Bacteria; phylum Acidobacteriota; class Terriglobia; order Bryobacterales; family Bryobacteraceae; genus JALYXI01. Next base: position 351,843 of record CAWCJC010000009.1, on the reverse strand, counting down.
CCGTGCCGGCCCAGAGCACGTTGACGTCAAGCGGGGAGGGCGCGAGGGCGGTGACAGAGCCTTGCGCGGCGGGGGTAACTTCGGCGGCGTACTTGCCGGCGTTGGCGGGGATATCCCACGTCTGGCGAGTGAGGTCGCCGCTGATGGCTGCCCAGCATGGCCGCCGTCGATGGTTTTCCAGACCCCGGAGGTGGCGTAGAAGAGCACGTTCGGATCTTTGGGCGACCAGATGAGGGGCTGGGTGCGGACGGTGCGCGCGGGGGGTTGGGCGCCGCGTGGGCGCGGGCGGGCCGACGTTGGCTTTCTGCGCAGTGAGGCGGTTATAGACGGACACTTTGCCACCGTAGACCAGGTTGGGATTTTTGGGATCGGGCGCAGCTTCGCCGTACTCTTCGATGCCGACGGGATGCCAGTCGTGGAAGGTAATCTCGCCATCCATGCCGCGGCTGTCCACGCAGGCGGAACCGGAATCCTGCTGGCCGCTGCAGAGGCGATAGGGGAAGGCGTTGTCAGCGGTGACGTGATACATGGCGGCGGTGGGCTGGGTGTACCAGTTGCTCCAGGACGCGCCGCGGTTGGCGGAGACGACGCCGCCCTGGTCGCTGACCAGCAGGATGATGTTCGTGTTGGACGGGTTGACCCAGCTCTTCTGGTAATCGTCGCCGCCGGGTGCGCCGCGGACGGCGGTCCAGGTGAGGCCCGCGTCTTCCGTGCGCCAGAAGACTGTGGAGCAGCTGTAGATCACGTTTGGGTTCTTGGGATCGACGGTGATGGTGGGGAGATCGCCGCCGCCGATGCGGCCGAGGGGGCGATTGTCGGGGGCGTGGCGGCCAGTGGAGCCGGTTTCGAAGACGCGGGCATCATCGGTGGCGAGAGACCAATGCTCACCGCCGTCGGTGGTCTTGTAGAAGGAGATGTTGCCGCCGCGGCCGCCGCGGGGAGCGCGTCCATCGGGGCCAGGGGTGGGGCGGGTCTCGGTCGCGGGGCCGCCGGCAGCTACGGTGGCGTAAATGATTTTCGGGTTGCTGGGGGCGATGGCGAGATTCGCCTGAATGATGGGCGGGAGTCCGCCTGCGAGTTTCTTCCAGGTGGTGCCGCCATCTGTCGATTTATAGATGCCGCCATCGGTACCGCCGAAGGCTCCGTTCTCATAGAAGCCCTGCTGCTGTTGCCAGAGAGCGGCGTAAAGAGTTGACGGGTTGGCGGGATCGATGCGGACGTCGTTTCCGCTGGTGTATTCGTCTTTGTAGAGAACTTTCTCGAATGTCTGGCCGCCATCGGTGGAGCGGAAGATGCCGCGTTCGGCGTTGGGTCCGTAGGGATGGCCCAGCGCGGCGACGAAGAAGCGGTTGGGGTTCGCGCGGGTCGACTTCGATATTGGCGATCATCTGGGAATCGCGAAGGCCGAGGTGCGTCCAGGTCTTGCCGGCGTCGGTGGATTTGTAGACGCCATCGCCGGTGGCGAGGTCGGGGCGGATGATGCCGGCGCCGCTGCCGACATAGATCGATGTTGGGGTCGGAAGGCGCGACAGCGATGGCGCCGATGGAGCCGGTGGGCTGGTAATCGAAGAGGGGGACCCAGGTGGAGCCGTAGTCGGTGGAGCGCCAGACGCCGCCGTTATCGAAGCCGATGTAGAAGACGTTGGGCTGGCTGGGGACGCCGGCCAAGGCGCGCGCGCGTCCGGCGCGTGGGGGGCCGATCTGGCGCCAGTGCATTTCGGAATATAGGTTGGGGGAAAGGGGCTGAGCTTGGGTGAGGGCGGTGAGGGCTAGGGTGATGAGGATTAGGCGGGGCATGGTGGGTGATTGGAATTTTGGATTATGGTAGCAGGCTGGCTTGGGTTCGGAGTTCGGATTGAACAACCCAGTTTCCGTTTTCGGCGAAAAAACAACTAACTCGACTCAAACGCACCAACCAAAAGGGGACCTGCTGCAATCGACAACCATTCCCGCCAAATATTTCTAACATGGTTTCGCCGGGCAAAGTTCGGGTTGAACCTATTAGGTTCTTTAACCATTTCAGACTTACTCGCCGGCAGTTCGGCGGGTTGATAGCGGCTTCCGATCGGCTCCATCAGGGTTGGGCTTGCGCGCCAAGTATCACTATTTGCGGCCTGCTTCTTTCCGTAAACCTTCATGCACAAGCATCTTGAGAAGCGTTTGATAGCCGATGCCTTTCCGCTCGGCAATCTCGCGGGCTTGTGCTAGATCGGGCGCGGGTAGTCGCAAAGCAATCTGTACGCTGCTCGTTCGGTTCAGTTTTGCCACCAGCGCGGAGCCGCCGCGCTCCTTTGTTCTTGGAACGTCGGACTGCTGTTTGAGAAACGCTCGTCCTTTTGGACCGGACCACCACTTTGCTTCCTCGTCCTCGTTCTTGAAGGCGGGCTTTGGAATCGGTTGATTTATTTTTCTCGTCATCACTCTCCCTTTGATCGGCGGGTCAGGTAGTCGCGCTTCTGCCCGGCATCCAGCGAATACGCCGTGATTACCCGGACCTTCTTGCCGCGTTCGGTCAAGACAATCGCTAACAATCTTCCGCGGCAGGTCTCGCCGTAATACACAAATCGATTTTCGCCATCGGCGTCCTGTTCGTAAATGAGCATCGGGCCGTTAGACAATGCTTCTTCCACCTCGTCCGCGCCGACCCGATGAACCTTTATTTTGCGAAGATTACTTTCATCCCAGTCAAACACAAACCTCCCTTATTGTATATGCAATGCATGTCGTTGGAAGTAGGTCGACGGAGCGGAAGATGCCGCGTTCTGCGTTGGTCCGTAGGGATAGCCCAGGGCTGCGGACTGGCCTGCGAACATCGCTTGGTAGCTAACAGCTCTCTGGAACCTTCAGGGTGTCTCGGGGCCGCAGCCGTCCGTCACTGCATCCAGCGCCGCAACGGTTTCGCCGCCACTGCGAATGCGCCGACAATCGCGAGCGTCGCCATGCCGCCGAATACCACGGAAGGCACCACGCCCAACCATGAAGCCGCCAAGCCGCTTTCTACCGCGCCCAACTGGTTTGAACAACTGATGAAGATGTTGTTTACCGCCAGCACCCGCCCGCGCACATGGTCCGGCGTTTCGGTCTGCACCAGGCTCTGCCGCAACACAACGCTGATGTTGTCGAACGCGCCTGTCAGAATCAGCATGGCAAACGACAACCAGAAGTGTTTCGAGACCGCGAAGACAACCGTGGCCGCCCCAAACCCCGCCACGCCCCACAGCATCATCCGCCCCGCCGCTTTCACCTTTGGCAGATGCGCCGTGGTTAACGCCATCGTGACCGCACCAAGAGCCGGTGCGGCCCGTAGCCACGCCAGAGAGTGTACGCCGCCATGCAGGATCTCCACCGCATAGATGGGGAGCAGCGCGGTCGCACCGCCGAACAAGACCGCGAAAAGGTCCAGACTGATCGCCGGCAGGATCAACTTGTCGCGCCATACGAACCGTACGCCTTCCACCAACGCCTGAATGGCCGGCGGCTTTGCAACGGCTCCCTCGGGTTCCGGCCGCGCCTGGAGCTTCAACAGAAAGAAAGACACCAGTACAGCGGTCGCCGAAGCGGCCTGCACCACGTAGACTAAACGGCTCCCGCCGGCCGCCAGCAGCACTCCCGCCAAAGCAGGCCCGCTTACGGAAGCCAGCTCCTGCACGCTGCTGTTCCACGTAATCGCATTGCGCAGCGATTCTAAAGGAACAATCAGCGGCAGCGCGGCCGACCGTGCCGGTCCCTGAAACGCACGCGCAGTCGCCGTCACAAACAGGGCCGCGTAGATCAACGCTACTTGCCGGTCGCTAAAAACCAGAACCAGACTCGCCACCAGGTATAGAACTTGAGTAACCAGCATGGTGCGCCGCCGGTCATAACGGTCCGCAATATGTCCCGCGAACAGCGCAAAAGCCAGAAACGGAGCTACCTGCACCAAGCCCACATTCCCCAGCACCATCGCCGATTTGGTCGCCTGGTACAGGTCCCAACTCACCGCCACCCAGATCATCTGCAATCCGAGTGTTGAGAAAAGGTTAGCCGTGGCCAGAAATCTGTAATTCGGCGAGCGAAAAGCTGCGTAAGCGTCCAATATTCAGCTTCTCCCATTGGCCTCCATTTCGGCTAACCTGAACAAGTGCCGACCAATCAAGAAACTGAACAGCTGGAAGATCTGTGCATTAATACAATTCGAATACTGTCCGCCGATGGCGTTCAGCAGGCGAATTCGGGACACCCAGGCATGCCCATGGGAGCGGCCGCCATGGCTTATACCCTCTGGACACGCTTCCTGAAGCACAATCCCAAAGACCCGCTCTGGGTGGACCGCGACCGTTTCGTACTCTCGGCCGGGCACGGTTCCATGCTGCTGTACAGCCTGCTGCACCTGACAGGCTATGAACTTCCGCTCGAAGAGTTGAAACGTTTCCGCCAATGGCAGAGCCGGACGCCGGGCCATCCGGAACGCGGCCATACTGTGGGCGTTGAAGTTTCTACCGGCCCGCTTGGCCAGGGCTTTAGCAACGGCGTGGGTCTCGCGATTGCGGAGCGCTGGCTTGCCGCGCATTACAACAAGCCTGGCCACGAGATTGTCGATCACTATACCTATTGCATCTGCGGCGATGGCGACCTGATGGAAGGCATCACTGCCGAAGCCGCTTCGCTTGCAGGGCACTTGCGATTGGGCAAGCTGATCTATCTTTACGATCAGAACCACATCTCGCTGGCCGGCGCGACCGACCTCACCTTTACCGAAGACGTCGCCCGCCGCTTCGAAGCTTACGGCTGGCATACGCGTCACGTGCTCGACGGCAACGATACCGAAGATGTTGCGCGCGCCATTGAAGAAGCGAAGATGGAAGAGCATCGCCCCTCGCTGCTTCTGGTCCGTACCCACATCGGTTACGGCAGCCCGAAGAAGCAGGATACATTCGGCTCGCATGGATCGCCGCTCGGCGAAGAAGAATTGCAGGCCACCAAGAAAGCGCTCGGCTGGCCCACCATGGACAAATTTTTCCTTCCCGAAGCAGCTCTCGCGGAATTCCGCAAAGCTGTGCCGGCCGGCGACGAAGCGCAGAAGACGTGGCAGGAACGCTTCGACGCCTACAGCAAAGAATTTCCGAAAGAAGCCGCCGAATTCCTGCGCATCCAAGCCGGCAAACTTCCCGACGATTGGGGCGCCGATTTGCCGAAGTGGAAGCCGGAGGATAAGCCCCTGGCCACAAGAGTGGCGGGCGGGGAAGTCTTAAACGCGTTAGCCAAGCACATCCCGAATATCATCGGGGGCTCAGCCGATCTCAACCCTTCCACCAACACCGCGCTTAAAGGCATGGGCGATTTTCAACCCGCCGAATTTGCGGGGCCTGGTACGGCCGGCGCAGTGGGCGGAGAATGGGGCTATACAGGCCGCAACCTGGCTTTTGGCGTTCGTGAACATGCCATGGGCGCGGCGGTGAACGGCATTGCAGCCCATGGCGGGATCATTCCGTTTAGCGCGACGTTCTTCGTTTTCTCCGATTACATGAAGCCTTCGGTCCGCTTAGGCGCAATCATGGGCCTGAAGCTGATCTATGTTTTCACGCACGATAGCGTGGCTGTAGGCGAAGATGGTCCCACGCACGAACCGGTAGAGCAGCTTGCCGGCCTTCGAGCAATTCCCGGTTTAACAGTCATCCGTCCGGCCGACGCTAATGAGACCGCCGAAGCTTGGTCGTTCGCCATTCAGCACAACCAGCCCACCAGCATCATCCTCTCGCGCCAAAATATCCAAATTCTGGATCGAAGCAAATCCGTCGGCAAGTTGGAGCAAGGCGGCTATATCGTCGCTGATGCCGAAGGCGGCGCGCCGGAAGTAATTCTCATCGGCACCGGCTCTGAAGTTGCGCTCTGCGTTAAGGGCGCGGAGAAGCTCAAGGAGTTCAACGTGAGAGCGAGGGTGGTCAGCCTCCCTTGTTGGAGCCTTTTCGCTCAACAGGATGAAGCTTACCGCGAACAAGTTCTTCCGAAAGCGATCCGCAAGCGGGTAAGCGTGGAAGCGGCGGCAACCATGGGCTGGGACAAGTTCACCGGCGACGAGGGTGTACAAATCGGCATCGACCACTACGGCGCATCCGCCCCCGGCGAGGAAATCATGAAGAACTTCGGCTTCACGGCGGAGCACGTAGCGGCAAAAGCTTTGCGCCTTCTGGGCCGCGCAGCGGAAGCGGACAAACTGGAAGGGGGCGGCGACACTGCGGTCGCGCCGACCGCGCCAACAGAAGGCCACTCGTAGCCTTGGCGTAAGATATAGCGCATGGCCTCCGTCACTCGCCGAACACTACTTGCGTCCCTTGCTGCCGCAAGTCTCGCCCCCGCCGCAAAGCTGCGCAAAGACAACTTGGGTGTTCAGATTTATACGGTGCGCAACATCATCGCGGCGGACCCCGCGAAGGTGCTGCGCGACATTCACTCGATTGGCTACACAGAACTCGAAGCTACGTCCGACACTCTCGCCAAGGCTTGGAGCGCGATCGAGGCAAGCGGCTTGAAACGTGTCAGCGTTCACCTCAACACCAAGCCCACTGATGAACAGTTGGCTGACGCGAAAGCTAAAGGTTTCGAGTACGCGGTGGTGCCTTACATTCCACCGGACCAACGTGGCGGCGTGGACGTGATGAAGAAGCTGGCGGCAAGTCTGCAGGATTCCGGTAAGCGCGCCAAAGATCACGGCCTGCAGCTTTGTTATCACACTCACGCATTCGAGTACGAACCGATGCAAGGCACCAGCCCCTTCCAGATCCTAATGGGCGAAACCGATCCGAAGCTGGTGATGCTCGAGCTCGATATCTTCTGGGCCGCTGTCGCGGGGCACAACCCCGTTGAGATTATCGCGAAGCACCATGGCCGCATTCCGCTGCTGCATGTGAAAGACAAAGCCAAGGGAATGCTTCCCGAAGCGCAATTCAACGAGAAAGTGCCGAAAGAGCTTTTCAAAGAAGCAGGCAATGGGTCGATCGATATTCCCGCCGTTCTGAAAGCGGCCGATGCCGCTGGTACGAAGCACTATTTCGTGGAGCAGGATCAATCTCCCGATCCAATCGAGAGCCTCCGCGAAAGCTACGCCTACCTGTCGAAACGGTTCTAGTCCTTTTAGATCAAGTTATTCGTGAGAAGGGCAACAGTTAGCCTTTCTTGCCCGGACCCAAGAGCTTGCCGCTTAGGCTGTCTTCAATCGTTTTCCGGATTTTCTGCTCCGGAAACAACATATTCAACATTCCGAGATCGACGTCCACCGTCAGATCCTTCTCGGTCACCGCGATCCAGCCCTCAATCGGATTTCGCACGACTCCCATCTTCGCTGTCATCCAAAACCGAAGCGTGTTCCCGTCCCAAGCCTTGCGCTGATCCGTGATTTTGATCAGCCCGGCCGGCATGTCCCGGAAGAGAGTGTCAATCGCCTGGTCTACCGCCCGCTTCGCTTCTTCCTGTGTCTGGTTGTGCTTAACCGTCACTCGCATTGGCTAACCCCATGTCACTATATCCTCATATCCTCATGCGTCCGCGCATCCTCATTATCGAAGACGAAGAGAAACTGCGGCGCGTGCTCGATCTTCACCTTCGGGCCTCAAATTTTGACACCGATCAGGCCGCGACCGCAGAAGCCGCGCTTCCGCTTCTGGACCGGGCTTCACTTATTTTGACCGATCTGCGTCTGCCCGGCATGTCTGGACTCGAACTGCTGTCTCTGATTCATCGCGGCAATCCACATGCCCCGGTGGTTCTGATGACCGCCCACGGCACCATCGAGAACGCGATTGAGGCGATGAAAAACGGCGCGTCCGATTTTCTGCTGAAGCCTTTTTCGCTCGATCAGCTCACAGCTGTGGTCAATAAGGCACTGGAAGTCCGCGGGCTGCGAGATGAAAATCGCAAGCTGAAGGAGGAACTCGGGCGGCGGTACGAGTGGGACAACATCGTTGGCCGTTCCGCCCAAATGCAGGACATCTTCGCGCAGGTCTTGCGAGTGGCTCCAACGCGCGCGACCGTCTTGCTGACCGGCGAATCTGGTGTTGGCAAGGACTTGATTGCGCGCGCGATTCATTTCCACAGTCCGCGCAAAGAACGGCCGTTGGTGAAAATCAATTGCGCCGCAATTCCAGAGAATTTGATGGAAAGCGAGCTTTTCGGCTATGAGAAAGGCGCCTTCACCGGGGCGCTGGGTTCGAAGCCGGGTAAGTTCGAACAGGCAGATACCGGCACCGTCTTCCTTGACGAAATTGGTGACGTGCCCGCGCCGGTACAGGTGAAACTGTTGCGTGTTCTGCAGGAGCGCGAACTCGAACGCCTGGGAGGGGTGAAGACACTGCACATCGACGTGCGCATGATCGCGGCCACCAATCAGGATCTGCGCGCTGCTCTTGAGCAAGGCACGTTTCGCGAAGACCTCTACTACCGGTTGAATGTGGTGCCAATCGAGATTCCGCCCCTGCGCGAACGAAAGCCCGATATTCCCTATCTGGCGAATCACTTTATCAGCGAAGCTCGCTCCCGATACAGGGTCGGAAGTTAGCGAGATTACGCCCGCTGCTATGGACCGGCTGCTGGCTTACCCTTGGCCCGGCAACGTGCGCGAGTTGGAGAACGTGATTGAGCGTTCCCTGGTGATGGCGCGCGGCAAGCAACTGGACGCAGCGGATATCAAGCTCGACACGAACGCCCGCGCGCGCGCGGTGGTGCCCGGGGAACTTTCGCTGCCGGAAGGAATGTCGCTCGACCAATATGAACAGGAGCTGATCCGCCAGGCGCTGAAGAAAGCCGACGGCAACAAGAGCCAGGCTGCGCGCCTGCTGGGATTGACGCGCAACGCGCTTCGTTACCGACTTACTCAGATGGGGTTAGAGTCCTAAGATGCGCCTGGTTTTTCTTTTGCTGACGGCTGTAACTCTATTGCAATCTCAGAGTTCTGAGTTTCTTGAACTTCCCTATCTTCAGTTAGGCAATCATCCGTTGCTGAGTAGGTCCGAATCGCTGGTGCTGCTTTGGCATACAGCGGACCAGGCAGCTAAATGGAGCGTGGATGTCCGCACCTCGAAAGACAAAAGTTGGCGGGCCATGGAGGCGCCGACGTTTCTAACCGCCAGCGCGCCGGCAACGCGCGTGACCCTTGGGCGACCTCCGAAGGAGGTTGAAGTCCCCGCCGTTGCGCCACACCGTGTTTATCGGGCGCAGCTTACGGGACTGGTTCCAGGCGAAGAGTTTCAGTATCGCGTGGCAAAGGCCGGCGCTCCCGTCTTCACTGCTACCGGGAAAGCGCGTAAGTCCGCCGCGCAACCGTACCGGCTGGTCCTGTTCGGCGATTGCGCTCAGGACACGCCCGAGCAGCGCCAGATCGCCCACCAAGCCGAACTCGCGAAGCCAGATTTTCTGTTCATTACGGGAGACATTGTTTATACCGCTGGGCGCATCTCTGAGTACCGCACCAAGTACTTTCCCGTATACGCGCCGCTCATTCAATCCATCCCCTTTCTTGCCGCTGTGGGAAACCACGATACGGCTCTCAGAAATTACACGCAATTCCCAGACGCTCTTGCGTACTTTTTCTACTGGGACCAACCGCTGAATGGCCCCGATGAAAACGGCTTGGTGCTGCAGGGGCATGAGGAGTCGCAGCCCGGCTTTCTGGCTTCCGCCGCACCGCGCTTTCCGCGCATGGCTAACTTTTCCTTCGACTATGGCAACGCGCACTGGACCGTGATCGATTCCAACCCCTATGCCGACTGGCAGTCTCCCACGCTGCTGAAATGGTTGAAAGACGATTTGGCATCGGCGAAGAACGCCCGGTGGCGATTCGTTGCGTTTCATCATCCCGGATTCAACTCGTCGGTCGAACATTTTAACGATCAGTGGATGCGTCTGCTGGCGCCCACGTTCGAGGAGGCTAAAGTGGACGTCGTGTTCTCCGGCCACGTTCATAACTATCAGCGCTCATTCCCGCTTACTTTCGCGCCCGCGTCGGCGTCGAAGGGTCCCAAAGGAGAAGTATCGGGCGAATGGACGCTCGACAAGCACTTCTCCGATGGCGCGAAAGCGAAGCCCAAAGGCGTGATTTATATCGTCAGCGGCGGGGGCGGCGCAAAACTTTACAGCCCGGAACAGCAGGGCCATCCGGAGACATGGCAGCCCTTTACCGATAAGTACATTGCGCAGGTGAACAGCATGAGCGTGATCGATGTCGACGGCGGCACGTTCGCGCTGAAACAGATCAGTGCGACGGGGGAAGAGGTGGATCGCTTCCAGATCCGCAAGTAGCATGAGGAAGCGCGCGCTCACTCTGTGTCTGCTTCTCTGGGGCGTGGCGCGCGCTGAAACCGTTCAGGGCACGGTGCTGGATGCTGGGACACGTCAGCCCATTCGCAAAGCGGCGGTTACTCTCACCTCGCTTGCGCAAGATCGCTCCTACGCTGTTGCCATCACCGATTCCGCCGGACGTTTCGCGCTCGACAAGATTCCGAAGGGCCGGTACCGCATTCTCGCGGCCCGTAATGGTTATCTTTCAATTCCCTATGGAGCACTTACACCACAACGGGGAGGAACGGCACTCCTTGTGGACGAGGGCGAATCACGAACAGGTCTGGTGCTGCTGCTCGCTCAATCAAATATGGTGAGCGGCGCTGTAACAGACCCCGAGGGAGATGGGGTAGCCGGCGTTCAGGTGGGACTTTACCGGAAGCAGTGGGATCGAGGCAAGCCGATGCTGCGGCAAGTTGCCGCTGCAATTACGGATTCGCAGGGCCGTTACCATGTGGCCGCCGTGTTGAACGGCGAGTATACTGTCTGCGCCCTGGCTCAATCGGCTCGCCCCACGCGGATTCGTCCGGTTGCCACTTTAGGGGAATCGTTACCTCCGGACGGTCTGGTTTCGCAAACTTACTCCGCGCCCGTCGTAATTGCCGGGAATGACGTGAGCGGAATCGATTTCCACTTGAACTATGCGGCGCAGGTATCGGTTCACGGCACAATTTCAGGCATTCCGGACGACGTCCGAAACGTGACCGTTAGCTTGGATTCCGATTTGATTTCGGGCGGGGCGAGTAGCGGGTACCGCGGTGTGCGCCCCGATCACTCGTTTCAGGTTTCCGGTATTACGGCGGGCACCTATCGCCTCAAAGTTCGCGCAGGGTCGAGGCGAGCCACAATCAAGCTGAATCTTACGGCCGCTGATACCGAAGTGAATGTAGCGCTCTCTCCCGGAGTTCCTCTTTCAGGGACCGTCCTGGTGGAGGGACCCGGAGCGGAACGCCTCAAGAATTTGCGTGTGAATCTTTCCGCTGCCGAAGAGAATGGTCCTCCGCTGAGAGCCGATGTGGAGGATGGCGAGTTTGAGTTCGATGAGGTTCCGCCCGGCATTTGGGACATTGGGGTTTCACCGCTGCCGCGGGATGCATACATCAAAACGATGCGGCTCGGCGCAAAGGACGTCTTATTGGAAGATATGGAGATCGCTCCCGGAACGAAAGGTCCTCTGGCAATCGTAATCTCGACACAGGCCGCGAAACTGGAAGGCACGGTGGAGCCGGCCGGCCCTGCGACCCTGGTTGCCGCGCCTCTCGGGAAGTTTGCGGGGCAATCCAGCTTCTTCGCCACAGCGAACACGGACGAGAAAGGTCACTTCACGCTGTATGGCCTCAATCCCGGAACATACAGGGTGTATGCGTTCCGCGATATTGAGCCACAGGCGTGGCAGGACCCGAAGTTGCTGCCGCGGTATGAATCGCAATCGAAGACTGTTGAGCTGGCAGAAGGAGCTACCGGAACGATTTCGCTGCCCCTTATCGGAGTTCTGCTCCCATGAGTTGGATGTTCCTGGTGCTGTTTTTACAAGCGCAGCCGTCGAACGGACCGAAGGGGTCGATCTCGGGAACAATTGTTGATTTAGTGAGCGGCGCGCCCATTCGAAAAGCCGAAGTCAAAATTGCAGGTTTGCCGGGAAACGCTGCGGTAACGGACGGTTCCGGGTCGTTTCTATTTGATCAACTGCCCGCGGGCCAATATGCCATTACGGCAACACATCCTGATTATCCGCAGGGTCGAAATCCTGGGAGTTTCCATATGGGCGTGCAGCTTACCGCGGGAGAACGAAGGAGCGGGTTGACCCTGAAGCTAAGCCCGGCCGCGGCGCTTAGCGGGCACGTCTTTGACGATGATGGGGATGCACTTCTGAACTGTACGGTCAACCTTTTCCTAAACACGCCGCAGATGTCAGTGGTGTTCCGGTCTGCGTCAACGGGCCGAGGTGGCGAGTACCAACTTCGCCCCGTGCCCGCGGGTAAATATTATTTGGAGGCGCGCTGCCCGGAGCCGGTCTTGCAGCCCCGACCATACCTACCGGCACACGTTGCGGCTCCTGGCCCTAAGTTGGGCTTCAGCCAGCGCTTCTATCCGGGAACCCGCGATTTCAGCGGTGCGCAGCGGCTTAACATTGCAGCCGGCCAAGTGCTGAACGGCCTGGACTTCCGTATGACGCCAGAGCCGGTTTCAAGCTTGACGGTTCATATTGCGGGTACAGCGGGGGCACGCGTCACCGCCGCTCTGGCCCCGGATGATCATGGTCCGCAACGGCCCAGCGATACGATAGCGGGATCTCTTTCCGGTAAAGGTGAAATTCACTTTTCCTCAATCCCGGCAAACCGCTATGTTCTGCGCATCAATTCGACTACACCTGAACATCTGCTGCTTACAAAACAGGTGGTTACCGTTGGCGAAGACCCTGTCGAAATTACCGTACAGGTCCAACCACCTGTTCCCCTTTCGGGAACACTTCAGCTGGGCGAAAGCAAAGAACCCGCACCAACCCGAATATCCTTGTATCAGATTGGCGAGATGGACGTTCATCTTTCCGCCGAGCTGAAGCCAGATGGCACCTTTACATTTCGCGGCGTTTCACCCGGCCGTTACCGGATCATGAATCTCGGCAACAATTGGGTGACGTCCGTCTCCATTGCGGGTGACCGCACCGAAGGCCCGGAGTTCGAATTGAAGGCCGGGGCATCAGGACCTCTACAAATCACGGCGGGCTCGGATAGAGGTGGTATTTCGGGAGACATTGACCTCGGTTCCGCCCACCCGGCGAAAATTGCGGTAATCGCAACATTCGGATACGTGCAAACGGAAATACCGGATGCCACAGTTGTGCCCCCGCGTTACTCTGCCAAGCTTCCGCCTGGTGAGTACCGCCTGTATGCGGTAGAAGTGGTGCCTGGGGGCGATTTGTTTAGACTCCTCGATTACGAATCGCTCATCGGGCGAGGCGAATTGGTAAACGTGGGAGCCAACTCACAGACGGGCAAGACGCTCCGGCTGATTACGGCCGAGGAAATCGCTCAAGCTGACCGGTAGGTCAGCTTAAGCCTGGCGCCTCAGTTTAGCGAGGAAAGAGCACATCGTCGCCATGCTCATGCCGCCACTTCCAATAGTTTCGTTGGCGGTCACGATTTTCCTTCTGAAAATCCCGTTTTCGCTCTTGATGTTGGTCGGTCAGATAACGGTTGTAAGCACGGTTTTCGTTATCGTTCCAGTTGTGGTAATCCTTGTGGTCGCGATCGTAGATTCGGACATTTACGCCTTGCGCAAACAGCGGAGTGAACATCGCTGCTCCGAGGGTAAGTGTTGCCAGTGAAAGCCTCATGGTTTGTTACCTCACTGTGCAATAAAGCACGTGGTTGTCCAAACCGAGCCCGACTGCTCATCGGCTGATCCTTCCCCTTCATAGGCGAAGCCCAATGGCGTTCATAGCATCAGAAATCCACGCGATGAACAAACGGCTCCTCCTCCGATCTTTACCTGACCATTGCTTTGGGCTGAGGCGAACAGCTCTCCGCGCCGGTTCACTTCGCTTCCCTGCTCGATGATGATGCGCTTACCAGCTTCCACGGCACCGTGCTTCACCAGCCATGCTATGGCGGAACCTGCCGCTGACCCCGTGACAGGATCGTCCCCTGCCTTCGTTACTTTGCGCGCGTGGAACTGGGCCGAGGGCTGTTCGACGTCGCGCGTTAGAAGATAGACGCCGCGCTCTTTGTCGCCCGCGGCGAAGTAAGCATCCAGGCCGCGCCAATCGAAGGAGGCTTTGCGCACGGCCTCTCGCGTCTTCACCATCACGAGCACGTTTGGGCGGCCGGTTGAGACATTTTCAAGAGGCAAGTGGGTATCGATATCATTCGGCGTAAGACCCAGGAGCGGCGCCAACGCGGAGGCCTCGTGCGTTTCGGCGAAGACCGGATCAGGCTGCGTCATCTCACCTTCAGCGCCTTGACCTTCAGTACCCTCAAAGGTCACGGGAACGGCGCCCACGGGGAGCCGCAAACAAATTGTCGGAGTTTTGCGGACCGTCCATAGCGAAAACGCGGTGCCAAGAACGGGATGCCCAGCGAATTGCATTTCCGTTCCGGCACGTGCAAAAATTCGGGTCCGCACGCCTTCCCGTATTTCAACCGCGGCTGCACGAGGGTAAACGAAGGTGGTTTCCGAATGCGCCATCTCGCGCGCGATCGCGCTCAACTGGGATTCGGGGATGCCGGTGGCGTCCGGAAACACGGCGAGCGGGTTGCCGCGCAGTTTCTGGTGAGTAAACACGTCCCAGACTTCAAACGGAACCGAGGGCATAGGTTCATCATGACTCAACCGCTGCCGGTAAGCTGCTGGCCAATGTTACCCGGGGACTCTGACGTGTGGCGGAAATGGCGATACACCCAGCCCACTCCGGACACCCACACAGTGGCCGCTAAATACCCGCCGAGTACATCGCTCGGATAGTGGACGCCCAGATAGATCCGCGACAGCCCCACGCCAAACACCATGAACACTGCCACTGCCCATATGACGATGCGGCTTGCCAGAGTTTGCACTTCCGTTGAGAGAATCACGGCCAGCAATCCCCAGAAGCAAAATGACGTGAGGGCGTGACCGCTGGGAAAACTGAAATCCTTGGGTAAAGGAAAGCCAAAGTAGGGATCTGGCCGCTGCCGGTGAAAAAGCAATTTCAGAACAAACATGAGCAACAACGATCCTGCCATGGTCACAGCCATCAGAATCGCCCCGCGCCGTCGTCCGAAATACCAGAGTGCGAAGCCCGCAGCCAAGGTAAACGGGAGCATCAGGGTGAGAGTACCGATGTCGGTGAGGACCTTCATGAATACCGTCATTCCGGGAGATGCAAACCCGTGGATGAAGCCGCGCACGGCCAGATCGAATCGCAGGGTGTCGCCTTCGCTGATCTCATCCGCCAACCGTTCGAATAGGACCAGCGCAGCGAGCGCGCCTATATAGCTCAGAATCAGGGGGGAAAGAAGGCGCTTCGGAGGATTCATGGTTTGCCGAAAGGCGGTTTCCTTCACAAGGTAGAAGATGCGGAAGTGACGGCCAGTCACCGGACGGTTATAGGAGGACAAGTTGTCCGGGCCTCCCCAAATTACCACCAGTTTGACAATCGGGTAAACAGCGGCTAACCTGATTTGGTAAGCACCTAGATCCGGAGAAGTGTGTCCTAAATGAGTACCACGCAGTTTCCAACGAAAAATGCCGTTCCGCGCCAATGGCATGTGATTGACGCCGAAGGCAAGGTTTTAGGCAAGGTGGCCAGTCTCGCGGCTTCCATGTTGATGGGGAAGCATAAGACCAACTACACCCCTTTCATTGACGCGGGCGACCACGTCATTGTCATCAACGCGCAGAAAATTGTCCTCACAGGTAAGAAGGAGGGCCAGAAGGTGTATCGCCATTTCACCGGTTATCCGGGCGGCCTGGTTGAGCGGACTTTGCAGCGCGTTCGGTCTACCCGCCCGCAGCGCATGGTGGAAGATGCGATTTTCGGCATGCTGCCGAAATCGAAAATGGGCAAGCAGATGTACCGCAAGCTCAATGTGTATGCAGGCGACAAGCATCCGCACATTGCCCAAAAACCTGTCGCAAAAGAAGTTAACGTGAAGCCTGTTCAGGAAAGCAAAGCATCGTAATCATGGCAATAAAACAGATCACCCAGTACTTGGGCACCGGCCGCCGCAAGAAAGCGATCGCCCGCGTGTTCCTCCGTCCCGGCACGGGAGCCATCAAAATCAACGGCCGCGAACTCAGCCATTACTTCCCCACGGATGCGGCACGGTTTCCTGTAAAGCAGCCGTTGGTTGCTACGGAAATGTTGGACAAGTTCGATGTTCTGGTGCTTGCGAATGGCGGCGGCTTCATCGGCCAGGCCGGAGCCATCCGTCTCGGAATTTCCCGCGCTTTGGTGCAGTTTAATGCGGAGCTTCGTCCCGCCCTGAAAACAGCCGGCTTCCTGACGCGCGATCCGCGCAAGCATGAGCGCAAGAAGTACGGGCAGAAGGGCGCCCGCAAGCGGTTCCAGTTCTCCAAGCGGTAACCAACTGTTCACTCGGGAGCGCCACCCAGCGGCGCTCCTTGTTTTGCGGTTCTCTGCCGTGGTTGTCAGACGGTCTTAAGAGTCCCACCCCCTCCACCCTAACCCTGCACAACTGTGCACCAAGGAATCTCATTTGCCCGCTATCTCCATGAAAGAACTGCTCGAAGCCGGTGTTCACTTCGGGCACCAGACCAAGCGTTGGAATCCCAAGATGAAGGAATACATCTTCGGCGAACGCAACGGCATTTACATCATCGATCTCCAGAAGACCCTCAAGCTGTTCAAAGACGCCGCGCGTTTTGTCGGCGAAATGGCCGCGCAGGGGAAGAATGTCCTGTTCGTCGGAACCAAGCGCCAGGCGCAGGAAGCCATCGCCGAAGAAGCCACCCGCTGCCAGATGTACTACATCAATCAGCGCTGGCTGGGTGGGTTGCTGACCAACATGGCCACTGTGCAAAAGTCCATCAAGCGCCTGAAAGAGCTCGACCAGATGTCGACTGATGGCGGCTACGAAGCGCGTCCCAAGAAGGAAGTAATCCGGCTTGAGCGCGAGCGCAAACAGCTCGAAATGAATCTCGCCGGAATCAAGGACATGCCCGGCCTCCCCGATGTGCTCTTTGTCATCGATTCCAACAAGGAAGCCATCGCTGTGAAAGAGGCGCGCCGCCTGGGTATTCCGGTGGTCGCCATCGTCGACACCAATTGCGATCCCGAAGAGGTGGATTGGGTGATTCCTGGCAATGACGATGCCCTGCGCGCCATCCGGCTCTTCACAACCAAAATTTCCGATTCCGTAATCGAAGGCCGCGCCCTGGCGACAGAGCAGGATTTCACCGCCGAGAAGATCATCACCGACGAAACTCCGGCCGATGAATCCATCCCCGAATACACTGAGTACGTCGATCCGAAATTCAACGAACAGATCATGGCGGAGAGCCTGATGGGCGAAGACCCCTCTCCCCGTGGCGACCAGGAGCTCGCCTAAATGGCTGAAATTACCGCACAGCAGGTCAAGGAATTGCGCGAGCGTTCCGGTGCCGGAATGATGGAGTGCAAGAGCGCCTTAAAAGAAGCGAATGGCAACATCGCGGAAGCGGAAGTGGTTCTGCGGAAACGCGGAATCTCCAGCGCAAATAAGAAAGCCAGCCGCGCCACGCGCCAAGGCCTGATTTCTCACTACATTCATCCGGGCGGGCAATTGGGCGTTCTGGTCGAAGTCAACTGCGAGTCCGATTTCGTTGCCCGAACAGACGATTTTCAGGATCTGGCGCGCGACTTGGCGATGCACATCGCCGCCGCCGATCCGCAGTTCATCCGCAAAGAAGATGTTTCCGAAGCTGCGCTTGCCAAGGAAAAAGACATTCAGAAAGCCCGCGCCATGAACGAAGGCAAGCCGGAGAAAGTCGCCGAAAAGATCGTCGAAGGGCGCATGGCCAAGTTTTACGAAGAAGTCTGCCTTTATGAGCAGCCTTATGTCAAAGAGGGCACGATGACCGTCGACCAGGTCATCAAGTCTAAAATCGCCAAGCTGGGCGAGAACATCAGCGTCGCCCGCTTCTCCCGCTTCAAAGTGGGAGAAACCGCGGCTCCCGAAGCACCTGAAGCCGCGGAATAGCATGGCCCAATACGGACGAATCCTCCTCAAGCTCAGCGGTGAAGCGATGGCCGGGCTGGGCACTTTCGGGGTGGATGCCGAGCGTGTGAAAGGGTTGGCAGCAGAAGTTGCCGCGATCGCGGACAAAGGCTTGCAAGTCGGCCTCGTGATTGGGGGTGGCAATATTTTTCGAGGCATTGCGCTTGCGGCAAAAAACATGGATCGCGTCACGGGCGATCACATGGGAATGCTGGCGACTGTAATCAACTCGCTCGCCATGCAGGATGCGCTGGAACACCTGGGCTGCCACACGCGCGTAATGAGCGCGATCGAAATGCATCAGGTATGCGAGCCTTATATCCGCCGCCGCGCTATTCGCCATCTGGAAAAGGGCCGGGTAGTCATATTTGCGGCGGGTACCTCCAATCCGTATTTCTCCACCGATACCGCGGCAACGCTGCGGGCTTTGGAAATTCGCGCTGAAGTAATTGCAAAGGCAACGAAAGTGGATGGCGTCTATGACAAAGACCCCATGAAGCATACCGACGCAGTGATGTACAAGGAAATCACGTACACCGAAGTGCTTTCGCAATCTTTGGGCGTCATGGACTCCACCTCCATCGCAATGTGCCGAGACAACAAACTGCCGATCCTGGTTTTCAATCTCAACACTCCTGGAAATATAATGCGAATGTCGATGGGTGAGCCCATCGGCACCGTCATCCGATAACATGCCCACCGTTAAAGAAATCGAAGCGCAAGCGCGCACGAAGATGGAAAACGCCGTTCAGGCGCTTTCTCACGATATGTCGGCCATCCGCACAGGCCGGGCTACGATCAGCATCCTTGATCACATCCGCGTGGATTACTACGGCACGCCGACTCCGTTGAACCAGGTTGCGAACCTTCACGTCCCCGAACCGGCGTTGATCACGATACAGCCCTGGGATGCAAGCGTTTTGAGCGCTATCGAAAAAGCAATTCGGAATTCCGATATTGGGCTGAATCCTGCGAACGATGGCAAGCAGATTCGCCTGCCGATTCCCCCGCTAACCGAGGAGCGCCGCAAGGAACTGGTGAAACGGCTGCACGGGTTGGCGGAAGACCACCGCGTCTCAATCCGCAACATCCGGCGCGACGCCAATGAGCAGTTGAAGAAGTTGGCGAAAGACAAGACAATCGCGGAAGACGAAGAGCGCGCCAGCACGGCGGATATTCAGAAGATGACCGACGCCCATATCCAGAAACTGGACGCGGCCGCCAAGACCAAAGAGAAAGAGATTCTGGCGGTTTAGGAGTATTCTGGCTGGCGCTTCTCGCTCTTACCAGTTCGTAATCGACCCATCCGGCCGCTCAAAGATCGGCGTCACGCGATAGCGTTCCGTAATCTCCGCCTGTAACTGAAGAGGCTTCGTATCGAGTTCCACCCCCAGACCCGGCCTCCGGTTCAACATCAGCTTGCCCTTATTCCAATCCGCGCAGACGGGCAGATGCGGTTCGGCCTGCGGACCCGTTCCTGTCATCTCCATCAGTACCGGTCCGGAGAACGCGCCGCAGGCATGCACCAGCGCCGCCTCGCTCAACGGCCCCGTGAAATGCGGAATCAGCCCGACATAATGCGTCTCGCATAACGCCGCAATCTTCATGAACTCCGTGATGCCGCCCACGTTCGGCAACGTCATGCGGCTATAGTCGATCAGCTGTTGCTCAATCAGATCGTTCACGTCCCACTTCGATCCGAACTGCTCACCCACCGCAATCGGCACTTTCACCTTCTGCCGCAATTCCTTATACACGCCTGGGTTTTCCGAGCGAATCAGGTCTTCGGCGAAGTACGGTTCCAGCGGTTCGATCAAAGTTGCCAGGCGCACTGCATCGGGAAGATCAAGACGCGTGTGGAAATCGAGAGCCCAATCGCCATCCTTGCCCACGCCCTCGCGAATCTGTTCGCAGTTCTCATGTGTCGTGCGGACAATCTGGTGCGAGTTGAACGCTTTGCCCGGGCCGGGGTCGGCAGTGGCGTAGCGATACGCACGAAAGCCCATCTCGATGCACTGGCGGGCAGATTCCTTCAAGCTGCCTTTGTTCGGGAAGCTGGTCGCGTAGCACTCGCAATGATTGCGTTGCGCACCTCCCAGCAATTCGTAAACAGGTACGCCCAGCGCCTTGCCCTTGATGTCCCACAACGCCAGATCGATCGCGCCCAAGGCATCCAGCTTCTCGCGTCCGGCCGGATAGAAATAGCCGCGGTACATCATCTGCCAAAGATGATCGATGCGGGAAGGGTCTTCGCCGATGATCATGGCGCCGCACTGCTCCACCGTGTCCTTCGATCCGCCTTCGCCGATGCCCGTGATCCCGGCGTCGGTCTCGACCGTCACGATGTTGTAGCTCTGATTGAAAATGGGGCGGCCGCGCGGGTTCTTGTAATAGCGGATCCGGGTAATCTTCATCGGCCCCGGGTTTGCCGGCGCCGCATGGATGCGGGGCACGACTGCGGCGGTACCCGCGGCGGAAAGAAAAGCGCGACGTTTCATCATACGGTCAGATCGTATCCTAAACCGCGCATGCCGTCGATCACAGCAGCGCGAACGGCGGTCGCTTCGTCTGTGGAGAGCGTGCGATCCGGCGAAGTCAAGAGTGAAACGGAATGTCACGCTCTTCCGATCGGATTTAGCGTACTGCCGCAAGTAGGCAATGTGTTCGAGCAGCGGCCCGGCAAGCACCTGCATGCGGCGAAGAAGGTCGCCAACGGGCTCTCGAGGTGGCGCGATCACCGACAGATCGAATGCTGTCGAAGGGTATTTCTTCGGCGCGGGATAGCGGGCCGTGTTCGTGTCGAAGCCGCGCAACAAGCGCAAATCCAGATCGAGTACCGCGGCACGGCCTTCGATATAGCTTGGATGCATTTCGAACAACCGCCCCACCACGACACTCCCGGCCAGAACCTCGCCCGCACGCCGTGGATGCTCGAAGGCCCGCGCTTCGGCAGCGCGAACCTGAATGTCGCTCCCGAGCGATTGGGCCACACGCTTCAACTCCAGCAACGCCCCTTCCTCGCCATAGATCGCCAGCACCAGATGCTGCACTTCATCCGGCAGTTCAGGTTCCGGACGCTTATGGATCTCGCGCCCGATTTCAAAGAAGCGGAACTGTTCCTGGTGCTTTCTATTTTCAACCAGGTTCGCGTAAATACCCGGAAGCAGGGACGGCCGCATTAAACTCTGATTTTGCGCGATGGGATTCAGAACGCGAACCAGCTTTGCCGGCTCAAAGCCCAAAAAGGACGCCTGCTCTTCGCTCAGGAACGAATAGTTGTAAACCTCGGTAAAGCCTTGCGACGCGGCCAGCGCGCGAACGCGGCGTAGATATAACCGTTCGGGTGAATCGGGCGGCACCGTCGAGAGCACGGAGGGCGCGACCGGCGGGATTGTCTCATACCCGATCATGCGGCCTACTTCCTCCACCAGATCGTCGGGGGTGTTGACATCCTTGGTCGCGCGCCAGGAAGGAACGGTCACGGTCAGGCTCGGCCAATCGCCTGTAACGCGGAAGCCCAGGCTCTCCAGAATCGAACGCACCCGCACGCCTTCCACTTCACGACCGAGCTTACGATTCAGCCAATTGCCATCGAGCGAAAGGGGCGAGGGTGCCGGATGCTCCACCTTCCAATCGATTAACCCACCCACCAGCCGCGCTTCCGGACAGATAATCTTCATCAGCGCGATGGTTCTTGCTAGCGCGCGGACCGTGTTCTCCGGGTCTTGCGATTTCTCGAAACGCATCGAAGCATCGGTGCGAATCTTGAGCGCGGATGAAGTCTTGCGAACGCTGGAAGCGTGGAAGTTGGCGGCCTCGAAAACCACCGTTGTTGTGCTTTCGCGAATCGAGCTGTCCAGGCCGCCGATCACTCCCGCGATTCCCACGGGCCCCGTCCCATCCGCAATTACCAGATTCGAAGTGGTCAGCTCGTATTCTTCCTTGTTGAGCGCCATGACGCGCTCACCCTGGTGCGCCAATCGGGCTGTCAGCTTGTTGCCGTGGAGCAGCGCGCGATCGTATGCATGCATCGGTTGTGCTAATTCCGCGGCTACATAGTTCGTCAGATCGACCAGATTGCTAATCGGCTTCATGCCGAGCGCGGTCAGGCGAAACTGCAGCCATATCGGCGACGGCTCGACCTTCACGTTCTCGTAAACCAAAGCGCTAAACCGCGGGCAAAACTCGGCCTGGCCTTCCACTTCGAATGCAGGCGCGCCTGTTGGCAACAAAGAGAGATCGACAGGGTCTGTCAGCGTTCCGCCCGTGATGGCCGCAACCTCCCGCGCCATCCCGAAGTGACCCCACAAGTCCGGCCGATGGGTCAACGATTTGTTGTCGATCTCCAGAATGAAATCGGGTAAGGGCAAGTCGCCTTCCAGTTCAACAATCCCGACGTGATCATGATTAATCCCTAACTCATCGGTCCCGGCGAGCATGCCGTCGCTCTCGATGCCCTGAATCTTCTTCTTGCCGACTGGCAGATACGCGGTGCGCAAACCGGCTCGGCAATTCGGCGCACCGCATACCAAAGTCTTGCGCCCGTAGCGTTCCGTGTCCACTTCAGCCAGCATCAGCTTAGTATCGGGAACCGGTTGCGCCCTGAGCACCGTCGCCACGGAGGCGCTTTCTTCGCCGTAACTTTCCATTCCCTCGCACTCTGCCGTGCGGGTGGTAATCAGGCTCATTGTGAGCCCGGCATCTTCCGGAAGCTTCACGAATTCGCGAAGCCAGTTCATCGAAAACTTCATGCGGCCGCCGGCGCCAGAAATCGCAGATCGCCCGACATCAGCAGCCGGATATCCCCGATCCCGTAGCGCATCATCACCAGACGCGTCAGCCCCAGCCCGAACGCAAACCCGCCCCACTCGTTCGAATCGATTCCGCTCATCTCAAGCACGCGCGGGTTGATCAGGCCACAGGGCAGCAGTTCCACCCATCCGCTTTGCTTGCACACCGCACACCCTGTACCGCCGCAGATCAAGCATTGGATATCGAGCTCGAAGCCGGGCTCGACAAAGGGGAAAAATCCGGGCCTTAGCCGCACGGTCACCTCACGCCCGAACACTTCGCTCAGCAGCGTTTTCATGAAATAGATCAGATTGCCGACCGACACGTTGCGATCGATCATCATGCCTTCCAACTGATAAAACGTGTGCTCGTGCGATGCGTCGACGCTTTCGTTGCGAAACACGCGGCCCGGCGCGATCATGCGCAGCGGTAGCGGCAGCGTCTCCATCCCGCGTACCTGCACCGGCGACGTATGAGTTCGCAACAGCTTGCCGCCTTCCAGCCAGAACGTATCCTGCATGTCGCGCGCTGGATGATCGGCAGGGATGTTCAGCGCATCGAAGTTGTGATATTCATCTTCCACTTCGAAGCCATCAAGGACGGTAAACCCCAGCGAGCGAAACAGATCTTCGATCTCCTGCTGCAGACGGGTGAGCGGATGCAAGTTGCCGGGACGAATGCCAGGCGCGGGCAACGTCAGGTCCACCCACTCCTGTTCGAGCCGCTCCGCCAAAGCCGCCGCCGCGAACTGCTCTTGCCGGACCGACAGCGCTGCTTCGAGTGAATTTTTCGCCTCATTCAGCAGCTTGCCCAGACGCCCGCGCTCTTCCGCTGCAATCTTGCCCATGTCTTTCGACACTGCCGCAAGTGTTCCCTTGCGGCCCAAAACCTCAACGCGAATCGCTTCCAGAGCCGCTGGATCCGGCGCTTCAGAGATGCGCTGCAGGGTTCCGGTCTGTAGACCGGCGAGTTGATTTTCCAGCATGTTCAGGCAGGCTGGTAGAAGCCCGCGTCCTTATCGAGCTCAAAGATCAGATGGTTGATATAGAACAGCACCAGAGGCTCGGAAAACTTATCCCGAAACTCCTGGTAAACACGCGCCTGCCAGCCTTCAGATAAATACTTCTTTGCATCCAGATCCTTCACGAAGAAGCCTTCTTCGTGCGGAATGCCGATGAAGTTCAGTACCGCGATGATTAAATCCAAATGCGAGACCAAAATAGCTTGCGAGATATCGGTAGCGTACTCGTCGTCATTCGTCGCCAGTCGCTCCCAGAGCCGCGGCTCCGCTTTCCGTAAACTTTCCGTGTTCAACTTCACGATGTGCGTGCGGATCTTCAATCGCTCATAAAGCTGGTACGTCTTCAGTTTCCCCATGGAAATGGAACGTAGCAGTTTGGCAAAACGGTCTTCCCCCAGATTGCGGAAGACTTCGGAAAGCAACATTTTTCGAGCGTAACACAGTGAGTTACAATGAAGAGTTTGCCTAACAATATCATCATCTTGGGAGCACAATGGGGGGACGAAGGAAAAGGAAAAATCGTTGACCTGTTGAGCGAGAATTTCGACGTCGTTGTCCGGTATCAAGGCGGGCATAACGCGGGCCATACCATCCAGATCGGGGACCGCAAGTTCGTCCTGAAACTCATCCCTTCCGGCATCCTGCATCCGGGCAAGCGTGCCGTGATCGGCAATGGGCTGGTGATTGACCCGGCAGCGCTGCTCAACGAAACCGCATCGCTAGAAGCCGCAGGAGTCGACGTAGCCGGTCAATTGCGCATCAGCAATCGCGCGCACATTCTCTTCCCGTGGCATCGCACGATGGAGAAGCGCATTTCGATTGGCACCACCTCGCGCGGTATTGGTCCCTGTTATGAGGACAAAGCGGGCCGCCGTGGAATTCGCGTCGCGGAACTGCTGGATCGCGACACCTTTCACACCGCCTTCGACATTCTCGCGAAGGAGAAGTTCGAAGTGGAAACGGCGCTCGGGATTCACGACAACCTGAATTATGCCGCGATTCGCGCCGAGTACGATGACTTCGCCGACCGGATTCGCCCCATGGTCTGCGATACCGCGGCGCTTCTGAATCAGGCAATCGCCCACGGCGAGCGGGTTCTCTTTGAAGGTGCGCAAGGGACCATGCTCGATCTTGACCATGGCACTTACCCTTTTGTTACGTCCTCAAGTGCTACAGCTGGCGGTGCTTCCACCGGCACAGGTGTGGCGCCCACGCGGATTGATGGCGTAATCGGGATCTCGAAAGCCTACATCACCCGGGTAGGCGGGGGCCCGTTTCCGACGGAGTCGCTTGATGAAGAGGGCGAGAAGATTCGCAAGCGCGGCGCGGAGTTCGGCAGCGTGACGGGACGGCCGCGCCGATGTGGCTGGTTCGATGTTCCGCTGCTGAAGTACACAGCCATGGTGAACGGATTCGACACGCTGGTCATGACGAAACTGGACGTGCTTGACGAGCTGAAGGAAATTCCAGTCTGCACCGGCTACAAGGGTGTGACGGATATGCCCTCCACCGCGGCCGGGCTCTATCAGGTGGAACCGGTTTATCAAAAATTGCCGGGCTGGCAAACGTCGACCGTCGGCGTTGCGGATTATGAAGCTCTACCCGTCAACGCCAAGGCTTACATTGATTTCCTGGAGCGCGCAACCGGCGTGGAAGTCGGCTGTATTTCGACGGGGCCGGAACGTTCGGAAACCGTGGTTCGCAAAGGCAGTCGCTTCACCGAACTAACGCGACGAAACTAAATCGCGCCTGAGTGGGCGCCGGAATCCGCTGCCGCGGGGAAACGAGTTTCCTGCCGGGGAACTCTAAGTAACCGTGCGGGTTGAATAACAAGTTCATGATCGCCAGAATTTTTCCTCTTCTTTTGATTCCCTTCGCGTGGGCGCAAGAGCCGACAGCCGTTTTCCGCAGCGATGTGGCTCTGGTGCGGGTGGATGTTCAGGTGTTGGACCGGGATCATCGGGCGATTTCAGGCCTGCAGCCCGCCGATTTCATCCTGAAAGAGAGCGGCAAGCCTCAGGAAATCCGCAATTTTCAAGCCGAGAACATGCCGCTCGACGTTTTGCTGCTCTTCGATGTAAGCGTGAGCATGAAGCCGCATGTGCAACGGATTGTGAGCGCAGCCCACCAGGCTCTTCGGGTTCTGGGACACGACGATCGTGTCGCCATCATGGTTTTTGACCGCTCGACTCGAACCCGTTCGCCTTTTCGACAGAACCTGGACGACGTGGAGCGCCAGTTAGACCAATTAATGCATCAGGAAAGGTTTAA
Organism: Bryobacterales bacterium; assembly: GCA_963795835.1. GTDB lineage: Bacteria > Acidobacteriota > Terriglobia > Bryobacterales > Bryobacteraceae > JALYXI01. Next base: position 325,752 of record CAWCJC010000009.1, on the reverse strand, counting down.
CGGCGGGACAGATATTACGCGGGCAATGTATGACGCGGCGAGTTATATCGGCCGCGAAGGGCGTTCGAACGCCCGGCGGGCGATTGTGATTGTCACCGACGATGAGACGGAGCTTGACCGCGACGACGAGGGCGTTGGCAGGGCCTTGACGCGCGCCGACGCCGTGCTCAGCCTGCTGCTGGCGCCCAATGCCATGCAGAGCCGCTACCCGCAACAGCGTGGGGGCGGCGGTTATCCGGGTGGCGGTTATCCGGGTGGCGGCCAACGGCGCCGGGGCGGGATCGGCGGCGGCGGAATTGGCGGAATCTATATTCCCGGAATGCCTGGCGGAGGTGGGGGTGGGGCGGCGGCGGCCAACGGTACCCAAACGGCGGCCAGGGCGGTGGCGGGCGAACGAAATCCGCCGGAACAGCTGACATTGCTCGATCTTCGGGTGGGGACGATTTCAGTATTGACGATGGTTCCGCTCTCGAAACCACTCTGAACCGGCTTCGCCAGCGTTACGCCCTCCATTTCAACAGCGGTGATGCCGAGAAGCGGTTTTCCATCGATGTGCAGTTGAGTGACTCCGCAGCCAGGCGCTACCCTGACGCCGAGCTTCGTTTCCGGCGGGTTTATCTGGGCGGCGGAGCGCCCGTGAGCGATCCAGTCACGGTAAATCGATCATCCGGCAATTCGCGCCAGGCAGCGACCCGTGCCACAAGCGATGATCCGGAACCGCCGCCCCTACGGCGACGCCCCGCTGTGAGTGGTCCTGGCGGTCCGGCCGGGCCTGCAATCGAGCCAGATCCCCCACACTTGTAGGGCTTTCCTATCGGTTATCTAGCGGCCTTCACGCTCCAATTGTTCGCGCGATCGGAGATAATATTCGCGTGAATGAAGAGCAAAAAACGATAGCGAAGCGTTTGGGCATCGTCGCCGCGATACTTGCGACCGTTGTGCTCGTAATCTACTTCGTGTATTCGCCGAAAGAAGAGGCGGTTGCTACTGGTCCTGCCAAAGTTTACGCCCCGGGCAATAAGTCGGTTGCCGGAGTATTCCGCGCGGGTACTTGGTACACGGATGCCAAAGGGAACGGTAAGTGGGACGAAAAGGCAAATGTGGTCATCCAGACGGGGAAAGCTGGGGACACACCACTTACCGGAACATGGGAAACGGCTGTGGGCCCTTCTGTAGGCTCTTTCAGCAATGGCGTTTTTACTCTCGTGATCGGCGGTAAAGCACAAATCTTTACTTTTGGCGATCCGGGCGACACTCCTGTTATTGGCGACTGGAACGGAGATGGAAGATCGAAAATCGGAGTCTTTCGCAAAGGTTTTTGGCGTTTGGATTACAACGGGAACGGCAAGTGGGATGGCACCTCGATCGACCGGTTGGTTGCCCTGGGCGGCACTCCAGGCGAGATTCCTGTCGTGGGCGATTGGAACGGTGATGGCAAAACCGATTTGGGCGTCTACCGGACGGATTTCACTTTTGCGATTGACAACAACGGAAGCGGGGGATGGGACAAGGATGACAAGATCTTCTCTTTCGGTCATCCGAATGATGTGCCGATCGTCGGCGATTGGAATGGGGACGGACGTTCCAAAGTGGGTACATTCAAGGCTGGATTTTGGTCGCTCGATTATGATGGGGACCAGCGTTGGGATACGTCAAAAGACAAATTCATCGCGCTTGGTGGAGTCGCAGGCGATGTTCCCGTCATGGGAGATTGGAACGGTGACGGACGCACGAAGGTTGGCATTTATCGCCAGAACGTGTGGATCCTGGATTCAAACGGGAATGGCGTCCATGACAAGACCGACATTACCTGGAATTTTGGATTGCCGGGCGACATTCCAATGGCGCTTACACCTCTACGGGTAAAAAAGTAATATGAAGATGCTTCCGAAGACGTCGTGTTTTTGTCTGATTTTGCTCGTAAACGCGATCGCGGCCGAGCGCGGAGAGGAGATCCGGCTCTGGCAACACGGTGCGCCCGGTTCTGAGAACCAGACGGCCCAGGAAGTTTTTCAGGCATCTGACAATCCCAAACTCCCCAAGCGTTTTACGGTTGTCCATTATCCTTCGATTTACGCGTTCCCAGCGCCCCCGGAGAAAGCTAATGGGACGGCGGTGATCATCGCCCCTGGGGGCGGGCATTCCCAACTGGTGATCGATAAGGAAGGTTGGGAGATGGCAGATTGGTTCAATCAGCGCGGCATTGCCGCCTTCGTGTTGAAATACCGGCTGGCGAAAGCTCCCGAATCCAAGTACACCGTGGAAGGCAATGCTCTTCCCGACGCTGCCCGGGCGATGCGGCTGGTCCGGAGCCGCGCCGCCGAGTGGAAGATTGATCCAGCCAAGATTGGATTCATAGGATTCTCCGCCGGCGGCGAAGTGGCCGCGCTGATCGAAACGCGGTTTGATTCTGGAGCAGCGAACGCAACTGATCTCATTGACCGGGTCAGCTCACGCCCGGATTTTGCCATCGTCGTCTACCCTGGCTTTCGGCCGGGTTCGATCACGGTCCCCAAAAATGCCCCGCCGACCTTCCTGGTCTGCGCAGATGACGACCGGTCTCATGTGGTCACCACAGTGAATCTTTATCTCGATCTCGAGAAGCAAGGCGTGTCTTCTGAAATGCACATTTATGCAAGCGGAGGCCACGGCTTTGGCATTCGCCCCTCGGCGATGCCCGTAGCTTCGTGGCCCGAACGTCTTCAGGCCTGGATGGCCGATCGCAAACTGATTCCCCGTTAGCGCGCGGGCGCCCGGCCTGAATTCTTTGCCCTAGGAGACTTCACCCATCAGACGTACAAACTGCTCTACCTCCGGCGTCACGATCATAGGATCGGCCCGTTTCTGGCTGAACAGAATACCCGTAATGCCTTTGGCGGGATCTGTCCACGCATGCGCCTGATAGAAGCTTCCGTGGCCAAACGTCCCCACTGAATGGTTGCGGAACATTCCTGTGGGTTGGGTTACCAGCGAGAGTCCGAACCCATATCCCATACCCGGAAGAAAGCCTGCATTGCGGTTTCCGGTTTGCACCGTGGCCATAGACCGCGCGCTTTGCTCCGAAAGAACGCGCCGCCCATCTATCATCCCGCCGTTCCGAATCATTTCGTGGAAGCGCCACATATCGAGCGCCGTCGTCATCAAGCCATTCTCGGGTGCACTATATTCAGGCAGGTTGGCGAAAGGCTTTTCGCTATCCCGGACTAATTGGCCTTCCACGGCCCGGTAAACCGCGGCTATGCGGCTCAGCTGCTCAGCGGGTACGCGGAAAAAGCTGTTCGTCATTTGAATCGGGTCCAAAACTCTCTCCTGCACCATTTCGAGATAAGGCCGCCCAGATGCGAGCTCAATCACCCGTCCAATGACTGCGATTCCCAAATTACAGTAAGCCCAACCCTCACCCGGTTCATAGCCAAGATGATTTCTGGCACCCACACTGACGAACTCGGGTAGGTTAAAACGCGACTTCATGAAGCTCTCCGGAAACGAATCCAGCAGCCCCGAGGAGTGTGCCATGCACTGCCAAAGCACCGGTGCCCGTTGCGGTTTTCGGCCATCGGCGAAAGCAAGATTCCTAAACTCCGGCAACCAGAGCTCCACCGGATCTTCAAGAGTGGCTTTCCCTTCCTCGACGAGCGAAAGGAAAGCCGCGCACGTCAACGCCTTGGTCATGGAGAGAACGTAGAACAAACCGTCGAGCGGCATCGGAAGCGCGGCCTCTCGATCGAGCCAACCCATCGCGCGATGGGTGACCAGACTTCCGCCCCGCGCAATCAGCAGCACGGCACCCGCCATGCGACCGTCCCTCACGGCCTGCTCGACAAACTGTTCCACCGGCCTGACTCCGCCCGAACTCAGCCGCGAGTTCTCCCTGCGAAGATGGGCGATCTGCGTCTCTGCAGCAGCCAAACTCCACTCCGTTCGAGTACGCGCGTCGCACTCTTTTGAAGCTTCCAGACGAAACCGCGCCACTTGCCGCTCAAGTTCATCGTTGTGGGCCAGCAACTGCCGCAGCGGCTCGCATTCGAAGGAGACGCGCATGAAAACCTCAACTTCCAGCGGTCCGGCGTTTCCATCGAAATCCGCCAATTCCACGATCAACTGAGGATCGTTCCCCCAACTGAAATAGTGCGCCGTGTCCCCGCCGGGAATCGGTCTTAACTGGCCATCGCAACGGGCACTTGAAAGTGGGATGGGGATCTGCGGCTTCGTCGTTTGGCCTTCGTACTGCAATTTCACCGATCTCCACAATTCCCTCGCGGTTGACCGGATCAATACGAAGCAGCCCATGCTCAATTCCGTTCGGCAGCGTTAAGACATGCCGTTTCCAGACACGTTCCTGCACATTGGAAAGGACGCTATTCGTCTCCTGGAATCCACCATCCAGCATTCCGGCGAAGACCTGCAAGTAAGGGCGATCCGCCTCCGCGGCTGCCTGCCTTTCCTCAGGGCTGCGTTGCCGCTCCTCCAGAAGCTCCGCCGCGCGAACGTAGTGAGCCCGAATTTGATCCGCTTTCACCGCGTCTGCCGCAAAGAGTTGCGCAGTAAAGTCGTTGTCAGCGCCCCCGGGCTTCTTGAGCACGCCCAATCCCCAACAGTGGCGAAAGTCGAAGTTCACGTACTCGCGCGCAAGCTCCTCCCAAACCCGCCAGACTTCAAAGTCGCCGTGACGGGCATTCGTGTCATGCAGAAGCACTATGCCTCCCGGCCGCACCTTTGGAAGCCATCTCTCGAAGTCGTGCTTCACTGCAGCGTAAGTATGCAGCCCATCAATGTGCAGAATTTCGATGGAGTCCGCCTCGAAGCGCGCGTTCGCCTCGTCAAACGTTTCGCGCAGCAAAGTCGAAAATCGCTCGTAATGGGCGCGGTTATAGGCCTCAATTTCCTCAAATACTTCTTCAGGATAAAAGCCGGAGTGCTCATCGCCGCGCCAGGTATCTACAGCAAAACACTTGGTCGAAGCACCGCTTTCTTCCACGGCCTGGCAGAAACCGAAGTAGCTTTCGCCATAATGCGTTCCTAATTCCACCAGCAGGCTCGGTTGAAGGGCCCGCACCAGATCGTTCGCGAACGGCAGGTGGCCGGACCAATTCCCCAGTTTGCCCGGCCGATAGCGGCGCGGAGTGTACTGCCCAGACTCTCCGGTCATGAACGCATCCCGTAATAGTCGCGAAGCATATCCTGGTATACAAATCCTTGCGGCAGAAAACCGCTTGTATCCTTCCTGCCTGCGGTTAGTAACGCTTGATTGATCTCGGCAACTGGCGTTCCCAAGGGAAGCAGCAGGCCTGTCCCAGCCGCCCGCAGGCGCTCGGCAATCGCGCCCAGATCGAACGCAACCGGGAACAGCCCATTGCGCAGCGCGATAGAAAGCGTGTAGGAGTAAGTCTCCGGCCAAACGCTTGGGAGCAACGCAACTCGCGCGCCGCTGTGCGCCACCAGATCATCCACTTCCTGCTCCTCATAAGACCCGGTAATCTCGACATTGGTCAATCTTTTGAACTGCCCTGAATTCGTCACTCCGCCAATTACGATAAACCGTATCGGCAATGCCCGATCCAGCGCATGAGCCGCGCACTGCCGAAGCACCCCAAGGCCTTTGTGCGTCGCTATCCGGCCGATGGTCGCAACCCGAATGATTCCGTCCGGTTTCGCCCTCTTGGGCGATCTCTTTTCAACAGATTCGGGGTGCGGCCGGACGGATAAGTTGCTCAACTCAAAGTGTCGCGCCATTCTCTGACGCGCATCTTCGGAAGGGCAATATACCTGTCTCGCCGAAGCCAGTTGCCCGTGCGACGTGTCTCTTAGCCTCGCCACGTCCGTGCCCGTGCAAACTGAGCAGACGCTGACCGGCGGCTCCCCGCAATAAACGCCCGAGTGGTTCACCAGATTTACGCGAGGACAAAACCAGGCATAGTCGTGCACCGTGACGTCGTACTCTACGCCTAATTCCTGTGGCAGTGTAAACAGCAGTGGGTCCACTTCAACGTTCGAGTGAACGTGAACATGCCGCACGCGCAACCGCTTCAGATCCCGCACTAACGCGCCCCATTCGGAATCGAGACGATACTTCAAATTCTCGATTCCCTGCAGCTCGGGCGCGGCCATAAACACACGGCGTCCGGGCAGGGAGAATAGCACCAGAGCACGCACGGAATTCCTGGCTATCGCGTCTCCTAAATCTTTCAGATGACGCTCGGTCCCGCCCCCCACGCCGTGGCTGATAAAGCAGAAGCGGTCCCGCGAGCAGGCCTCCAGCCGTGCCAAATCCAGTTCACGCTTGGCAGGCGCAACAGGATCGTCAACCAGGAAATCCGTCACTGTGTCCTGGTAATACGGACACCACAGCTCAAACGCCTCCCGCGCTTTTTCGACCGCCCGGGGATTGCGCTTCGCGAACGAAACGTTGCCTTGGTGCAGGACGAAGACATCGGTTGCCAGGATGCTGCGCCAGCCCTGGGCGGCGGCATTCACGCTGAAGTACTTCTCGGCGAAGTAACCGCCACTCGGCCTGTCGTTGTGGAAGAAGCCCAACTCTTCGAGACAGCCTCTGCGGATGTAGAGGCAAAAGCCCATGGCAGCCGGTATTTGCACGGTTTGATGCCGGTTAGCGTTCCAGGCGGCGTCATCCAACGCTTTCAGGGTGGCATCCGGAGGCATTGGAGCACCCGCCGAAGGGTAGCTCAGAAATTCGCCCTGATTCGTTAGCGGATTCACCATGCCCGCACCCGCCCCGTCATACGCTGCCCGGCGCAGCCGGCCGATCCAATCGCCATGCACTTCGCAATCGGAGTGAAGGATAACCACATCACGATCCCGATGCAGCTTCATCGCAAGATTCACCGAGTCAGCAAAACCCTTGTTCTCGCTATTCACCACTTTGATGACTCCCGGGACCTCCCGCGCAATTCGCTCAACCAACTGGCGCATCGCCTTGTCGTCCGGATGATCGAGAACCAGCACCAGTTCGTAAGGGCAACTCACCGCCGACGCCAAAACGCTCTCCAAACATCGTTTCGTCTGCTCGACACCCGCATACACCGGCACAATGACGTCCACGGGCCGCGAGAGCCGGGCGGTTTGGACCGCGCGCGGCAAAGATTCCGGAAAATCCTGGCTCAGCGTGGAGTAGTCCCGTCGCGCATAGTCTTGCGACAAGTACCCCTGCATGGGCTCAATAAACCGGTGTTGCAGTTCCAGAATGTCAGGCAGGTTGCTTCCTTGAAGCAGCAGTTCGGCGAAGCGCAGCCGGTCGTCCTGGGACAACTGCAACTCCGCTCCGTGCCCCCCCGCACTCTCCATCAGCCGTTGTTCCAGATAGTGAAAGGCGAAATTGAACTGCTGAGCCGCGCGTACCAACCGGGGCCGCGCAATCGAAAGCACTGGGCTCTTTTGTAAATCAATCCGTGTTCCGGCCACGCGCGCCCGAGCGATAAACGATCGGTGCATATCCGGGATCCCTTCAAACCGGTACTCGAATCCGTGAGGGCCTAAATCACTGCGGTAGATGTTTGCAACGGCGCCGGCAACGGTGACCCCGTTCAAATCGAATTCAACGTTTACCGGAGTATTCGGACGCTTCGCATCGATCACCCAACCAGTGAGCAGACTGTTTGAGAACTGGTCGAGAAACCCGTTGTACTCGCTTCGAAATTCTTGCGCTATCCGCTGATCGCAGTGCCGAACCTCCAGCTGATGCTCCTGCCCGTCGAAGCACAATTGCGGCAAAGCAAGCTGAAATTCCACAGGCTCAGGGTCGTACGGGTCCGGTATCTGGGAACCAACCCACGCACCATCCATCCACAGATCGATATTCGGCATTGGAGATATCCTCGCTCCGCCTCGCAGCCTTCCCGTAAGGAACGAACTGCTGATCCGATCTACTTCAAGGCGCCAGTTCACGACGCGTGCTTACGTTCCAAAGTCTCCTCGTAGACTTTTGTAAAGAAGTCCCGCGACGAGGGCGAACATCCTACGTGCATCAGCCCGGCTGACTCCTCGACAAACCCCAGGTAACCATTCCAACCCATGTCTTCCAGAACGAAATTCAGGCACTCCTTCTCATGTGGGGGCAAAAATTCGAATGCCAAATCGAACACCTGGCCGGTACACAAGATCGGCAGTTCCCCCGAAACCTTTTTCTCCTGAAAGTCTAAGGGCCTGACCAGCGCAGTCACTTCCAGCGGCACGAACTTCTCACCCTTCGGCTTTAGCTCATCGAACATCCGGCGAGTCTCAAACGCAATATAGGTAAGCGTCCCGATCGCGGAAGGCGAGGCCTGCATATAGTAACTCTGATTTTTCAGATCCCAACTGCCAATGGCCCCCGCGCCCGATGTTCGTAATTGAAATCCGAAAAACTGCGGCTTGTCTAACACGCGTGCCAGACTCTTGCCTTCTTCCCGTTTCAAGTCCTCGCAGGACTGGTACTGCAGATCCCACGGCTTCAACCATGCAGCCAGGCGATGTGCGGCGCGCCGCGTGGGGTCGCCGGCGTTCTTGTAGTCCTCTACCAGGGTTTGGAACGCGTCGGGATCGGCTTTATACAGCTCCAGTAACTGCTGCGCACGCATCACGCGAAAGTAATAGGTAGGCGAGTAATCGCGCCCCATGTGATAGCGGATTTTTTCGTAAATTTCGCGATGGTGCGCGGGATTCGCCGTGAAAAACAAGCGCGGCACGCTCACCGGATGGTCTCGCATCTCCGGCGTCTGATGTGCCAGTTGAATGAAATCCGAAACGCAGCCTTCGCCACAATGGTAAGCAAAGATCGCCAGATCGCGCCCGCCGAATTTCGCTTCCATATTTGCGAGATAGTTCGCGGCGGCCGGAATCGCGCGTTCCGGCATGAGCCGGTCGTCGCGCACCAGGACCTGATAGGGCGTCTTACGCGATACACTCCGGTTCACCATCTTGCCCTTCACTTTCACGCGCCGTGTTTCTTTCACTGTCTTGTATCGGGTTGCATACACAATCTCCAGGCCTGTTCGTTTCGCGGTCGCCTGTGAGAACTGCATGATGCCCTTCGGGCCGGCCGAGCTTTGCGCCGTAGCGTCGCCCCAACTCTCCAGGTAGGCCACTGCCGCGATCAACCCGGCGGGCCACCCACTCTGTTTCGCCGCGGCATTGAAGATTTTCTGCAGCTTAGGGCTGGTAATCCGCTGCGCACCTTCCAGAGCATGTGGGTCCCGCATGATGCTGAAGGTCTGCGAATCCGTCATCAGCTCGGTGCGCTTCTCCAACACCTCGTCAGAAGCTTCTTTCCGGTCCACACCGATTCCCGAGATGCGGTGAACCGGTTGAAAGTAAGTCTCCTTATGAAAGAAGCTGAACTGCGCGACTAAATTCCCGGTGAAAAAAAATGCAAAAAGGGCTAAGCGCATTGGCTTTTCTTATTTTGCCGTAATCCGAACATCCCGAGATATTGCTTTTTTGGAAAAACGAAGCCAAATCACTTGGCCGCCACTAGACTCAAATCGACACCTCGCAGTGGACTATTTTGCGCTCCGTTCAAGGTCACTTCAACAGTACCAGTCGCGGCATCGTAAGCAAGCCGAACTCTGTACCATTCGTCCCCTACTTGGTCAGCAAGACATTCACCGCCAGCAGAGTGCCATCGGGATTCTTCGCGACATCGAGCGTTAATTTCGTACCCGCTGCGATCTTTTTTGGGTCGACGGGCCGGTCCCGGTCCAGAAACCGCGTCTTGTGGTTGCGATAGATGGTTACGGTCTGGCCGTCTTCACCCTCCAGAAGAATCTGTTTCGCCGTAATCTCCTTCACCGCGCCCTGGAAGGTGACCGCGGGAAGATTGTAAGCGCCTGCATTGGCAGTTGGCTGCCCTCGTTGTCTCCGCGGTTGGCCCTCAGCCGTGGCCGCGAGTATCAAACCTAAAACAAGAAATCGCACCGATGCTAGACCCGGAAAAGCGTTGTGGAAAGCTGCGACGCTGTGAAGGGTTTCGGCAGAAACGCGGTTGCGCCCTTCCGAGTCAGCCGTTCGAGCTCTGTTTTTACGTTGAAACCCGTTGACAGAATAACCGGCAAATTTGGATGAATTTCCCGAATTTGCTCCAACGCTTCTTCGCCATCCATCACTGGCATGGCAAAATCCAGCAGGACGGCGGAAATCGGTTCCTTTGCACTTTTCAAAATCTCAAGGCCCGCTTTTCCGTCCTCAGCCAGTAATACCCGGTACCCCATCTTCGTCAATGCCGCTTCCGCGAAGGTTCGTACCGTAGCCTCATCGTCAATAACCAGAACTGCGCCTTCACCGGCGTTTTGCGGAACTTCCTCGGCGCTTTCCCGCTTTGCCGGCTGATTTGTCGCCGCCGGCAAATAAAGCTGGAAGATGGTCCCCTCACCCGGTGTGGTTTTCAAATCCAGATAGCCGTGGTGAGCCCGCAGGATTCCATGAACAGCAGATAATCCCAAACCGCGGCCGGTGAACTTTGTCGTAAAGAATGGATCGAAAATGCGCGCCCGCACCTCGGGAGTCATTCCGCTGCCGTTGTCTTCCACTCTCAACACTACATATTTGCCCGGCGCAATCTCCGGATGTCCAGCCTCAATCTCCTCAGCAGCGGTGGTCACCTTCACCGTCCCCCTGCCCCGCTCGCCGAACGACTCGGCTGCATTAATCACCAGATTCATTACAATCTGCTGCAACTGAGTGGCGTCTGCTTCGAGCGCGGGAAGATTTTCGGCCAACTGGAACTGCAAATCGATGTTGTGGGGAGTCAAGCGCTTCAACAAGGTCCGATTGCCTGAAACCTGATCTGAAAGGTTCAAATGCTGCATGACGAACCGGCCCTTGCCCGCATAAGCCAGAAGTTGCCGCGTAAGATCCGCCGCGCTCTCGCTCGCCTTCACGATTTCCTGTGCCATCTCGAAACTGGTGCTATCCGGTACAAGCTCATCCAGCAGCAGGCTCGCATTCCCCAGAATGCCCGTCAGCAGATTGTTGAAGTCGTGTGCAATCCCGCCTGCCAGCACGCCGATGCTCTCCAACTTTTGGGCATGTTGCAGCCTTTCGTCGAACTTCTTGCGCTCCGTGATGTCTGCCACGGTACAAACGGCACCGCGCAACCCACCATCCTCATTGATTACGGGGTCGAGATGGATCTGCAAAATTTCTGCACCCTGGGATTGCTCTGCGCGCTGCCGTCGCAGAGTGGAACGCAACCGGGGAAACATCATGCCGCACTCAATCCGGCAGTTTTTCGCAATTGCGCGATACCGTTCATTGGCCCGAACCACTTTCCCTTCCAGATCCAGCAGCGCCACGCCGTCCTGAATCGCGTTGAAAGTCGTCCTCCACTCAATGGCCGTATCGCGGACCTGCTCCTCGGCGCGTGATAAACGCAAAAGGGAGCGCACCGTGGCCAGCAGAATTGAAGGCTCCACAGGCTTGGTAAAGAAAACATCCGCGCCCCCTTCCAGGCTTTGCACCTGGCTCGGGATATCCGTGTAAGACGCAGAAAGCTGCAAAATAGGCGTCTTCTCTGTTTGCGGCTGCTCTCGAAGCAAGCGGCAGACTTCAAAACCGCTAATATCCGGAAGGCGCAAATCGAGCAAAATCAGCCCGGGCCTCAGATTTCGTGCCAGCTGCAAACCGTCATTGCCCGTTGACGCTTCTACTACCTCGAAGCCAGCGTTGCGCAGGTGATGGGAAAGAGCATAACGCCCCGCTTCATCGTCGTCGATATTGAGAATTACGGGATTCACGCGCAGTTTTTAGCATAACGAAGTCCGTGCCCATCTTTGTTGTTCAACGAAAATTCCGCCACTCGCGCGGTACTGTTACCAAAAACGTGGAGCCCGCCCCCATCTCGCTTTCCACCCCAATCGATCCGCCAAGCAGTTCCGCCATTCTTTGCGCCAGTGGCAAACCTAAGCCCGTTCCCTTCACATGCTGTTGCATCGGGTTTTCAATTTGCGTAAACTCTTCGAAAATCGCGGCCTGATCCACGTCCGCTATGCCAATCCCCGTATCGGCGACGGTGAAAAGGACTAAATCCTTGTCCTCATCCCACTTCACGGAAATACGGATCTCTCCCTTTTCAGTGAATTTAACCGCGTTCGAAATCAAATTTCTTAAAATCTGGGACAGCTTTCCTTCATCAGTCGACAAGCTCGGGAACCCGGCTGGATCCTCGAAAATCAGCGCCACCGCCCTTGTAGTTAATAAGGGACGCAGCATCCCGCGCAACGCGGCAAACAGGTCTTCCACTTCGAAGTCGGACTTCCGGACCTCTAATTTTCCTGATTCAGCCTTCACGGTATCCAGTAAATCGTTCACAAGTTCCGTCAATGTTTCGGCAGACCTACGGATAAAACCTAGCTGTTTTTCCTGTTCCGCCGTCAACGGCCCATCCGCCCGGTCCAAGAGAATGCGGGAAATCGCGAGCATACTGTTTAGTGGAGTCCGAAGTTCGTGGCTCATGTTCGAAAAGAACTGCGACCTCATTTGGTCGGCGCGCCTTAACGACTCCGCTTTTTCATCGAGCTCGGAATAAAGCGCCACCACACCGCGGTTCGTGTCTTCCAGTTCCCGGTTCAGGCGCCCTAGTTCCTCCTGCCGCCGTCGCAACTCATTGAGCGCCAGTAATAATTCCCGGTTCTGTCCTCGAAACTCCTCAAGAAGATTCAGCGAAGGCGGAGGCCGAAGCACGGGTGCGGTTTCGGGCGTGAAAAAGGGAGCATCGCGAGGCAGCGACTTCGCCAGGGTCACGGTTGTTCCTCCGCCTGGCGTTTCCTCCAGCGTCATCCAATCCATCAATCTTCGCGCGCCCGCCAGACCCAGCCCCAATCCCGTTTTCGATTGATAACTTCCCGCTTCAATCTCTCTCAAATTCGAAAGACCCGGGCCGTGATCGATGACCCGCGCAATCAGCAGTTGGGGGGTTGATTCTCCCTCCAGCAGAAAGTGCGCCTCCCCTCCCCCGGCATAACGAAACGCATTCCTCGCCACTTCAGAAACAGCAGTCGTCACGTTGGTTTGCTGCTGCTGCTGAAAGCCCAGCGCCGCCGCAATCTCGCGCATTCGCTGCCGCGTCAACACCACGTCCTCTTCCACCTGAATCGCGACGGTGATAATCGGGATAGTCATTGCGTCTTCACAGCCGGAGCGCCACGATTGTGGCGTCATCGTTGCTGCGCCGGTGATCCCGAAACAACACGCCCGCCACCAACGCGGGATGCGCTTCCTGCAGCCCAGGATAGCGGTCGAACGACCACTTGGCTGAAACCCCATCGCTATGCATCACCAGCAGCCATCCTTTGTCCCAGGTATACCGGAAAAGCTGAACCCTGGGAATCGCAAGTCCGACGGTCCCGTTCATGGAAGCGAGCCGTTGCACCGGTCCACCGCCTCTGGAGATGGATCCCGAAATGTTGCCGACGCCCGAAAATTCCAGTAGATTTCCCGATTGTTCATAGAGCGCGCAGGAAACCGCCGCTCCGCGCGTATCCCGAAGTGCCGGATGCATATAGCGAATCAACTGATCGGGCTTGAGAAGCACGTTTTCGCGCGCGAGACTCACAACCCGGCGTGATGCTTCGGCCGCCAAGTGGCCGTGCCCCAAGCCGTCAGCCATAGTCATCTGGATGTGCTGACCGTTTCTCTCCACTCCCCACGAATCACCGCACATAGACTCTCCGGGATAGGGTACTGAAACGGCGCCAACGTTTTCCGCGCTGGGGTGCGGCGTTCCGACTCGCGCCATCACCGCCGTTCCTTGTCCGGGGACGGAATAGATGTCCCGCGCGGAAGAAAGCCGGCGCACCGCACCTAAACCCGTTCCCAGCCCTGTCCCCATACCGGGTCCGGTGGAGTACCCGTCCGAGAAACACCGGTCTGGGTCCTGAATCCCCGGTCCAACATCGAGCGATAGCACCTCAAGCGCCTTTCCTGGTAATACCTGCAGCACCAGCGTCCCGCCGCCGGCGTGCTTCATCAGGTTTGTCCCCAATTCTGTAACCACCAGCGCGGACTTTCCGCAGAGTTCGTCTGCCACTCCCGCATTGCGCATCAGGTCCAGGGCGGTCCGCCTCGCTTCCGCAACATGAGTCGCATCGTTCACCGCTACGGTAACGCTGGAGGACATCACTTCCACCGCACGATAGTGGCCCGGGTTCCCTGCCCCGGCTCGCTGACGATCTCAAATTCATGCACCAATCGCTTCGACCCCGGCAATCCTAGCCCTAGACCCTCTCCGGAAGAATATCCGCTCCTCATCGCCAGTTGCATATCCGGTATGCCGGGCCCATGATCCTCAAAGGTGATCCGTACACCTTCCAGGCCTTGCCGTTCCACCCGTTCCAGCACAGCGGTTCCGCCTCCCCCATGAATCACCGTATTTCTCGCCAGTTCGCTCGCAGCGGTAACAAGTTTCGTTTGGTCCGTAAGCCCTAATCCACACTCCACCGAGTAACACCGGGCGCGCTGCCGGACGGCCACAATGTCCTCCTGGGAGTGCAGAGGAACCGTCTCGCTCGCCAGAGTGGTCATTTCACCCGCGCGCGTAGCAGATCCATTCCCTTTTCGATGTTGAGGGCCGTGTGAATCCCCTCCAGTGACACACCCAACTCGACCAGCGTGATCGCGACGTAGGGTTGCATACCGACAACCACAGTTTCGGCATCCAGAATTTTTGCCATGGACGATATTGTTGACAGCATGCGTCCAATAAAGGAATCCACCACGTCTAACGCGGAGATCTCGATGATTACGCCTTTGGCCTGATCGCTGACGATCCGGCTTGTCAGGTCGTCCTGCAGTTCGTGCGCAAGCCGGTCATGCATGTCCACCTGAATGGAAACCAGAAGAATCTCTCCGAATTTCAGAATCGGGATTCGCTCCACGTCAAGCCTGCCCGATTGGCGTGATCTGCATTTTCAATCGGCTAAGTGCGATCTGGAAAGCCTCGGCGAGCCTTGCCTTGGTTGTCACTGTTCCCAAGTCCACGCCGAGATGAACAAGGGTTGCCGCGATCTGCGGACGAATTCCGCTGATGATGCACTCGGCACCCATTAAGCGAGCCGCCGCTACGGTCTTTAGAAGATGCTGGGCCACTTGTGTATCGACGGTAGGAACCCCCGTGATGTCGATGATTGCCAGCCCCGCGCCTGTTGAGACTATCTGATTTAACAGGTTCTCCATCACAACCTGAGTTCGCTGGCTGTCCAGTGTCCCGATCAACGGTAACGCCAGAATCCCTTCCCAGAGTTTGATTACCGGCGTCGATAGCTCCAGCATCTCGGTCTGTTGCCGGTTGATGATCTCCTGGCGGTTGCCGATTGCAATTTCCATGATGAGCAGTCCCAGCTTGTCCAAAACCGCGTCGGTTCGCAGGATCAGGTCCAGGGCACCATTCTCTTTCCTGATCGTTTCAAAGACCGGCTGCTTTAGAGAAAAGACAAACAGCGCGACTTCCGTGGCGCTCAGTCCCTGCTTGGCTCGCGCAATCGAGATGTCGGCCAGAATCTCCTTTACGGAACCCCACTCCGCGCCGGTAAGCTTTTCAGATTCACCGGCCGACAGAGCCGGAATCAGCGCTGTCAATAGTTGTCTCGATTGCGTACCGATGGTTTCCGGGCGTAAACCGCTTTTCCTGGTCACGGCAGTCTCCGTTTGGAGTGCTACCCAGACGTTAAGTAATTGCTGTTCGTTTCGTTTAAGGATTTCAGCGAGAGTAGTACCGTTTGATTCTGGCATTCCAAAGTTCCCAGTGCATGATAACTCACGTACTTAAAGTTTGAAATTTAGGAATTTAAGGGTTGCTCTATGTTGGAGCAATCGGCAAATTTTGGCCGCATTCACTTCGAATTGGCGGAATCCGAGGAGGAGGACGCAGAATGAGCAGTCACCAACTCCGGCGAGGAATCGCGCGTTTCCCCCGCGAAATAATCGAGCGTTAGCCGCAGCCCTTCTTCAAGCCCCACCATCGGCCGCCAACCCAGCACCTTCGCCGCTTTCCTTATATCGGGCTGGCGTTGCTTCGGATCGTCCTCCGGAAGCGGTAGATAGCGCAGCGGCACCGTAGTCCCCGATACCTGCTGAATGGCTTCGGCGAACTCTTTCACCGTCATTTCCCGCGGATTTCCCAGGTTCACCGGGTAGCGTTCGTCCGACAGCATCAGCCGGTAAAGCCCATCCACCAGATCGCTCACGTAACAAAAGGATCGCGTCTGCGTACCATCCCCGAAAATGGTCATCGGAAGCCCACGCAGCGCCTGATCCACAAACGCGGGCACAATCCGGCCGTCATTCAGCTTCATGCGCGGGCCATAGGTGTTAAAGATACGCGCTATGGTGGTTCGCACGCCATGCTTGCGGTGATAAGCCATGGTCAGCGCTTCCGCAAACCGCTTTGCTTCGTCGTAGCAGGATCGCGGACCCACCGGATTCACGTTGCCCCAATACGTCTCCACTTGGGGATGGACGTGCGGATCCCCATAACATTCCGAGGTCGACGTCAGCAGGAATCGCGCCTCATGCTTTCGCGCCAGTTCCAGCATATTTCGCGTTCCGCTCGATCCCACATCGAGTGTCTCGATCGGATGCTCCAGATAATCTTTAGGGCTCGCCGGCGAAGCCATATGCAGCACAGCATCCACCCGTCCGGAGATGTGGAGCGGCTCGGTGACGTCGTGAGATTGAAACTCGAAATTTGGATTGCCGGAAAGATGGGCGATGTTCCGCCTGGAGCCCGTGATCAAGTTATCGAGCCCAACTACGGTGTGTCCTTCCGCCAGCAACCGGTCGCACATGTGGGAAGGAACGAAGCCGGCGGCGCCGGACACGACGATCCTCAGCGGGTGTAAGTCTTTGGGTAGCAAACCTTCTAGTGTACCGATGTTAGAGTCGAATTGACCTCCCATGGGCCAGCCGAGCGTACTGGAATCTGTTGTTCTCCTCCTTCTGATCGCCGCCGCCGCCGCCCTCTTCTGGCGCAGATTTGGCCCGGTCGTCCGCATCATTCGCGCATCCCGCCCGGAATCCGGTTTTCAATTGGGCGCACTCGGCCCGCGTACCGGCGCATTTGTTTGGGAAGTGCTGCTGCAAGGCAAAGTGATCCGCGATCGGCCGCTCCCCGGCATCGCACACGCATTCGTTTTTTGGGGCTTCCTTGCATTTGGGCTGGTCACGCTCAGCCACGTTCTGGAAGGCTTTGGCGTGCGGCTGCTGGCAAATGCTGGTCCAGTTGGGCAGGCATACTATGCCTTCGTCGCGCTCTTTGCCGTTGTGGTGGCCATCTCCATTGCCGGTCTCTTCTGGCGGCGATTCTTCGTGAAGCCTCGTTGGCTGGGCAAGGTGTCGAATGAATCCGGCGTCATCGCGGGCTTGATCTTCCTCTTGATGCTCACTTATTTGCTGCGCTTCGCCGTCGCGGACGGGTCCCCGGTCGCGAAGGCGAATTGGTGGCTTCATACCATCGCTCTTCTGGTATTTCTACCGCTGATTCCCCACACCAAGCACCTGCACCTGCTGCTTAGCCCCGCGGCTATCTTTGCGAAACGCCAGGGTTTCAGCCAGATCCCCCCGCTAACGGGCGACGAAGAGGTAGGCCTGGTCGCGCGCGCCGACGTCACCGATATCGATGCCCTGCAAGCTTTCTCCTGCGTCGAATGCGGCCGCTGCACGGAGCAGTGTCCGGCATCCAACACCGGTAAGGTCCTCAACCCGAAGCAGGTAATCCTCGGCCTAAGAGACTATCTGCGTGAAGGGCAAACGACGCAGCCTATCGTCGGCGTTCACGTGCTGGAAGAAGCGATTTTCCAATGCACCACCTGCGGCGGCTGCGAAGAAGTCTGCCCCGTCGGCATTCAGCACCTGCCCGTGATCGTCGGCCTGCGCCGGGGACGCGTGAACACGGGCGAGTGGGAAGATAGCTATGGCACTAAGCTTTTCCTCGCTCTCGAGAAGAATGGCAACTCCCTGGGATTCGCCGCCGCGGAGCGCGCTAAGTTTATCGAACGCACTGCACTGCCGGTCTTCGATGGTACGCAGGAGTATTGCCTTTGGCTAGGATGCATGGGCGCCTATGACCCCCAAGGTCGCGAGATCGTCACTGCGTTTGCCAAACTGCTCACCCATCTGAACATCACCTTCGGCGTTCTCAAAAAAGAACGCTGCAATGGCGATCCCGCGCGCCGCCTAGGGAACGACCTCCTCTTCGGCCAACTTGCCGAACAAGGCATTGAAGGCCTGCAATCCGCAAAGGCCACGAAGATCGTCTCCATCTGCCCGCACTGCGTCCGAACGATTGGCACGGATTGGGCCGAAGCCGGCACAACGTTCCAGATTGAACATCACACCGAACTCCTAGCCAGACACGCTGCGCAACTGCCCACGCCCACAGAAAAAATCGTTTATCACGATCCGTGTTATCTGGGCCGCTACCGGGGCGTTTACGATCAACCTCGCTCCCTGCTAGGCCCGAACCGGATTGAGCCCGGACGCACGCGCGACAAATCTTTCTGCTGCGGCGCCGGCGGCGGGATGATGTTCCTGGGCGAAGAAAAGGGTGATCGGGTAAACCGCAACCGGGCCCGCGAACTGGAAGCAACCGGAGCCGAAACCATCGCCGCCGCCTGCCCCTTCTGCCAAAGCATGTTCCGCGACGCACTGGAAAAACCCGTGCGCCTGCTGGATGTGGCCCAAATCCTGGCGGAACGCCTTTAGCGCCGGAATCTTAGGGCATCTGAAACGAGGCGGTTTCGAGCATCGCCGCAATCCACTCCGCGTGCGGCAGAGTGCTATTCAGAAGCGCTTGGATCTCACGGCGGACGTCATACTCCACAAAACGCACACGAGCCTCACCATCATCGAGCAACAGGTAAGATGCCCGCGCTTGCCCCGTATAAGAAAGGCTCACACTTCCGGAATTCGCCACGATCAACTCTCCCATTTTCCGAACAAATGGCCGGTGAAGATGCCCGTACACCGTGACAAGCCGTCCCAAAGATTCATAAGTGCCCCGCAACATTTGATCTGTTGCATCGATACCGGGACACCTCCAGAAGTCCGCGGGACTTGCATGCACCAACGCCACCTCGTCGAGCAAGTGAACCCTCGGTAGCCCGCGGAGCCACTCCAGCCGCTCGTCTCCCAAACGCTCCCTCGTCCACATCGCAATGTCTTCCACCGCATCGCGCACCGGCCCGCGCGCAATCGCTTCCAGCGCCTCGGGCCGCCAGAGCATCTCATCCGCGTTGCCCGCCACGCCGGGCCACCCAAGCTCGCGAATCCGGTCCACAACCTCGGCCGGCGAAACCCCTCCATCCGCCAGATCGCCTCCCTGCAGGGTCAGATCGGGCGAGGTCTCGCGCAAATCCGCGATCACCGCCTCCAGTGCGGTGAAGTTCCCGTGAATGTCCGATACAATCGCGATTCGCATGCTCTCCGGCCTCGGAAACCAAAGGCTATCGCGTCTTCCCCTCGCGGCACTTCGTGAAATGCATATGGTATGGTTTTCGGTATGGCAACTACGAAATTCACGATTACTCTGCAAGATAGTCAGCTTGAAGAGATACGCGCCCTCGTAGCCGCCGGAAATGCGGCAAGCATCTCGGCCTTTGTAAAACACGCGGTCCAGATTGCCCTCCACGACGCTGGCGGCTGGCGGGAAATGCTGGACGAATCGCTCAAAAACACGGGCGGCCCGCTCACGGCGAAGGAGCGCGCGTGGGCTGACGGGATCCTTCTTCCTAAGCAAGGCAAGAAACACTCGGCGAAAAACAAAGCCGCATGAGCGGACTGACGTTTGATGCTGGTGGACTGATCGCCTTAGATCGCAACAATCGACGAATCATTGCTCTGATCTCGCGCGCAACGGAACTCGGTCTCCGAGTGACTGTCCCCGCTACGGCGCTCGCTCAAGCGATTCGGAACCCTGCCCAGCAAGCGCGCCTCTCGCGATTTATACGCCAGGCGAACACAGACTTGGTCCCACTTAACGGTGCCGACGCAGTCCTCGTAGGCCAGATCCTGGCGAAAAGTGGAACCTCCGATATCGTGGATGCACATGTCGTTGTCTGTGCCCGTAGAACGCTTCAGCCCGTCGTTACCAGCGATCCGGGCGATCTCAGCCGAATTGCTCCGGACTTGTTAATAATCCACGTCTAAACACAATCGCGTCGTGCAAGGCGTAAACTGTAGCAAAACAATGAGCACACGCCGCAATCTCCTCCTCGGCAGCGCCGCGCTGGCTGCCCTCGCAAAACTGCCCGCCAAAGCCGCCACCGCGACCCGCAATTTGTACCGCACCATTGGAGTGCAGCCCGTGATTAATGCCCGCGGGACTTTCACCATCATCACCGGCTCCCAAAGCCTCCCTGAAGTGAAAAAGGCCATGGAGGAAGCCTCCCACGCCTACGTCAACATGGACGAACTCATGGACGCCGTGGGCCCCCGTTTGGCCGCCGCTACCGGGGCCGAATGGGGCATCGTCACCAACGGCTGCTGCGCCGCCATCGCCCAC
Source organism: Bryobacterales bacterium (assembly GCA_963795835.1). GTDB lineage: Bacteria > Acidobacteriota > Terriglobia > Bryobacterales > Bryobacteraceae > JALYXI01. The sequence continues at coordinate 305,267 of CAWCJC010000009.1, read as the reverse complement.
ACCACGGCTGCGGCTATCGCGGGCTCCAACCCCGAACGAATGCAGCGCCTGCCCGACCTCACCGGCCTTAAGAACGAAGTCCTCATTCCCGAATACTCGCGCAATGTGTACGACCATGCCGTCCGCATGGTGGGCGCCAAGGTTGTCGAAGTCTCCGACCCAGCCCGGCTAGACGAAGCCTTCACCCCCCGCACCGCCCTGGTCTACATTCTTGCGGGTCCCGGCGACGAAGGCCCTCTCGGCACCGCCGTCCTCTGCGCCGCGGCCAAGCGGCATAATGTTCCCGTCCTGGTCGATGCCGCCGCGGAAGGGCTCACTTTCCCCAACGTCCACCTCGCCCGCGGCGCAACCGTGGTCGCCTATAGCGGTGGCAAATGCATTCGCGGACCCCAGGCCGCAGGCCTTCTCATAGGAGACAAAAATCTCTGCCAAGCCGCCTGGCTCAACAGCGCCCCGCACCACGCTTTCGGACGCGCCCTCAAAGTGGGCAAGGAAGAAATCATGGGCATGCTCGCCGCCGCCGAAGCTTGGAAAGGCCGCGACCATGACGCTGAATGGAACCAGTGGCTCCAATGGCTGGACCAAATCAGCAAACGCGTTACTGCCCTCAACGGCGTTACGACCAGCATCATCCAACCCGTCGGACTCTCGAACAAAACCCCCAGCCTACGCATCCTGTGGGACGCCAACCGTCTCGGCATCACCGGCACGGAAACCGCCAAGCTCCTGCTCGATACGGAACCCCGCATCGTAGTAGCGGGCGGAACCGGGACGCGCCCCGGCAACATGGAAAGCACCGTCACCATCACCCCTTGGATGATGATGCCCGGCGACGACAAGATTGTAGCCGATCGACTGGTCGCCGTTCTCTCCAAACCACCGAAGTTCGAAAACCCTGTAGTTCCCCAAGGCACGCCCGCCCCGATCGAAGGCCAGTGGGACGTCACAATCACCTTCGCGAGAGGTACCGCGCGCCACACCCTGATCCTCGAACAAGCTCAGACCACTGTAGTCGGTACTCACCGAGGCGAATATGTTGAAGGCGACTTAGCGGGCACTGTTGCCGCGACAGAAGTCCGCCTCCGCAGCTCACAGAAGATGGAGGGCACGCGCCTCTTCTGGGACTTTCAGGGCCGCGTCTCCGGCGACACAATGGAAGGCACTGTAAACATGGGTGAATATGGTGAAGCTCGCTGGTCCGCAACGCGCCACCGCTATCTAACCCCCGGCGGCATTGTGCGGCCGGTCAAAACAGTTTAAGGATTCGAGGATTGAGAGAACCACTTTCGACCCCGTGAAAGACGGGGCTCGGTTTCTCAATCCTGTCCTGATATTTGCGAGTCGTGCCGCGCTTTTAACGTGCAGAGTTTCACAATCCCGTTACAGAGGGCGTACACTGTATCAAATCCGATGAGCCCACTCCGCAAAATGCTCCGCCCCCTTGCACTCACCCTTCTCATCACCGCCTACGCCCTGGCGCAACTCACCTCCACCACTTCCCTGGTCGGCCGCGTTTCGGACGCCTCCGGCACGTCCATCTCGAACGCATCCGTGAACGCCATCGATACCCTGACCGGCGAAACCCTTCACACGGTCACCAATGCCGAAGGCCAGTACGAATTTCTGTTCGTCAAGCCCGGCACTTACAACATTGCGATCAAGCAACCCGGCTTCGACCTCACCACCATCACGGGAGTCTCTGTGGTCACCAACCAGGTGGTCCGCAATGACGTCACTCTGAAGATCGGGCAGGTTAGTGAACAAATCTCTGTCTCCGCCGATACGCCCCCCATCAACACAGAAGACGCGTCCATCACCGAAACGCTCTCCACCAAAACCACCGCCGAACTTCCCACAAACAGCCGCGATGTCCTCCGCCTCGCGCTTACCGTCCCCACAGTTCTCCCCGGCCGCAAGACGCCCTCCGGTAACCCCGGCGGCGCGCAAGGTTTCATCGGCGCCGGCACCCGCGAAATTCAGAACAGCATCTCGCTCGATGGCGTCAGTATCATGAACAATCTCATCACTACCGCCACCCTGCGCCCCTCTGTCGATGCGATCCAGGAGTTCCAGGTCCAGACCGGTACCTATCCCGCCCAATATGGCGGATATCTTGGCGTTCAGATTAACGTCATCTCAAAAAGCGGCACCAACCAGCTGCATGGCACCGCCTTCGAATTCTTTCGCAACGACGTGCTCGACGCCCGCAATTACTTCCAGCGTCCGGACCTGCCCAAAGCCCCCCTTCGCCAGAACCAATTCGGTTTCGCGCTCACAGGCCCCATCGTGATTCCCAAGCTCTATAACGGCCACAACCGCACCTTTTTCCTGCTCAACTATGAAGGCTTGCGCAATAAGCAAGCTATCGCCAGCATCGATAGCGTGTTCCCCGTCGCCTACCGCACCGGCGACCTCTCCGCTTTCCCCAAATCCATCATCGACCCTGTCACCAAAGCGCCCTTCCCCGGCAACATTATCCCCGCAAGCCGCATCTCTCCCATCGCGCTGAACATTCTGAAGTACATGCCGCTTCCCACCGGGCCCGGCCTCACGAACAACTACAACGTCAACGTTCCCAACAGCAACCAGGGCGACCAGACCATCGACCGCGTCGATCAAAGTATTGGGGAGAAGATCCGCCTGTTCTTCCGTTATGCCTTGAACAACACGGACCTCCTGAACGGGAACAGCAACCCGAACAACGGCTATACCCAACCCGTGCGGGACCGCAACTTCGTAATCGGCTATACCCACACCCTTTCGCCGACGATCGTGAATGACGCCCGCTTCGGCCGCGAATACGTCTCCATCGATTCGCTCAATTTCTTCAACACGCCCGCGCTCGCCGGAGCCACAACCGCTCTCGGCATCCCCGGGTTTACCAGCGACATCAACAACGCCGGTCTGCCTGTAATCACTTTCCCCGAATACATCTCCATCGGCGGCCAAAACCAAGCCAGCAGTAACTGGTACCAGACAGATAAGACCTATCAGTTTTCCGATGTTCTCAGCATCAACCGCGGTGCGCACAGTATCTCTGCCGGGTACGACACGCGCCGCCTGATCACCATGCGAACCGCCAACAATGCCCCGCGCGGCTCATTTTCCTTCAGCAGTACCATCACCAACTCGTCGGCTGCCGATTTCCTCCTTGGGTTACCGCTCTCCGTAACCACGCCCGGCCCGCTTTTTCCCGCTGAGGTGGGGCAGTATCGCCACGGCTTCTTCGTTTCGGATAAATGGCAGTTCACCAAACTGACGCTCACCCTGGGTCTGCGCTATGAGCTGCCCACCGTTCCCACTTCTCTGAACGGCAACGCCACTATCCTGAACGCCCAACAAACCGCGTTCATACCGAGCACCCTCCCCAAGAGCATCCCCTTCATCAACCCGAATCACAAGAATTTCGCCCCGCGCGTGGGATTCGCTTACCGCTTCACGCCGCGTTGGGTGGTTCGCGGCGGTTACGGAATCTATTACAATCCGAACCAGCTCAATACTTACACGCTCGCCACCACCAACCCGCCGTTTGCCACCATCTTCACTTACAACCAAACGCTCGCGAACCCTACCCTCACGCTCTCGAACCCACAGCCCGCCTCCGCCCAAGGCGCTGTTCCGAAGCCCAATGCCATCACGCCGGCCCCGAACCTGCCCACGGCTGCCATGAATCAATGGAGCTTCAGCCTGGAGCATGGCCTTTGGAAAAATGCCGGTGTCGAAGTACAGTACCTGGGCTCCCACACTGTGCACTTGGACCGAAGCTATTTCAACAACACCCCTCTCCCCGGCCCCGGCAACATTGACGATCGGCGTCCCAACCAGCTCTTCCGCTCCATTCGCACCATCCAGACCGACATGGTGTCCACTTATCACGCCATGACCGTCATCCTGCGCCAACAGTTCTTCCACGGCGCGACAGGCCTGTTTTCTTACACCTGGTCCAAAACGCTCGATGTCACCACGGATTCCAATGGCGGGGGCTCCCCGCTTGATCCGTACAACTGGAAGCTCGACTATGGCCTGTCCAATTGGGACGTCCCGCACCGCTTCGTCGGCAGCTTTACTTACGAGCTCCCCTGGCTGCGACGCAATCTTCTGATCGGCGGATGGCAAGCCAACGGTATCGTCACGCTCCAATCGGGCTACCCCTTCAACGTCACCGTCCCGGGCGACCCTGCAAACACCGGCCTCGGCAACCAGCGCCCGAACCTGGTCCACAGCGCGACAGCGAATTGCGGCGATGGCCACCTTACCAACTGCATCGACGCCAGCGCTTTCGCGCTCCCCACGCCCTATACCTACGGCAACGCGGGCCGGAACATCTTAAGAGGACCAGGCCTGGTCAACGTAGATTTCTCGCTCTTCAAGAACTTCCACGTCACCGAACGCTTCAACCTGCAAGTCCGTGGCGAAGCGTTCAACCTGACCAACACTCCCGGCTTCAGCAACCCGAACTCAACGTTCAACACGTCCAGTTTCGGCAGCATCACTTCTACGGCCAACAACAATCGGCAGGTGCAGCTAGGCGCGAAGATCTTGTTCTAACTATTTACAAGCGATGCAATCGATCTCAACCAGCGAATCTCCTGGAAGCCAAGCCGCCGCAATGGTAGTCCGCACCGGCGGCTCCGCTCCAAATTTGCCCTTGAACACCTCGTTCATTCCCGCAAAATCGGCCGAGTTCGCCAGATACACATTCACCTTCAACACCTTTTCCATGGACGAACCCGCATCCTTCAAGCGCGCCGCCAACTGCTCCAGCACGATGGTGGTATGCGCCTTGATGTCTCCAGGCGTATGCGCCCCGATGCCCGACAAAAAGACCAAATCCCCAAAAGTAGTTACCGGGCTGAACATCTGTTGGCCCTCAGGCTTTTTTCCGTTGGCCCAAACCACTTTCTTCGCCACCTTCTCTGAAGCGGCTTCTAAAGGCGCGGCAACCGCCGCTGCACCCAAAACAAACTTCCGTCGATTTACATTAGACATAAACTAACTCCTTACCCATGTTGAAATTCATTCCCCTGCTTCTCGTCGCACTGACCGCCCAAGCGCAGGATTACGATATCTTACTCCGCAACGGCACTGTGATTGACGCCAAGAACAAAATCAACGCTATTCGGGACGTAGCCATTGCCGATGGCAAGATCGCCGCAGTAGCCCAAAACATCGATCCTAAGCGAGCCCGCAAATCGGTCGACGTCAAGGGCCTCTACGTCACGCCCGGTCTGGTGGATATCCATGTCCACGTCTACGCAAGCACGGGCGAACGCAACTCCTATGCGGGCGATAACAGCGTCTATCCAGATGGCTTTACGTTCCGCTCAGGAGTCACTACCGTAGCCGACGCGGGCTGCTCCGGCTGGCGCAATTACCCCGATTTTTACGAGCACGTCATCTCCCGCTCCCGCACACGCGTCCTGGTTTTCCTCAATATCGTTGGGAACGGCATGCGCGGCGGCAAATTCGAAAACGACCTGAACGACATGGATGCCGATGCCACCGCCAAAGCTGCGCTGGCGAACAAAGCGACCGTAGTCGGCGTGAAATGCGCCCACTACTCAGGCCCCGAATGGACCCCCGTCGAACGCGCCGTTCAAGCCGGGACCAAAGCCAATATTCCCGTGATGATCGATTTCGGCACCAACCACCCCGAGAGCCGCCCCTTAAGCCAACTGCTTGAAGAAAAACTCCGTCCCGGTGACATTTACACCCACGCCTACTCCGGCCTGCGAGGCGAACTCACCGACGATGGCAAACCTGGCGCGGGCATGCTCGAAGGCCGCAAGCGCGGTGTGATTTACGACGTCGGTCACGGCGGCGGCAGTTTTGTTTTCCGCATCGCCATCCCGCTCATGAAACAGCACTTCTGGCCGGATTCCATCTCCACCGACCTTCATATTTCGAGCATGAATGGCGCGATGAAAGACATGCTCAACGTCGCCACTAAGTTCCTTGCCATGGGCATGCCTCTGCCGGATGTAATCGCGGCCTCAACCTGGAATCCGGCGAAGGAAATCAAGCGCGAAGAGTTGGGCAATCTGTCCGTGGGCTCCCCCGCCGATGTCACGGTACTCAGCGTCGCCGAAGGTAACTTCGGCTTAGCCGATCACTACGGCGCACGCCTCAACGCAAAGAAAAAACTGGTCTGTGAGCTAACCCTCCGCGACGGCAAGGTTGTCTACGATCTTAACGCCCTCACCCGCGAAGATTGGGACAAGCTGCCCGCGCATTATGGCCCGCAAGGCGACACCAGATGGGACGGCACCATCAGCAGCGAAGCGCGAGGCCGCCCCACTTCCGGAAAGTCGAAGTAAGAGACCGCGCACGAACTCGGAGGGCGGTGGTTACTGGGTTAAATCAAGAACCGCGTAACGGGTGAGTATCGGAATCGTAAACTCCATTCCACCTTCCGTTTGTGTTACGTCTTTGAGAACAAGTTCGGGCTGCCCGAACGCCATTACTTTCGCCACGGAAAACTTCCCCAGTACCCGAATTCGTGCGCCGTGTACATCGCGGTTCGAGTAGTTCACCAGATGCACCCGCGTGTGATTCGCGTCGCCTTCCAGTGCTCCCAGCACGACATCGCTTCCGTACACCCGCAACAGGCGATGCTCGTCCCCCAACTGCTTCCGGACACTCGCCGCAAACGCCGCCGGATTCGCCGTCTCCGGTTTCACCGCCAGCTCCGCCTGACCGCGCAGCGGCCCAGCCATTAGATTCCGCCGCACCAAAAGCTTGAGAGCTTCTCCGGCCTGCTCCGTGCCGTCATCTTCCACGCCGATCTGCGCCCGCAACTTCGCATCGAACGGCGGCACCGCTTGCAAGAAGGCGAGCGTCTCCTCGAAAGCCGCTTTGTCCGGATCGCTGACCTGAAACCACACGTTCCCGTGCCACGCGAAAGCCTCAATCATGGCGAGAGGCAGCACCGCTCCTGCCGCATGGCTAACGAATTTCGCATCCGGATCGCGCAAAAATTGCCAGCCATTCGCCGTTACCCAAGGCGCGGCAGTCGCACCGGCGGTAGCCACACGATAATCCACGCCCGGGGCCTCAATCTCTTTCGCACCCTCAGGCGCAAGCCCACTTAACAGATGAATCGTGAGCAGCGCGGCAATCATGCAACGTGCAAGACAGTCTCGCGGATCTGCTTCTTCTCGTAGGTTCCCAGCCCGCGCGTGCCCGCATACTCGATATGCCCCGGTTCGCGGATAAACAGATTCTTGTTGGGGTCCATCGGCGCGTGCCCCACATACTCCATCCCGCGATCCCAAACTGAAACCGCCCCATTGCGCTCCCGCTCGGCCTCGACGATATCGATAAGCAACCGGTCCATCGCCACCGGATCCGTCCCGAATTTGATCTCTTTCGGGAAAAACGTAAACTTCGCATCGCGTACAAATGGACCGCCGTGCCAGACACCGCGAAGCCCATCCATTACGTTGAGTACAGTTTTCGAACGAAGCGGCTCAACAGAAGCCAACGTCCCGATGAACGTCTTCGTATTGGTCTTCTCCCGGTAATGGGATCGCGCTACGTTCGAGAAATTTCCGTAAGCGATGTTCTTCAAGCAGCCCGTAACACCCGCCGCGCCATGATCTTTCATGTTCGGCACGTTGATGATCTTGTCGAACCGCTCCGTCACCATCCGCACCATATTGGAGCGCGTATCTTCCTCCCCAAAGAAGTTCGCCTCCACATACACATGCGGATCGTAATGCAGAATCGATTTCCGCTGCACCTCCACTGCCGTCACGTTGACGCCGGGCGGAACGAATTGCTCATAATGCACGGAAACAATCTGGTCCAGAAAGCGCTCGTAAATCGAAATATTCCCTGGCGGCAGCCCTACGGCGATAAGGCTCCGCACAATCTCCCCCACAATCTCCGGACGTGAACAAACCTGGGGCGCGCCGGAACAATTCACCTTGATTCCGACGCGATCTCCAGGCTTGAAAAACCCAGCCCAAGCCTCGCGCGCATCCGTCGTGCCGGCCAGGGCGTTCATCCCCGCCTTGATCATGCCGTTTACGGCGTTCTGATCGATCGCGCCTGAAAGTTCATCGATACAAGTCGGCGAATGCACCGACACCACCCGACCTGGATACCGTCCCGGCATCCCTGAACCGGTAGCCTGATGGCGGCTGACGATCTTGTAAAGCGGTTCCTGCTCCTTACCCAGCAGAGCCGCGGGGATCGCCGCAGCAGGAAGTTGCAGTAATGTACGCCGTTGCATCAGAAGAAGAACTTAAAAGCCAATTGTATATTACGAGGCTGATTGATCTGGCTTGTGATCAACCCAAACGTGCTCGAGTTCGTCGTGCGGTCCGGAGCATTGAAACTGACGCCGTTGAATGCATTGAAGAAATCCGCGCGTATCGCGAAGTACCGCGATTCGGTTATGTTGAAGCGCTTGCTCAACGTCAGATCCACGTTTGAGAACGAAGGAGCGCGCTCCGTCGCAATCCCCGTATTGCCGAACTGGTTCGTGTTCTCTACGCCGTAAGCGCAAACGCCGTTATTCACGTTTGAAGCGCAAGGCACGGCCGAAGGATCGGTCCCGAACCAGTGTTCGAAAGTTTGATTCACGATATTCAAGGGCCGGTAATGATTGGCCCGCGCCGTTCTTGCTCCGACGTTCGAATTGTTCGGTGAAGTCAAGGTGATAGGGAAACCGGAATGCACGCTATAGATGGTTCCTAAAATCCAGCCACCCAACGCAGAATCGGCCAGGCGATTCCAGTTCGAGCCATAAGTTCGCCCGCGTCCAAAGGGCAAATCGTAAGACCCAGAAAACACGAAGTTGTGTTTGGCATCGAAGAACGCCGGCCCGTAATCTCCACGACGGTCATAGGCGTTCTGCCAATAGGCGCTCTGCCCATCCACGCCGTCCGACCCGTAATACCCCAGGTTGTCGCTCATCGTCCGGCTGAAAGTATAGGAGGCCAGGAATTCCAGACCGCGGGAATACCGCTTCCGCACGCTCGCTTGCAGAGCGTTGTAGTTCATCGTTGCACTGGAATCCGTGTAGCTGATACTCGTGACGTTCGGCAGCACACCGTTCAGAGGCCGGTTTGCCTGTAGGTTCGTCGCCGAAGGAATTATTGCCTGATTGCCCTCGCGAGGGTCCACCAGATGCGTACCCTTCTGCCCCACATACGCGACTGTCAAAGAAGTGGAGCCCGGAGATCTCATACTCCGTCGTGAAGTTGTATTGCTGAATGAAAGCAGGCCGCAGGTCCGGATTCCATGCGCGAATTTGCCCGAACAAAGTATTCCGCGCAATCAATCCCGTGAACCCGCTCGCGATCGTTCCCGGCGCTCCGGTCGGATAAGACACATCCGACTCAAAGAAGAACGGCGGATTCAACGTCAACCGCAAATTGGCTCCCGTTCCCTCCAAGAAAGCTGGTAATTCCGTAGCCGCCACGCACCACAAACTTCTTCTTGCCAAAAAACTCCGGCGACCACGCAAACCCGAGCTTCGGCTCGAACTGCTTGTAGTAGGGGTTGAACAAAGCACGGCTCGCCCCATTCACGCCCGCCTGTGAAACTGCGCCGGTATAGATGTTGACGTTTACTTGTCGATTGGCAACCTCATACACCGGCTGCGTATATTCCCAACGCAGCCCAAGGTTCAACGTGAGATTCGAAGTTACCTTGAAGTCATCTTGCGCAAACAACCCGTCGCGCCATTGCCGATGTCCCCATTTGCCCGTCACGCTCCCTCGTCCGCTGGCGCCCAAGTCGTCCAACAGAAAATCGGCGAAGCTTGAACCTGTATACCGGCCGTCATAAGTGAACGTTCCTAATTGCCCGTTGTTCCCTGAGTAATACCGGTTCTGCTGATAGCGCGCGGCCTGTCCTCCGAACTTCAAAACATGCCGGCCGAGTTGCTTCGTAAAGTTATCCGCGTACTGAAACTCATTCGTAATGCTGTCGTTCCCCAGCCCAATGCTCCCGATCGAGGAAATGCCTTCCGTCCCTCCGAACGTCACATTGCTGATGCCGGGAACGGGCTGCCCGCCGGGAATCCCTAACTTCGAATTTCCCGTCAACCCGAAGCTGCCGAAGATATCGACAACGGTATCCGTAAGCCGAATCCGATTGAACGCCACCCGCGCCTCATTCACGATGCTGGGAGATATGACGCGGGTCCAGGTAATCACGCCACCGGTCGTGGGATAAGCGCTCGTCGTTCCGATCGTCGTAGGAAGCGCGACGCGAAACGGCAAATTATATGCGCGCCCAATCGTGAAGCGACCGCTTACATTGTCTTTCGGGCTGAATCGGTAATCGATTTTCGCGTCGCCCTGATCGTTATTCACGCCGCTCGCGTTGGTAGCCAGATAATTATTCGTGAGCCCCAGCGCCCCCACCCCGTTATTGTTCGGCAGTGGATAGTAAGAAGCATTCGCGAACAGAGCTTTGGCAACCGGATTCACAATCCGGCTGGCAGGAATGATATTGCCAGGAAACTGAACGCCGGTGGTGGGATCGATAATCGGGCGCGAAATAGACGAAAGATTCCCGCTCCGAAAGGCAAGCGGTGCCACGGTCGTGCTGGTTGGTCCTTCCGATCTGTCCTTCGCACCCTGATAGTCCACAAAGAAAAAGAGCTTGTCTTTCTTGATGGGTCCGCCGAATGTACCACCGTAAATATTCCGTTTGAACGCCGAACGAGCAATGCTGGACCGATTGTTGAAAAAACCGTTCGCGTTCAACTTATCGTTCTGAATAAACTCGAACACATTCCCGTGATACTGATTCGTTCCGCTCTTCGTCGCCATGTTGACGATCGCGCCATTCGCGTTCCCGAACTCCGCGCCCGTATTGCCCGTCTGCACCTTCACCTCTTCCAGCGCATCCGGATTGGGGTTGTAACCGATCAGGTTATCGATGGAATCGTTAAACTCCTGCCCGTCCAGCAGGAAGTTATTGCTCTGCTCGCGATTGCCGTTTACATAAGGCCGCCCGCCGCTGGTGTTCCGCCCGATCCCTGTAAAATTCGACGTATTCGGATTGATGGCGCCCGGAACCAACAGCGTCACCGTCGCAAAGTTTCTCCCCTTTAACGGGATCTCAGTCACGGTCTTGCCGGTGATCGTGTCACCGGTCGTAGCCGATTCCGTTTGCAGAATTGCTGCCTGCGCCGAAACCTCCACCGAATCCGTCGTCGCGCCCACCTGTAACTGAATGTCGACCCGGGCAATCTGATCCACCTCCAGCGTCACCGGACCGATTACGGATTTCTTAAATCCAGCGGCCTCCGCAGTTACCAGATACTGGCCAACGGGCAGGAAGAGCAGATTGTAATTCCCGGAGCCATTCACGTCGGCTTGGTTTGTCAGGTTAGTCGCGACGTTGCGGGCGGTGATTTTGGCACTGGTAACTGCGCCACCTGAAGGGTCGGTGACTGTGCCGTTGATTGTGCCGGTGATTGTTTGAGCGAGGGAAACAGAGGCGCCTAAGAGAAGCAGCAGAGCGAGACGTTTCATAATTAAAGAGATTGTAACAATGAATCCAAAACCTATGACGCTAACCAGACGAAATCTGCCATTTCTGCTAGCAGCGCTAGCCGAAGCCCAAGACGCGAAAAAGACCCCCACACCTTCCCAAGCTCTCCCTTTTGATTCTCTTCCGGTCAAAGCCACCGGCACCAACAAAGGCCGTCAGGTGATGGACGCCCACACCCACACTGGCTATCACTTCGACATACACGAAACCGAGCTCGGCGTAGGCATGGCCCCCCACGCCCCACATCACCACGAGCATGAAGAAATGGTCATGGTCCAGAAAGGGACCATCGAAGTTACCATTCTCGACAAAGTCACGCGCCTAGGCCCGGGCGGCGTTGCCTACGTCGCATCGAATGAAGAACACGGTTGGAAGAACGTAGGAGACGGCCCCGCGAACTACTTCGTCATAGCATTCGGGCGACCCGGGTAGTCACTTCAACAGCTAATGCTGCTACCTCAACATGCTCCGCCCCGTTTAACTTTCTCACCCAGATATTTCTGTACCGCACCGCCGTGTGGTGGTTCTGCAATTGAAGCGGCAACTCCGCCGGGTGCGCTTTGTAAACCCCCAGCTTCGCGTGCGGCGTGTCGCCCAACAACTCCTGCCGGTTGTGCATCAACACGTTGTTCTGAAACACCGTCACATAGGCCGGCTTCATCAGTTTTTCCCCTTCAAACTTCGGCGCTTCGAACACAATGTCATAGGTCTGCCATTCCCCCGGCTTGCGCGAAGCATTCACCGGCGGCGGGAACTGCCCATAGATCGCCGCAGCCTGCCCATCCGCGTACGTGGGGTTCTCGTAAGAATCGAGTACCTGCACCTCATACCGCCCCATCAGCAAAATTCCGCTATTTCCCCGGTCCTGGCTGTGAATGCTCCACCTTCGCCGGCGTGGCCCATTCGATATGCAACTGAATATCGCCGAACGCCTCGCGCGTATCGAGCCCGCCCGTGCCGTCTACCGCCTCGACGTACCCATCGCGAACATTCCACTTCGGCTCCACTTCCTTGCCTCGGATGTGCGTCGTCCACTTCGAAAGATCCTTCCCATCGAAGAGCACGATCGCGTCGGAAGGCGGCGCTGTCCCCACCCCCGGTGTAATCACTTCCGGACGCGGCCGGTTCACATCGTGAACGCGCCACTTCCCGCCCGGCAGATAGGGCGTGTCATCATAACCTAATGTGCGGTCCTTGCCGCCGTGTTGTTGAGCGGATACCGCGGTACTCAGAATCGCGCAAAGCAGTAAGGTTTTCATTTTTCTAGTGTCCGGATTCATATCTTTACTTCGCGATAACCCCAATTACCGGTGTACCTGGCTCGGGCAAATCGTCAGCGAAGTCGGCGACCATTTCAACAGCGTTGCCGTGCTTAGCTTAGCACTCCATGTGACCGGTTCCGGAGTCGCCGTGGGGGGCGTCATGATCGCGCGCGCCCTGCCCGCTATGCTCGCCGGTCCGCTCTCGGGTGTGCTGCTGGATCGCTTCGATCGCCGCAAGATCATGATCGCGAGCGACCTTTTCCGCTTCGTCATCGCGCTCGGCTTTATCCTGATCCTGACGCACCACCAACGCTGGCTCCTTTACGCTTTAAGCGGCCTGCTCACGTTCGCGTCCCCCTTCTTCACCAGTGGACGCTCCGCTATCCTGCCCCGGATCACTTCCCCCGAACAGCTCCACGCCGCGAACGCCGTCACGCAAACCACGTCCTGGATCACGCTCACGATCGGCACCTTCCTCGGCGGGGCTGCCACGATGCAGTTCGGGTACGAATGGGCGTTCGTCGTCAACGCGGCATCTTTCGTTCTCAGCGCCGGCGCCATCTACCTGCTCCGCTCGCCTGATGGTCACTTCCGCGCTACCCGCACCGACATCGCCAAGGATGTTGCCAAGCATCACGCCCATGCATTCTTCGCCGACTTTCGCGAGAGCGTCTCTTATATGCGCGCCACTCCCCTGATCTTTGCCGTTGCAATGTCTTACGTGGGTTGGGCCAGCGGAGGCGGCGCGGCGCAGGTGCTCTTCACGCTCTTTGGCGAAATCGTTTTCAAACGCGGCCCCGCGGGTATCGGCATCATCTGGGGCGCTGCCGGGTTGGGACTCGTCATCGGCGGCGTCCTCGCCCATAGCTTCGGTCAGCGCTTCGGCTTCGCCGGATACAAAAAGGCCATCAGCATCGGCTATTTCATCCACGGCGCCATGTATATTCTTTACGCGCTGATGCCCACCATCGAACTCGCGTCGCTCTGCATCGGAGTGTCCCGCATTGCCATGGGTTCGAACAACGTGCTTAACCGGACCGTACTTCTGACCCATGTGCCGGACCGACTCCGCGGCCGCATTTTCTCTCTGACCGACATGATGCTGAACGGAACCATGATGGTTTCCGTAGCGCTGGCAAGCGTGGCGACGGACTTTATCTCCATCCGCTCCGTGGGAGTGATTGCCGGCTGCTTCAGCGCTTCGACTTCGCTGTTTTGGTGGTGGGCCGACAAGCGTGGCAAGATCGTCGAGCCGCCGATTACAGACGATTCAAATCTTCCGCCAGAGCGGCAAGCAGAAGTTCTCGAGGAGGAAAGTGCCCTCCGGGAAACGTCCGCGACTTGAAGGATGCCGACGTCTGCACGCGCCACTCGTCTACCGGCTCGCCTTCCGACCCATAAGCAAAAATCGGGATCGGCAGCGGAGCTTCTTCCGTATAGGTGTAGTCGTTATAGAGCTTCAAATCCGCCCGAAGCAGCGCTATACCTGAAGCATGAACGCGCTTGGCCAGTTCCGCATCGGAGAGTTCGACCGGCGGCGTGCGATGTAACCGGTACTGAGGCGCGCGTGCTCCCGAGAGAACCAAAGCTCGAGGCAGCGGAGCCTTGGCGCGACGCAGCGCGCGCGCGAGTTCAAACGCAATCCCGGCACCCATGCTGTGTCCGAACAAGACGAACTCTCCCTGCACCAAGGGCCGGATTGCTCCCATAAGCTCCGCGATCAAATCTTCCATTCTGACGAAAGGCGTTTCTGCCGCACGATCTTCCCGGCCCGGCAGTTGTGCCGCACAAATCGCAAATCCGGGCACTGCCCAATCTCGATAGACCAACGCCCCAGCGCCGGCATGCGGAAAACAAAACAAACGGGGCCGCTCATCCGGCGTACACTTCGGGAACCACGAACGCTGTCTCAAACGCAACGCCAGGAGCCGCCTCTTATCTTCAGAAAGCGCAGCGGTGATCTGCTTCTTCGGCTTCTGAATCAGAGTCTCCAGGTAAGTCTCGAACCGGTCCACGGTAAGAGTTTTCAGATAGACCAGCGCCGCCTCGCGCGATGCGGATGCAATCGCCTCCCAGTGCTGTTCATCGCTCGTCAGCCGCCGAAGCGCCTCAACCCAAGGCGCTACATCCTGCGCCGGCACGTCAGCAATTGGCACCATGTTGCGATCCAGCGCCGCATGATATTGCACAATCGGGTTTACCGGCAGCAGATACGGGACCCCCAGCTTGGCTTCATGCAAGCCGCCGACATCGCTCGCCATCACCGGGATCCCCCGCAACATTGCCTCCATCACCATGCGTGACCGGGCCTCCGCCCATACGGAGGGCACCAGCATCACACGCGTTTGCCGCAAGATTTCCGCTATGTCATCGACCGGCGGCAGCAACGTCACGTTCGGCAGATTTCGAAGCTGCTCCATCTCTTCCGGTGTGGTGCCCCATGTGGGAACGGCAGCGAACTCCAACTCGGGCATACGTTCCGCCAGAGCGAGAAAGATTGAGATCCCCTTCACCGCGCAAGGGTTCACCATCGTTACGTACTGATTCTCAAAGCGCCCTAACGAATCCGAGGCGCCCTGTTCCATCAACGAGATTGGCACGTGGACAGCGTCAAGCCCACCCCACTGGCGAGCATATTGCGCGACGTATTCGCTCACGCCTACCACGCCATCCGCCTGCCGTAGCGTGGTGGCGCGCTCCGCATTCGGCATCGAACTATCGGGCCCGAATGGTGTCGCAATGGTTGCTCTCACCAGATATACGACACGCGCTTTCGACCGAATCGCCACACTGAACAGCAACTGCGCTGGATCGTCAGTGGACGTTACGATCACGTCCGGCTCGAACTCCTTGATGTGCATTGCAAAATAGGCCATCAGGTGCGTCGAACGTGTCAGGGTGCGCACATCCACGCCCTTGAGTGTAAATTCTACGGCCTCCCCGGTTTCCACAAACGCGACGCCCCGTTCCGCCAGATTACTGATTAACTGCTGATGAGCCGCCTCGCCGAACTCTTCCATGCGCGCCACGACGCGCACGGTGTGGCCCTTGGCCGCCAGCGCCTCCATCAGAAGCCGGTTACTCTTGTCGCCGCCCCCGTGCGAAGGGAAGTACAGGGAGTTGTGCGCTAACAGGATTCGCATAGTCGGGTAAGAGCGCCTGGCTCCAGCCGCGCAACAAAGTCCAGCGCATGCGCGCGGCTGTGCTCCGCCTCACGCTCATAGACAACGTTCTCCGTCGACAGTTGGCGCAAAGCTGCCACCCAAGGTTCCACTGCCTGTTCCGGCAGCACCGGCACCGGCATGTGAACTTCATCGAACTCCGGAAGATACCGCGCAATCGCGTTCACCGGAATCACGAAATCCGTCCCGGCCTTCGCCTCTTTCAGACCGCCGGAGTCGCTCGCCACAACCGGCAACCCCCGCAACATCGCCTCCATGGCAATCAAACCGAAGCCCTCGTACCAAAGTGAGGGCATCAGCAGCAAGCGCGCGCCGCGCAAAACTTCATCGATGCGGCCCACGCTCCCGAGCACGCGAACGTTGGGCAGTGCCGCTAAGCGCCGCCGGTCCTCCTGTGTAGTTCCCCATCCTGTTAATGCCGTGAATTGCTGATGCGGAAGCAACTCCGCAAGGCCCAAGAAAATACTGATCCCCTTCACCGCGCAAGGATTGATCATCAGCACATCACCGGATTCAAAGTCGCCGAATTGCGGAAACGGTGCATCGCCGTAGATCGGCGGGTGAATGACAGTCGCCTTCATTCCCGCGTGCTGTTCGATATAGCCCGCCATGTGCTTCCCGATGGCCACTACGGCCGCCGCGCTTCGAATCGCTTTGCTCGCCTCCGCATTCGCGTTCCAGCTCTCCGGCCCGAACGGAAAAAATTGCGGCGTATGCGCAAGATAGATCACCTTCGACAACCGCGCTGCCTCCCGCACCAGCCGATGGCTGAGATCTTCGGACGACACCAGCACCAAATCCGGCCGAAACGCGCGAATCTCGTCCGCCAGCACCCCCGTGTGCAGGGCCAGGTTCTTCACGCTCCGAACGGCGATTCCATCCACTACGGTTTCGGCCACGTCGCCCCAAGCCGCGCACAGCACGCGAACCTGATGTCCCCCACTCACCAACTCCCGAAGCCACACCAGATTGCTCCGCGTCGCCCCACCCCTGGGCGGCGCGTAAGAAGCATTAGCCGTGAGAAGAATTCTCATTCAAGAGCCGTGTCACTTCATCATCCGGCATCGCTTCAATCTCTCGCAGCAGCGCATCGTAGTCGCCCGTCGAGCCGCTGTCGATCTTGCGTGCCAGATCGCTCAACGTCAGCGTTGCTGAATAGACATCGTCCACGGTCAGCTCCACGCCGAACGCTTCTCGAATCCGCAGCACCATCTGGACCATCAGGAGCGAATGCCCGCCCAGATCGAAAAAGTTATCGGTCGCTCGAATCTGAGTCGTGCCCAGCAGCGCCGCCCAAATGTTCGCGACGCGCTGCTCGGTCACGGTATTCTGCGCATCAGCCGTCGCGCCGCTCCCGCGCAGGGCATCCAACACTTGTTGTGCGCTCAGCGCGAGCTCCTGATAGTTGTGCCTCATGGATGCAGGGCCACTAAGTTCCGGGCATCCAGCGTACTGCCGCCAAGGCTCTCCCAAAACTGCTTCGCCGGAACGTTCTTTGCCGTCTCGATGAAAGGCAGTTTCACCAGCGTAGCGCCCCTGCTCAGCGCCTCAGACCCCAAGCGCGCCATCACCCGATGCTCCACGCCACGCCCCAACACGCGGCAACTCAGCACGAAGGTGTCGATGGTTAACTCGCCGCCGGAGACACGATAGAGCACCGCGCCCGTGAGTCCATAATCTCCGAAGCGATCACTCACCTCGACGGTCAGGCACTCCAAATCCGCCCGTGCCAGTTCGGCTTCTGTTCTGCGAACGCCCGTAAAGTTGAACTGATTCGTTCGCTGCGTCAGCTGCGCGATACGCGGCAGCCTCTCCGGCGTAGCTTCCCCGAACGTAAGCCGCAGCTCCAACGTGTCCAGAAAGTGCTTTAAGCTTGCCGCCTGTTTTAACTCGCGCCCGAAGTCCCGCGCCTGCTCGACCGACGCATTCCGCTTCCGGTCTTCGTCCGTCACCGACACATGATCGAACGCCCACACCTGCTCCAAATCAAGAGGCAGCGTAAGAACTGCCACCTCCGGAACGCTCTCCGCTACCTCTGCGGTTTCCTTGGGATTGTCATCGACAAAGAGAAAACTGTCGAGGCCCAGCGACAGTTCTTCCGCCATCGACCTTAGATTCACCGCCTTCGAATCCCAATTCAGCCGCCAGGCCGCGAAGTGACGAAGCTGCAACGGCATCTCCGGATGGCGGGCAAACACGTCCAGAACATCTTGCTCATTGTTCTTGCTCGCCATCACCAAAAGCATTCCAGCTTCGTGCTGCTTCACCATGAATTGCTGCAAGGCGGTATCGGGAACCACGTCTTCATCTTCACCGCAGATTCCGCGCCACAGAGTGTTGTCGCAATCGAGCGCGATCACTTTGAACGGAGCTCGCGTCAGCGCATCCGCATACCGGACTATTGCCGTTCCCAATGCGCAGAAATAAAGGTCCGTATAGGGAATGCGACCCAATTTTTCGCCCTGCTCAAGCGCGTAATCCGCAACCTGTTCCACCTGCAGAGGCGAGACGAACGAAGGCGCGGGTGGACACACGTGCAAGACCAATGGCACCGGGGAATGCTCCCTCGCGGCCTCGACCGCCGCCACCAAGGCCCTGAAGTTTTCCTCGCGCCGGGAAGCCTCTCCCAGATCCTCAAGACGCGCGAGTACCACGTTCATGCCATGCCGATTGACGTTGAATTCGCTCGACAACTGTGCCAGCGTCTGCTGCACCTGGTTGTAGCCGGCGAAACGGACCTCAAAGTTGGCGCCGAGCTTCCGCTCCCAAAAACGGATCACCGGCTCCAGCGGTTCCGCCGTGAAGGTGGCGCTGATGGCAAAACGAAAAGGCGGAGAATCCACGTACTTCTCTGGCTCTACCGGCCCGCAGTATCGATCAAAGCTTGCGCCTTCAGTGAATCTTCAAGCGCCTGCGCGGGGTCGATATCGGAAGGGTTGCTCATCACGTCCTGCGCGCGCTTCAGGCTGGCCCGGGCATCTTCCAGATTGATCTCTTCCTTGCGCATCGCCGCATCGGCCAGCACGCGAACGTGATCGTCCAAAATTTCGACGAATCCGCCCAGTACCGAAAGATTCACCGTCGCGCCATTCTGCACATAGCGCAATACGCCAGGCGCCAGCTCCGAGATCAGCGGTGCATGTCCCGGCAGCACCCCAATATATCCATCGCGCCCCGGCACCTCTGCCTCGCTCACCTGCCCTGAAAACAGCAGCCGCTCCGGCGTCGCGATTTCGAGCATCAGCTCAGCCATTGCTTTCTTTCAACGTCTTCGCTTTTTCTATTACGTCGTCGATCGTGCCTACCAGATAAAAAGCCTGCTCCGGCACGTCGTCATGCTTGCCAGCGAGTACTTCCTTGAAGGACCGGATTGTGTCCTCTAACTTCACGTACTTGCCCGGCAGCCCAGTAAACTGCTCCGCCACATGGAACGGCTGCGACAGAAACTTCTGGATACGCCGGGCCCGGTTTACTGTCTGCTTGTCTTCGTCGGACAACTCATCGATACCCAGAATCGCGATGATATCCTGCAGATCCTTATACCGCTGCAACACGCCCTTCACCTGCTGCGCGACATCGTAATGATCGTCGCCGATGATCCTCGGATCCAAAATCCGCGACGTGGAGGCCAGCGGATCGACCGCGGGATAGATCCCCAACTCCGAAATCGCGCGTGACAGATTGGTCGTCGCATCCAAGTGCGCGAACGCCGTTGCCGGTGCGGGATCGGTGTAATCGTCGGCCGGCACATAGATGGCCTGCACGGACGTAATCGAACCCTTGTTCGTGGAGGTAATCCGCTCCTGCAGTTCGCCCATCTCCGTCGCCAGATTCGGCTGGTAACCCACCGCCGAAGGCATGCGCCCCAGGAGCGCCGAGACTTCTGAACCTGCCTGGGTAAACCGGAAGATGTTGTCGACAAACAGCAACACGTCCTGCCCTTCTACGTCGCGGAAGTATTCAGCCACGGTCAAGCCGGTCAAACCCACACGCAATCGCGCGCCCGGCGGCTCCGTCATCTGCCCGTACACCAGCGCAACCTTGCTCTTCGCCAGATCGTGCTCATTAATGACGCCCGACTCCTGAAACTCGAGCCACAAATCGTTGCCTTCGCGCGTTCGCTCGCCCACCCCGGCAAACACGGAAACGCCGCCATGCTTCATCGCCAGATTGTTGATCAGCTCCTGAATGATGACTGTCTTGCCCACGCCCGCGCCGCCGAAGAGGCCGATCTTTCCACCGCGCAAATACGGCTCCAACAGATCGATTACTTTGATGCCGGTCTCGAACATCTCGAGTCCCGTCGCCTGCTCCTCGTAGGTCGGGGCCTCGCGATGAATCGGCATATGCGTGTCGCTCTTCACTTCGCCACGCTGATCCACAGGCTCGCCCAACACGTTCAACACGCGGCCTAAAGTCGCGCGCCCCACCGGCACCGTAATCGGCACACCCAGGCTGGTCGCCTTCATGCCGCGCACCAAACCTTCGGTCGGCTGCATTGCGATGGTACGCACGCGCCCTTCACCGATATGCTGCGCCGCTTCGCAAGTAATGTGAATCGGGTTCGGAACGTTGAAGCCTTCGCTCGTAATCACAATCGCGGTATGAATCTCCGGAATGTCCCCCTCGGGAAATTCAACGTCCACCGCGGGCCCGGAGACCTGCACCACTTTTCCGACAATCACTTTCACTTCAGTTTCTGTTGGGGTCATATGCTTTCTTATGCGCCGACGCTGGCGCCGCTGACGACTTCGATAATTTCACGCGTGATCGCAGCCTGGCGCACGCGGTTCATGTTGAGAGTAAGGGTCTGGATCACTTCCCCGGCGTTCGACGCGGCCGCATCCATCGCGGTCATACGCGCCGCATGTTCGGCCGCGGCAGTCTCCAGCAGCCCGCGATAAACTTCCACTTCGATATAACGGGGCAGTAGCCGCTCCAGCATTTCGAGCGGGGGTTGCTCAAAAATATAATCACGCGGTTCGGCCTGCTCAGGAAGCTCCACTGGCAAGAGGCGCTGCACGGAAATCACCTGCGACATCACGCTCTTGAATTCGTTGTTCAGCAGATAAATCGCGTCGATATCGCCTTTCTCGTAGCGTTCTATCACCGCCCGCGCAATCTCCGCGGCGTCTTTGTATTCGATCTTGTTGAGCAGATTGATATGCTCAGCTGTGATTGCAGCGCCACGGCGGCGAAACGCATCGCGGCCTTTGCGCCCCGCCAGCACGAACTCCACCTGCGCGCCCTGCTTCTCTTGCAGGAACTTGCCGGCGGCCTTCACCAGGTTTGAATTGAACGCACCGGCCAGACCTTTATCGGTGGTCAGAAGGATCAATTGAATGCGCTTTTCTTCCCGCCGCGCCAGCATCGCGCTTGCGGCTGCATTCTCGTCGGACGTCGCGCCATTCGCAAGGTCCGCCATCATCTGCTTCATCATGGCGGAGTAAGGCCGCGCCGCAATCACCCGTTCCTGCGCGCGACGCAGCTTAGCAGCCGAGACCATCTTCATGGCCTTCGTAATCTGCTGTGTGTTCTTGACGGAGCGGATGCGCCGCCGGATATCGATCAAACTAGGCATTTGAGCAGCGCCCTAGGCGTGAGCCTTCGCTGCTTTATCAGCCATGAACCGGTCTTTGAATTCCTTCAGCGCGTCGGTCAAAGGCTGCTTCACCTCATCCAGCTTCTTGCCTTTCCGCAGGCTATCCAGGATCGCGGGCTTCGAATTGTCCAGGAACTTATAAAGCTCCTCCTCGAAGGCGCGCACGTTCTCCACCGGCACATCGTCCAGCACGCCCGACGTACCCGCGTACACAATCGCAATCTGCTTCTCGACCGGAATCGGCGCGTACTGCTTCTGCTTCAAGACTTCCACCAGCCGCTTGCCGCGCGCCAACTGCGCCTGCGAACTCTTATCGAGATCGCTGCCGAATTGCGCAAACGCAGCCAGTTCCCGATACTGCGCCAAATCCAGCCGCAACGTACCCGCCACTTTCTTCATCGCTGCCGTCTGCGCCGCTCCACCCACGCGGCTCACCGACAAACCGACGTTGATCGCGGGCCGGATATTGGAATTGAACAAGTCCGCTTCCAGATAAATTTGCCCATCGGTGATGGAAATGACGTTGGTCGGAATGTACGCCGAAACGTCGCCCGCCTGTGTCTCGATGAAGGGCAGCGAGGTCAGCGAACCCGCGCCCAGCGCATCGTTCAGCTTCGCCGCGCGCTCCAGCAACCGGCTATGCAGGAAGAACACGTCGCCCGGGAACGCCTCACGGCCCGGAGGACGCCGCAGCAACAAGGAAATCTCCCGATACGCCGCTGCATGCTTCGAAAGATCGTCGTAAATCGTCAACGCGTGCCGCTTCGAATCGCGGAAAAACTCACCCATCGCGCAGCCCGTGTAGGGTGCCAGATACTGCATGGGCGCCGGTTCCGACGCGCTCGCGGAAACCACGATGGAATACTCCATCGCGCCGTAGTCTTCAAGCGTCTTCACCAGCTGGCGCACGGTTGATTTCTTCTGCCCGATCGCGACATAGATACAAATCATGTCGCCGCCCTTCTGGTTGATGATGGTGTCGATCGCAATCGCGGTCTTACCGGTCTGCCGGTCTCCGATAATCAGCTCACGCTGCCCACGCCCGATCGGAATCATCGCGTCTACAGCTTTGATCCCGGTCTGCATTGGCTGCTTTACCGGCTGCCGGTCCACCACGCCCGGGGCCAAGCGCTCAATCGGGTTGAACTTGTCGGTTTGAATCGGGCCCTTACCGTCAATCGGCCTGCCCAGAGCATCCACCACGCGGCCTACCAGCGCATCGCCAACCGGCACGGACATAATTCGATTGGTCCGCTTTACTTCGTCGCCTTCGCGAATCAGCGTAGGCTCACCCAAAAGCACCGCGCCCACCTGATCCGGTTCGAGATTCATCGCGATGCCCGAAACGCCATGCGGAAATTCGATCAACTCACCGGCCATCACTCGTTCCAGGCCATGAATACGCGCGATGCCATCGCCCACCGACATGACCGTCCCGACTTCGGACACGTCCACAGCGCTTTCGTAGTTCTCAATCTCCTGCCGGAGAATCTCTGTTATCTCGTCTGCTCGAATCTGAGCCATAAATTTTTAACCTAATCGCCGGCGCATTTGCGCCAACTGGCCGCGCACGGAGCCATCGTATACAGTTGAGCCCACGCGCGCCACCACTCCGCCGATCAATTCCGGGTCAATCGAAAATTTTGTTCGAACCTGCTTTGCTGTGACCCTGGTCAATTCCCGCGCAATCTGGTCCCGTTCGACACTGTTCAATTCCGCAGCCGACCGCACTTCCGCCCTCTCAAACCCGAGCCGTTGGTCCAGCAGAATGTCGAATTGTTCCGTTACTTCGCCCAATAGAGTCAGCCGGCCCTTGTCGCTGAGCACCAACAAAAAATTGCGAACGGTACGCGGGATCCCCATGCGGCCCACCAAATTGTCTATCAGTGAGCGTTTCCTCGCCGGTGACACCGCTGGACTTTCCAGCGCATTCCTTAAATCCGCAGACCCCGCCACCAGATCGCGAAACGCCTCAAGCGCCCGCAGAGATTCCTCAGGATTCGGGCTCTTTATGACAATATCCACCAACGCGCTAGCGTACCTCTGCGAAATTGCGGTCAGCGTCATCGCAAGCTCTCGACGAAACCGCGCGTCAGCCGATCCTGCGCGTCCCCGGTCATTCCGCTTCGAAGCTTTTTCTCCGCCAAATCGAGCGCCAGCTTCGCCGCGTAGCCCTGCAGCTCAAGCCGAGCCGCCTTTCCCGCGGCCTCCATTTCCTGCTCAGATTGCTGTTGAACCCGGGCCAACTCCGCTGCATTCCGGTCCGCAAGACGCTTCGCTTCCTGCGCCTGCTCTTCGCGCATCTGCGTCTTTAGATTTGCGATTTCCGCATCCAGCGTCGCCAGCTTCTGGTTCACTTCCGCCACTCGCCGGTCGGCCTCGGTCTTTTTGGTCTCAGCGTCGGCGATCCCTTTCGAAATGTTCTCCTGCCGGGCCTGCAGAAACGGCGCGCCATACTTTTTCGAAAGGTACCCCAGCGCGACCACAAGAATCACGAAATTCGCCCACAACCACGGCGTCATATCGTGCCCAGCTTCCTGCAACAGTAACAAACCAAACGGCGTCAAGCGGCTTTTCCTTTCAAAATTGTCTGCGCGATTTGCTCGGCCAGCGCGTCGCTTCGGCCCGCCAGCGTCGCCAATGCGGACTCTTTCTCTTCCGCCAACTCCAGCTTGTTCCGCTGCACCAGTGCGTCGGCATGCTTCTTCGCCGCTTCGAGCGCCAGCGATTGCTCATCGGACAGTTTGCGATGCGCTGCTTCTTGATCGGCGTAAACCTCGCCTCGCGCGTTGCGCAGCGCCGTCTGGTACTCCTCAATCCGCCGGTCGGCTGCCTTTAAGCTCTCGTCAGCCGCAATCCGCGCGCCTTCCGTCTTTTGATAGCGCTCCGCCAGCGTCTGTTCCAACGGAGTAAAGAACATCCGCTTCAAATAAAAATTGAGAAACAGAATCAAAAAAAATGTGGGCAGGCCGTTCAACACGATTTGGCCCAACTGGTGAAACGTAGCTTGCATGAACGTTTAGAGGAACCTACAGGACGTAAATAAACAAGCTAACACATTGCCCGCGGATTCGCCCCGCCTGCAAGTTCGCCCGCTATTGGCAAATCTTCCCCCTTTCTGTCTGACAATAGGACTCAGGTAAATTCGATGCGACCGACTACGGCAGAACCGTGCGTACTAGTGATCTTCGGAGCGGGTGGCGACCTCACGAAACGCCTCCTCGCCCCCTCGCTCTACAACCTAAAGAAGGAGAAACGGCTCCCCGACGACTTCTCCGTTATCGGTTTTGCCCGCACCGACGTGGGCGGCGAAGAAGGATTCCGTAAGAAGATTTCCGATGACCTGAGCGAATTTGTCGGCAAAGATGCCGATCAGGAAATCATCAAATGGATCGCCGCGCGGCTTTTTTATGTACGGTCCGCGTTCGATAACCCTCCCGGTTACCAGGAGCTGAAGCAGAAGCTGGAAGGCAAAGCAGGGAACTATCTTTATTACCTCGCCACCGCGCCCGAATTCTTTGCCGAGGTCCCGAAGCAACTCAAAGCCGCCGGACTTACAGAACAGCCCGATCACGCCTGGCGCAGACTGATTGTCGAAAAGCCCTTCGGCGAAGACCTCCCCACCTCCCGCCAACTCAATAAGGAACTCAGCGAAGTCCTCGCCGAAGACCAGATTTATCGCATTGATCATTACCTGGGCAAGGAAACCGTGCAGAACATTATGGTGCTGCGTTTCGGCAACGGCATCTTTGAGCCTGTCTGGAACCGCCGCTATATCGACCACGTGCAAATCACCGTCGCCGAAACCGTCGGTGTCGAAACTCGCGGCGGCTATTACGAAACCGCCGGCGCGCTGCGGGATATGGTCCCGAACCACATTGTGCAATTAGTCGCGCTTGCCGCCATGGAACCGCCGAATTCCTTTGAGGCCAACGCCGTTCGCGAGGAACAGGTCAAAGCGCTCCATGCGATCGCGCCACTCACCCCGGACGAGGTCTCCCGCAACGTGGTCCGCGGGCAATACGGTGCCGGTAGAATTGGCGACAAGCAGATTCCGGCATATCGCGATGAGCAGCGCGTCGCCAAAGACTCCCCCGTGGAGACTTTCGTCGCCATGAAACTGGTGATGGACAACTGGCGCTGGGCGGGCGTGCCGTTTTATCTCCGAACCGGAAAATCGATGGCTCAGCGCACCACCGAAATGACCATCCAGTTCCGGCAAGCCCCGTTCCACCTCTTCCGCGAAACGCCAGTGGAAGAACTCGGCAAGAACAAACTCGTCCTCCAGCTACAACCGAACGAAGGCATCTCGCTTGAGTTCGAAGCCAAAGTTCCCGGCCCTGAGATCGAAATGAAGCCGGTTTCCATGAACTTCTCCTATGCCGATTTCTTCGGCAAGTCTGCGAAAACCGGTTACGAAACGCTTCTCTTCGATTGCATGATCGGCGACCCAACGCTCTTCAAAACCGCGGCTGCCGTCAATGCCGGCTGGGAGATCGTCCAGCCCGTGCTGGACCATTGGGCCAACGAAAAGCCTGTCGACTTCCCAAACTATGCCGCCGGTTCCTGGGGACCACAAGCAGCCTCCGATTTGCTGGCCCGCGACGGAAGGCGCTGGACCAAATGATCGTCGCCGGCGATATCGGCGGCACCCATACGCGTCTGGGTGAGTTTTCAGGCGGCCCCGCGTCGCCCAAGCTCAATCGCTCGGCCGAGTTCAACAGTCGTGATTTCCCTTCCATGGAAGCGATCGTCGCGGCCTTCCTGCAGCAGGATCAGAAGCCGGAAAGCTATTGTTTCGGCGTCTCCGGCCCTATTGTCGATGGGGTCGGCAAACCGACCAACCTGGACTGGCACCTCGATTCGGCTGCCATGGCGAAAACACTCCAGGCGCCGGTTGTCCTGATCAACGATCTGGAAGCGAACGCTTACGGCGTAGCCACCCTTGGTCCCGAGGATCTCACCACACTTCAAGAGGGCGTTGAAGAAAAGCATGGCAACGCCGCCGTGATTTCAGCCGGTACGGGCTTAGGCGAGGCCGGGCTTTTTTGGGATGGCGCCAACCGCCGCCCTTTCGCCTCGGAAGGTGGGCACTGCACGTTCTCTCCTCATTCCGAAGAGGAGGTCGCTCTCTTTAACTACATGCTGAAGCGCTTCCCGGATCACGTTAGTTGGGAGCGCGTTCTGTCGGGCCCCGGTCTTTATAATGTCTACCAGTTCTATCGAGACACAGGCCGCGCTGAGGAGCCGAAATGGCTGGCCGACCAAATCGCGGCAGGCGACGCAAGCGCAGTCATTGCCGATTGCGCGGAACATCGAAAATCGGACCTATGCGAAAAAGCGCTCGACCTCTTCTGCTCCCTTTATGGTTCAGAGGCGGCAAATCTAGCGTTGAAGATGCTTTCGGTAGCGGGACTCTACGTCGGCGGAGGTATCGCCCCGAGAATGATCGGCAAGCTGAAGGAAAGCCGCTTCCTTGAAGCGTTCCACGCCAAAGGCAGAATGCGCCCGGTTCTCGAACGCATCCCCATCCACGTAATCACCAATGACAAAACCGCTCTACAAGGCGCGGCCCGTCGGGGAATGCTGTAACCGAACCCCCCACAACACTCAACTCGGAGCAGTGACCGTAAGGGAACGCCGTTAAAACTGATACCGCAAACTCACCTGCACCACCCGCGCGGGCAGAGCTGCCTGAAATTCCCCAAACTTGGCGGGACTCGCCAGGCTCAACGAGGGGTTCTGGAAGTTTACGTTATTAAACGCGTTGAAAGCCTCCGCCCGAAACTGCAGGAAGTGAGATTCCCAGGGAAGGGAAAAGCTCTTGGCAATGGCCATGTCGAAGTTCGTGAGAGGCGCCAGCCGGATGATCGCCCGCGTCCCGGTTTGCCCCGGATACTGCCCCACATAATTATTCACCGCGGCGGTGGTCCCGAAAATGTTCGGCAGCCCGTTCTGATCCAAACTTAGCTTTGTCTGGTTGGAAGCCCCGGCCGCAACGATTCCCAGAGCGCTGTTCTCATAATTCGTCGGATAAATCCCGCCGTTCGAAATCGTTGTCGGCAAACCCGAACGATACCGCCCCAGCGTCGACACCTGCCAGCCGCCCACAATTTCATCCGCCCACTTCGGCCCGTTCCCAAGGAACCGCCGGCCCTTCCCGAACGGAAGCTGCAACAAAATATCCGTCGTGATGTTGTGCCGGGCATCGAAATCGCTGGAACCGCGGAACGCTCCCGGGTTAAATGCGTCCTGCAACACCGCGCCGCTTCCACCAGCGCCCGATTCTGCGCCGGAAGAATTATCAATCGAATGCGAAAGCGTGTAGTTGAAATCGAACGCCACGCCGTTTGCCAGCGATCGCCGCACTGTCAGCGTGCCCGCGTGATAGTTCGAAAAGCCGCTGTTCGTCCATGTTGGAAGTCCGGCTTTCTGCAGTGGGAAAAACGTATTGCAGCCGCTCTTCGAAATGCAGTTGGGGAACCGCGAATCGCTGCGGTCGCGATCTACCTGATTCAGAGCGTCCAAATCGCTCCCGGAGTTCTGGTTGTATACGTTGTCGAAATAGTTCGCGCTCGCGCTGCCGGGAATGTAAGCATTCGCCAACCCCGGAAATTGATTCTGAAAGAACGGAATATTCGGGATCAAACTCGGGTTCGCCTTCACCATCTTCGGCGTGATTCCGCTGTCGTAAAGAGCGCGCAATATGCCGGAAGCCTGAGTCCAGGTCTGGCCGGAGGCGGGGTCTTTGAATGTGGTCAAGGGCTGATCGTAATCCTGCTGAAGCAGGTTCTTGCGCGATAGCCGCCCCGCATAGCCAACCTCAAACGTCAACTTGCCTGGCAACTCCTTCGCATAGTTTAGGTTCAGAACGAACGAGTAAGGCGCCACCAGGTTCGGGTTGATTCCAATCCCCTGATCGAAGCCGCCTGTAATCGTGGCTGGCGTATACGGAAATCCGCCTTGCGGCGCTGCGGGCAAAGCCGGAAGCGCTGCTCCATAGCGCGCCGACGTCGTAAAGTTCGTGTTGCTCGGCTGCGTCACGCTGCTGGCCAAACCTGGTGAACCGCTGTTATCAAAATTCGTGATCAGGTCGCTTCCGTAGCGGTCGTAAACCATGGCGACGCCCCCACGAAGCACGCTCCCCTTCCCCAGAATGCTCGAATACCAACTGCCGCCCGATTTCTCCGGCGCATAAGCAAAACTCACGCGCGGTCCGAAGTTGTTTTTGTCACGTGCGAAGAAGCCCTGCCCGTTGTCGAGCACATAGGTCAGTGAGGCGTCTTTAATCTGATTGTTCGGAATTCCATTGTTGGCCGCATTGACTCGCTCCGCGAAGTACTGGTCAAGCCCCACCGTCGTGGTCACCTGAATTCCATGCGTCTCACGCGGCACGGAGAAGTTGCTGTATCGCAGCCCGTACGTCAGAGTCAGGTCCCTGCGAACGCGCCAGGTGTCCTGCAGATAGCCCTCGTACTCATTGGTGCCAAACTCGCGCGCGGCGGGTTGCCCGAACGGAATCGTGCTGCCGTCCCGGCTAAACTGATAAGTCGCGCCATACTGGTTGATAATCCCCAGCAGGTTTCCGAGCGCGCGAACCACGCTCGTCGTATCGGTAAGCGCCAGCTTCGAGTTGCCGCTCCGCTGCTGGATATAGGCATTCACTGCGTTATAGGCATCGTTGCCTAAGCCTTGCAGCGTATTGCGGCTGAAGCTATAACTGGCAAAAGAATTCGAGTAGTTCGAACGGTCGTTCTTGATTACGCGAATGTTGAAACCGGTCTTGATGTTGTGCGAGCCCTTGGTCCAGGTCAAATCGTCGGCGTAGTTGATCGTCGGAATTTGCCGAAGCGAAGGCCGTGTGTAGTTGATCGGCGAACTGATGCTGTCGAACGTGATCGCGTTGCCCAGCGTTCCGGATTGCGCGACGCTCAGGCGCGTATAGCCGAACGTGGCGACATTGATCAGGCTCGGTTTCACCACCCACGTGTAAAGCGCGGAAAGCCCCTTGCTGTTATTCAACTGCTGGCTGACAGGCGCTTGGCCCGGATACTGCGCGACCACGCTATCCTGCGATGCTCCGGCGAGCGTACCGCGAATGGCCAATGTATGGGCCCGCGCTTTATCCAGGTTGAAGTCCATCTTCGCCACGTACGCGGAATCGTCTTCCTTGAACGGCGCATTGAATCGAAGTCCGGTAAAGTTCAGCCCTTTGTCCGACCCTAAGGTGTTGTCGTTCCCCGCCGGAAATTGCGCCAAATACGCCAGTGATGCGGGGTTGTTCCCGCGATGCAGCGGATCAATCGCGATGATTTCCGCGGGCGACAGCGTCTGAATCGTGCCATCGTTCGTCTTGAAAGTCAGAATTCCCTGCTTTAGGGACGCGGTAGGTACGGTATCGGTCACGGTCTTGCCGCTCGCATCGATCCGGCGCTCCCAGTTTCCAAAGAAAAACACGCGGTTCTTGATTACCGGCCCGCCCAGCGATACGCCGAACTGGTTACGCACCAGAGGCTCACGGGCAATCCCCGCCTTGTTGTTAAACCAATTGTTCGCGGCCAAAAATGTATTGCGATTAAATTCGTAAAGCGAGCCGTGCAACTGATTCGTGCCGCTCTTCGTCACCAAGGAAACCTGCCCGCCCGAAGACCGCCCCTGGTCTGCGCCCTGCCCCGCCACGGTTACACGAAACTCCTGCACGGAATCAAGCGGAACCGGCAGCGCTGCGTTGAACCCAGCCACCACCTGATTGTTCGTCGTCACCGTCCCGCCCGAGTTCGCCCCATTCGCCAGGCCGTTCAGCGTGGAGATCCCGGAGTTCTGGTTGTCATTCACATCCACGCCATCGAGCGTGATGTTGTTCTGGTCCCGCCGTGCGCCCAGCGTCTCACCTGTCTGCGTCACGCCCGGTTGAATGCTCAGCAGCTCCACAACGTTCCGCGTCTGCAAAGGCAACTGCCTTACCTGCGTTTGCGTGAACGGATTCCCTAAAGACGCGTCGACGGTGTTGATCGAGGATGCGTCCGCCTCCACGCTCACCGTCGCCCCCACCGTCCCCACTTCCAGCTTCAAATCGAGCGATGCCGGCGTGGCGACCTCGAGCACAATGTTCTTGCTGATCACCGTTGCAAATCCGGGCTTTTCCGCCTGCAGCATATACGTGCCCGGCATCACTTGCAGGAATTGATAGTCGCCTTTTGGATCGGAAACCACCTTACGGTTTGCACCGCTCGCGGGGTCAGAAAGCGTGATCACGGTTTCAGGAATCGCGGAGCCGGAGGCGTCTGTGACGGTCCCGCGTAGCGATGTCGTAGCCTGCCCATAGAGCGAAGCGGCGCATGCGGCAAAGCTAAGGAAAAAAGAAAAAGTACGTAGGTTCAAGCGAAATTCCCCTTTAGACGAAGCGAGTTTGTGAAAACGGGCCGGCTGCCTACTGGGCAGCATGATTCTCGTCAGAGAGGATCCCGCAACGATGCGGATGACTACTGGTTTTGAGAGATTAGCACACCCGTCTGATAAACTTCCTGGTCATGCGTTTACTCTGGCTTCTGCTCGCGTGCTCCACGTGTGGGTTCGCGCAACACCAGCTTTACGCAGCGGGCAGCAATGCCAAGGGTTTCGTAGTCGGCGCGCCACTGGGCCCAAGCGGTGTCTTTCGCAGGCTCCCCTCTGGAGAGTGGCGGCATATCGGCTTCAATCACCCGTTTGCTGCTGCCGTTGCAGATTCCGGGAAGCCAGATCTACTCTATTTGGCCGCGGGAAACGGCCTGATCCAGCTGACTCAAAATGGTGAGCGTTGGAAGATCCTGACGGGCAGTGACGTTACCGAGTTAACCGATGTGGCAATCGCCCCCCGTACCAAGGCTGTTTACTTCTCTCACACCCGCGGCATCGCCGCGTCCTTTGACGCCGGCGCAACCTGGCGGGACATCAGCGGCGACCTTAAACATCGCTATACAGAATCCATCCGCGTTGATCGCGAAAATCCAAATGCTCTGCTGGCGGCCACTGAAGCGGGCGTATTCCGTTCCCTAAACGGCGGTGCTCATTGGGACCTGGCAGGTGCCGCGGGCTTCCAGACACTGCGGGTGGAACAATCGCCCACAAACGCCTGCTACTGGCTTGCAACAACCGAACTGGGCGGCATCTTCGTCTCACGCGATTGCGCAAAGACCTTCGAAAGTCTGCCCGGAAGAGTAGGCGTGGACCGAAGTCTTTACGCGTTAGCGTGGGATCCCTTAACTCCCCACCGCGTTGCCGCCGCCGGATTCAACTTCGGTGTTGCTCTCTCCAACGATGATGGCTTGACGTGGGCCTTTCGGAACAGCGGTCTTTCAACCGACCGTGTCTGGAGCGTAATCTTCGACCCCGATCGCAAGGACAGAATGTTCGCCTCTGTCCATGAAGAAGCCGTCTTCGCTTCCGATGATGCCGGCATTACCTGGACGTCTGCAGGCCTGCCGGGGTCCGTAGTCCATCGTTTCACTTTCGCCGCAGCCGCCAAATGATCGTTCGACTTCTCTGCCTGTTTTTGCTTGCCTATTCCGCGGCCGCGCAATATCATGCGCGCTCCCAAGAGTTGCTCGAATCGCAAGCGCTCCCGGCTAACGCACCCAAGCTAGGCTACGCCGCCATTGCAGCCCGGCTGAAGTTGCACCGCACGCCGGAGTTCTGCTCCCGTTCTCTCATTGCGCTCCTCGATGCTGGTCCTTCAGGCGATATGTTTTGGATGTATCCCGTTACTGCCATCGCGTATCTCGACCAAGGCCAGCTTTCCTCTGAAGCTCGCACCAAACTGCGGAACGCATGGCGCACTTACATGCCCTATCGCGGCGATACAGAAAACCATTGGCTGCTATATTACACCTGCCTCTATCTCGCCGCGCAGCAGTGGCCGCACGAAAGCGGTGACCGTTGGTACACCGGAAAATCCTCCGAAGAAAATATGGCGGAG
This sequence comes from Bryobacterales bacterium, assembly GCA_963795835.1. GTDB lineage: Bacteria > Acidobacteriota > Terriglobia > Bryobacterales > Bryobacteraceae > JALYXI01. Next base: position 272,750 of record CAWCJC010000009.1, on the reverse strand, counting down.
GCTCGCGAGTGGATTGAACATTGGGTTAAGCTCACAACCACGCGCGGACAAGGCGAATACGATTCGCCCCATTACATGGGCGTATATCTTATTCCCATGTCTTATCTGGCTGCCTGGGCCACAGAACCAGCAATGAAGAAACGCGCCGCCATGATGCTCGACTATCTGATTGCCGATTATGCGCCAGAAAATGTCGATGGCGCGTATGTTGGCGCGCAGTCCCGTGTTTATGACGCGGGCATCATCGATAAGGCCTCCAACGTAGCCAGCGGATTCGGCTGGCTCTGGTTCGGCTTGGGCCATCACGCCCCAGCCTGGGATCAGTTCTCCCCATGGTATGTCTTCGCGAGTGACTATGAACCTCCGGAAATTCTTCGCTTGATCGCAACCGACCGTTCCCAGCCTTACACCCACTTCGAACGTAAGCGCACGCGCAACCGCTGGCGTTTCGAAGACGAATTGAACGGTCCCGTTTACAAGACCACTTACATGCGGCGCGAGTATGCAGTAAGTTCGGATCAGGGCGGCATCCTGCAACCTATTCAACAGCACTCCTGGGATGTAACGTGGCGGTTGCCGGATGCGCGGGGCAAGCACAACACCTTATTCACGCTGAATCCCCATTCTTCGCTTAAAGAGTTGGAGATGTACTTCACCTTCGGGCGGGATGTCGCGGTCGAAACCGTGGTCTCTTCGAAAAAGCTCTACGATTCGCCTGATAAATTTTCCGGTGGATCGCCCTTCGAGCGTATTTTGCAGGAAGAAGATACGCTGATTGCGCTCTATGACATCGAACCCGGCGCCCGCTTCCAACACGTCAACGGATTCTTCTCGAAAGACCTTGAAGAATTCACCGAGGATGCCTCCGGTTGGATCTTCGCCCGCGGGGGTGAGGCTCGGATTGCCCTGCGTCCCTTGCAGCCCTATACCTGGAGACCGCTCGAAGGAGGAGACCGACGCTTGTTCAGTCCAAATCCGCGCAATGGTGTGGTCCTCCAAGTAGCAACAACTCGGGAATTCCCGTCTTACGAAGCATTCCGAAAAGCAATTCTTGCGTTGCCATTACAATTCGATGTCATCCATTCCCCGGAAGTGACCTTCCGTTCTCTGCGCGGTAAACAACTGCACTTCGCATACGCAAATCCGCCCGATCGCAGCAAATGGCCCCTCTTTGGCGGTCCTTTCTTGCAAGCCGACGTCGATTCCGAACGCCTCACGATCCAGCATGGAAATCGCAAGCGGGAACTGGACTTTCGAACATTGACGGTAACCAGCTACTAACCAATGCCGTTCTTCGCTACCTGCTCAATCACCCGCGCAAACTCGTCCACTTCTTCAAGCGTGGTGTAAACGTTCGGCGTGATACGCAGTCCACGATATTCCCCCGGTGTAGTTACAGAGGTTGTCCAAATCCGGTGTTTCTCCCATAGAAACCCAACCAGTTTCCCAGGCTCAATCCCCTTCACGTCGATAAACCCGATCGCGCAGGATTGCGCCGGATCTTCGCTATGCAACAGCGACACGTTCGGCAGATCCCGAACCTTATCGGTCCACCGCCGCCGCAGATAACGGAACCGCTCCGCCTTACGTTCCACCCCGATGCTTTCATGGAAGTTGATCGCTTCGGTGATTGCGTTCCGCTGGCTCGCCGGGTGTGTCCCAATCTGCTCGAACTTCCGAATATCACCTTTCAGAGACTCTTCCGCACCCATCATCGGCCAAATCTTCGCGATCTTTTCGCGCTTCATATAAAGCATCCCCGTCCCGATGGGAGCCAGCAACCATTTGTGCAAACTCGTGCCGAAATAATCGCATTCCAGGTCTTCCCGCTTAAAGGGAAATTGCGCAAAGGAATGCGCGCCATCCACGATCACCTCAATCCCGCGAGCATGCGCCAGGGTACATATCTGACGTACCGGGAAGATCTGGCCCGTGCGGTTGGTCATGTGGCAGATATGAATCACCTTCGTCCTGGGCGTTACCGCCGCTTCGATTTGCCCGGCCAGGTAATCCATGGAAGGCGGAGGTGTTTTGAAACTTACCTGCTTCAGTACAATTCCCTCGCGGCGTTCGCGCTGCTTCCAGGTAGCAATCATGCGGGGATAATCCTGATTGGTCGTGATCACCTCATCCCCGGCTTTCAAGTCCATCCCTAATTGAATAATTTCAAGAGATTCCGACGCATTGCGTGTAATCGCGATCTCTTCCGGGTCGCAACCATACATCTGGGCTAAACGCCGCCGCGTTACTTCCAGGCCGGGGTCCAGCACTCGCCACATATAGTAACTGGGCAGGAGATTCTCCATCTCCAAATAGCGAACCTCCGTGTCCATCACGATCTTAGGAGCCGGTGAAACGCCTCCGTTGTTGAGGTTGATGATGTTCCGGTCAACAGTGAAACCGTGGCGGACGTTAAACCAGAAGTCTTCGTCCTGCGCCGCCTCTCTTGGGCTCTTTCCCGCAAGAGATTTCTTCTCGAAAGCAGCGACTGCCGCTGCGGCGCCCAGAAAATGTCTGCGATCCATGCGATATAGTATGCACCATGTTCATCAGTGGAAAGGGGCTTATTTGCGCTCTGTTCGGAATCGCTTCTTGCTTTGCACAGTCAGATACGGGCTCTCTTTCAGGCCGTGTATCTGACCCTTCGGATGCGGTCGTCGTCGATACCGCAATTACAATTCGAAACAACGACACCGGGTTAGTTCAGAAGGCGGCTTCGAACGGAGCGGGCGATTTTGAGTTCACCAGCCTGCCCATCGGCACTTACACTCTGGAGGCGCAGCATGCTGGCTTTAAGATGGCGCGCCTGACAAACATAAACATCGCGGTAGCAAACCGCATCAGCATCAAGGTTCTTTTAAGCGTCGGCGAAACCGCGCAAACCGTGGACGTCAGTTCCCGAACGCCGCTGCTGCAAACGGAAACCAGCGACACCGGCACCGTATTCCAGCCGAAGTTCATGAAAGACGCTCCGCTCTTTGTAAACGGAGGATTCCGCAATCCCGAAAACTTCATCAACTATGTTCCCGGGGTAAACGGCGGCCAGCAGGATACCAGCATCAACGGCGGCGCGCGGCGCTCCAAGGAAATTCTGATCGATGGCGCAAGCCACTCGAATCCGGAATCAGGAGGCGTCGCATTCGTGGCCAACGGCGGCATCGGCTCCGTCGAAATGTACGGCGAGTTCAAGGTCCTCACCAGTAACTTCTCCGCGGAGTATGGACGCAGTGGCGGTGGCATCGAAGTATTCGTAACGAAGAGCGGCACCAATGATTTTCATGGCAATGCCTTCGACTTTCTCCGCAACGATAAGTTCGATGCCGCCGGGTGGAGCGTCAACCAGCGCGTTCCGTTCCTCGGCAAATCGAAGATTCGCCAAAACGAGTTCGGCGTTTCCTTCGGCGGTCCCGTATGGATCCCGAAATTGTATAACGGACGCAACAAGAGCTTTTTTTACTTTACGTGGAACGGTTATCGGCAAAACAATGGAGGTGGCAACATCATCACCACAGTTCCTTCCGCTCTGATGAAGCAAGGAAATTTCAGCGAGTTACTTCCCAACAAATTAATTTATGATCCCGGTACCACCCGCACGGTAAACGGAGCGCTGGTTCGCGACGCCTTTCCTGGCAACATCATTCCGCAATCGCGCTTCAGCAGCGTTTCGAAAAACATCCTGAGTCTGATCCCGGACCCCACCGCAACAGGCCTTTCAAGCAACTATGGAAGCACCAGTCTGAGCACTGTCGACCGCAACATTTACAGCGTTAAGGGCGACCACGCTTTCAGCGAACGCAATCGCGTCAGCGGTCTCTATAGCTGGCAACGTGTGACGACGCTCTCACAAAGCGGACTACCCGGTCCCCTGGCGAGCGGGTCTATCGGCAGCCAAAAGCCGGATATCACGCGCGTCAATCACGATTTCACCTTTACCCCCACGCTGCTCAATCATTTCACCTTCGGTTTCAGCCGATACCAGGATCTGTTCAACCAACTGCCGCAGCACTTGCAGGACTGGCCCACAAAGCTCGGGCTTAAGGGCGTCGCCACAAACGGATCTCAATCGTTCCCGATTGTCGCGTTCCTAACCGACGGCTACACAGGTTACGGCAATAATCCTAAAAATCGTGGAGCGCAAGAGAACTACACCACGGAAGTGATTGATGGTGCCACTTGGGTGCGCGGAAGGCATGAGTTCAAGGTGGGGTATGAGTTCCATCGCGGACGTACGTTTCAGGTTCCGCTGGATGACTCCTATGCCCAGGGCCTCTTTAACTTCAGTAGTCTCGAAACAGCAAACCCGGCCGCACGGTCCACCTCAGGTAATTCTTTTGCCAGTTTCCTTCTGGGTGGCCCAGATAACGCCCGCCGCGATTACAACACCAAGGGCGTGGACATCAAGTACCTGTATCACGGCCTTTACCTTCAAGATAACTGGAAAGTAACTTCCAAGTTGACGCTGAATCTTGGCGTGCGCTGGGAAATTTTTGTCCCGCGTACCGATACCAACCTGACCCTCTCGGCATTTGACCCCACCATCCCGAATCCCGCCGCGGGTGGCCATCTAGGCGCGCTCTCCTTTGCAGGTTCAGGACCAGGCCGCAACGGTCAAGAGCGTTTCGGCAAAGTCTATCTCGGCAACTTCGGTCCGCGTATTGGCGTTGCCTATCAACTCACCACGAAGACCGTTGTCCGAGGTGGTTATGGAATGTACTATTCCTCCGCTAACGGGAACACCGGCGGCGGCTGCTTCCCCTGCGGATGGGGAACCAGCGCCTCGCCGACGCCCAGTTCCCCCGATGGAATCTCGCCCGCTTTCAACTGGGACAACGGTTTTCTTCTTCCTGCCAGCTTCGTCGCCCCTCCTGTCATTGACCCTAGTTATGCCAACGGCTCCACCGTGTTAGTCCTCTCGAAAGAGGATGGTTTAGCCGGCCGGATTCAGAACTGGCAGGTGAATGTGCAGCGCGAACTGCCCAAAGGCCTGCTATTAGACGTGGCTTATATCGGAAGTAAGGGTTCCCGCCTGAATAGCTACGTTCCCTATAACCAGGTAGACCCAAAGTATTTGAGCCTAGGATCGCTCCTGTCTCTCAATGTCACTGATCCTTTGGTTGTCGCGCAGGGCTTCAAGAAACCATACGACAGTTTCGCCGGAACACTCGCGCAATCCCTCCGGCCCTATCCTCAATACAACAACATCATTCACACGTATCTCGGGACTGGCGGAACCACTTACAACTCTCTGCAGGTCAAACTGGAAAAGCGCTTCAGCGCTCTAAACGTGCTTGCGGCTTATACCTGGGAGAAAAATCTTGAGATTAATGGTTCGTATACGCAAACCGGTAATGGCACCGCGCCTCAGGACCAATACAATCTCAAGCCGGAAAAATATCTCTCCATTCAGGATTATCCTCACACGCTGAACTTGGTCTATACCTACGACCTTCCTTTCGGCAAAGGCCGTCGTTTCCTGGGTAGCGCGAACAGCCTGGTTAATGGCATCGTCGGCGGCTGGACACTCGCCGGCATTCAGCAGTATCGTTCCGGGAACCCCCTGCTCCTGGGCGCACCCGTGAACACTTTGGGAACGGGAGTGCTGTTCTCCCCCGCCCTTCGCGCCATCACCACGGGCCAGGATTTCTCCACCGGCATCGACCGTACGGCCCTTGACCCCAACAACCCAAGCCGTCGTTACTTTAATCGCTCAGCCTTTTCCGTGCCTGGCCCTTACCAATTCGGCACCGCCTCGCCCTACCTGAATAACTTCCGCAATCCGCCACTTTTCACAGAAGCCATCTCTCTTGTCAAGCGAGTCAAAATCTGGGAGCGCGCAGATGTTGAATATCGCGCCGACGTCTCCAATGTTCTGAACAGAACTTCTTTCGGAAACATCAACGTCACTTTGAGCGATCCAAACTTCGGCCGGGCCACCGCTCCCATGCAGAGCCCCCGTATTATTCAGATGGCACTCCGGTTGAACTTCTAGACTGGAACAAGTGCGCGCGCTGATTCAGACCCTGTTGAAAGCTTCGGCGTTCCTCGGCCCCATAAAAACAGAGCCGTTGCCTCCGTTGCCGCGGCTGGACGAACTTCGTCGTTTTCTGCTCTCGCTCGATCTGCCGGACGAACCCGCGCGGCGCTACCTCGAAATTCATGCAGAGCGGCTGGCGCTATCGCTGGCGATGCTTCCCGCGCCTTTGTCATCGGGCCGGGTTCTGGAGCTTGGCACGTATATGCACATGGCTCCGGCGCTTCAGTGTGTCTTGGGTTTTAAGGAGGTCCGGGGTGCCTATCTGGGTACGCTCGGCGAATCGGTGATCAAGTCCGCCGCGGTCGCTGGGAAGACGGTTTTCGAGTGCCGCATCGATCACTTCAATGCTGAGCTTGATCGCTATCCCTACCCGGACAACCACTTCGACTGTGTCCTGGCCTGCGAAATTTTCGAGCATTTCCTGCACGACCCCATGCACATGCTCGCCGAAGCTCATCGCATTCTCGTCACCGGCGGCACGCTGCTTCTGACAACGCCCAACATCGCCAGCGCCACGGCTGTGGCTCGCGCACTGGAACAATCCGGCAACCCGCAGCTCTATTCCAAGTACGCCGATCCACGCCTTGACGCCTCCCGAACCGAAGTCGGCCACATGCGCGAGTACACGCCGGCCGAACTGCGCGAAGCACTGCAGTCTGCCGGCTTTGAAATTGTTCACCTGTTCACGCGAAGCGCGCCAGGCTACACGGCGCACCAACGCATGGAGCGCCTGATTCACCTGCTCGGTTACACAACTGAACTCCGCGGCGAACAGATGTTCTGCCTGGCTCGCAAAACTCCGGGTGGCATCGCGAATCGCTATCCCGGCTTTCTCTACGAAGTCGCTTAGAACACGAAAAAGCTTAAAGCTGCGGGACCGGCGGTTTGACAGGCTTCCACGGATAAAAGCCCTTTCGCCGCATGTGCCGTGCGAATACCTTTCCGCCCGCGGTCACATACAAGGTCTGCATATCCGGCCCCCCAAACACCACGTTCGAAGGCCGGGCCTCACTGGGGCGGCGGATGATCCCCACTACGCGCCCCGGCTGATCGCAAATCTGAATCCCAACATTCGTCGCCACATACAAATGGCCCTGATCGTCCAGCGTCATGCCATCCGGATCCGCCTTCAGCGGGCCCTCGTCCGGCATGGTCAATCGATAAAACGGTTCTCCATTTTTCAGCGACCCATCTGGCTGCACCTGATAGGACCACACCGTTCGCGATTGACTGTCCGCAACCAGGAGCAGCGACTCGTCCGGCGAAAGACGCACTCCATTTGGGTAAGTCAGACCCTCGTCCACCACCCGCTTCTCGCCTCCCTTGGGAACGAACCAAACCCGATGCGTGGAGGGTTCCGTGAAGTAGATATTCCCCTTGCTCGATACGCAAAGATCGTTCGGCACCACGCCTTCCGCGGCCACCGCCGAATCCGTCGACTCTGCGCCATAGGAAACAATCCGCTTCCCGGTTTGTTCCGCCGCGTAAAGCCGTCCATCCGGGCCGAACATGAGCCCGCTGGTATGGTGCGCCTCATTCAGAAATGTAGTGCGCTTCCCCGTGGAATCGATGTGATAAATCCCTGCCCGGGTGTCGACAAAGAAGATCTCGCCCTTCGGACTTACCGCTGGACCTTCCGTGAATTGCAGACCTCCGGTCACCTCTTTCCATTCCGAAGCGGGGTCAAGAAACTCACTGATAAAGTGGCGGTTCCCGGCGGTGCTGTACGATTTCGTCACCGCCGCCGGATACCCCTTCCACAACCACCGCAGAGCATCCGGAAATATCGCGCCTCCATGCTTGGAGTTATGCGCTTCCGTACCCACCACGAAATTCGCCTCGTATCCCGCGAACTTCAGCGCCGAGTACATCGACTGATTCGCCAGATACCAACTGCCGCTGTAAATATCGTTATCGTTCTGCCCATCCTGCAGGAACACGCGAAGGGGCAGCGGCTCCATCTTGCGGATCAGATTCGGGTAAACATCGCCGCCCTTCAGATCTGTATAGCTGCCGATGAAACTCATCACGCGATGAAAGGAATCCGGCCGGTTCCAGGCGGCTGTAAACGCCGCGATCCCGCCGGAACTCGATCCCGCCAGTCCCCGGTCGTCCGGGTTCTTCGAAAGGTTCACCGACTTTGAAACCTCGGGAAGCAACTCTTCGATCAACATTCGCGCCGTTCTGTCACCCAGCCCGTCGTATTCGTAGGCCCGGTTATACCGTTGCTGCTGCGTCGTGGGATCTAACGCGGGCAGAATCCCCGGATTCACCATCACCGCCACAGTCACCGGCATCTCGCCTGCCGCAATCAGGTTGTCGAATACCACCGGAACACGCCAGGCGCCCGTCTCATTTGCAAAGCCGCCTCCGTCGAAAAACACCATCAACGCCGCCGGCTTTGTTGCATCGTATTGCGCCGGAACATAGACCCAGTAGTCCCGCGTAGTCCCCGGAAAAACTTTGCTTTGCGTAAAAGAGTACTTTGTTGTCTTTCCGTGAGGAACGTTCTTCGGCTGCGAATCAGGGCCCAGTTTGTAATCTTCCGCGGCGGCCAGCGCGGCGAATGTCAGCAGGGCAAGTGCGCGTTTCATCGTGCTACTTGTCCTCTGTCTCCACCGCCAGTGGCGGTACCGCGGTAGTAGGCGTGATCGGCGGCCGCTTGCTATGCCACTCTGTCGCCTGCTCATATGCCCGCGCCAGCGCCAGCACTCTGCCCTTCAGAAAAACGCGGCCCCGCGATCATGAGCCCGATCGGCAGTCCCTCCCGATTGAACCCGCACGGTACGCTGATCGCCGGAATCCCGTACATATTGAACTGCCCCGTGTTCTCCAATTCCGGATTCCGCGTTTTCTCCGTCTCTTCCCGCTTGATCGAAGCATTGACGGTGCGCGGCGTGTGCCTCCTGGTCGGCAGCACCACCAGGTCGAAGTCCGTGAACGCATCGTCAATCGTGCGCCGCAGCAAATCCAGTTTCCATCGGCCGCGCACGTAGTCTGCGGCCTTTGCGTTCTGGCTCGCCTGCAAAGACCGCCGCGTTGAAATCATGTACCGCTGGCTGCCATGCGTGAAGTACTCTTCGTGGTAGGCGAACGTCTCGCCTTGGAGCGTAATCCCGCGCGTCGAAGGCAGCGTCGCATCGCGCATCGTTTTCGTCAGCTTCCCCACCTGCGCAATCGCCGTTTCCACAGTCGACCGCACATCCGGGTCCAGCATGTCGAAAAAGGGCGCGCGCAGCACGCCGATTCTCATCCCGCTCACGGGCTGTTTCGAGAGCGCAACGTAATCCTCGCGCGCATGCTCCACGCTCGCGATGTCCAGCCGGTCATACCCGGTCAGATGGTTTAAGATCATCGCGGCGTCTTCCACCGTGCGCGTAATAGGCCCGCAGTGGTCCAGGGAGTAAGTCAGCGGAATAATCCCGCGAATCGAAACCAGACCATACGTCGGTTTCAAACCCACCACGGAACAATACGAAGACGGCGTTCGAATGGAGCCGCCCGTATCCGTCCCGAGCGCCCCGAAACAACAGTCCGTGGAAACCGCCGCCGCCGATCCTCCCGAGGATCCGCCCGGTGCCCGCCCGAGCGACCACGGATTCCTCACCGGCCCAAAATAGCTGGTCGTCGATGTCCCCCCGAACGCGAATTCATGCAGATTTGCTTTCCCGATGGTCACCGCTCCCGCGAGCTTCAATCGCCGCGTCACCTCCGCATCCTCCGCGGGTACGCGATCGTCGAACACCGCGCTGGCCGCTGTCGTGCGAATCCCCGCGGTATCGATGTTGTCCTTCAGCGCCAGTGGAATCCCGTGCAGCGGACTCCGAAATTTACCCGCCTTCGCCTCCGCATCCAACACGCGTGCCTGCGCCAGCGACTGCTCGCGCAACACGGTGATGAAGGCATTGATCAGCGGATTATAAGAATCGATTCGGGCAAGGCAGGCTTCGGTGAGCGCGACGGAGGTCACCGAACCCGAGCGGATGCGGCGGGAGGCTTCGGCCAGTGTCAGCGCGGAAACGTCCTCACTCGGACTCTGCGCGTCGCCCTGGGACAAAGCAACTGCCGCGGCGGAGCTCATCAGAAAGGTTCGGCGGTTAAGCATATCAGCACATTCTAGAGCAACGCGCGGAAACGCGCTTACTAAAAAGAGAACGCTTCCTTCTCGCCCAGCGTGAAACTTAGGCAGGTAATCCCGCCCGCAGTGCCTCCGGCAGGCTTGCCGATGCGCGCGTCGAATCCCGAGTTTAACGCCTCCGCCCCGTGCACCAGCGCCACATCGGAGCGAGCCGCTCCCACCAGAGCGGTGCCGAAAATTCGCCCCTCGCGATCAGCAAACATCACATGAGTTGCCGGACGCCTTGTTCCCGGTTGGATTGCCCATCCGCGAACCCACAGGCTGTCACCCTTCTCTTCCAGGCTCTCGAGGAACCCCGGCGCCCCGCCCTCAATAACGCTAAAGTCCGAAACGTGCGCAGCAAGCGGATCGCGAAAGGCACTGTTTGGATCCTGCGGCAACGGTGCTTCCCCGCTCGCCAACTCCCTTAAGGCCGTTTCCGCTGCCAAACACCGCTTCACCCAACGGTTCCGATCCACCTCCAGCGCCGATTCTTTGAACCGGGGCGGCGGATCTTCCAGATACCGCGCAGCGGCGCGATCACCCTCGATCGACACCTCCAGTGGACTGGTTCGCGCCTCCGCGATCACCCTTTCATAAAGCTCGATGATTCGATCCACCGCGGGCCTGAGTTCGCATTCCGCCCGAACCTTTTGCGAAACCATGGCCGCATCCGCGGAATTGTAACCGCGGAGCTCCTCCATCAATCCGTCCATCTCCAGCGGACGGTCCAGCGTGCGAATCCCGAAATTCAAAGGTCGCAGCGACGCAAATTTGCGGGCCGTGACGAGTGGCCCCAGCCGCCCGGGGTTGCACAAAACGACGGCAGCCCCCACCGCCATCGCCTCAATCGCGGCTCTCGCTTTCGCGAACACAATGTCGTATTTCGCCAGCAGCGCGCCGGTATCTGTCTCCACATTCCGTGCCGCTAATCCCGCGGCATGAAGTTCAATTCCCTGGCGGTCGCACGCTTCCCGCAAGACCGGCAAATCCGCCGCTTCTGAGAATAAATTGCTGAACGCCAGTGCGTTCAGGGGCTTCTCAGGGAGCGGCCCTCTCGGCGGAAACAGACGGCTGTCGAAAAAGTTCAGCAACAGGTCGATCTTGGAAGGGTCGATTCCCCCTTCCGCGATCAAGCGCTCCCTGCAGACTTCATCCACCGCCACATACTGCAGAATTCGCGGAAAACGCAGAGGTGCCTCCTCCCAGGGAAGCCAGCCGTGACAATATGAAATCGCCGGTGTTCGGGGAAAATGCAGCATTGCCGAGAGAGTTTCATAGTGATGCTGGCCATGAATTAAGTCGGGCTCTTCACCCAACATTTCTAATTTAGAAATTACGGGGACAGTCGCCTCTCGCAACTCACGCGCAACCTGCCCCAGGCGAGTACTGTACGCCACGGGCTTGTGGCCCCGCCGTAAGAGCTCCACGGCCACATCGCGAACATACAACTCCGTCCCTGCCCGTACATCCAGAGTGTTGTTGGTGAGCAGTACTCTCACACCGCGCCGTTATCCGACTCCACAGAAGCCAGATGCCGCAGCAATCGCCTGTGGGTAATGGCGAAGTTGCCGCTCACCTGCGTCCGCGTCTTAACGTGGCGAATCACCACGCTGCCCAGGCTCACAGACGCCCCGTCGCACACATGCAAATTCTGCGCGATCACGGCTCCTGGGCCAATCCACGCTTCTCGGCCGAGGATGACGTTGCCGTTGATGACGGACCCATGTCCCACAAAAGCCCGCTCCCCAACTTGCACGCCGTGCGAAAGAAAGGATTGCGCCCCAATCCGCGCGTCGCGCCCCAGTTCCGTGTTGTTCCGGAACAGCCCCGTCGCAATTACCGCACCTTGCAGAATCTGTACCCCATCCTCCACCACCAATCCCCCCGCGTGGCTCATTTCCAGAATCGCGCTGGACGTTCGCGCTGTTTGGAACCCCACACCGCCCAACACGGCGCCGGCCCCAATTTGAACTCCCGCGCCGATAATGCAACGCTCCAACAAGGTTGCGTTCGGTCCCACAGTGGTTTCCGGCCCGATCTTGACATTCCGTTCCGCTACAAAAGCCCGGGGATGCACCTTGGCATCCGGATGAATTACCGTGGCGTGATCCTGCCAATAAAACCCATTTTCTGTTAAACAATTATGAAGCTTCGCAAATCCGATTCGGGGCTGGTCACACACAGCCAAAGCTAGGCGCGCCGGTATCTTGGCCATCAGTTCCGGCGCAGCCACCACCGCGCAAACCGCGTTATTCTTCAGAAGCGCGGGAAGATATCGCTCGCTTTCCAAAAAAGAAAGCATTTCAGGCCGATGGTCAATCAGAAACCCGAGATTTTGAAATTCGCCGTCGCGCAGGACGGTAAAATCAGCGAGGCCCGCAAAAGAACTTAGAAGTACTTTACCCGTTATTCTCAAATTACCGGCTCACCTTTATTGCGGCCCGTGAAAAAATTGAGCACCCCAAATTTAATTATCAGCTTACTCGGTAACCCGGACAACTCGCGATTAGCACTGGCCGATGTTTACGGAAACGGACTCACCTATGCAGCCCTTCGCGATCAAATCAACCAGACCCACGGATTCCTTCAACAGGCTGGATTTTCTAACACGGATACCATCGCCCTCTCTCTCCGCAACGGTCCGGAAACCGCCGCCCTTTTCCTGGCGCTTGTCACTTATTGCCGCGTAGCGCCCCTCAACCCTGCGTACACTGCCGCGGAAGTCTCTTTTGTTCTCAGAGATGTTCAGGCGCGCGCCCTGATCACCGGGGCCTCAGAAGCCGATGAACAAATTGCGGCGGCGCATGAGTGCGGTGCTCTTTCCCTTCGGATGGTTACCGCTGGCCATCCGGCCGGAACCTATACTCTGGATGCCAAAGGCGCAAGAGTCTCAGAGACGCCTTGCAACCACAGTCTCCCTGAGGCGGGCGATGTCGCGCTCCTGCTGCATACTTCCGGCACGACCTCCCGCCCTAAGCTGGTTCCGCTCACGCAGGCCAATCTCCTTCTGTCGTCCCGAAGCGTTGCTGAAGTCTTGCACCTCAACCCGGAAGACCGGTGCCTCTCTCTGATGCCGCTTTTCCACATTCATGGACTGGTCGCAGGCCTGCTTGCCTCCCTTGTAGCCGGGGCCACCGTATTATGCGCGCCGGGCTTTCAGGCCACCAGTTTCTTCTCCTGGCTCGCTACCTCCGGTGCCACCTGGTACACCGCCGTGCCCACCATGCACCAAACGATTCTCGCCCGCGCGCGTCACAATGCCGCAACGCTTGGCACCCACAAGCTCCGTCTCGTCCGCTCTTCCTCCGCACCGCTCCATCCCTCCGTCTGGGACCAACTCGAAACCACTTTCGGCGTACCCGTACTCAACGCCTATGGCATGACGGAAGCGGCCCACCAGATTTCGAGCGTCCGTCTGCCCGGCGGAGAGCGTTACCGGAATACCGTCGGCACCTCAACCGGACTCGAAATCGCCATCATGACCGCTGAAGGCGCGCTGTTACGCCCGAATGAAACCGGCGAGGTCGTCCTGCGCGGCCCCCAGCTTACCGGCGGCTATCTTGAGCCCGCCGGAGCGAATGAAACCGCTTTCCACGGCGAGTGGTTTCGCACGGGCGACCAGGGCTTCCTGAACACTGAAGGCCTCCTGACCCTCACCGGACGCCTCAAGGAACTGATCAACAGCGGTGGCGAGAAAATCTCTCCCTATGAAGTGGAAGACGCGCTGCTGCAGCATCCTGGAATTTCCCAAGCCGTTGCTTTTGCTGCCCCTCATGCTCTACTTGGCGAACAAGTTGCCGCCGCCGTCGTCTTGCGCCCGGGCTTCACCGTCACGGACCGGGACTTGCTCCAAGCCGCAGCCAAACAACTTGCCCGCGCCAAACTCCCCCGCCAAATCCTGTTCGTTCCGGAAATTCCTCTAGGCCCCACCGGTAAGTTGCAGCGCCTGGGTCTGGCCGCGCGCCTCGGTCTGGACGCAGCCTCGGTTCCCCCTTCCTCGGGCGGCCCTATTGAACCGGCAGCGTAGTATTGGGCGCTCCACTTCCGGAGTTGTAGTTATTACCGAAACTGGCGATCGAGCCATTGCTCAGCGACACAAATCCGTTCGCATTGATGAAGAGCGACAGACCACTCACCCGCACGCTCGACACGGCCGACCCCCCGCCAGCTTGCAAGCCCGTCGAGTTGTTCGCCGAAGTCGAGTTTGCCACGCTGATCACCGCTTGCCCCGCGTTCGCCACGCCAAGATTCCGGCCTGCGCGTTCCCCGAAGCCGTGCTGTTTCGAATTGCGAGCTTGCTGTAGTCGGAGGCCACAATCCCGTTGTTATTGTTTGCGAATCGCGAGTTGTCAATCGTCGCAAAGACATAATTGCCCGGCCCCACGGCATAGAATCCGTTGCCCCCGTTATCCTGGCTTACCGAATCCGTCATCTCGAGTTGCGCCCCCGCTGTACTGGGCTCCATATCGACGCCGTGCGACGTAAACTGCGCAATCTCGCAATGCTGGATGTGAAGCGCCTTGCCGCTCGTGAAACGAATTCCATTCAGGCCCGATCCCGCGCCCTGGATCGTTAAGTGCCGTAGCGTGACAACATCGTTGGCTCCAGCTGCCACCACAATCCCGTTTGATCCCGAAGTTGCCAGCACGCTCGCCAGGGAACTGCCGCCCTCGATTGTAATGGAGTGATTGATGATAATCGCTCCGAATCCGCCCGGATCGAGTACGTCGATCTCGCCTCCCGGTGTGGTCTTGAAAAACGCCCCGGTGAAAGTCTTGCACGGCGCCGTACGGCTGCAGGGATTTGCGTCGTCCCCGACACCCGATACCCAAGTACGCGTCGCTTGTGCGGGAAGCATCCCGCAACCAACAAACGTAATGGCAAAAACATAGAAAACAAATTTGAAATTTGTCATCAGAAGACTTTATCACCCGGTTCGAGAGCGTACATTTGAGTTATGGCATGGGCATTGATTACCGGCGCTTCGGCAGGCATAGGCGCGGATCTGGCGAAATGTTGCGCCCGCGATTACGACGTAATCCTCACAGCACGGCGCGAAGCCCCGTTGCGCGAGTTGGCCCGCCAAATCGAAGTAGGAGGCCGGAAAACCAAGGTAGTGGTCTGCGATCTCGGCGCCTCTAACGGACCTGCTGAACTTGCCCAAGCCTGCGAATCGCTTGAAGTCCAAGTGCTAGTGAACAATGCGGGCTATGGTCTGGCGGGCCGCTTTGCCGAACTGCCTCTCGACGGGCAGGCGGGCGAGATTGATCTGAATATCCGTGCCCTCACAGTGCTGAGCCGGCTCTTTGTCCCCGGGATGATCGCCCGGAAGAACGGCCGCATCCTCAACGTTGCCTCCACGGCGGCATTCCAGCCGGGCCCTTTCATGTCGGTTTACTGCGCCACCAAAGCCTACGTGCTCTCGTTCTCACTCGCGCTCAATGAAGAACTGCGCGGCACCGGCGTAACCGCGACAGCCCTCTGCCCCGGCCCTACAGCTACGGAATTCGCGCAAGTCAGCGGTGCCAGCGCCGGCCTGTTCGCAAAGGAGAAAACAATGACGTCGCAAGAAGTCGCGGAGCTCGGCTATCGGGCGATGAAGCTCGGACAGGGAACCATCATCACAGGCCTGCAAAACCGCCTGATGGCCTTCTCGACACGGCTGGTCCCCAGAAGCTTAACCGCCAGAATGGCCGCCGCGATCATGCGCCCGAGGTAATCTTGGTGCGCCCAGCGTGGGAACTGCGATGAGGTCTTATCTGTTGTCCTTGCCGGAGCGCGTTGTGCGGTCGGTAACCGCGCTTGCAGCCGGATTGCTGCGCGAAATCGGCAATGTCACCGTACCCATTGCAGTCCGCCGCACCAGCCTGTACCGCAACATGGTCGAGCTCACGCTCCGCTACCTGATCGAGCAGGTCGGGCAGGTAGAAGGCGTCTATCCCCAAGCCGAGCAACTCGCCCAAGATTTCCTCCTTCGTCGCGCTGCCGGCCACGGCGTGGGCTGGGTCGGCATGCTGGCCTTTCGGGCCTCGCCGGTTTGGATCACCGCAGCCTTGGCGGATCTCTCCGGCACCGGCCGCCATCTTATCCATGAAATCGGCGAGACGCTTCGGCAGGAAGGCCTGCTCGAAGGCAACGCGCGGTTTGAAACTGTAGACCAGTTGCTCGATGGCCTGGAACGCTGCAGTGAGCAGATGACGCAGGTCTTAACGGCGCCTCCCTTGCACGTGGCGGAGATGCGAGCGGAGTGGCACGCTCTGCGCGATGAAGTCCGCAAGATGCCGGCTCCCCATCTACCCTCGGCCGCGGTGCTCGATGATTTCTGGACTAAGCTTCGCGCCGAAGCCGCGGCGCAGGATAAGCCGCTGCTCGTTTTGGCCGGTGGCATGGCGTTGGCAAATCTGAAATGGGTAGGGAGCGCCTCCACGCTCGGCATCTACAAGACCGGCGAACTCGTCGCCGGAGCCGTGCTCACCCACTACTTCGACGTGTTACGCGAGATCCGCGAACAGGGCTTCACGCACTGGTGGTCTCGCGAATTCCGCCCCTATCTGCGAGCGGCAGCCGTCCAGTTCTCCCGCGAACACGAAAGCTCCACTGAGCGCATCCTGCGCTGACCACCATCACCACGCAAACCAATACGAACCAATCTCCCCACCTGGTGTAAAGAGTAAGCGCGCGCTCCTCCCCGTAATGGAGAATCCCGACCGCCTCCGCAAACGAAGGCAGCTCGTCATGAACCAGCCCCGCCGGATCGATTGCCGCCGTAATCCCGTTGTTGGTTACTCTCACGATCCACCGCCGGTTTTCCACCGCCCGCATCCTTGCGATCAGGAAATGCTGGTGCCGCGCCGCCGTCTTCCCGAACCAGCTATCGTTTGAGATGTTGAACAACACCGCCGCGCCTTTCAGCGGAAATTGGCGAATATAGTTCGGGAATACGGATTCATAACAGATGAACGTCCCGATTCCTTCAGCCACAACCGGCGTCGTGCCCGCCACAAATTCACCCGCCTCCGTCGAAACCTTCTGAGCCACCGCCCCAAACGGCCACGGAACAAACTCACCGAATGGAACCAGGTTTACCTTGTCATACCGGCTGACAGTCCGGCCTTCCTTCGAGAGCAGGAGCGCGGCATTCAGCAGACCCCCATGGTCCGTATGGCTCACCACGCCCGCCAGCAAAGGCGCACCCGCCTGCTTTGGAACGTTCGCCAGAAATCGATCCTGATCGTAAATGGGCGCGGGGACCTCAGGCCAAACCACCAACGTCGGTGGAATTGGCGAAACAGACATTTCGGTCAGGTGCTGTTCGAGCGCCGCCTTACTTTCCGCAGACCATGCCGCGTCTTCCGATATATTCGGCTGTACGGCTCTCGCCGTCAGCGGAGCCGGCGCGGAGTAAGGCAGTTCGGGCAGGAAGAACGGAATTGCCAACAGCCCCAGCCATCGCCACTGCCGGGTGACCGCAACGGCCGGAACCAGCGCCAGCGCGAATGAGATTCCCCAAACTCCCGTAAAGGGCGCAAGCCTTGGCAGCACCGGCCAATCGATCGCAACGTTGCCCAGCACCAGCCAAGCAAAGCCCGTATAGTTATGCGTCCATTCGAAGAACGTCCATAGCGCGCTTAGCGCGGGTGCGGCCCACCAGCCCCGCATCACGAAAGGTGCCAGCCATGCGAACGCGCCCATCTGGATCGCTTTGGCAAAACAGAACAGCACGAACAGCGCCCAGCTTTCGCCGACGCCCATTCCCCCATGGTTCTCTAACGTGAACTGAATCCAGTAACAGACGCTAAACCAGTAAACGATTCCTACCAGCCAGCCGTAACAGAACCTCACACCAACCCGTGGCTTACCTCGTCCGCCATGTACGAACTGCGTACCAGCGGCCCGCTAAAGACCATCTTGAAGCCTAACCCTAAACCGTAATCCCGCCACCCGTTATATTCTTCCGGCGTGGGAAACGACTGCACCGGCAAGTTCCGCCGCGTGGGTTGAAGATACTGTCCAATCGTCGCGACATCCACATCACGCGCCCGCAGATCCTGCAGCAGCCTGCGAATCTCCTCGTCCGTTTCGCCCAACCCCACCATGAATCCCGACTTCGTCAACACCCCCGGCCGATGCTTCCGCGCAAATTCCAACACTTCGAGCGACTGCACATAGTCCGCCTGCGGACGCACCTTGCGATACAGCCTCGGCACGGTTTCCATGTTGTGGTTGAACACGTCTGGGCCTGCATCCAGCACTCGCGCAATCGCTTCCTTGTCGCCGCAAAAATCAGGCGTTAGCACTTCGATCCGCGCCTCCGGAAGTGCCGCGCGAACCTCCGTCACGGTCTGCGAAAAATGCCGCGAACCGCCGTCACGAAGATCGTCCCGGTTCACGCTGGTAATCACCACATACCGAAGCTTCATCTCTCGGGCCATGCGCGCCACGTTCACCGGCTCCTCCGGGTCAAGCCTCATGTCCTGCTTCGCCGGGCTTCCCTTCGGCACGGAACAAAACGCGCAGCCGCGCGTGCAGAGGTTACCCAGAATCATGAAGGTCGCCGCCCCGCGATGGAAGCATTCATGAATATTCGGGCAGCGCGCGGATTCGCATACCGTGTGCAGATTCAGCGCGCGCAGGCCGGATTTCAGCTTGTTCAGCGATTCGAAATGCGTCGGGCTCTTACGCGCCCACTCCGGTAGACGCGGCCCACGCGAGCCAATTTGGACAAGCATTATTTCGCGATCACCGAATCGAACCCCGCCGCCTTTAATGCGTTCTTCGTCTTGGACAACGGCGCCGTATCCGTAAACGGTCCCACCAAGACACGAAACAGTTCCGGCTTGGAACTTTCCCCCAGCAGCGCCGGATAGCCGCGGCCTTTCAAGAGCTTCACCATACTATCGGCCATGGGCCGCTTTACTGCCATCAGTTGAAGATACTGATGGCCCGGTGTCACCTGCGTCGCTACGGCGCCCACCGGCTCTGGTTCAGGCTTTTTCTCCACCACCGGCTTGGTAACGGGTGGCTCCGGCAACGCCTGTTCAACCTTCTTTTCGGGAGCCGTGGGCGGAGGCGCTGCGGCAGGGACTGTCTCCACCACCTTGTCCGCAGTGCGTTGCGCGGCTCCGGTATTCGGGCTCGCGTCGGTGCCAGCCTCAGTTGAACTGGTCTTCGCCCCCGTATTGCGCCCGATGATATACCCCGCCGTGAAGAATACGCCCAACAGCGCGACCACTACGAAGAATGCACTCAGCAACTGTTTGTTGCCGAGTACCAGCTCCTGCTCTTGTTCCGTGCGTGCCATCTATCTCTATTGTGGCTTCGACAACGCGTTTTGAAACGCGGTAATCAGATCGATGGGCAAAGGGAAGATAATCGTTGTATTCTTCTCCACGCCGATCTCGACAAGCGTCTGTAAGTAGCGCAACTGCAGCGCCGCCGGCTGCTTCTGAATCACTTCCGCAGCCATCGCCAGTTTCTCGGCCGCCATATACTCGCCTTCGGCATGGATAATCTTTGCTCGCCGGTCGCGTTCCGCTTCGGCTTGTTTGGCCAGCGCGCGAATCATTTGTTCCGGAAGGTCCACCTGCTTCACTTCCACCATGCTTACTTTGATGCCCCATGGCGCGGTATGTTCATCCAGAATCGCCTGAAGCCGAATATTCATCTTCTCGCGCTGGCTCAGCAGTTCATCGAGCTCGGCTTCTCCCAACACGCTCCGCAGCGTCGTCTGCGCTAGTTGCGAGGTCGCGAAAAGAAAATTCGAAACCGCCACCACCGCCAGCTTCGGATCCACCACGCGGAAAAAGATCACCGCGTTCACTTTCACCGAAATATTGTCGCGGGTAATGATGTCCTGCGGCGGAACTTCCAACGTATCCGTGCGAAGCGACACCCGCACAATGCGGTCGATTGGCGGAAACACCAGAATCACACCTGGACCCTTCTCCGTGCCCAGCATTCTCCCCAGCCGGAAAATTACGCCGCGCTCGTACTCCGCTAAAATCTTGATCGACGATAAAAGGTATAACGCGATCGCGAAAACAACAATCAGGCCGAGTCCGGTCAAGTTGTTCTTATCTTATCGTGGACCGCGGTGACGGATAACTCAAGTCCGTGGACATCCTCTACCTTCACCCTTGCGCCGGGCGCCAAAATCTCCTGCGATGCGGCATTCCAATACTCCCCCGCGACTTTGACCCGCAGATGCGGCGATGCGATTACCGTTCCCGTCCGTCCAACCAGCGAGTGGGGACCCAGCGCAAATTTGCTTCTGGCCGCGCGCGCGGCAATCGTGACCAGAAACGCGGTAAGCAGCGCCACCGGAAGCACCAACCCAATTGCCAGACCCGCGCTGATGTGAACTGCCGGATCGGGCGAATCGACCAGCAGATAGATTCCGCTGGCCAGAAGAACCGCGCCGGGCAATGCCAGAAAACCGTGGGAGGTGAACTTCACCTCCATCAACAGCAGGCAGGCCGCAATCGCGATCATCGAAATCGCGCCAGGGCTCAACGGATAATGAGAAAGACTGGAGGCGGAGAGCAATACCAGCGCCGCGCCCAGTACCCCGGGCAAAATGGAACCGGGAGCATGGAACTCGAAAAGAAGGCCAAGCAAGCCCAAGCAAAGCGCCAGGATGGCCGTATTCGGATCGTGGAATACCGGCATAAGACTAGAATATCGCTTGTGCGCATTCTTCTATTTCTCACAGTGTCCTGCCTCCTGCGGGCGCAAACCGCGTCCGATTTCGACAAAGCCATGCTTGGCCGCTGGGTGGGCACCTTGGAGTATCGGGATTATTCAGAACCGGCCGGCTCAACAAAACGCGTCAAACTGCCAACTTGGCTCACCGTAGAGCGCCAGCCAGCTGGCCTGCAGCTTCAGTATGTTTACGACGACGGTCCCTCCAAAACGGTAACTGAAACCTCCCTGCTGCAAGTCGACCCTCAAAAGACCACGTGGGGCAAAGAGAACTTCTCAACGGAAGGTTTCGAAGCCCTAAAAGAAGGCCGCGGCACTCTCATGTTCCGCGGCTCAGGGACGGAAAACGGGAAGCCGGCGGAGGTGAAAACCACCCTCCGAATTGGTCGCAATATTCTGGAAATCACCCGCGAAACAGGGATTCCCGGCGAACCGTTGGCTTTCCGGCATACTTATACTTTCATTCGGGCAACCGCCCCTGTGCCCCGTTAATCCTTATGGGCCCGATCAAGTGTTTCTACTGAAAATTTCCCTGCATTTCGGTAAACTAGACTGGAAATGGCAACAAACAAGAAAAATGTAGTCACGGACGTCGCTAATGCATTCGGAGCCGCCGCCGCTCGTGTTGAGAATCTGAAACCCAAACGGACACCCCCGGCCGCAAAGCACACAAAAGCTCAGCCTGTAATGCAGGCGACCACGACCGCCGAACCGGAAGCCCCTCAAATGTCCGAGCAGGAAGAAGTTCGGCTTGTTGCATATCTTTACGCTGAGGCCCGCGGATTCCAAGGTGGATCCGAACACGAAGACTGGCTTCGCGCGGAACAGGAAGTTCGCAGCCGCCGCACTGCCCGGTAGCTAATACTTCCGCAGGACGGCCATCAGGCGCCCTTGAATCTGCAAATCGCGCGGATGCACAAAAATTGGCTTTAGAGCGGAGTTCGCCGGCTGTAGCCGCACTGCTCCGTTCAATTCTTTGTAGTACCGTTTCAACGTCGTCTCCGACCCTTGTACAAGCGCCACCACGATATCTCCATCCTTTGCGTGGTCCACTTTTTCCACCAGGATCATGTCGCCGTTGCAGATATGGTCGTCGATCATGGAATCCCCGCTCACTTCCAGCGCATAGGTATCTTTAGAACCCACAAAGTCCGCGAAACTCAATGTGGCGTTCGTCTGCCCGGCCTCTACCGGGGTGCCCGCCGCAATGCGCCCTAAAAGCGGAATTTCCAGAGGTAATTCCTGACGGCTACGCCGCTGCTCCTGTATATATTTCGGAGCCACTTCAATCGACCGGCTTTGATTGAATCCCCGGCGCAGATAATTCTTCGCCTGCAGCGCGCTGATGTGCTTATGGACCGTCGCCAGTGATGCCAAGTTCAATCCCTGCGCTATCTCGTCGTAACTTGGGCTATAGCCGTTCTGATCGACGAACTTCGCAATAAACTCGACGACGTCCTTCTGCCTGCGAGTAAGTGCCATGTTCCGGATTATAGGCGAATAAAAACCGAAAGTCTATGAGCCGCCGAGGATCAACAGGATTTTCTCCTGCTCCGCCTTTGCTTCAACTGACCCGGACCCGCTCCGCCCCGTCGTATGCAGCGCCAGTTGCATTGCCGTGGACCCATGTTTGTTGCGAATCGCCGCATCGGCACCAAGCCTTAAGAGCACCCGGACAGCATTCGAACAACGCGTCCGAACCGCACGATGCAACGGAGTTGCCCCATCTTTATTCTGCGCGTTCGGATCGGCGCCTGCCCGAATCAGCGTCACAATCGTTGCCTCCTGCGCTGCCGGATCCCATCGCGGCGAACCGGGGCTGCCGAATGCCGCGGCATGCAACGGTTCCGACCCACGCCGATTTTTCGCGCGCACCCGAGCTCCCGCCGCAATCAGACGCTCCGCCATCTCCGCACGGTAAGAAGCAGCGGCGAAATGCAACGCCGTATCTCCCGAATAAATATGGTGTCCAATCTCTTCAAGAAAATTCGTGCCCGGCATCAGGTCAGGAAAACTCGCCGTGGCCAGCGACTTTGAACGCTCTAGCAAATTAAGGAAAGCCTTTTCGTCATTCGCGACAAGAGCGTCGACCAGTCTTCGAAGGTCTCCTTGATCGGGCTGCAAAATTGATCTTACTTGTCAGTTAGCCTTGCTCCGCAACCGCCGCCGCGGAAAAGGATGCAAAATCTTCAAACCGGACAGTGCGAAATCGCAAAATGGCTGTTTTCCTGCAGCTTAGTGCCTCCATGGAAGAACAGCGCCCAGAACTAACGCGCCGCGGCTTTGTCACCACTGCCGCTGCCGCCGGAACCGCCACGCTTCTGCCACCCCAGGCCCAAGCCCAAACTCCTGCCGCCACTGAAATCACACTGCGAATCAACGGTCAGGATCGTCGCCTTACCGTCGAACCGCGTGTCACTCTTCTTGACGCCCTTCGCGAACATCTCCAACTTACCGGCTCGAAGAAAGGCTGCGACCACGGCCAATGCGGCGCCTGCACTGTCCTTATCAATGGCCGGCAAACGAATTCCTGCCTTACGCTCGCGATCATGCTCGAAGGCGACGAAATCACCACCGTCGAAGGACTTGCCCACGCTGACGATCTCCACCCCGTGCAGGCTGCGTTCATTGAGCATGATGGCCTTCAGTGCGGCTATTGCACTCCCGGCCAAATCTGTTCCGCCGTCGCCGTGGTCGAACAACTCAAGTCCGATACCGTAAGCTTCGCCACTCCCGATGTCCGCAAACAAGGTCCGGTCGAAGTCACCGACGATGAGATCCGGGAGCGCATGAGCGGCAACATTTGCCGTTGCGGAGCTTACCCGAATATCGTCGCGGCCGTCCGTGCCGTGCATCAGGCAGGTGTCCGCGCATGAAAAACTTTGCCTACGCGAAAGCCACCGATACCGCATCCGCCCTCACTCAATTGGGCGCCGCGCCCGGCAGCAAATTCATCGCCGGCGGAACCAACTTGGTCGACCTCATGAAGTATCGGGTCGAAGAGCCGGATCGCCTGATCGATATCAGCCGCCTCCCGCTGAACAAAATCGAGGAGCTACCCGAAGGCGGGGTCCGCATCGGCGCTCTTGCCCGAAATTCGGACATGGCGAATCACCCGCTCATCCGCTCCCGATATCCCGTGCTTTCTGAAGCTCTGCTCTCGGGCGCCTCTCCCCAGCTGCGCAACCTCGCCACTGCGGGCGGCAACCTCATGCAGCGTACCCGCTGCTACTACTTCTATGACGTCGCTTTCACTGAGTGCAACAAGCGGCTTCCCGGCTCCGGATGTGCCGCCCGCGATGGAATTAACCGGATTCACGCCATTTTGGGCGCCAGCGATCAATGCATCGCCACCAACCCCAGTGACATGTCCGTAGCTCTGGCTGCTCTGGGCGCCATCATCCGTGTCGAAGGCGCAGACGGCCCCCGGCAGATCCCAATTGCCCAGTTCCATCGGCTTCCCGGTAACACGCCCCAACTCGATACCACCCTCAAGCCCGGCGAGCTCATCACCGCCATCGACCTTCCGGCAGTACCCGGAGCCGCCGCTAACTTCTCCTATATCAAAGTGCGCGATCGCAACTCCTACGCTTTTGCCCTCGTCTCCGCCGCAGCTATTCTCCATCTGGAAGACAATCGCATTAAGTCCGCCCGATTCGCGCTGGGCGGAGTCGCCCACAAGCCATGGCTCGTCCCCGCCGCTGAAGCTTCCCTCAATGGCAAGCAGCCTACAGATTCCGCTTTCCGCGCGGCGGCCGAACTCGCGGTCCACGGTGCCCGGCCCTTTCCCCAAAACGCCTTTAAAGTCGAAATGGCCAAACGAACCCTCGTGCGCGCTCTCTCCGTAGCCGCCAGAAAAGGAAACCTCAATGCTTAACTCTGTAGGCCAGCCCCTGAGCCGGGTCGATGGCCGCCTCAAAGTTACAGGCCGTGCGCTTTACGCCGCTGAACATCCCGTCCCGAATGCCGCTGCTGCCGTCATGGTCATGAGCACAATCCCCAAAGGCCGTATCGCGAACATCGATACCGCCGAGGCCGGGCAAGCCCCCGGAGTGCTTGCCATCATGACGCACCTGAATACCCCCAAGCTCCCGCCACCTACTCCCGATACTTCGAAAGATGCCGCAAAAGGACGACCCACGGCCCGTAAGCTCAACCTGCTCCAGGACGATCAGGTCTTCTATAGCAATCAGCCTATTGCGCTCGCCGTCGCCGATACTCTTGAACACGCCACCCGCGCCGCCGAACTCGTCCGTGTGCAATATGCTTCCGAACCCGCTACCGTGATGCTTGAAGCCGCCATCCCCCGTGCCTTCAATCCCGAAAAAGCCGGGGCCGGTGGCGACCCCGCCGACTCCACGCGCGGTAACGCGAGAAGCAATGCACCGAAGCACATCTACATCACGCCCTCTGTCGTTCATAACCCCATGGAGCCGCACGCTACGATCGCAGTCTGGGAAGGAGAGACCAAGCTCACCCTCTACGACGCTACCCAGGGAGTCTTCAGCGATCGCCAGCGTGTCTCCGAACTTCTTGGTCTCCACCCGGACGATGTCCACGTAATCTCTCCCTTTTTGGGCGGTGGCTTCGGCTCGAAAGGCCCTACCTGGTCGCACGTGGTCCTTTGTGCCATGGCTGCAAAACAAGTTAAGCGCCCGGTTCGCCTGGTGGTGAAACGCGAACAGATGTTCGGCCCCTTGGGCTACCGCAGCCGCACCCACCAAACGGTCGCCCTGTCCGCGAAGCCGGATGGCACCCTCGCCACCCTTCAGCACGACACCATCGACCAGACCTCTTCCTTCGACCAATTTGTTGAACCCTGTGGCCTGCAGGCCCGCATGCTGTACGAAGTCCCGAACAATGCCACCACGCACCGCCTGGTGCGCGTGGATATGGGTACGCCCTCCTTCATGCGCGCCCCTGGCGAGTGCCCCGGCAACTATGCTCTTGAATCCGCCATGGACGAACTGAGTTACCAGCTCAAGATCGATCCCGTCCAACTCCGCCTCAAGAACTACGCCGAAAAAGATCCCGAAAAGAATCGGCCCTGGTCCAGCAAGTCCCTCCGCGATTGCTATGCGCAAGGTGCCGCGAAGTTTAACTGGAGCGCCCGCAAACCTGAGGTGCGCGCCACTCGCGAAGGCCATTGGCTGGTCGGCCAAGGCATGGCGACCGCCTGCTACCCAACCAAACGTAGCGAGGCCTCCGCCACCGCCACGCTTCGCCCCGATGGGACGGCGCTCGTCGAAGCCGGCACGCAAGACCTCGGCACCGGAACCTATACCGTCATGACGCAGGTCGCCGCCGACGCAATCGGCCTCTCGCCCAGCCGCGTCACATTCCGCCTCGGCGATACCGACTTCCCGGAAACGCCGGTCTCCGGTGGCTCTCAGACGGCCGCCAGCACTGGTTCCGCCGTTAAATTAGCGGGGCAAGCCCTTCGAGAAAAACTGATTCAAATGGTCACAGCCGACCCTGCGTCCCCGCTCCACAACCTGGGCGCGAACGACGTCACCATCGATGATGGGTATTTCGTCAGCCAGTCGAGCCCCGCCAAGCGCGAAAACCTGACGCGTCTTCCTGTCCCGCCAGAATGGCCAGACGATAGAGGCCAAAGCCCATGCTAAACCGGGCCACGAAAAGGAAGAGTACTCCATGTACGCCTTCGGAGCCGCTTTCGCCGAAGTGAAAGTGGATGCCGACCTGGGCCAAATCCGCGTCTCCCGCCTGGTGGGAGCATACGGCGCAGGCAAAATCCTGAATGCCAAAACCGCCCGCTCCCAGCTTATGGGCGGCATGATCTGGGGCATCGGCATGGCCCTGAATGAAGATATGATCGTCGACCCGAAGCGCGGCCGCGTAGTGAACGCCAACCTGGCCGAATACCATGTCCCCGTCAACATGGACGCGCCGCAAATCGACATCATTACGGTTGACGAAATCGACCCTCACGTCAATGAACTAGGCGTAAAAGGCATAGGCGAAATCGGCAACACCGGCACTACTGCCGCCATTGTTAACGCCATCTATCACGCCACCGGCAAACGCATTCGCGAACTCCCCGTCACCCCCGACAAACTCATCTGATGTCCTCTTGAGCCGGCCCGGGAGACATCTGAAACCCGGGCCCACCTGGGAAACGCCCCAAATGAAGCCGTATTAATCCTTCCCACCGAAACTACTGCGTCTGCTGTAGAGTTTGTACAGACAGGACCTCGAAATGACACGAAGATCGTACCCGGTGATCGCAGTGCTTCTCTGCGCTTCGTTCGCACTCCCCACAACTTTCGCGAAGAAGCGCGTGCCGGCCCCTCAGGTACCGCAGATCACCCCAGACCAAAAGATCGAACAGGTCCTGAACCGCCTGACCTTTGGTCCAAGGCCGGGAGATGAAGCGACTATACGTCAGATCGGCGTTCAAGCCTTTATCGATCAACAACTTCACCCCGAATCCATCCCGGAAAATCCCGTTCTCGAAACGAAGCTCGCCCCCTTCGATACCCTCACGATGCTCCCATCGGAGATGGTTCTCAAATATCCCCCGCAACAACAAATCCGAGCCATGGCCAGAGGCAACGCCCCCCTGCCCACTGACCCCGAAACTCTCCGGCGCGTCCAGCGCAGCGTCGATCGCTACAAAGCCCGCCTCGCAGCCAACAAACCCGATCCTGATAATATTTCCGAGGACCGCCCCGAATCCGATCTCCTCCAAGTCGCCGCCAAGCTGACCCCGGCGCAGCGCGAAGGTCTTCAGACCGGCACGCCCGCCCAGCGCGTTGCCATGCTCGCCTCCCTCTCTCCCGCCGAACAGTACGATATTCTCGACGCCATGCCCAAGGCCAAGCGCCAAGCCCTCTTTACCGTCGCGCCCCCCGCTCTCCGCCGACGCATTCAGATGCTGCAAGGCGGTCCCCAGCAGGTCGTCAATTCCGATCTGGCCCAAGGTAAAATTCTGCGGGCGGTGTATTCCACCCGCCAGCTGGAAGAGGTCCTCACGGATTTCTGGTACAACCACTTCAACGTATTCCTCGATAAAGGCGCCGATCGCTATATGGTCACCACCTACGAGCGCGACGTGATCCGCCCCAATGTATTAGGCCGCTTCAAGGACCTGCTCCTCGCCACCGCTCAGAGCCCGGCCATGTTGTTCTATCTCGACAACACTCAATCCGTCGCACCCGGAATCGACAAAGGTAAAAAGAACAGCCGCGGTCTGAATGAAAACTATGGCCGGGAACTCATGGAGCTCCATACTCTGGGAGTCGATGGCGGTTATACCCAGCAAGACGTCACCGAAGTAGCCCGTTGCTTCACCGGCTGGACCATTAAAGAACTGCGCACCGGCGGAATTTTCCAGTTCAACGAACGCCTGCATGATAAAGGAGAGAAGACCGTCCTGGGCGTCAAAATCGCGGCGGGCGGCGGTATCGACGATGGCCTGAAAGTTCTGGACATTCTCGCCCACAGCCCTGCTACGGCGAAGTTCATTTCGAAGAGCCTGGCCGTTCGTTTCGTCTCTGACAATCCCTCTGATACTCTGGTCGCCCGCATGGCCGCTACCTTCACGAGCTCCGATGGCGATCTGCGGGCTGTTCTGAAAACGATGTTTACCTCGCCGGAGTTCTTCGCGCCCGCCAACTTCCATAACAAGGTAAAGTCGCCTTTCGAAATGCTGGCAAGCGCAATCCGCGCCACTGGCGGCGACATCGATTATGGCGCCTCCCTTGAGCAGCAGCTCCGCACCTTGGGCGAGCCGCTCTATCGAAAAGTGGAGCCGACCGGCTACAGCAACAAGGGCGCGGACTGGCTCAATTCCGCCTCCCTGCTCGCTCGTATGAACTTCGCCGTGGCGCTCACCAATAACAAAGTGGCCGGTACAAAAGTAACTCCCAATCCCGAACTGGCCCAAACGCTGGGCGGCCCCGAATTCCAGAAACGTTAACAGTCTTATTCAAGGATTAATTTCATGCCTTCATCGCGCCGCATCTTTCTTCGTAATGCCGCCCTCGCCATGGTCGGCGTCGGCACTGCTCCCATCTGGCTCCAACGCGCGCTCTACGCCCAGGATGCTCCTGGCCGCCGAAAGAAAGTCCTCGTCGCCATTTTCCAGCGCGGCGCGGCCGATGGCCTTAATATCGTGGTCCCGCACTCCGAGCAGGCGTATTACGACCTGCGCCCCACCATCGCCATACCGCGCCCCGGCTCCGGCCCCAACGCCGCTATCGATCTCGACGGCCACTTCGGCCTGAACCCCGCCCTCGCTGCCTTCAAGCCGCTCTACGACCAGGGCCATCTCGCCATCGTTCACGCCACCGGCTCGCCCGACCCCACCCGCTCCCACTTCGACGCGCAGGATTATATGGAGTCCGGCACACCCGGCCTGAAAGCGACCACCAGCGGCTGGCTGAACCGCACCCTTGCTTCAGAAACCGGCAAAGTCTCCCCCGTTCGCGCGCTCTCCATGGGGCCGACGCTTCCACGCACCATGGTGGGTCCTGTGCCAGCCGTGGCGGTCGAGAGCATTAGCAACTTCGGCGTGAAAGACGCAGCCGCCGCCAAAGCTTTTGAATCCCTCTATTCCGGGTCGTCCGATGCGATCCTCAACGGAGCGGGGCGCGAAACGTTTGAAGCGGCATCCATTCTTCAATCGATTCAGAAGACGCCCTACAAGCCCGCCGAAGGCGCCGAGTACCCGAAGAGCCGTTTCGGCGACAACATGCGCCAGATTGCGCAGCTCATCAAGTCCAACGTAGGCGTGGAAGTCGCGTTCGCCGACGTAGGCGGCTGGGACACGCACGTCAACGAGACTCCCTTGCTGGCGAACCTGCTCAAGGATTTCAGTCAAACGCTGGCCGCATTCCATAAAGACCTCGGTGACCAGATGGAAGATGTAGTTGTCGTGACCATGTCCGAATTTGGGAGAACAGCCAAAGAGAACGGCACCCGCGGTACCGATCACGGGCATGCCAATTGCATGTTCGTGCTGGGCGGGAACGTCAAGGGCGGCAAAGTTCACGGCCCATGGCCGGGCTTGGCCCAAGAACAACTTTACGAGCAACGGGACCTGGCAATCACGACAGACTATCGAGGAGTCCTGGGAGACTTAGTTATGCAACACTTAGGGAACCGCTCGCTGAAGACGGTTTTTCCAAACTACACGGGCAAATTCACGCCGCTCCTCTCACACACATGAAACGAGTCACAACGCTTGCAATCATCCTGGCCGCAACGCAAACGGGCTGCATCGTAGCCGGTTACAGCTCCACAGGCGGCTGGTTCATCTGGCCGGGAAGTATCGTCCTCGCGCTGCTGGTATTGTTCCTGGTATTACGGGGCCGCCGGTAGTTCAGCTCGCGCCCCGCGCTAAACTCAACTCAAACACCATGTGCGATCAAAATCACTTCGATAGCGACAGCGAACAATACGAAAGCAACAACCAGGTAACCCGCAAACAATTCGGTAAGATTCTCAGCGCGGGCATGGCGATGCTCCTCCCGCAAGTCGCAAACGCGGCCAACGTTACCGAATCCGACGTCAGCATCACCACGCCGGACGGCAGCGCCGATTGCTACTTCGTGCACCCCACCGCGGGCGCGACCGCAGGAGTCCTCGTATGGCCCGACATCTTCGGCCTAAGACCCGCCTTCCGCCAAATGGGCAAGCGCCTGGCCGAATCCGGCTACTCGGTCCTGGTCGTGAATCCGTTCTATCGAACCCAAAAGGCCCCCACCGCTCCCGAAGGTTCCGCAACTTCCATCCAGCAGCTCATGCCGCTGGCCCAGTCTCTTAACGAAACCACGCATATGACAGACTCGAAAGCCTTCATTGCGTGGCTGGATACACAACCCTCAGTCTCGAAAACCCGCAAGATCGGCACGCAAGGCTATTGCATGGGCGGACCCATGGCATTCCGCACCGCCGCTGCGATGCCCGCCCGTGTCGGCGCAGTCGCCACCTTCCACGGCGGCGGCCTGGTTACGGACAAGCCCAACAGCCCTCATCTCCAGGCGGCACAATCCAAAGCGCAATTCCTGGTCGCTATCGCGGAAAACGACGATTCCCGGGCACCCAACGATAAGACTGCCCTTAAAGAAACATTTGCCAAAGCCGGTTTGCCCGCCGAGATCGAAGTCTACGCCGGTGCCGCTCACGGCTGGTGCCCGCCTGATTCCCGAGTCTATAATGAGCCGCAAGCAGAGAAAGCTTGGGCGCGTTTGCTCGCGCTCTATGGAAAAGCGCTGGCCTAAAAACGGCAGTTCAGCGGGCCTGCACTAATTCCCGCGGCTTTACGTCGCTCGCCGTCGTCATCTTGGCCGGGATCGCCACGGTAAGCGGCACGTCGACGTTCTTACAAATTGTCTCCGTGCAGGCTTGGCCCCGAATGCGGAGCTTCGCCGAGCCGCCGCCGTGTGCGCGAAGTTTCGCGGCAAACACCAGATCGTGATCGTAACCAAAGCTGAACATCCTCAATTGGGGACGCGAGAAATCCTTGGGCGGTGATTCCAGCCACGGGCCTTCCACCGCCGCGCCCGTCACCCCGATCTCGGTCGACTTGTCCATGCTGAGCGCCGGCTTCCCCGCAAGCTTTTCTTCCACGCGCTGCACGTTGTCGAGAGCGAACGTGTGCCAGCCCTGCCCGATGTTCGCCCGAACCACCAGATAGGGTCCATCCACCCGCGCTGTATAAGAGATCACCAGCGCGTCCTCATGCCGCACCTCACCAGGCTGGGACCAATCGGCGGCCCACGCCAACCCCGCAAACACAAAGATGATCGCGCGTCTCATTTTCGAAAGCTCAGAACGTATGTCCGGATCGGCATTGTCATTCGTTTCCCATCCCGGATCACATCTAGCGTAGCCGAGTCTCCTGCCTTCTTGTGCAGCTTCAGATACAGTTCCGCCGTGTTGGCGAACTCGTCGCGTTCCACGCCATCCACCGCGGCGATCACATCGCCGACGATCAGTTCGTTCGTCTTGCGAACCTTTGCCATCTCCGACACGTACTTCACCTCGCTCGCAAACGTATCAGGCTTCAAGCCCAGCTTCTGCTTCGCTTCAGCACTCAAAGGCCGGTCCTCGAAATCGAGCCGTGGATCCACGCTCGATTGCCGGAACCGCAGGTCGGTCCACCACCATCGGGGCGGCAGTTCGATTCGCAGATCCACCGGCTGCCCCGCTCGATCCACGGTAGCGCGGACCTCCGTGGCATGGCGGTCCACCTTGTCATACCGATACTGCAAATCTCCGAACGTCCAGACCGGGACGCCGTTCCAGGCCGCAATCCGGTCCCCCTCCTTCATCCCCGCCGCCGCAACCGCGCCGCTTGCCTGCTTCACCACCAAGCCCTTTGGCACGTCGAGCAAGATCCCGATCGTCTTGATATCGGGCGAGCGGTAGAGCTGGCTCAACTTATCGAGCTTGCCATCGCGCTCCCGCTGGATATTCTGGAAATCGCCAATCAGGTGGCATTCCACGCATTGCCGCTGCGCGAACGTACGCTCCACCAGTAGCGGCATTTCCCGCGGAAACTTGGCCGGCGGACGCTCCTGCTTTGGCAGTTCCCCCCGCAGGTACTTCTGATGCAGCACCAGACCCTGCTCCAGCGCAAGCCGCAGGCTCTCAACCGAGTTGTACGTATCAGGCGACTGCGACTCGCGCCCGCCGTATCGCATATAGATCTGTTCGTCGCCGTTCAGAACGAAGAAGTAGATGGCGTTGTTCCAGTCCCGATCGAACAGCCCGACGTCGACCTCGTCCATGCGAGTCACGCGAACCGCAACATATTCGCTAATTACCTTGCCTAGCGGAGAATCTTTTGGCGACAGCACAACCTGTGCGTCGAATACTCGGCCCTCCATTCAAGCTTCGCAGCGAAACTCGAGGAAAATCGGCTTCTTCGTTGCCTTCGCCTGGGCAACGGCCTGCCGGTAGTCGCTCTGCCAGTCGATTGACTGCTCCTGAGAGAGAGCGAAAGGCGCAAGCAGGAAGGCAAGGGCGAGGAAACGAAGCATAATACCCTCAGGATATCTGATCGGAATCAAGCTCCGATCAGCGAGGCGAACGTACATTGGGCCGGGGCTTTGTCGGGACGCCATCGCAGCAGCTTGGTGCCGTGGCGGAAGCGCCCTCCGCTGAAATGGTCGTAGCGAACTTCAATGACAAGCGTGGGCTGCAAGCGGCTCCCACTCCGTGGAGCGCTCGGTGCTCCATCGGCTGGGTCCACCGGGCGCTTTGCCGGTGAAGCCGGGAGATCCGCGGAGCGCTTCAAGCTTCGCTGTGAGCGCCGGCTTTTCCGCGGCCGCGATTGCAGAGCAGAACCCGACGTGGTCCAGCAGGCCTTGGTCGTTGTATAGGCCGAGCAGGAGAGAGCCCACCATGCGCTCTTTCGAACCGTAGCGGAAGCCGCCGATCACGCAATCGGCCGTGCGCATGTTCTTGACCTTCACCATTCCGGTGCGATTCCCCGCTTCATAGGGAAGATCAAGCCGCTTGGCGATGACTCCATCGAGTTTCGCGCCGACGCTTTGGAGCCAGTCACGGGCAACGGCGATGTCGCAAGTAGCGGGCGAAAGCTGGATGCGCTCGGCATCCGTAAAGTGCTTTTGAGCGAACTCCTCCAGCTTGGGGCGGCGTTCCCGCAGCGGCAGTTCCGGGTCGTCCAGAAGGTCGAAGACCATGAACGTAGCCGGTGTTTCCTGGCTGAGCTTCAGAATTCGGCTTGCCGCGGGATGGATCCGTTGCAGCAGTTCGTCGAAGGAGGGAAGGAAGATTTCGCCATCGAGCACGAACTGTTTTGGCGTCAGCGCCAGCAGCGCTTCAACCACCTCCGGAAAGTAGCGGGCCAGCGGTTCGCCCGACTTCGATTCAAGCTGAATCTCGTCGCCCTCTCGAAACGCAAGGCACCGGAACCCGTCCCACTTCGGCTCGTATTGCCAGTCCGGGCCTTCCGGAATCTTTGCCACGGCGGTGGCCTCCATCGGGAGAAAGAGCGGTCTCACTTGAAGAATTGCTCCAGCTTGCAGCGTCCAGTCGTCTCAAGAAGTGGACTGAAAAGGTCTCCCACTTTCAGAACCCGCGCGGGCATGTTGCGCAGGGTGAAGTCGCGCAAGTGGAAGCCTTGCTCGATTTCAACCCACGTCACCGGCGCGGAGACGGTCGCTTTCGGAGTGGGACGAACTGAGTAAACAGAGGCCAGTGTGCGGCCCCAGGCATTCTGGTTGTAATCCACCAGGACGTGCTTTTCAGGGCGCTTCGCAACTTTATATTCGGCGGTGATCAGGTCCGGATGTTGCGACTCCATCGCTTTGGCAAACTCTTTCGCGAAGCTCCACACCTGCTTCTGCGTGGGGCCGCGCTCGATGGGCACGTAAATGTGAATTCCACGGGAACCGGTTGTCTTGGCGTAGCTCGGAATCTTCAGAGCATCGAGCGATTCCCGCACCGCGCAGGCGGTCTGCAGCACCTGCTTCAGCCGCGCGCCGGGCGTAGGATCGAGATCGAAGTGGAGGTAATCAGGGCGGTCGACATCGTCGCAACGGGCATACCACTGGTTCAAGTCGATGCAGCCGAGATTGACGACCCACAACAAGGCGGCAAGGCTGTCCACAATCGGAAACGCGATCACGCTGCCGGAGCCGTGGGTAATCGAACAGGTGCGGAGCCATTCAGGCGCGTTGGGCGGCGTTCGCTTCATAAAGAAGAACTCGCCGGCCGCGCCGTTCGGGTATCGCTTCATCACCATAGCCCGGTCGGCCAAGTGGGGAAGCAGCGCGGGGGAGATATTGGCGTAGTACTGAAGCAGATCGCGCTTCGTTATGTTGAGTTCGGGCCAGAAAGGCTTGCCAAGATTCGTGAGCTGGACGTTGCGCCCTTCGAGACTGAGTTCGGCGGAGGGCGTGTCTGGAATCTTCACAGGGAATTAGAAGATCAACTTCATGGCGAACTGAAAGATACGCGGGTCGTTGGCGGTCAAGATTCTTCCGAAGTTTGCGGAAGTGAGCGTCACCGTGGGATTCCCGAAATTGGTGTGGTTGATAACGTTGAAAGCCTCGCCCCTTGCCTCCAGCCGCACCCGCTCGCGAAAAGCGAACAGCCGGCTCAACGAAGCGTCCACATTCACCTGCGCGGGTCCTCGTACCGCATCGCGGCCTAGATTTCCAAAAGTCCCAGCGGCATTCTGACTGAAGTTCGCGGGATTGATGTACTGCAGTCCGGGCCCCCAGTTCGCATTATAAGTACCAGAAGTGGCCACTAGATTCGGACGATCCAGATTCACGCCGGTCAGCGAATTGTCGCGCCCGGAAAGCACGTTCAAAGGCGCCCCGCTAACAACCCGGATCAAGGGCGCTACTTGCCACCCGCCCGGTGATCCGCTTTGTGAAGGAATTGCCGATGCCGCTCGTTGTCACCACAGACGTAGCGTTGAAGACATGCCGGAAATCGAAGTTACAAGGTCCACGGTCCTGGCTCCGGCTTGACGGATTCTCATAGTTGGCAACAGTGATATCGCCCTGAAAATCCGCTTCGCTGATGCACTTGGACCACGTATGGTTGACCAGCAGTGTGAATCCGCCGGAGAACCGGTGCTCCACCGAAGTAAGCCAGCCGTTATAGTGCGCGTTGGCTCCCTCATCCGCATAAGCCACGTTGCCGTAATATTGGCCCTGGGATGGGTTGGCCAGCGTGAGGACACGCCGCGATTGCGTATTCGCTGTAGAAGACTGACCGGGAATGTAGACCGCGGGATCCATCTCCTGACCGATCCAGATATGCGAAGTCTTGTTACCGATATAGGTAGTTGAGAACAGCCAGTTGCCCCCCAATTGGCGCTGATAACTGAAGTTCCACGAATAAAGCGTCGTCGGGTGCGTATTCTGCGGGAAAATGATCCATTGCGCAGAGGTCGGGAAGAACGCATTCTTCGGCGGCGGATACACACCGGGGAATGGATTCCCTCCTGGATAACCGCCGAACGGATTGGAGAACTGGTTATTGGTCAAATCAATCTCATTCACAACGGGCGGATTCGAAGTCAATCGCTGCGTGGTGTAAAGCGCCACAGTGTCGTAAAGCAAGGCCGATCCAATCCGGATCGTCTCCTTCCCATTTCCGTGAGTGTCCCAGGCCAAGCCAAGCCGCGGCGAAAAGTTCGCCCAATGGTTGGGCGCAAAACCGGCCGGCACACCTGGGTCGCCATAATAGAACGAGCCCGCTGGCGCCGTGGTGTAAACGCCTGAATGCTGGTTCGCATCAAACGCAGAGCGGCTGAAAGTGCTGCCCCTGTGGAAGAGGTCAACCGGAATGATTGTCGGTTCCCAACGCAGGCCCATATTGATGGTCAAGCTGCGCCTGGCATGCCAGGTATCCTGCGCGTAAAGACCGTAATTTGTCACGCGATTGGCCACCTGCTGCGGACGGCTCTGTCCGTAAGTGCTCATCGTGCCAAGCAGGAAATCGGCAATCGGATCGTTCGTAAACTGGCCATTGAAGTTGAAGTTTCCGTTCTGCAGATAACCCACCACAGCATTCAATTGCGTGCGCAGAATGTCCGCCCCGAACGCGATGCGATGCGCCCCGTGGATCCAGTCGATATCTTCCGATTCCTGGAACGTATTCACATTGAGGTGCGCCGGCGAGCACGTTCCGCAACCCACGCTGAACGCGTTTGAGACAGTAACGCGAAGATCGTTCGGAACATAAATGGCTTGATTAATGCCAATCGTTTGCGCGTTGATAAAGTCCGGAGCGGGTCCGCGGTTATCGCTTCTCCGGTTGAACGTAAAGTGAAACGAACTTACCAGTGTGGGCGAGATTGAGTAAGTGTCGCCGATAGTCGCTGTCTGGGCGCGCTCCAGATTGCCTGCTGAGGTTGTAATCAAAATGTCCGTCGGGCTGTAATGCGCCGGATTCCGGTAGTCGGCGAGAAAGAACCGGCCGAAGATCGTGTTGCGTGAGCTCTGCGCCCAATCGATGCGTCCGATGAACTGGTCTTCATCGCCGGTAGTCGGAATCCCGTAGGTGACGCGTCCACAAGGATCGCTGGTTTGCGGTAGATACTTCAGGAGCGCTATCGCCGATTTGTCAAATCTTGAAGGGTCGATGAAATTGTTCGCGATCGTGGCGCCGGTCACCGGATCTTTGAGCACCCGCGCCTTGCCGCTCGATTGACATCCGGCCGATTCCAGAGCGCTAAAATCACCCGTGATTGCCGCCGCAGTGGGAATAAACGCCGTGGTATTCGGTGGGTTTTGCCGGTTCCTGGTCCCCTGATAGCCGCCAAAGAAGAACAGCTTGTCTCGAATAATCTTCCCGCCCAATGTCCCCCCGAACTGGTTCCGCTTCAAACTGTCATGCACGGGCGCGAAGAAGTTGCGAGCGTTTACGTCACCATTGCGAAGGAACTCAAACAAATCGCCATGCAGCGCGTTGGTGCCGGACTTGGTCACAACATTCACCACGCCCCCGGGCTGCCTTCCATTGCGCGCTGGGACAGAACTTGTTTCCACGCTGAACTCCTGCAGTGCGTCCGGAAACGGAAACGGTAGATTCACGTTGGAGAATGTGTCTAAGTTGCTGCCCCCATCCAGAAGGTAATTCGTGGCGCTTGATTGTCCGCCGCCAATCGAAATCGTGGTCGAGCTGAAGTAGTTCTTGCTTCCAGTCTGGTCGCCGGCAGGCGCCGTCACCGCTGCCCCGGAGATGAGTACCAGTTGCGTCGCCTGACGACCGTTTAGGGGCAGATCCACAATCCGCCGCTCATCGATCACCTGCGAAATTGCGTTCTGTTCCGTCTCAACCAAATTGGCGTTTGCGGAAACTTCTACGTTTTCTGAAACGCTCCCCACCTGGAGCGATACGTTGATCTGGACGCTGTTGCCCACCTGAAGTTCGATCCCGGTCTGAATTAGTTCTTGAATCCAGGGGCGCTGGCCTCCAGCCGGTACTGGCCCACGCTCAAATTTGGCAGCGTGTAGCGGCCTTCTGTATTGCTGGCCGTTCGGGTCACCGTGCCTTTTGCAATATCGGTGATGCGAATGTCGGCACCCGAAACCGCGCTCCCGGTTGCGTCGGTGATTTGGCCGCTCACCTGCGCATTCGCCACAGCTTGCGCAGGTAATCGAATGCTGGAAACAAACAGCAATGCCGTGCACGCCAAGAAAAGTGCCGTACCGCGATTCACAAAGGTCATCTTCTCTCCCAAAGCTCCTACTGTTACAGAATTGATATCAGTTGTTGACCCCGCGCCGCAACCAGGGATTCTCCGCCGGTCTCCGTGTAAGACGGCCGGCAAAGCAAGCGACGTTGTAGCATTGTAATTGACGTCTCCTGCGCTCGCCCTGGCATTTCCTGCCAACTGGGTTCGTTTCGCAAAATCATGTTGAAGGAAATTTCAGTTCACGGCGCGCGCCAGCATAATCTCAAGAACATCAGCGTCAATATTCCGCGAAATTCGCTAACCGTGATTACCGGTTTAAGCGGCAGCGGAAAGTCCTCCCTCGCCTTTGACACCATCTACGCCGAAGGCCAGCGCCGTTATGTCGAGACGCTCTCCACCTACGCCCGCCAGTTTCTCGATCAGATGGAGCGCCCCGATGTCGATTCTGTCGATGGCCTTAGCCCCGCTATCTCGATCGAACAGAAAACCACCGGCCGCAGCCCGCGCTCCACAGTCGGCACCATCACCGAAATTTACGACTATCTTCGCCTGCTCTATTCCTCCATTGGCATCCCGCACTGCCCCACCTGCGGCAACGAAATCTCCCGTCAGACCACGGAACAAATCCTGCAACACGTTCTCGGGCTTCCGGGCGAAGACGGCCAACCTGCCAAGATCCTGATACTCGCCCCCATGGTCCGCGGCCGCAAAGGCGAATTCAAGAAGGAGCTTGAGAAACTCGTTCGCCAGGGCTTCGTGAAGGCCCGCATTGATGGCGTAATCCGCCAGCTGGATGAAGATGTCCCGCTCGATCGCCGCAAGAACCACACCATCGAAGTCGTCGTCGATCGCCTCCAGGTGAAGCCCGGCATCGATAAGCGCCTCGAGGCCTCTATCGAAACCGCGACGCAGCTCGCCAATGGCCTCGTGATCGTCGCCGTGGTCGGCTCCGACGAGCGACTTTACTCTCGCAAGCTCGCCTGCATGGAGTGCGGCACCAGCGTTCCCCAGCTCGAGCCCCGCTCGTTCTCTTTCAACAGCCCCTATGGAGCCTGCGAGACCTGCGCGGGCCTGGGCAGCCGCTGGGCCTTTGACCCCATCAAATTCATCGTTGATCCCTCAAAGCCTCTGCTCGAGGGCGGTTTAGGACCCGGCGCCGGCTCCGCCAACATGAGCTATGCGCTCACCGAATCCGCCCGTACGCTGAAGTGGAAGCTGGCTACCAGTTGGGATGACCTCCCCGCCAAGACGCAGGCCGCCGTTCAGGACGTCGTCATCCGCCAGCTCCAGCGCAGCTACGACGATTCCACCGATAACTACCGCGAATGGCTCTCCGAGTACATGTCGCCGACGCTCTGCGCGGCGTGCGAAGGCCGCCGCCTTAAGCCCTCCTCGCTCGCCGTACGCGTTAAGGGCCTCACCATCGCCGAACTCGTCTCCATGCCTCTCTCCAGGGCTCTTCTTACGGTCCATTCCTGGGAGCTTGCCCCGCGCGAACAACAGATCGCCGGACGCATTGTGGAAGAGGTCCGCCGCCGCCTCCAGTTTCTGATCGATGTCGGCCTTCACTATCTCTCTCTCGAACGTTCTTCCGCCACGCTCTCCGGCGGTGAATCGCAGCGCATCCGCCTTGCCACCCAAATCGGCTCAAAGCTGCGCGGCGTTCTTTACGTTCTCGACGAACCGTCCATCGGCCTCCATCCTCGCGATAACGATCGTCTTCTCGATACTCTCTCCCACTTGCGTGACATGGGTAACACCGTTCTGGTCGTCGAGCACGACGCCGACACCATTGAACGCGCCGATTACGTAATCGATCTCGGCCCCGGAGCCGGACGCCTGGGCGGCGAACTTGTCGCCTGCGGCACTCCCGCCGAAATTCGCGCCAACCCCAATTCGCTCACCGGGCAGTACCTCGCCGGAACCGTCGAGATCCCGATTCCCAAAAAACGCCGCAAGGGCAACGGCAAGACGATCGGCGTCACGGGCGCGCGCGAACACAATCTTAAGGACGTCACCCTCGAAATTCCTCTCGGTGTCCTCACCGTGATTACGGGCGTCTCCGGCAGCGGCAAATCCACGCTCATCAATGACATCGTTTACCGCACGCTCGCGAAAGAGATTTACGGCTCCCGCGAAGACGCGGGCGCGCATGAGAGCTTCAGCGGCATCGAAAACATCGACAAAGTCGTTCGCATCGATCAATCCGCAATCGGCCGCACGCCGCGCTCGAATCCCGCCACGTACACGGGCCTTTTCAGCGCCATTCGCGATCTCTACGCGCTGCTTCCGGAATCGCGCGAACGCGGCTACAAACCCGGCCGATTCAGCTTCAATGTGAAGGGCGGGCGCTGTGAGGCCTGCCAGGGCGATGGCCTAAAACGCATTGAGATGAACTTCCTGCCTGACGTCTATGTCACGTGCGACGTCTGCCGCGGCCGCCGCTATAACCAGGAAACGCTGCAAGTAAAGTTTCGCGACAAGTCCATTGCCGACCTGCTCGAGATGACCGTGGAAGAGGCTTACCCCCTGATGGAGAACCTCCCTCACATCGCGCCGAAACTGAAAACGCTTAACGACGTCGGCCTGGGTTACGTACACCTGGGCCAATCCGCCACCACGCTCTCCGGCGGCGAAGCGCAACGCATTAAGCTGGCCAAGGAATTGAGTAAACGTCAGACAGGAAAAACGTTCTATCTCCTCGATGAGCCCACCACGGGCCTCCATTTTGACGACGTCCGCAAGCTTCTCGACGTCCTGCAGAGCCTGGTCACGCTGGGCAACACAATCGTAGTGATCGAGCATAACCTGGACGTCATCAAATCCGCCGACTGGATCATCGACATGGGCCCCGACGGGGGCGAAGGCGGCGGAAGAATCGTCGCGCAAGGCACCCCCGAACAAGTGGCGAAATCGAAGAAAAGCTTCACCGCCGACGCCCTTAGAAAAGTCTTCATGCGCATGTAGTGACCTTGAATCCCCAGCCCATCGACCTTAGCGGTCTTCGCACCATCTCGCTCCACGACCGGCCCGGCAAAGTCACCATCGCCGACTTCGCGCCCGTCTACCAACCGCGGCGCAAAACTGACGTCGCTCTTCCCGCCGCTCCTGGCCGCGAACTCCTTCCGCAAGATCGTCGAAGCTATCACCGCAGCCAAACGAAACAAGCAAACCGATCCTCTGGGCCCTGGGCGGACACGTCATCAAATGCGGCCTCGCGCCCATTCTGCTCGACCTCATGCACCACGGCTTCGCTACGTCCTTCTCCATGAACGGTTCCGCCGCGATTCACGACTACGAAATCGCTCTCTGCGGCAGCACCAGCGAAGACGTGGAGGCCGTTCTCCCCGATGGACGCTTCGGTTCCGCCGAAGAAACCGGCCGTGAAATGAGCGGGGCAATGCAACCGAACAAAGGCCTGGGGGAAGCCTACAATCAAAGCCTGCAAAACGCGCCTTTCAAACAACACAGCCTGCTGGCGCAAGCGACGGTTCCCCTCACGGTCCACGTTGCTATCGGAACGGACACACCGCACACCCACCCAGCCCTGGACCCCGCCGCTCTCGGTGCCGCCACCCACCACGATTTCCGAGTGTTCTGCACTCTGGTTTCCCAAATGAATGAAGGTGGCGTTTATCTGAACATAGGCTCTGCGGTGATCATGCCGGAAGTCTTTCTCAAAGCGGTCTCCACAGTTCGCAATCTAGGCTACCCGCTCGCCAACTTCACCACCGCCAATTTTGACTTCCTGCAGCATTACCGTCCAAGAATGAACGTCCTGGACCGCCCTCACTCTCAATCGAACGGCAAAGGCTACGCCATCACCGGCCACCACGAAATTATGATTCCGCTCCTGGCCGCCGCGCTCCGGGAATCCGAATGAACAACGAAGTATCCTGGGGCTACCAGGACATCCTGGTCTTCCTCTTTCTTAGCCTGATCTCCATCCTGGGCTGCCAACTCCTTATGGCTGCCCTCGCCAAAGCTTTCCATCTCGGCGCAAAAGACCCCGTAATTCTGCTCCCTACCCAACTGCTGCTCTACGCCTGCATCTTCGCCGTACTCTTCGCGCTGATCAAGCTCCAATATGGCCGCTCATTCTGGCACTCGCTCGCCTGGCGCAACTCCCAAGTCGGTTCAGGCGCCGCGTTCCTGATCGGGCTGGCCCTCGCAGTAGCCGCCCAACTCCTGGGAGTCCTGCTCCACACCCCTGATGTCGATAGCCCGATGAAACGCCTGCTCTCGAATCGCATGACCATCA
Source organism: Bryobacterales bacterium (assembly GCA_963795835.1). Lineage (GTDB taxonomy): Bacteria > Acidobacteriota > Terriglobia > Bryobacterales > Bryobacteraceae > JALYXI01. The sequence continues at coordinate 230,479 of CAWCJC010000009.1, read as the reverse complement.
TCGAAGTCGGCATCGTCGCAGTCACCATCGGCCCCATCTGTGAAGAACTTGTTTTCAGGGGCTTCATCCAACCGGTGATGGTCCGCTCCGCGGGTCGCGCTGCCGGAATCCTGATTACCGCCCTCGCTTTCGGAGCGCTTCATCTGGCCCAAAATTCCTTCGTCTGGCAACTGGGCCTGCTCATTGCGGCCGCGGGCCTCGGCTTCGGCTGGATGCGCGAAATTACCGGCTCTACGAAGGCCTCCAGCTGGATGCACGCCGGCTTTAACTCAACAATCTTCCTTACACTGCTGAAGCCAAATCTCTAATGATCGAAACCATTCAATGGACCCCGCAGGGTGTCGTGATGATCGACCAGACACGCCTTCCGAACGAAGAAGTCTACGTCACCTGCCACACCTACCAGGAGGTCGCGGAGGCCATTCGCGGCATGGTGATCCGCGGCGCACCCGCCATCGGAGTCGCCGCGGCCATGGGCATCGCGCTCGGAATGCAGCAACCCGGCGCCGATTTCAACCTGATCTGCGACACTCTCGCCCAAACGCGCCCCACGGCCGTCAATCTGTTCTGGGCGATTGAACGCATGCGAAAGCTGCACGCCACCCTCGCCCCTGACCAGATTGCGCCAGCGCTCGCGATCGAAGCCCAACTGATTCGCACCGAAGACATTGAAATCAACCGGGCCATGGGCCGTCACGGCGCGCCGCTGGTTCCCGACCACAAAACCGTGCTCACGCATTGCAATGCCGGCGCGCTTGCCACGGCCGGATATGGCACCGCCCTGGGAGTTATCCGCGCCGCCATTGAATCAGGCAAGCACATCGACGTCTTCGCCGACGAAACCCGTCCCTTTCTGCAAGGTTCCCGCCTGACGATCTGGGAATTGCAACACGACAACATCCCCGCCACGCTCATCACGGACAACATGGCCGGCCATTTTCTGAAGTCCGGCCGAATCGGCTGTGTTGTCGTGGGCGCGGACCGCATCGCCGCCAATGGCGATGTCGCGAACAAAATTGGAACTTATGGCGTCGCGGTGCTCGCGAAAGAGAACGGAATTCCGTTCTACGTTGCCGCCCCTACCTCCACTCTCGATCTCACGCTCGAGACCGGCGACCAGATCCCCATCGAAGAGCGCGCCCCGTCCGAAGTGACTCATTATGCCGGGACAGCGACCGCTCCGTACGGCACCGAAGCCCGTCATCCCGCTTTTGACGTTACTCCGAACCGCTACGTCACCGCCATCATCACCGAAAACGGAGTTGCCCGTGCTCCCTATCAGGAATCCCTGCGAGCCGCAAAATCACCGGCTGCAAAGTTACAATAAGAAACGAATGCGCCCGCTCTTAGCTCTCGTTCTTTCCTGCAGCCTTTTCGCCGCCACGGATCTTTCGAACCGCCGCGCCCCCGGCTTCTCACTCAGCGACCAGCGCCAGGTGGAGCATGATCTTCAGGACTATCGCGGCAAGATTCTGATCATCGAATGGATGCAGACCACCTGCCCGCACTGCGCCCACTTCGCTACGGTGCTCGAGGAAGTGAAGAATAAGTACAAGGGCAAAGTAGAGGTCGTCTCCATCGTCCTTCCCCCGGACAGCATCGACCCCGTGAAAAAATTCATCGCCACGAATAAGACCACCTACCCGATCCTGTTCGATAGCGGCCAGATGAGCGCGTCTTACCTGAAAATCACGCCGCAGAACCCGACTGTTGTCTTCCCGCAGATCCTGATTGTCGATGGCGCGGGCACCATTAAGGAGAACTATAAGTACTCCAATGAAACCGCCAACTTCTTCAGCAACAGCAAAGAACTCTCCGCCGTGCTCGACAAGATGGTCAAATAATCTGTTCTCCCCGTAGCCCTTAACGGGGATTTAGGCCACCGGCGTGCATCAGGGTGGATCGTTGCCTGCGAATCCATTAACGTGGAATTCCCGATTCAAGGCTGTCGTCCTGGCCGGGGCGGTGGTGCTGCTGTTGAGTTTGGGTCTTGTGCTGCTGAAGTGGCCTTTTACAAAGGACCAAACAATCAAGACTTTAGAAGCGCGTTCCGGCCGCAAAGTTACGATCGGCAGCTTCGAATCGACTTATCTCCCCCCTGGCATGGTGGTGCGGGATATTCATTTTCTGCGGATCGAGCATCCGGAAAAAGAACCACTGATTGTAGTGAAACGGTTGGAAGTACGGGCCAGTTGGACTGAGCTTCTGACGTTTCAGCACAGAATCCCCCGTGTGGATGTTTATGACATGCATCTGGCAGTTCCGCCGCGGGGATTGGGTCAGGATGGCAAGCGTCACACGCTGATTCCCTTGAACGATACGAACAGTAAGAACGGGCAGGGACTTCGATTCGATAAGGTTGTCTTTCACACGGCGCTGGTTGAATTTCTTCCCGGACTCGGTGGTACAGAGCCCTTGCAAATTTCTATCCGGGAACTGATCCTGACGCGCTTGAGGAATAACGAGCCGTTTGGATTGGAAGCCGTTTTGGAGAACCCGGTGCCGCATGGGGAAGTACATGAAAAGGGAACATTTGGGCCCTGGGATTCGGAAGAGCCCTCACGCACGCCGCTGAACGGCACGTTCACATTCCACGACGCCAATTTGCGGGATATTCCGGGGCTCTCCGGCACTTTGCAAGCGGAGGGAAAGTTTGCCGGTACGCTGGACAACATTGAGGTGGAGGGCAGCGCCCGAGTTCCCGATTTCCGAGTCTTGCAGTCGTCCCATGTCGAACCGCTGGTGAGTAACTATTCCGCGGCAGTGAACGCCACGGACGGTGATGTTCAACTACGGAAGGTGGACACGACGCTGGGGCACACCACCGTTCACGCGGAAGGGCGAGTGGCCGGCGCGCCGAACGTAAAAGGCAAGACGGCGGTATTGCAGGCACAGGTGAGAGGCGGCCGCGTGGAAGATTTGGAAAAGATGCTGATGAAGTCGAAGATACCGCCTTTGATTGGAGGGATTTCGCTCGAAACGTCGATCCGCCTGCCCCCGGGTCCCGCGCCTTTTCTGACACGGTTGGAAATGGCGGGGACATTCGCGACGATGGGCGAGAGGTTTACCAATCCGAAGACGCAAGGGACGTTGAACGAACTGGCGAAACAGCCGGTAGATTCACGCATGTCGGCCAAGGTTGTCGTAAAAGGTGGGGTGGCTCGCATTGATGGGTTGCGGTTGACCTGTCCGGAAACGGAGGCGCGGCTCGACGGGACTTTCAACTTAATCTCGAAGCAGGTGGCCTTGAAAGGAACCTTGAAAACGGATGGAAAACTCGCCGATACGCAGAGCGGGTTCAAAGCGTTCGCAGTCAAGTTGATCACTCCCTTCCTCAAGAAGCGCGGCGCAACAGTGGTCCCGTTTGAAATTCACGGCGATTTTGGAGATTTGCAAACTCGCATGGACTTGGACGGGAAACGGACGCTGTGAACCGGAAGTTTCCGGCTCTTACCCTCGGCCGATAAACGGCATCGCAGTGGCCATCACGGTCATGAATTGAACGTTAGCCTCCAGCGGCAGGTTAGCCATATAGACAATCGCGTCCGCTACATGTTGCACGTTCATGCGCGGCTCCACCATCGACGTGCCATTCGCTTGCGGCACGCCGGACGTCATCCTTTCCGTCATCTCCGTCGCAGCGTTGCCGATATCGATCTGCCCGCAGGCAATGTTGTGCGCGCGGCCATCGAGTGACAGCGATCGCGTCAAGCCGGTGATCGCGTGCTTCGTGGCCGTATAAGGCGCGGAGTTAGGGCGCGGAACGTGGGCGGAGATGGAGCCGTTGTTGATGATGCGGCCACCCTTCGGGGTTTGCTGCTTCATGATTCGAAAAGCCTCTTGCGCGCACAGGAAAGACCCTGTGAGGTTCGCACCCACCACGGCGTTCCATTGCGCGACCGTAATCTCGTCAAACGGCACGGCGGGCGCGCCCATTCCGGCGTTATTGAACAGCACGTCGAGCCGTCCAAAACGTTCACGGATTTTGGAAAAGAGCGCCGCTACGGATTCGGGTTGGCTCACGTCGGTGGGAACCGAGAGAGTATCCGGTCCAGTGAGTGCGGCTGTTTTGGCAAGTTCCTCGGGTCTACGGCCCGCGAGCGCCAGCGTGAAGCCGGTTTGGGCGAGTGCGGCCGCGGCGGCCCGTCCAATGCCGCTGCCGGCTCCTGTAACTAAAGCGATCTTCATAATGTTTGCGCCTCCGCGCGGATTTTTGCCACCATCAAACGAATTTCTTCCGCAGTGACTTCAACAGGCAGCGCCTGGCGAAGCGGCTTGAGCCATTGTGAGCCGTGGGTGCGGACCGCCGCTTCAATGAGCTCGCCGTGTGAAGACGAGATCCAAGAGCTTTGGAAAGTGATTTCGCGGCGCTCGACCAGGTCGGCCACCATGCCGACCACCGTATTGAGTTGGCGATCGCGGAGTTGGGCGATTTCGGCAAACGTACGCCCTTCGTTCAGCAGGCGAATCGTTTCCTGCGCGGGCGTGGGTCCCCCGGATTCGGGCGCGGTGGAAGCGCGGCGGCCACTCCGATAAGACTGCATAACACTGAGAATCTCTTCTCCGTACTTATCGGCTTTCAGTTCTCCGATCCCGGTTACCGCCAGAAGCCCTGAGCGCGAGATGGGCTGCTTGGCGCAGAGATCGATGAGCGAAGCGTCGGTCAGGATCATAAAGGCGGGAACGCTGTTCTGTTTCGCAAGATCCCGGCGCCATTCTTTGAGCAGATCGAGTAGGGGCTGGTCCTGGACGTGCGCGGGCTTGGTTGCCGCGGCAGCCGCGGGTTTGGGGGAAGGGGAGATACGGGAGGGGCGCCGATCCAGCCAATCGGGCATACCGACGCAGATGTCACAGGCCCCGCAGCCTTCCCACTTGGGAGTTTCACCAAAGTGGAGACAAATCTGGCGATGACGGCATTCTTCCGATTCGGCGAACCGCTTTACGCTGTGATATCGCTGCCAGGCCCGTTCACGTTCAGCGGAATCGCGGAGCTGTTCGATGAAGAAAGCGAGCAGCCCGGCGTCTTTGGCGCGCCAGAGCAGAAGGCAGTCAGCGGGCAGGCCATCGCGGCCGGCTCGCCCGGCTTCCTGATAGTACTGTTCGATCGACTTCGGAAGCGAAAGATGGATTACGGCGCGGACCGTTGCTTTGTTGATGCCGAGTCCGAAGGCGAGCGTGCCGACGAGCACGGGGATTTCATCCGACATCCAACGCTCCTGATTCCGGGAGCGGGTCTTGTTGTCCATCTGGCCGTGATAAGGGATGGCGCGGATCTTGTTTTCACCGAGAAAATCGACCGTGGATTCAACGGTGGCGATGGTGGGGGCGTAGATGATAATGTTGCTGCCGGCCTGAGCGCGGATGGCGTTGAGGAGGTACTGCGGCTGGGTCTTGTTGTCGCAGAGGCGGACCAGGTATTGGAGGTTGGGGCGGCGGAAGCTGACGATGTATTTGTCGGGATCGTCCATCTGAAGTTGCGAGATGATGTCGTGGCGGACGCGGCGGGTGGCGCTAGCAGTAAACGCGGCGATGGGCTTCTGGGGGAAGTGTTCGCGCAGGCGGCTGAGCTGGCGGTATTCGGGCCGGAATTCGTGGCCCCATTCAGAGATGCAGTGGGCTTCGTCGATGGCGAAAAAGGAAACGGGGACTTTGTTAAGCCACTGCACGGTGTCGGGGCGGGCGAGGCGTTCGGGGGAGAGATAGAGAAGGCGGTATGCGCCGCGTTGTGCCTGGCGCATGGTCTCCTGCTGCTCCGGCTGCGCTTGCGCACTGTTGAGAACGGCGGCCGGGATTCCCATTTGCGCAAGTTGCGCGGCTTGATCCTGCATCAGCGCAATCAGGGGGCTGATGACGACCGCTGTTTGGCCGGAGACCAGCGCGGGGAGCTGATAGCAGAGGCTCTTGCCGCCGCCCGTAGGCATCACGACGGCAACGTCGCGCTGGGCGAGAATGCTCTTTACGATGCGCTCCTGCAGGGGGCGGAATTCGCTATAGCCCCAGTAGCGGCGCAGGGCTTCCGTGAGTTGAAGCTCGGGCGTCAAGATATGTTTGCGGCTCGGCAGGTGGAGTTGAATCCTCAAGATATGATTGTCTCGCAAGCCTATGCAGACAGTTCAGGACGTGGTGATCGTGGGAAGCGGCGCGGCGGGGGGAATGGCTGCCTGGAACCTTTCCCGGAAAGGCATGAACGTAACGATTCTGGATGCAGGCGAAAAGTTTTCCCGGCGCAACTTCTGGACACACGTGAAGCCGTGGGAGTGGCGGGAGCGCATGGACCGCGGGGAGCGTCCGGAAACGTTTCTGCTGAGCAAGAAAGAGCAGCCCTATGTGACGCCCGCGAAGCAGCCGTTCGACCTGGTCCGCGTGTGGGGGCGCGGGGGCCGGACGAACATCTGGGGGCGCGTTTCGCTTCGGTATGGCGACCTGGATTTTAAGAGCGCCGAACGGGATGGATGGGAGATTCCTTGGCCTGTCAGTTACTCCGATATCGCGCCCTATTACGACAAGGTGGAGCAGTTCATCGGCGTCTGCGGGGGCACGGACGATCAGGATTCGCTGCCGGGAAGCAAGTTTCATCTGCCTCCGCCCAACATGCGGTGCGGTGAAAAACTGCTTACAGAGCGCGGCGGCACGGGAGGGAATTTCCATTGTGCCGGTGCGCCGCGCGGTGTTGACGAAGCCGCATAACGGCCATGCGGCATGCCACTATTGCGGAGCTTGCGGGCGTGGTTGCGACGTAGGGGCGTTCTTCAATGCCTCGGACTACTTGATCGAGCCGGCGTTGAAAACGGGTAAGGTGACGGCGATCGATAACGCAGTCGTGTCCGAAGTGCTGGCCGGGGCGGACGGCCTGGCGAGCGGAGTGCGGTACTTCGACCGGCGAACCGGGGCGGAACGGACGTTGAAAGCACGCGTGGTGATCGTGGCCGCGGCTTGCGTGGATTCGACGCGGATCTTGCTGAATTCGAAGTCGGAGCGGTATCCGAACGGGATCGGAAATTCTTCGGACGTGATTGGGCGGTATTTGAGCGAACAGGTGCGCTTCCATATGTACGGGTTCGTTCCGGAGCTTTTGAATACGGCGACGCGGAACGATGACGGGATCGGCGGCGAACATATCTACATGCCGCGGTTTAATCATCGTGGCAAGAAGCGGGACTATTTGCGGGGATTCGGAAGCCAGTTTTGGGGTAGCGGTGCGCAGGGCGGGGCGGGGTTCGCCAAGGACTTGCCGGGCATGGGCTCGGAGTTCAAAAAGAGCGTCAAAGCGCGATATCCGGCTCTTGTCGCCATGCATCCGTACGGCGAAGTGCTTCCGCGCAAAGACAACCGCGTGACACTCGACCCGGAGAAGAAGGACCGGTACGGCGTGCCGGTGGTGCGCATCGATTACAAGACCGGCGAGAATGAGCGGCTGATGGTGCGCGAAATGTACGACATGGCTGAGAGTGTAATGCATGCGGCCAAGGCGGAGATTCTGCCGTTTGAGCGCGGCAAAGTGGACGTGAGCGGAAGCGCGATCCACGAGCACGGCACATGCCGTATGGGCGCGGATGCCAAGACGAGCGCGCTGAACGGATTTTGCCAGAGCCACGATGTGAAGAACCTTTTCGTGGTGGATGGCGCGGCGTTTACGACGGCGAGCGAAAAGAATCCGACGCTGACCATTTTGGCCTTAAGTTGGCGAGCGACCGATTATCTGGCGGAGGAGATGCGGGCGGGGCGGGTATGAGCGCGAGTGACTGGCAGTTGGGTCCGGTAAACCGGTTACCGGAGGAAAGCCCTTCAAACCTTGCAAACGGGAACGCGCGTTTAGACTTTGGTGAAGATGCGTTTGATCTATGCCTTTCTGGCATCAGAATAGAAATTTCAGTCCGGCTTGCATAATCCGCGGATCTTTGGCGCTGGTAATTTGCCCGAACTGCCCGCTGCTGAAATTTCCCACAGGATTGTTGAAATTAGGCCTGTTCAGAAGATTGAACACCTCCCACCGAAACTCAAGCGACCGCTGCTCGGCAACCCGGAACAGCTTGAAAACGGAAGCATCCACATCCGCATAACCCGGCCCTTCCAGAATGTTCCGGCCCGCCGTACCGAACGTGCCCAACGCGGGTAAGGCGAAGCGGCTGATATCGAAATATTGCCGGATGAAGGCCGCGCGCGAATTGTTTCCGTAAACCGCAACCGGGCCGGTGCCGATCAGGTCCGCCCTGTCGCCCCCTCCCCCGGAAAGGCTCCGGTTTGTTCCCGCCGTTACGCTGAACGGCGTACCGGTTTGCAGAATGACGATTCCGTTCAACTGCCATCCGCCCAGCATTGCGCCCTGCCACCCATGAGCGGAGCGGAATACGGGCAACTCATAGAGGAATGACGTAACCCAGCGGTGGCGTACGTTCAAGTCTGAGATACCCCGGTCGTAGTACCAGTTAAACGGGTTGGTCGCCGTTGCGCTCGTGGTGCCATGCCCATCGTCCGCGACCATATCGATGAACTTTGAAAAGGTATAGGCACTCAGAATCGAGTACCCGGCGGAAAACCTTTTTCGCAAGCTCAATTGAAACGAGTGATACGTGGAATTGCCATTCGATTCCAACGTCTCAATCCCAGCAAATGGCTGATAAATACGCCGCTGGTTGATATTGCCGGAGGTGGAACTGCCGGGCGCGTAAGGCGCGCCGTTGATTTCCTCCGGAATTTGCAAGTGGGTCCCCTTGGATCCTACGTAGGCGCCCGTCAAAACGAAATTTCGGAAGATCTCCCGCTGCAGATTGAGATTCCACTGCTGCAAATAACCGTTGGTGAAACCAGGATCGATGTTGCTCACCGCAACCGGAGTAACGAACTGATAGCTTTTTAAGCCTGCGGGCACGCCGCCGACATAGGCCAGCAGCGCGTTCACAATACTCTGCGCGCCCCGGTAGGGGTCGGTCAAACTGTAGGGATTGGAAAGCGTAGTGCCTACCGAAAACGGCTGCCGCGTCGGGTAAGAGTTATAGGGCACCAGGCGAGGTGTGTCCCAAAAAATTCCATAACCGCCACGCACGCTGGTCTTTCCGTTGCCGAAGGGATCCCAGGCAAATCCAACGCGCGGCGCGAACTTAGCCATTTCGTTGCCGATGATCGCATCCGGAATCCCCGCATCGCCGGGAAACACTAATCCCGTGGGCGCCGTCGGATAGACGGTCGATTGCTGCCCAGGCCGAAACGCGGACAGCCGGTTATTTCGTTCATGCAAGGGAAGGTATGGGTCCCACCGGATTCCAAGATTCAGCGTCAGCTTGCGGTTGGCCTTCCAATCGTCCTCCAGAAACAGGCTCGGAACCACCTTCGTGGTCCAACTCTGAAGAATCGTGTTTTGCGTTACTGAGACGGGCAGCCCTAAAAAGAAGTCCGCATAGCCATTGCCGGACCCGCTGCGTGTTCCATCGAATGTGAAAGTGGGCGAAGCGCTGAAATACTCCCTCCCGTTCCTGCGCGCATGCAGGAAAGACCCTCCGGCGCTGAGCAGGTGGTTCCCGATGTTTTTGTTGAAACTATCGATGAACTGATAGTTCTGCATGTAGCTGAAGAATGCCGTGCTGCTCCGGATTCCCACGCCGCCGTTGACAGAAATGTTCCAATCCGTCGGAACCGAATCCGGATGCACCACTACACAGGAAGTGCATCCCAGCGCCGCCCAGCTTTCATCTTTTCCCGTGCGTAACGGCGAACGGATAAACGTATTCCGGTTGTACGTAAACGTTGCGGTGTTCGTGGCCGTGGGGCCAAACGTGTAAGTGTGAGAAAGCGCGACGTTGTGCGTTACCCAGTTGTACGCCGAATTGAACACAATCAGAGCGTCGTTATTGGTGTAGTGGTTATCGTCAAAAAAGTAACGTAACATCAGCCGGCTATGGTCGTTCAAATTGTGGTCCAGCCTCCCCGTGAACTGGTCGTCAATATAGGGAATCGAAAGGTTGTAAGTAAGTTGGTTGCCGTTCAAATTCGGAAGCGGCAGAAAGTCGGCCGCAAATTTCTGTGCTACGGGATCCAGGCGCGATGCGGGAATCACATTGCCCGGAAACGGCACGCCTGTAACGGAATCCTTGATCGGGCCCGATACCAGCTTGGACTGCGAGAAATCACCCTGACGCTCCAGAGCCGTCGGAACCGTCGCGCCTGAGGAAGTGATCCCGCGCCGCTCCCGGTTCGCTTCATACGCCGCGAAAAAGAACGTCTTGTTGCGGATGACGGGCCCGCCCACATCCCCCCCGAACTGATTCTTGTGGAGCGGTGGCTTACCGGCCGCAAAGAAGTTGCGGGTGTTCAAATGATTGTTCCGGAAGAACTCATACACACCCCCATGGATGGCATTGGTGCCGGACTTGGTAATCATGTTTACGGTAGCCCCGGGGTCGCCGCCGGTCACCGCCGTATAACCTGTGGTCTGAATCGTAAACTCCTGGATGGCGTCCGGGTTTGGAAACGCGGCGGGAGTGTTGTTGTACATGTCCATGTTCAGCCCTCCGTCCAGCGTGTAAAGCGAGCCGCTAGGCCGAGAACCATTCACGGAGAATGTCAGATTCGTGTTCACCGCAATCAAAGAAGCCGCCTGGCCCTGCGCTGCTGGCACCGCGCCCGGAATCAGCGTTTGCAGTTGCAACGCCTGCCGTCCGTTCAGCGGCAGGTCCGCCACCCGGCGCGTGTCCACGGTTTCGTTCAGAGAGCCGGTGTAAGTGTCTACCGTACCCACGTCCGCTGCTACGGAAACCGAATCTTTCACGTCGCCTACCTGTAGAGTGGAATCCAGCCGAACCCTCTGATTCACCTCCACAAGCAGGCCGGAACGCGTCGTGCGCTTGAACGAAGGCGCCTCGAATGTGACCAGGTATGTGCCGGGCCGGATGCTCGGGATCACATAGTTGCCGTCTCCATTCGTCACCGTGGTGTAGGTGGTATCTGTGTTGGCCAGGGTCGCGGTGACACGCACCGAAGGAACGGGCGCCCCGGATGCATCCGTGACGGTTCCCTCCACCAAAGAGGTCGCGGTTTGTGCCCGTAAGGGCGCAAAACCGGCCAGCAGCAAGAAAATACCCGCGCATACGGAGCGCATAGCGAAGAATCTCCTGTTGCGCGATTGTATCGCGGCGTGCGCCCGCGGGGTGTAAGTCAATGGGATAAGCTGTCTGGTGATCTCGCCATGCCTCCAAAACTGTTGCTGCTGTTTGTCATAACCTCTGCCGCATTCGCGCAAAACGGCACTCAAGCGGGCCGCTTCGTCATCGAACATCCTACGCTCCTCAATTTGGGCTTCGAGTGGTTTATCGAGGGCGACGCAAATCGCAACGCCACCGTTGAGGTGCAATTCCGCCCGGTTGGCGAATCCGCCTGGCGCACGGCGCTCCCCTTCTTGCGCATCGGGGGCGAACGGATCTTCCGCAAGATGGAAGGCCTGGACTACACCGTCCCGAACGGTTTCGCCGGCAGTATTCTCAATCTGCAGCCCGACACCGAATACGAATGCCGTTTCACCCTGACCGACCCCGATGGCGTCACCGGCCCTGCCACGCATTCCGCAAAGGTTCGTACGCGCCGCGAGCCGCAACCGTATGAAGGCGGTCGCAAGCTGCACGTTTACCCGCCCGATTACACAGGCACTCGCCTGCAACCCGCATTTGCCAGCGTAATGGAAGCTTTTTATGGCGCGGGTCTAGGCGATTGGAATGTAGTTTGGGAACACCGCGCGCAGCCCGGCGACATCATCCTCATGCACGCCGGCCTTTACCGCCCCGAACGCCTCAACTATGTCGACCCTCTGGCCACTCCCTTCGATGGCAGCATGTTGCTCACGCTTAAAGGCACCGCCGAACGGCCGATCGTGATCAAGGCTTTTGGGGATGGTGAGGTGATCTTCGATGGCGCGGGCAACTTCCGCCTGTTCGACGTCATGGCCTCGCGCTATCTGATGTTCGAAAACATCACCATTCGCAACACCGACGTTGCTATCTTCGCCGGCCAGAAAGAAGTCGCCGGCGCGGTTGGCCTGACCGTTAAGAACTGCCGCTTTGAAAATGTAGGTTTCGGGATCTGGACCGAGTACGCCGGCTCCAGTGACTTCTACATTGCCGATAATCTCTTCCTCGGCCGCGATGACCGCTTCCGCCTGATCGGTTGGACAGGCCCGCGCTGGGCCAGCGCCGGCCCCTACCAATCCCATCTGCTCACCAGTTATTACGCCATCAAGGTCTATGGGCCGGGGCACGTCATCGCTCATAATGCGATCTCGTACTTTCACGATGGATTGGGCATCTCCACCTACGGCACACCGCCCACCGACCCCGAGCAGCAGGCGAATTCAATCGATATCTATAACAACGAAATTCACATGTCCAACGACGACATCATGGAAACCGATGGGGGCGTCCACAACATCCGCGTTTTTCAGAACCGGGGCATCAACGCCGCGCAGGGTGGTTATAGTTCGCAGCCTGTCTTCGGCGGCCCGGTCTACTTTTACCGCAATATTCTTTACAACGTTCCAACGGGCGTTGCCTTCAAATTTTCAGCCAAGCCTTCCGGCATGCTGGTCTATCACAACACGATCATCGGCGAGCAAACGGTTCGTGATCCGTACGCGAACACGCACTGGCGTAACAACTTGTTCATGGGCCGCAACACCCCGGACCGAGGCGTGATGGCTTTTGCCAACGCCACCGCCCAATACAGTTCGGATTACAACGGGTTCCGCCCGAACCCTGGAGTGGCGGCGCAATACCATTGGCTCGCGCCCAAGCAGGGCGGCGGTACCGCCTATGAGCCGAAGCCCGAGGATTGGAAGACCTTTCGCACGCTGGCGGAACTGCAGGAGGGGACCGGCCAGGAGCGGCACAGCCGCGAAGTCGATTTCGATATCTTTGAAAATCTGAAGCCGCCAAACCCGGCAACGCGCCACGCCGTGTATCACGCCATGGATCTCAATTTCCGCCTGAACCGAACCGGCAAGGCCATCGATGCGGGCGTCGCAATCCCTACCATCAACGACGGCTTCACAGGCAAAGCGCCAGACCTGGGAGCGCTGGAATTGGGCCAGCCGGAGCCGCATTATGGCCCCAGGTGGATTACCTGGCAGCCCTTTTACCGCTAAGCGTCGCTGGGCGCCAAACCAGCTTTCCGATCCGGTCGACAGAGGAACGCTCCGTAGGCCGATCGTCTCACCCCACCTAACCGCCAGCCCCTGACGACCGTCACAATAGCCAACGAATGGAGGATTTCCGTGTTCTCACCGAGCGGCATCACAAGGCCGTCTTTCGCCTGGCCTACCGGATGACCGGCAACTCGCATGACGCCGAAGATGTCGTTCAGGACACCTTTCTCCGCGCCTATAAGCAACTCGGTCAATTTGACGGCCGCTCCGCGTTCGGAACCTGGCTCCACCGAATCGCCGCCAACTGCGCCATCGACTTCATTCGCGCCCGCACGAAACGCCACACTCGTCAGGGCGCGGAGATCAACCCTGAGATTGCGAACTCTCCGGAGCCTTCCCCGGAACGCCTTGCTCGCAGCGGCCAGATCCGCGAGATGCTCGTCCCTGCCCTCGCCGGGCTGAGCGGTATGGAGCGCGCCGCCTTCGTGATGCGCCATTACGAAGGTCTGCCCATCGAGGAAATTGGAGCCGCTCTTGGCGTCCAGCCGAACGCCGCCAAACACACCGTCTTCCGCGCGGTCCAGAAACTCCGCCGAGCGCTGCAGCCTGTTATGGAAACTTCCCGATGACTCACCTGACCGAAGAACAATTGATCGACCTCTACTACGATCCCGCCCCGAACCCGCATCTGGACTCCTGCTCCGAGTGCCGCGAGCCAATTCCGCGAACTCTCGGCCACTCTCACCGCCTTCAACGATCTCGCGATTCCCGAACCGCCGCCCTTCGTCTGGCGCGCTCCACTCTCCTACCGCCTCAGACGCCTCGCGCCCTGGATCCTGACGCCCGCCTTTGCTGCAGCCCTGCTCGCCGCCTTCTTTCTCGGACGCCAGCACCCCGCGCCCGCCCCGCTTTCCGAATCCGGCCGCGAACGCATCCTTCTCGTTGCTCTCGATACCCACCTGCAGCGTTCCCAAATGGTGCTCCTCGAACTTGCCAATGGCGATCCCGCAGCGCTCCCCGAAGCCCGCCAGCGCGCCCGCGCCCTGATCGGCGAAAACCGCCTCTACCGGCAAACCACCTTCTATTCCGGCGACCGCAATTACACCGACCTTCTCGAACAGCTCGACCGCGTACTAACCGCCACCGCCAACGGCCAGTCACAATCTTCGACACCGCACGACGATCAAATTGAACAGCTCCTGTTCAAAATCCGAGTGACCGATCTGAATCTCCCAAAAGGCACGGACAAACTATGAAGTTCATTTTCACCACGCTCCTTTTTGCGATCACCCTGATCGCGCAATCTCCGCGGAACGACCGCTCCTATGAGGAGGGCACGCGCGCCCTCGATCGCTCTAAATGGGAAGATGCGGCCAGGCTCTTCACCCAGGAGGCCAACCGGAAAGGCCCACGCGCCGATGCCGCACTGTACTGGAAAGCCTATGCCGAATCGAAATTGGGCCACCGCGATGCTGCCCTTGCGACCCTCGCAAATCTTCGCCATGATTATGCCGCCAGCCGCTGGCTCAATGACGCGCAAGCCTTGGAAGTAGAGGTCAAACAGCAGACCGGAACTCCGGTCAGCCCCGATGCGGAACAGTCCGATGAACTTAAGATGCTGGCGCTGAACGGCCTTCTTCACAATGACCCGGACCAAGCCCTTCCTCTCATCGAAAAGCTGCTCCACACCAGCACCTCACGCAAGCTGAAGGGGCAGGCGCTCTTTGTTCTTTCGCAAAGCAAGTCTCCCAAAGCCGCACAGATCCTGCACGACGCCGCCAACGGAGCCTTCAATCCCGATATCCAGATAGAAGCGATTCACATGTATGGCATTGGCCGCGGCAATGGCGACGAACTGGTCAAAATTTATGCCGGCAGTACCGATGCCCGGGTTAAGGGCGCCGTCACGGATGCTCTTTTCATCCAGCACAACGCGAAAGCCCTGATTGACCTCGCACGCAAAGAATCACATCCCGAACTCAAGAAGCAACTCGTCGAAAAATTGTCTGTCATGCGCACCCCGGAAGCCACCAATTACATGCTGGAGATTCTCAACAAATGAAACTACTCGCCCTTGCTCTCTTATCCGCGTTTGCCGCCTCCGCGCAGCAGCCGCGCTTCACCAACGCCCGTGTCGAAAACCGCGCGGCAGGTAATCTTCAAGCCACGTTCAACGCCTTTGTCGCCGCAACTGATGCCCCCGCGTGGATTGCCTGGACCGTCCCCACGGTCAAAGGCCGCGGCAACTCTTGTAACGATTGGAATGGCGGCGGGAACAGCAAGGTCATGCTCGAAGGTTCCACCGCCATGGTCCTGCTCTTCCGTGTCGAACATCGCGCGATCGATAAGTCGCGCAGCCCTGGCGCGGAATGTGAGATCGACGCGGGCAACCTTCCGGTCGTTCTGCTAAACGGCGTCAAGCCCGCCGAAAGCGTGGCGTTGCTTGAGTCGATGGGGAAGGTGGAGCTGGTCGCCATGCATGACGATCTGTCCGCGGATGCCGCGCTGGAACGCTTCAACGCCCCCTCGCAACCTCAAAAGGTTCGAGAAAAAGTGAGTTTCGCTCTGGCCGCCTTCCGTGGCAAGCGCGGCTTTGACATGCTCAAACGGTTCAACGCCAATGAACAGGATGAGCGGGTTCGCGAAAAGAACATGTTCGCCTTCTCCGTCTCAAAAGAGCCCGAGGCCGTCGATATCCTGATCGACTCCGCCAAGAACGATAAGAGCCCTCGCGTCCGCTCCCAGGCACTCTTCTGGATGGCCCACAAAGCCGGTGACCGCCAGAAAGCCGCCATTGAAAACGCGGTCAATAACGACCCTGAAATTGAAGTCAAAAAGAAGGCCGTCTTCGCCCTGCAGCAGCTTCCCGATGGCCAAGGCGTCCCGCTCCTGATCGAAATTGCGCGTAACAACAAGACCCCGGAGGTGCGCAAGCAAGCCATGTTCTGGCTCGGTCAATCGAAGGACTCGCGCGCGGTCACATTCTTCGCGGAGGTGCTGGGGCGATAGTCTATTAATAACCGTGCGTCTGCTGGCTTCCCTCCTCCTGACACTCCCCCTTTGGGGCGGCGCGTGCGCGCTGCCCCCGATTGCCCCCGCCCCCATGGACCCCGAAGTTCTCATTGAACAAGGCCGCTACAGCCTGGCTCTCAAAGCGCTCACTGGCCCCGATGCCCACACCGCCTATCTCCGCTCGAAGGCCGAGGCCGGGCTGGGCGACCTGGAAGCCTCTCTCCACTCCGCCGAGCACGCCCTGGAGCTCGATCCGAAGCAGGCCGCCTATCACGTCCAGGTCGCCGCCGCCTGCGGACGCCTGGCCGCCAAAGCAAGCATGTTCCGCCAGTTGGGCCTGGCCCGCCGCGCTAAGAAAGAACTCGATACCACGCTCGAAATGGACCCGGAGAACATCGACGCCCTTTACGGCGACATGCTCTTCTACTATGCCGCTCCCTCCTTCGTGGGAGGGGACAAAGCCAAGGCCGAAGCCGCTGCTGAAGCAATCACCAAGCTTCACCCCGCCCGCGGTTACCTGGCTCACGCGCAGCTCGCGAAAGATCGCAAGGACGAGGCCGCCGAGGAGGCCTACTATCGCAAGTCGCTCGAAGCGGACCCACAATTTTACGAAGCCCGCGCCACTCTCGCCGCCTTCCTGCTCGATCGCAAACGAGGCGCCGCGGAAGCCGAGGCATGCTCGGCGGTGCAGCAAGACCCGTACCGTGCCGCCGCCTGGATCACCCTTATCGAAGCCGCGATCGCGAACCAATGCTGGGACGAAATGTTCGCCCGTTTGGCGGAAGCCAAAGCCGCGATTCCCGAGACCCAGGAGCCGGAATACGCAGCCGGGGTGGCGCTGGTCCGAATCGGCATGCATTACCGCTGGGCCGTTCAGTTCCTGGAGCATTACGAAGGACCGAACAACACGGAAGCGAAGGCCAAGCTCGCCGAAGCCCGCCAGAAAGAATCCGCCCCGCGATAGCATCTAAGCAGGTATGAAACTTCTACTGATTTGGGCAGGCTTACTGGCAGCGTCGTTCCCCGATGCCACTCTCGATGAGAAAGCAGCGAAAGGTACGGAAACCGCGGTCTTCGCGGGGGGCTGCTTCTGGGGCGTGGATGCGGTCTTTAAACACGTGAAAGGCGTAACGGACGTCGTCTCGGGCTACTCCGGCGGCGAAAAGAGCACCGCGCAATATGAAATCGTCAGCACCGGCACAACCGGTCACGCCGAATCCGTCAAGGTCACGTACGACCCCTCGCAAGTCACCTACGGCCAACTTCTGAAAGTCTACTTCGCCGTGGCGCATGACCCGACCGAACTCAACCGCCAGGGCCCCGACACCGGCACGCAATACCGCAGCGCTATCTTCTACGCCAACGAAGAGCAAAAAAGAATCGCGCAATCCTACATCGACCAACTCACCAAAGCGAATACTTTTAGCGGCAGGAAGATCGTCACGCAAGTAACCGCCCTGAAAGCGTTCTACCCCGCCGAAGAGCACCACCAGAACTTCCTGGAGCGAAATCCAAACTATCCCTACATCGTCTTCAACGACCTTCCGAAGTTGAAGGCGCTGAAAGAGCAATTCCCCGCGATGTGCAAACGCTAAGCCGTCAAATCCTCTCGACTCTTGGCAACTGGCTGAAGGGCGAACTGCAGATCACCGGCATCATGGTGATCCTCTACACCGTCGCGTTCGCCCTCACTCATGTTCCCGCCTGGTACGTACTGGGCCCTCTCTGCGGCCTGCTTTATCTGGTCCCGATCTTTGGCGGTCCTGCAGGCCTGATCCTGACGCTCGCGATAATGTACTTCGGCAAGAGTTCGCTAGGCGCGATCCTTGCCACTCTTGGCCTCTGGATCCTGATTCAATCCATAGAAGGTTTCTACCTGACTCCCACCATCCTGGGCCGCCACACCAAAATCGCCCCGCTGGCGGTCTTTGTCGGCGGCATTGCCGCAAGCGCAGTCTTGGGCCCGCTGGGCCTGATTTTTGCTGTTCCTGTAATGGCCGTCATCCTCGTAATCTTCCGCTACTACGACCACCCGCGCTAAACTGGGATTTCCAACCCAGTGATTTCAGTCAGCAATGTATCCATGCGCTTCGGCGCCAAAATTCTGTTCGAAGACGTCAACGTCACCTTTATCGCGGGGCGGCGGTACGGCTTGACCGGCCCGAATGGAGCGGGCAAGTCTACCTTCATGAAGCTCTTGACGGGCGAAAACGAGCTCCAGAAAGGCGTGGTTGTCCGTCCCAAGAAATTCGGCGTTTTGCGGCAGGATCAGTTCGCTTTCGATCAGTACCGCGTGATCGATACCGTGGTGATGGGCAACAAGCCCCTCTGGGCAGCGCTCGCGGAACGCGAAAAGCTTTACGAAAAGGCCGACCTTACCGATGAAGACGGCATGCGCCTGGGCGAACTGGAAGGCATTGTCGCCGATGAAGACGGCTACACCGCGGAATCCGACGCCGCCATCCTGCTCCAAGGCCTCGACATCGCGGACGATCGGCACGAACTGAAGATGTCCGAGCTGCAGGGCGGCGAGAAAGTCCGCGTCCTGCTCGCGCAAGCGCTCTTCGGCAACCCCGGCGCTCTCCTGCTCGACGAACCGACGAACTATCTCGATCTCGATTCCGTCCGCTGGCTTCAGGAGTTCCTGGTCCGCTATGAAGGCTGCCTGATCGTGATCTCACACGATCGCCACTTCCTGAACAGCGTCACCACCCACACCGCCGATATCGATTACCAGACCATCATCGTCTATACCGGCGGCTACGACGATATGGTGCTCGCCAAGACCCAGATACGCAGCCGTATCGAATCCGACAACGCTCAGCGCGAGAAGAAGATCGCCCAGTTGAACGAGTTCATCGCGCGCTTCTCCGCCGGTACTCGTTCCAGCCAGACCACTTCCCGCAAACGCGAAGTCGAACGCCTCCAGACCACAGATCTTGCCCGTTCCAACATCCAGCGCCCGTTCATTAAGTTCGATCAGAAGCGCGCCTCCGGCAAGCACATTTTGGAATGCGAGAACCTGAACTGGTCCTATGGATCGAACCGTGTGATCAACAACTTTTCCGCGCGCGTGATCCGCGGCGAGAAGATCGCGCTGATGGGCCGGAATGGCACCGGTAAATCCACCATGCTCAAAGCGCTGCTCGCCAACGCGCCGGATGTCCACGTAAAGCGCGATGGCGACGTTTCCGGTAAGGTCGTCTGGGGCCATGAAGCGCAAATCGGCTACTTCGAGCAGGACCACCGCGAGACCATCAAGAACGGCATGACGGTCTTCGAATGGTTGAACGAGTTCGATCCTCAAGCCACACGCGAAGAACTGCGGGGCTTATTAGGCCGGATGCTCTTCGCCCAGGAGGAAGGCGCGAAACCAACCGATGCGCTCTCCGGCGGAGAAGCGGCTCGCCTGATCTTCTGCCGCCTGATGTTGCAACAGCCCAACTTCCTGGTGCTTGACGAACCGACGAACCACCTGGATCTTGAAGCCATCAACGCATTGAATGTAGCGATTCAGCGTTACGAAGGCACCGTCCTGCTGGTTACGCACGATGAAGACCTGATCGACGAAGTCGCCACGCGGATCTGGCACTTCGACCATGGCAAGATTGAAGACTTCCAGGGCACTTACGCCGAATGGAGTACCGAAGCCAGCAAGGTGAAGGTTTAGACCAACACCAGCCCCCGCCGGATCCCCTGCATCACAGCATCCGTCCGGCTGCTGGCCCGCAGCTTCGCCAGCACCTGCGTCATATGAAACTTGACCGTATGCTCGGAGATCTCCAGCCGGTAAGCAATCAGCTTATTGCTTAAGCCTTCCGCCAGCATCCGAAGCACCTCAGTCTCCCGCGGAGTCAGCGGCTCATCGAGCTCAGTCAGGACAACCGGCCGCCGGTCTAAACTCGCCGGGTGCAGCACCACAAGCCCCTCGGAAACAGCCATCAACGCGGCCCCGATCTCTTCCGGCTTGGCATCGAATCGCAATACGCTCCGCAGATTCCCGCTCAGCATCCCGATCTCCGGTTCATCCGTCAACAGCAATGCCGGACAGGGCGAATCTGCGCACGTCCGCAGTAGTTCCTCATCCGCGCTGGCCGACGCAATGAGCAGCACGTCGGCCTCTTCTTCATCGCTCAACTCGCCGAGCGCGGCGGATCCGGCGAACTCCAACTGGTCGATTGCCTGAACCACCGCCTCCAGCCCGCCACGCACAACTGCCGAAGCGGCAGCCACCAGGACGCGGATCACTTGGCCGGGCGCTCACCCACCGTCGCCGTTGCCTCATGCACAGCTCCGCCGCGAAGGAACCGCAACTGCACCTGCTTCCCGACCGATTCCGATCCCAGTGCGCCATGCAGCGCCTCCACGGACTTCACCGGTACCCCGCCAACGCCAAGCAGCACATCGCCCAACATCAACCCAGCCGAAGCCGCGGGACCATTCTCTTCCACATGCACCAGCATAATGCCGCTCTCCTGGCCCAGGTTCAGCGCCGCCGGAACCGCGACCGTCTGAAGCCCGATCCCCAAATACCCGCGAGCCACACGCCCGCGAGTCGCCAGGCTCTCACCCGAACGCTGAATGGTTCCCCGCGGAATCACGATCACCGAACTGCGCGAAAGCCCACCTGCGACTAACCCCAACAGATTGCCCGCGACATCGGTCACCGCGCCGCCCACGCTCGTCGGGTACACCGAAGCATCCAGCCGGATGAACTCGCTCAGCTTTCCACCGCGCCAGGTCTTCCACTCGCCGGAGGCGCCGCTCACCATCCCGAGCGTCGTGATCGGCCCCGTATCGGCCGTTCGTCCGACCGTCATGGCGAGTTGCCCTACCTTCGCGGTTCCTTCAAAGAATGTCGCGGGCGCAGCCGAACTCGTATCGCAAGTCAGCACTGCCAAATCGGTCGAGCCATCGCGGCCCTTCAAAGCAGCCGCCACGGTTTGCCCCGAAGGCAGCGTCACGCGCAATCCTTCATCGCCCCGCACCGCCGCGTCGGACGTAATCACCAAACCAGGTTTCCAAACTACACCGCTCGCCGTGCGCCGGGAGCGGCCATGTACTGTCACCACGGAAGCAGCCACGCGCGCTACGCTATCGGCCAGTCCCAAAGAAAATTGCATAAGTGTATCGGACATAATCTACTCTCAGGATCGTACCGGGCCCACACCGGCCGCATCGGAAATTGGAGTAGTCTCCGCCTAGCCGAAAGACTAGACGCCGCGCTTGTCTCCCCACAGATCCACGTGCAGCCGCGGACTGAACCGGTACCCCTCCCGCTTACAGATCTCAGCCAGCCATTGGGATCGCTCCCGCAATACTTCAACGGATGTACCCTCTGGCATTAACATCACGTGCTCGGAAGGAAATTGGCGAATCTCGTCCAAATCCGACGGTGCCGCAACCACGAACTTCAACTGATACGGATACTCCATCAGCTTCCGCAACACGTCCGGATTCCGCCGCAGGCGCTCATGCTGCATCGCGAACGGACCCTCTGGCGTCGAATTCGCAAGCTTGGGACTAATGCTCATCAGGTCGCAAGCGACATCGGCGTATACTGTACCCGCCGTCTCGATGGTGATGTGCATGCCGGCGTCACGAAGCTGGCGCGTCAACTCCCCGATCCCTGGCGCGATCATGGGCTCGCCGCCGGTCACCACGGCGTGCTTCGCGCCGTAACCCAAGGTTTGCCGCACAATCTCATGGATTGCGATGTCGCTTCCTTCCGGATGCCACGAAGTGTACGGCGTGTCGCACCAGCGGCAGCGCAAATTGCAGCCACTGGTCCGGATGAATACAGAAGGCACGCCCAACAGCACGCCCTCCCCCTGCAGCGAATAGAAAATTTCCGCGATCTTCACTTAAAGCGCAGTATCCCGCACTCCGGCTTCCGCGAATCCCTTTGCGCGAAGCAGACAGGAATCGCACTCACCGCACGCGCGGCCGCCCAAGGGGTCGTAGCAGCTGTGCGTCAGTGAAAAGTCCAAGCCCAACTCCGCCGCAAGCCGCACAATTCCCGCCTTGGTCAATGCCATCAAGGGGGTATGAATCTTCAATCTCTGCTGTCCTTCCACTCCCGCGCGCGTCGCTAAATTCCCCATCCGCTCAAATGCTTCGATAAACTCCGGACGGCAATCCGGATACCCGGAATAATCGAGCGCGTTGACTCCGATAAAGATATCGGACGAGCCCAACACTTCCGCCCAAGCCAGGGCTAGCGAGAGAAAGACTGTATTACGCGCCGGTACGTACGTGATCGGGATCGCGCCGCCCCCCATCTCTGCTTCCGTCCGTCCCTTGGGCACCGCGATGTCGTCCGTCAATGCGGATTGACCGAATGTCCGCAGATCGATGGCCACCGTCTTATGCCCAGCCGCGCCCAAACTGCGCGCCACCTTCGCCGCCGCCTCCAACTCCACCCGATGCCGCTGTCCGTAATCGAAAGAGAGCGCGTAAGTCTCGAAGCCATCGCGCCGCGCCACAGCCAGACAAGTCGCCGAGTCCAGCCCGCCGCTCAACAGGCAAACCGCGCGCCTCGATTCCTGTTCCATGTGACTTTCGAATTGTAGCGCCCGAGCTGAGCGCGCGTTCAGGTAGATCGGGATTTCGCAGCAAGTTAAGATAACGGAACCCATGCGCGCTCGTTTCCTCCCCGTCTTTCTGTCTTCCCTCTTTTCGCCCAACAAGCTCTCGATACCGCCTACACCGCAAAAATCCGCCAATACACCACGGAGCCTTTCTTCCTTACCGAACTGGTGGACCACCTGCCTGCCTCCCCCACCGTCCCCACCCCTGAGAAGATCCTCGGCTACGCAGTCGGAACTCCGAACAAGCTCACCTACACCAAAGATCTTTACCGGTACTTCCGCGCCCTCGAAAAGGCCTCTCCCCGAGTGAAAGTCTTCGTCATCGGCCACAGCGAAGAAGGCCGCGAAACTTTGATGGTGGCCGTCTCCGACGAACAGAACATCGGCAAGCTCGACCGCTACCGGGAGATCACCGCCCGCCTCGCCGACCCCCGCACGACCACCGAAGCCGAATCGAAAGCTCTCATTGCCGAAGGCCTCCCGCTCTACTGGGCCTCCGGGAGTATCCACTCCCCTGAAACCGCCTCGCCCGAAATGCTCATGGAACTTGCCTACCGCCTCGCGGTGGAAGACACGCCGCTCATCCAGAACATCCGCAAGAACCTGGTCGTGCTGATTACTCCGACCAGCGAAGTGGATGGCCGCGACCGCGCCGTCGACATCTACAACTACCGCAAAGCCAACCCGGGTAAAGGCGTTCCCAGCCTTCTCTACTGGGGCAAATACGTCGCGCACGACAACAACCGCGACGGAATGTCCATGTCGCTCTCGCTCAGCCGCATCATGATGAAGACATTCCTCGATTGGCACCCCACCGTTCTCCACGACCTTCACGAATCCGTCCCTTTCCTTTACACCTCGACCGGTATGGGCCCTTACAACGCATGGCTTGACCCCATTGTTGTCGATGAGTGGCAAAGCATGGCCTATCACGAAATCGAAGAGATGACCAAGCGCGGCGTCCCCGGCGTCTGGACCCACGGCTTCTACGATGGCTGGGCGCCGAACTACATGTTCTACGCCGCGAACGGCCACAATTCCATCGGCCGCTTCTATGAAACGTTCGGCGGCCAGGGTGCCGATACCGGCTATCGCAACATTCCCGCCGATCAAACCACGCGCACCTGGTTCCGCCCCAACCCGCCGCTCGCGCGCGTGAACTGGTCCATCCGCAATAACATCAACCTCCAGCAAAGCGCACTGCTGCTTGCCATGGACGATGTCGCGAAACAGAAGGAGCGCTTTCTCGGCAACTTCTATCTCAAGAGCAAACGCAGCATCGCCAAAGCCAGGACTGAGGGTCCCGCCGCGTGGCTTTTCCCCTCTGACGATCCGCGCCCCGCCGAAGCTGCGGAGCTGATGAATCTGCTCGGTATTCAAGGCGTGGAAGTTCATAAGACCACGGCCCCCTTCGGCAAGTACGGCGCGGGCAGCTACGCCATCCGAATGGACCAGCCCTACAGCCGCATGGCCGACATGCTGCTCGACACGCAGTATTACAACGTTGCCGACCCCAAACCTTACGACGATACCGGCTGGTCTTTCGGACCACTCAAGAACGTGAAGACCGTGCGCATTACCGACCCTGCCATTCTCACCGTTCCCATGACTCGGCTACAGGGCCAAGTCACCGCACCCGGCGGCGTCACCGGGACGGGCACCACTTTCCTGATCAACCACAACACGGACAACACGCTCGCGACACTTCGTTTCAAGTTGAAAGGCGCCAGGATCATGGTCGCCGAACAGCCATTCGAGGCTGACGGCCGGAAGTACAGTGCCGGCTCGCTCTACCTTACCGGCGTCGACCGCGCCCAGCTCGATTCGCTGGCGACCTCGCTCCAATTCACCGCTGCCGCCGGGAAAGCCCCTGCGGTTCCCATGCATGAGATGGCGGTTCCGCGCATCGCACTGGTGCACACGTGGCAGAACACGCAAAACGAAGGCTGGTACCGCGTTGCGCTCGACCATCTCCAAATTCCCTACACCTACATCTCCGACCACACACTTCGCGACACCCAAAACTTGCGCGCCAAGTTCGATGTCATCCTCTTCGGGCCCGTCGCGGGAACCTCGCAACGCATCGTGAACGGGCTGCCCATGATCGGTGTCCCGATCCCCTGGAAAGGTTCGACACTTACACCCAACCTTGCCAACTCGCCCGATACTACGGACGATATCCGGGGCGGCATGGGTTTGGAAGGCCTGATCCACATCAAAGACTTCGTCGAAGCGGGCGGTCTCTTCATCACCATTGGCGGCAATGCATCCATCCCCATCGATTACGGGCTGGTCGAAGGCGTGCAAATCACTCCCGCGCGCGAACTCCAAGCGCAAGGCGCGGTCCTCAACGCCGTCTTCCCCGATAGCTCTCCCAACAAGAAGAGCCCGATCGCTTATGGCTACGGCGACAAGCTGGCCGTCTACTTCAACCAGACGCCGATACTGAACGTCACGCCGCCACCCGGCTCACCCGCCCGCGCGCCAACCGCAACCCGGCCGACCGGACGCGGCACGCCTACCGACCCCGATATCCCGCAAGGCCGCCCTTACATCGCGCCTCTGGCTTCCGTTCCGGAAGAAATCAGCGACATTGCCCGGATTATGACGCCACCGCCCAATATGCGCCCGCGAATCGTTGCCCGCTTCGCCCCCGAAGCCGATCTCTTTGTCTCCGGAATGCTGGCCGGCGCGAAGGAACTTGCGGGCCGCCCCGCTATCGTGGATGTCCCGCTCGGCAAAGGTCACGTCGTCCTGTTCGCAAACAACCCCATGTGGCGCGCCACCACGCAGGGAAGCTACTTCTTGCTCTTCAACGCCATGCTGAATTACGATCACCTAAACTAACTCATGCCCTGTTTACCGCTCTTACTCGGCTTAGCCTTCCCGCGATTCGTGCTGCTTCTCATGTTTCTCTTCACGAGCATGATCGGCCGAGCCTTTCATGGCCTTCTCATTCCGCTGCTCGGTTTTATCTTCCTGCCCATCACGACCGTGGTGTATGTGCTGCTTGTCTCGAACGGCTATCCCGCCACCAGCGGGTTTTATCTGGTGGTCCTGATTATCTGCGCCGTTTCTGACCTGGGTCTGATCGGTGGGGGAGCCAGACGGCGCCGCTAAGCACGGGCCGGCGGCTTATTGAATTTCGGTCCAGGGCAAACTAGGCATGTCGCGTAACAGCGGCTTCTCCCAAAGGAAGGCGCTGTGCTGCTTCAGGTGTTCCGCAGCGTGGAAGTCCGTGCCGCAAGCGTGCCCTGCCTTGGCGAAATAAGCAAGCCGCTCCGCCATCGCTGAGTCCGCCACTTTGTTCTGAACCGCGCCCGCGGTCCCATAGGCCGCCTGCCACTCTCCCATCCCCCGCGGCGATGCTTCCACGTGCCCGCAAAGCGTTCGCTCACTCGCCGCCTCGCGCTTCTCGAAGGTGTCGTAGTGATCGGCTAAAAACCGCTGGGCCAAGGCAACGTCGATCTGTCCCTTGTTCTCCGCCATCAAGGCATCCCAACGCAGGTGCCGCGCATTCGCGCTGTTGCCCATGTCCATCGCGGAAAATTCCGTCTCTTCCTTCAGCAGCTTCGGATTTACAGGAAAGTTTGACCCAACGAAATATCCGTCGGTCTTCTTCTCCAGGGTCACGTTCTTCAGCCCGAGTTCCAGGCTCGCAATCTCGCCGGTTTTTCGATCCGCCACCAGCCAGGTATTCGCATAGCCGCCGTTGTTGCCTTCTTTCATGATGCGAGCGAAATCATCGATGGATTCCGCATACTGCATCGCCTTGCGCGCCCGCACGAACTCCGGAATTCCGTTCGAATCCCAACCGACAAACGCCGTGATTGTGGTCTCGGTAATCATCATGCCCGCCGTATTGATCCCGAAATCGTCGGCGCTGTGAATAAATCCCGGCAATCCGTCCATCACGAAGCGCCTGCCCTTGCGCGGCGTCACATCGTAAGCCACCGTCCAGCGCTGCCCATCCAGATAGCTGGTCCAGTTGTTGTGCGCGATCACCGGCTTGCCGTCCCTGGTATAACTTCCCGTCGCAACGAACGCGCTACACCGGTCCGCCGGGGGCGCGGCCTTCACCTTGATATGGTGATCGTCGTTGTACTTGCGCATGTAATACGGCCACTCAAGCGAGGCGTTCAGCGCCACCACGTCCCATACATCCAGCTTCACGCCGTGAGCATTCAGCCCGTCCGCAATTCCCTGCAACTCCTCGCGATACTCCTGTTCCACATGCGGCCACAAAACGGTCTTCGCGGCCTTGCGGAAAAACTCCCACTTGTGGTGATCGTCATGCCACAGCTCCAGCGCCATCACTTTCTGGATATCCAGAATTTCCGGCGCCAGCAGATATCCATTCTGAAACCCGATCTCCGCCGGCGATCCCTCCAGATGCACCTTCATCCATCCATTCACTGCGGGCGCGCGCGATGCGTTCTTGAGCCGCGGGTCCATCTGCGGCTCTCGCGCCGCACCATGCGCATAAGCGCCCAAGAGGCTCACCAAAAGCAGATCTCGAAACTTCACGAATACCTCCCTTGCAATAAATTGATGTCTCAGGACCGTGATCGTCCGGGAACGTTCATGGATACTTGATTATAGAGACAATGTCCCAAGGAAACCTGACGGCGCGCGTAAAAGCCGCCGGTTGAGCGGCCAAACTAGGTCCGGAGGTACTGGATCGCGTTCTGAAGCAAATCCCGCGCGTGGCGAACCCGAATCTTCTGGTCGGCTTCGACACCTCGGATGACGCCGGTGTGTTTCAACTCACGCCCGAGCTCGCGCTCGTCCAGACGCTCGATTTCTTCACGCCGATCGTGGACGACCCCTATACGTTTGGAGCCATAGCCGCGGCCAACGCACTCAGCGATGTTTACGCCATGGGCGGCAAGCCCGTCACGGCGCTCAGCATCCTGGCATGGCCGGCGGCGGGCGACTTGGACGACCTGGAAGAGATCCTAAAGGGCGGGGCATCAAAGATCCATGAAGCCGGTGCTGTGCTCCTGGGCGGACACAGCGTGGCCGATGAAGAGATCAAGTTCGGCTACTCCATTACAGGGACGATTCATCCGGCCAGGATCCTGACCAATGCCGGAGCGCGGGAAGGCGACGCCCTTGTTCTTACCAAACCGCTTGGCACCGGCATCGTCGCCACCGCGCTTGAAACGCGGTCTGGCGAGAAAGGACGATGTCGACGCTTCGATTCAAAGCATGCTGCAACTCAACCGCGCAGCTTGTGAAGAGATGCTCTCGTTACGGACGAACGCCTGCACGGACGTGACCGGTTTCGGTCTCCTGGGACATGCGCGCGAAATGGCGAAGGCAAGTAACGTTACTCTTGAGATCGAACCAGGCCTTCTCCGCGTTCTACCGGGCGCGCTGGAATACGCAACAGCCGGAGCCCTGCCCGGCGGCCTTAATCGGAACCGCGAGTTCGTCTCCCCTCATATCACCACGAACTACGTGCTTTCCCCGGAGATGGAAGCCCTTCTCTACGACCCACAAACCTCCGGGGGCCTGCTCATCGCCATGCATCCCCAAGATGCCGAACGGATGAATCTTGGCCACACAATCGGCCGCGTCATCGGCAGAACCGAAAAGGATATCCATCTTGTCTGACGAAACCCGCCACGATCCCTTGATCGTCGCTCTTGATCTCGAAAGCGTGGAGGAAGCCCGCGCCTTAGTCCGCAGACTCGCGCCGGAAGTCCGCTTCTTCAAGGTGGGGATGGAACTCTATGCCTCGGCAGGCATGGATTTCGTCCGTGAACTCACCGGCGAAGGCCACCAGGTGTTCCTGGATATGAAGTTCTACGACATCGGCGAGACTGTGAAACGCGCGGTCGCGCAGGTTGCGCAAACCCAGGTGCAGCTTCTATCGGTCCACGGCTCAGCCGCCATTCTGCGGGCTGCTGTTGAGGGTGCCGGATCGAGCCCCCTGCAACTGCTCGCCATCACCGTTCTCACCAGCTTCGATCACGCTGATCTCGCGGATTTGGGTTATCCCTGCGCTGTTGCGGACCTGGTAGCGTTGCGCGTTAAGAATGCCAAAGCCGCGGGCGTTTCTGGAGTTGTCGCCTCTCCTCTTGAAGCTCGGGCCGTCCGCGAACTCGCCGGTCCGGAGATGCTCATCGTCACGCCCGGAGTCCGCTCGCCGGGAGCAAGCACCGGGGATCAGAAACGCGTCGCCACACCGGCGGAAGCCTTGCGCGACGGCGCCGACTACCTCGTCATCGGCCGCCAGGTCACGCGTGCGAGCGACCCCCTTCGGGCTGTTCTCCAGATCCGCGACGAAATTGCCTGACGAATGCCTTGGGCCGAGCACTTCCTCGCGCAATACGGGTATCTGGCCATCTTCGGGTTGCTGATGATGGGCATTGTCGGCCCGCTCATTCCCGATGAAACCATCCTGGTAGTCGCAGGCATTCTGGTCCATCGCGGCACCCTGGTGTGGCCTTCGGCTCTCCTCGCCGCCTTTGCGGGCAGCCTCTGCGGAATCACTCTCAGCTACCTGCTGGGGCGCATTGGCCTCCCCATGGTGTTGCGCCGCGTTCCCCCCAAATACCTGGAGCTGGTCGACGACTATTTCGCCCGCTACGGCGCCTGGACCCTCTTCTTCGGTTACTTCATTGTTGGCGTCCGCCATTTCACGGCTCTGGCGGCCGGCATTGCAAAGATGCCGTTTCCCCGCTTCACCGTGTACGCCTATTCAGGCGGATGCTTCTGGGCCGCGGCATTCCTGGCTCTTGGCTATTTCGTGGGTGACCAGTGGGAACGCTGGGCCCGCTACCTGCACGCGGGCTTCTTTGTTGCCGCCGCGGGGATCGTTATTGCGGTTTTTGCTTGGACCCGCCTGCATCGGAAGGCATAATCTGCACGAGTGCCTCTTCTTCCGTCTCGTATTCAGACGCCAGCACCGACCAGATTTCATCCAGCTTGTCCTGAAGCAAACTGTTCTGTTCCTCCAGTTCGCGGATGCGGTCCATCAACTCCTTCTCAGAGGCCATACAGGAGTTTAACCTGCGCCCCCTTAGCCGAAAAAGCGGATCGCCGGAATGAGGCCGAGCGCATTTCCTGTTAGCACGATTCCAATCACGGTAATCACGGCCGCTGACGCGATCGGCAGAATGCTGGCCAGCGTGCTCGGCTTCCGATCCTTCCTTTCCGGCAGAAATCTCTTGGCGTAAAGCACAATCAATCCCGTTGCCGTCAGTACCACGGCCAGCCCTACGCTAAAGCTCACCAGCAGCAGAAGCCCGAACCCGATCCGCCCCACGGATATCGCCGCCAGCAATAGCACCAGCGCGGAAGGGCAAGGAACCAGCCCGCCGCTTGCGCCCAGTGCCATCAGGTTCTTCAGGGATATCTCCGCTTCGACGGTATGGCTGTGGGTGGAGCCGCCGTGCGTGTGGGTTACTCCCGAACGGCTGTGGGTATGGGAATGCCGGTGATGGCTATGGTGCTTATGCCCTGCCACTGTTAGCGAGTGGAGGCGGCGGTAGAACAGCAGCCCCCCAACCCACACGATCGTCAACCCGGAAATCACACCCAGCCATTTCGAGAGAACATCCGCCATAACGTACCGCGAGAGAAACATGGTTGCTAACCCGAGAACGAACACGCTGACCGTATGCGTGAACGTGACCATGCCGCCTAGCAGCAACGCATGCCGGGGCGTTCCCCGTTCGCCTACAAGGTACGCCGCCACCATCGTTTTCCCGTGGCCTGGCTCAAGTGCATGCAGCGCCCCAAACCAGAACGCAACCGCTACGCAGATCAGTCCTACGCCTAACCCGATCTCTTTGCCCTTCAGCGCCTCGGAGAGAAAGTCGCCGCGCTTCACCTCCCCCATGGAATGCGGGTCCGCCACGGTGGGCTTGATCGCTGGCCTGGAGGACGACCCCGGCCCCCTGCTTTCCGTTACTGCCGGAACGCCCTTCCACGTCACTTCCGCCGTCAGGTCCTGCGGCGGCGCAAGCGTCGGATCCTGCGGATAGGCCGTCAATCCCTGGCTCTTGTCCACGGTTCCAACCGAACTCTTCTCCACTCCCGGACCACGAACGACCACTTCCTTCCAGCCTGCCGTTCGATCCGGATACGTTCCATCGGAATACTTGAGCGTCCCGGGTTCCGCCGCTACGTTCAGGCGCGTACTGATCCGAAGCGACGGCAAGCTGCCGGCGCCCTCAGTGACCGTCAGTTCCGAGCCGACCCAAACCGGCGTCACCTGCTTCCCATTCGCGGTGAACCGCAGCGAGCGCGCCCAGAGCTTTGCTTCCGCAATCGCCTTCTTCGTTAACTCCTCGCGCGGACTGGAGGCCTGTAGCCTCCACTGCTGGAGCAGCTCGAAACTCGGCAGCTCCGCCAGGTCCAGCACGAACAGCACATGCGTTTCCGGCTGGCCCACGTCGATTCGCGTGTAGTGATTCACGCTGAAGTTGCCCATCGGGTGCGCACCCAGCAGGCAGGCGAAGAGCAGCAGAGCTCCGGCAGCTTTCAACACAACAGTACCTACGAATCTACTCAACACCCTTCATCTTACGGCTGAAAGAGTACTCGATCGTGATCCATCCCTGAGCCTCATCCCTGACCTGCTTCGTCACCGTAAGGCCGTCCCCGGGAGACGCCAGGCAATTGACCAAGTACACGCTGATTTGCGGCAAATGGCGGTTCTCGAAACGCACCGAGTGCCCGCTCGCCTTCGCCTGCATCGTGATCCGAATGCGACCGAGTCCCTCATGCAGCGAGTCTTGCGAAGGGAACTGTACCTCCCCCAACGAGAGCTTCACGGCCGCGCCATCCACTCGCAGTTCCAGGTCCCGCAGCACGCGCTCTCCATAGGCCCGCTCTTCCGCCGCGGAGATCCGCCCGTCCCGATCCAGATCGATCGCCGCCATGACCGCGGGCAGCACGGCCACACCCGGCACCAACTGAAGCTCGATTCCGATGGAACCACGCTTCAACTCGATCAGCGTGCCTTGCAGATACTCGTCCAGCCGATGTGCAGCGGCTCCGGGCGCTAGCAGCAGCACCAACGCAAGTACTTGCTTCAATGCCCGATAGACTTCTTGCCGTAGTCGTTCGTCGGGTCGCGATAGATGGTATGGATGTGCATCGTCGGGTCGCCTCCCAACGGCTGGGGCGCGTACTCGATCACCAGAGTCGGTCCTTGGATCCGGTAGTAGGCGGGCGATCCATTCGTTGTCGGTCCACTCCACGCAAACCAGGTCTGCCCGATATTGGCCTTCACTTCCGTCATTCGCGCGGCAGCGGCCTGATCGTTCACAATGCCTACCCACTCGCCGATCAAATCCAGCAGCATCGCCTGGTGGCTGGCATTCAGCTTGGACCCGGGAAGCCCTTCCGGCTGAATCGTCTTACCATCTTGTCCAGGCCCAAGCACCAGATCCGCTACCCGGT
Source organism: Bryobacterales bacterium (assembly GCA_963795835.1). Taxonomy (GTDB): domain Bacteria; phylum Acidobacteriota; class Terriglobia; order Bryobacterales; family Bryobacteraceae; genus JALYXI01. The sequence continues at coordinate 198,334 of CAWCJC010000009.1, read as the reverse complement.
ACTTCAGGATTGCCTCGCTCCGCTGTCCTTCGTCGAGCGCATTGATCAGAGCGAAGGCCTTATCGTTTTCCGCACCTAACGGACGAACGGTTTTCCCGTCCACGGTGTACTTCGCCGGCTGCGCGGCGGTGAGGCTGGGAGTCAGAATCCCCGCCCGCCCCACCATCGTGAGATTGAGCGCCAAGTGATGGCCGCCGAACTGAAGCATCCACGGATCGCTGACGGAAGGCTTGCCCAGGAACGAGATGAAGAACAGGTCTCGCCCGAACATGGCGCCACCCCTGCTGTCGCCTTTCTTCAGGACCTCATCGCCTTCCATGATGGCCAGCACTTTCTCATAACCGCTCTTGCTCAAAGCAGAAGCCAGCAGTTCCATCGCTGCTTTCTTCTGGGCCTGGTTCAACTCGCCCATCTTCAGACCGGCGCGGGCCACCATCGCGACCGGAAGGTTCGACCATCGAACTCTTTGCGCCTGGTCATCGAACGCGAACAGCACCTTTGCCCGTTGCTCCTCTGTGAGCGAACTGAGAAATGCGTTCGCGCTCGAGACGACAACAGAACCGGCAGCAGACCGGCAGCAGGAGCACTCTGCGCCCGCGCCATCCCGCACACCAGAACCAACGCAAAGCACCAGATACTCTTCATTCCTATAAAGAACCCAACCAACACCCAAAAGTTCCCAAGACGCGCCGGCGCCTACCGGGCGGCTGAAGAGCTCAAAGCAGCCCTCGCATATACTCAAGCCATGAATCGACGCGCCTTTCTCTCCTCCAGCGCTCTCGCTGGTCTCGCTTACGCGGCGGATTCCAAACCCCGCCGGGTCGGCATGATCGGTTGCGGCTGGTATGGCAAATCGGATCTGTTCCGCCTGCTCCAGATCGCTCCCGTAGAAGTGGTTTCGCTCTGCGACGTGGATAGCGTGATGCTCAACAACTGCGCGGACATGGTGGCCCAACGCCAGCAATCGAAGAAGCGCCCGCGCGTCTATGCCGATTACCGCGACATGCTCAAGGAACGCGATCTGGACCTGATCGAGATTGCCACACCCGATCACTGGCATGCCCTTACCGCGATAGCCGCCATGAAAGCCGGCGCGGATCTCTATTGCCAGAAACCAATCAGCGTCGATGTCGCTGAGGGGAGGGCGATGCTGGCGGCCGCCCGCAAGTATAACCGGGTGGTGCAGGTGGGAACGCAGCGGCGGAGTACACCGCATCTGGTGGAAGCCCGCAATGACATTGTCAAAGCGGGAAAACTCGGCACCATCGGCCTGGTCGAAATCAACTGTTATTACCATATGCGCGCAACGGCAAATCCACCCGATACGGCGCCGCCCGCCAACCTCGATTACGAGATGTGGACCGGACCCGCGCCCATGCGTCCCTACAACAGCCTGGTGCATCCGCGCACCTGGCGCGCGTTCATGGAGTACGGCAACGGCATTGTCGGCGACATGTGTATCCATATGCTCGACATGGTCCGCTGGATGATGGATCTCGGCTGGCCCGAGACGATCAGCTCCACCGGCGGCATCCTGGTGGATAAGACCAGCAAGGCCAACATCACCGACACCCAAACCTGCACCTTCGATTACGGCAAGGTGAAGGTGATCTGGCAGCATCGCAGCTGGGGTGACGCGCCCGACCCGAAGTATTCCTGGGGCGCCACTTTCTATGGCGACAAAGGAACCCTGAAGGCCGGAGTCTATGGTTACGACTTTACGGCCGGCAAGGAAACCATTCACCGCGACGTGAAATACGAGCTTGAAGAATTCCCTGTAGACAAAACAGAGAAGGACCTGGAGAAACACGTGGCGCCCGCGATTCGCCACCACATGGCCGACTTACTCCAGGCAATGGATAAGCGGACGAAACCGGTCGCCGATATCGAACAAGGCTACATCTCAACCGCCACGTGCATCATGGCGAACAACGCCCTGAAACTGGGGCGCTCGATCAAAGTGGGAGCGAACGATCCAGAAGCCTTGAAACTGGAGACTCGCCCTTATCGTAAACCTTGGGTCCATCCCAAGGATGCTTAAAACCGCTTCATGCCGGTATCCTTCCGGCCACTGCCTGGGTCTATATAGGCAGAGGGTTACTTCGATGTTCAAAAACATGGCAGTAGGAACAGCAGTTCTGGCGGCGGCTTTCGCATTGGTGCCCCCCGCGGCCCAGGCACAGGAACGTTACTACAACAACTACGGCTACAATCGCTTCTCCGAGCACGAAGAACACGAAGCACGGGAAGCACGGGAAGCCCGCGAGCGCCGGGAATGGCGGGAACGGCAGGAGCGGCTCCGGTGGCAGCGCCAGCACCGGTACTCTGACAACCGGTACGATGATCGATCTTACGAACATCGCTACGACCGATATTAGAACTTCTCCCAAGCATGGCCCGGGGGACAAGAATCTGATCTACTAGGGATCGCGTGTCTTACATACTAGCCCTGGACCAGGGTACAACCAGCTCGCGAGCTCTTGTCTTCGATCATTCCGGCGCCATTGCAGCGGTGGCACAGCGCGAACATGCGCAGATTTATCCCCAGCCCGGCTGGGTGGAACACGATGCCCAGGAAATCTGGAGCAGCCAATTCTCGGTCGCGATCGAGGCGCTCGGGAAAGCCAATCTCCGGCCCAGGGACATCTCCGCGCATCGGCATCACCAACCAACGCGAGACCACCGTGGTGTGGAATCGCGAAACCGGCCAGCCGATCCACCATGCAATCGTATGGCAGGACCGGCGCACGGCCGGCACTTGTGACCGGCTTCGGCACGAGGGCCACGAACGGATGATTCAGCAGCGTACCGGGTTGCTGATCGACGCCTACTTCTCCGCGACCAAGATCGCCTGGATTCTGGACAACGTACCCAACGCCCGCGCCGATGCGGAAGCAGGCAAGCTGGCTTTCGGAACGATCGATTCCTGGTTGATCTGGAATCTCACGAGCGGCAAGCTTCACGTGACGGATGCTACCAACGCATCCCGAACGATGCTCTACAACATCGGCACCAACCAATGGGACGACGAGCTGCTGCAGCTGTTCCGCATACCTCGCCAAGTCCTTCCGGAGATCCGCTCCTCAAGCGAGATCTATGGGCCGATTACGACGACGCTCGGCTTGGAGGAGGTCCCCATCGCCGGCATTGCGGGCGATCAACATGCCGCCCTCTTCGGACAAGCCTGCTACAACGCAGGCCAAACCAAGTGCACTTACGGCACCGGCTGCTTCCTGCTGCAGAACACCGGCCCGGAAGCGAAGCCTTCGACAGCCCGCCTGCTCAGCACGCTGGCGTGGCAGGTAAAGGGACAAACCACTTACGCGCTCGAAGGCAGCATCTTCATCGGAGGCGCTGTCGTCCAATGGCTTCGTGACGGACTCGGGCTGATCCGCGCCTCGGCCGACGTCGAACCGCTGGCCAAGACCGTCTCCGATAACGGCGGAGTCTTCCTGGTTCCCGCCTTTGCCGGCCTGGGCGCTCCGCACTGGGATGCGTATGCGCGCGGTACGATCGCCGGACTTACCCGAGGGTCCACCGCCGGCCACATTGCCCGAGCCGCGCTAGAATCCATCGCCTATCAAGTAGCCGACGTTCTTGACGCTATGCGTTCCGATGCCGGTGTGCCGGTCCCGGAATTGCGGGTGGATGGCGGCGCCTGCCAGAACGACCTGCTGATGCAGTTCCAAGCCGACATTCTCCAAACTCCCGTGATCCGTCCGGCGGTCACGGAAACCACGGCGCTGGGCGCGGCCTATCTGGCGGGGCTCGCCGTAGGCTTCTGGCGAGACCAGGACGAGATTGCCACGCAATGGCGCGTCGACAAGCGCTTTGAACCCCTGATGCCGGCGAGCGAAGCTCAACGGCTGCGCTCCCGTTGGGGCCACGCACTGGCCCGCGCGAAGAGCTGGGAGCCGGAACACCCATGAACCGCGCCTCCATGCTCGCCCGGGCCAAAGCGCGTACGGAGCCCTGGGACATCATCGTGGCCGGGGGCGGAGCGACGGGAGTTGGGGTCGCTATCGACGCGGCTTCGCGCGGCTATGAAGTACTGCTGCTGGAGCGCAGCGACTTCGGCAAAGGCACCTCGAGCCGCAGCACCAAGCTGGTGCATGGCGGCGTCCGGTATCTGGAGCAGGGCAACATCTCACTGGTAATGGAGGCGCTCAAAGAGCGAGGCACTCTCCGGAACAACGCGCCGCATTTGGTGCGCGATCTCGGCTTCATCGTGCCGAACTACGACTGGTGGGAAACACCCTTCTACGGCTTCGGCCTGAAGGTCTACAACCTTCTGGCGGGCAAGTACGGCTTTGGCGCCTCCCGCATTCTGTCCCGCGAGGAGACCATCGAGCGGCTTCCCACGATCCAGACCCAGGGCCTGCGGGGCGGAGTGATCTACTTCGATGGCCAGTTCGACGACGCCCGCCTGCTGATCAACATGGCCCAGACCGCGGTTGATCAAGGCGCCACGCTGCTGAACTACGTCCCCGTGGTTTCCTTGTTGCAGGACGCCGAGGGTTTCATCAACGGCGTTGTGACGCCCGAGTTTGAAGCCCGCGCCAACGTGGTGATCAACGCCACGGGCGCCTTCTGCGACACCCTGCGCCGGCAAGCGGAACCCGGGGTGGCGCCCATGATCGCGGCCAGCCAAGGCATCCATCTTGTCTTCGACCGTAGCTTTCTGCCCGGCGACACCGCCATTATGGTGCCGCACACCAGCGACGGCCGCGTGCTGTTCGCCATTCCCTGGCATGGGCATACGCTGGTCGGCACTACCGATACGCCCATCGCCGAAGCCACGCTGGAACCCGTTCCGCAGCAGCAGGAGATCGACTTCGTGCTGATTACCGCGGGCGAGTACCTGGCGCGAGTGCCTACGCGCGCGGACGTCCTGAGCGTTTTCACCGGCATCCGCCCGCTGGTGAAAGCGGGAGAAGGAAGCAACACAGCGGCACTCTCGCGCGACCACACGATTCAGATCGACAAGTCCGGCCTGCTTACCATTACCGGCGGCAAGTGGACGACCTACCGGCATATGGCCGAAGACTGCGTGAACCAGGCCGCGACACTGGGCATGCTGCCCGACCGCACCTGCGTGACGAAGACGCTGAACATTCACGGCTATCACCCGAATGCGCAGAAGTTCGGCAACCTTGCCGTGTACGGCTCCGACGCGCCCGCGATCCGAGCGCTGGAGGGCGCGGACGAACAACTGCATCCCGCGCTCCCGTACACCGCCGCCGAAGTGCGATTTGCCGTTGAGGAGGAGTGCGCGCAAACGGTAGAAGACGTTTTGGCGCGGCGCACCCGGGCTCTGTTCCTGAACGCGAGAGCCGCGATCGAGATGGCGCCTCGAGTGGCGGAGCTGATCGGTGAGAACGCTCAGCTTCGCGAGTTCTACGAAGTTGCGAAGAACTACATCGTGAATTGAAGAGAATAAGCCTGGACGCAGATTTAGCCGACCTTGGGGCTTAAGACTTGCCACGCCGTGGCCGGGTGATGCGGGGGAGTATTTTCTCTTCAAATTCTAGGCGGCTTCCCGGGTGGGACCGGAGGGATACGGGTCCTCCGGTTCGCGGGTTGCGAAGGGCGAGGAAACGAAGCCAATTTCTTCTAAGTGGTTTGTTTCTCTTGGCTTGGTCTTTTCGGATTGTGCTTTTTTCATCAGGGCGGCTTCTTTCTTCCGTTCGTCTTTGATCATTTGTAATCTTTCGAGTGCGCGGTGCATCATGCGGTCGGCCTGGTTGACCATTTTCATCAGGACCGGGTAGCTGATGAGTGTTTCGTTGCTGTAATTGCGCTGTTCGGTGAGGTGCAGGTCCGGCATTTTGGTGAGGAAGCGGCGCTTGAGGAAGTACGATTGCGCGACTTGTTCAACGAGAAGAAATTCGGTGCCGGTTTGGGGCTGCCAATCGTGGATGAGCTGGTGGTGATAAAGGTGGTAAGAATCTTCGTTCTCAATATCGAGAAGGAAGTTGTGGGAGTGAAGGCCGTGCGTGACGGCGTTTTGAGACGCTCGGCGGCGGCCTTCTTCCGTGCGGGGGCCCGTGCTTTTCTTACAATTTTCGCGGTTGGCGGCGATCTGTTTGAGTGTGGACATACGCGGCTTTGTTTTAGCAGACCGAGTTTGCCGGTTTAGGCAAAAGCAGGGGGTAAGTCATTGTGGGGACTGACTTGTGCTTGTTGTGACTGAAGCGGGCCCTAGACAAGAGACGGGGGTTCTGCCAGTTGGTTATTATGAGCCCTGTGAGCTTGCGGCAATCGAGCAGCAAAACGCCCAAACGTCTGGCGGAAACGGTGACAAATTGATCGCCTTTGCCAGTCTGCTGAGCGCGCTTCAAATGCTGGCAGTGCTGAACGTTCCCGCGGGATCTTTGCTGCACATCCGGCTTACAACACCTGTGGCTTCGTGGTCCAGCAAAGCGGGCACGCCGATTGAAGCGGTGTTAATTGCGCCGGTGATTGTGAACGGGCAGGTGGTGCTGCCCCTGGGATGCGTATTGACGGGGCGGGTCAACTCGGTAACACGAGTGGGCCTGGGAATTCGCCATGAGCGGGCGTCGCTGGGGTTAGAGTTTACCGGCATTACCGTTCCGGGGGAGACAGCGCGGGCCTTGGAAACGAGGGTTGCCGAAATCGACAACAGCCGCGAGCGCGTGGGGGCCGATGGCCTGGTACATGGGATTCGCGCCACCAATAGCATTGCGTACCGGGTGAGCGGCTACATTCAGTTTGGACTGCTGTGCCAGTTCCATGCAGAAGTTGCGGAGTGGGCCATCAAGTCCCTGGCGGCACATCTGGCGGAGCCTGAAATCGATTTTCCGGCGGGAACTGAGTTGACGGTATCGGTAACGGCGCCGTTGGCCACGCAGGCCGGAAAGAGACCCGCGGCAGGGCTTTCGGAAACGGATATGGAGGCGCTTCGGAACCGGTTGGCTTCGATGCCGTTTCGAACCACGGATAGCATGTCCGGGCTGAAATCAGACCTGGTGAATGTGATGTTTACGGGTTCGGAGGAAGAGATTTCGGCTGCCTTTCGGGCAGCCGGGTGGAGCCCAGCGCAACAGAACAACCTTCATACGCGAATTCGAGTGGTTCGGGCGGCTTCTGAGCTGCGGGGTTACGCCTCCCCGATGACTCCGTTGCTGTTGAAAGGCGAGGATGCGGCAATGTCCTGGCAAAAAGGCCTGAACGATGTCTCAAAGCGGCACCACATCCGAATCTGGAAGGTGCCTGAGTTGTGGCACGGCGAAGAAGTTTGGATGGGGGCGGCGACTCGTGACGTGGATTATGCCTATCTGCGTCCGGGCCGGTATTTCAGCCACCGGATCGACCCGAATGTCGACGAAGAGCGGGACAAAGTGGCGTATGATTTGGCGTTTACCCGTTGCGCGGGTCCGGTGGGGTGGATGGAAAGAGACGATGTCCCGAGGGCCACTTATAACGGGACGGGAGATCCGGTGATCACGGACGCGCGGCTGGCGGTGGTGCGGCTTCAGCAGTGTTCCGCGGGGAATCGTCAGGAGCCCGCGCGACTGCTTACACACGGCAATGGGTGGCATCGTTTCCTCCGGAGAGAGATCCTGATTACCCGGAACGATCTGCTTCGGTCGAATCCGTATTGGCGCCTGAGCGAGGCGGGGCTCCGCACGCTGAGATTTATGCGGCACCGCAATCCCGATGCTTTGTTTGAAACTCCCCTGCTTCGGGAGCCGGCGGAGAATGGGGGCGGCCGCTGGAGGGGCGTACGAGGGATGTTGGCTGAACTTCAGTAGCGCGAAGCGGGCGGCGCGGACAGGGGCGCGGACTACGACGCGAGAGGAAGGCAGACGCGAAAGGTGCTGCCCTGGCCCTGTTCGCTTTCGACCGTGAGACGGCCGCCGTGTTCATCGACGATCTTCTGCACGATCGCCAGACCCAGGCCGACACCTGTCGCCTTGGTGGTGAAGAACGGGTTGAAGATGGTTTCCCTGTTGGCAGGGTCGATACCAGTGCCCCGATCGATTACCGAAATCTCCGCCGAGCCCGGCACGCGTTTGGTCTTTATGGTGATGGTCGCGCCTTCCGGGCTGGCCTGCACAGCGTTGAGCACCAGATTGTAGAAGACCTGTTGGATCAGGTTGGGATCGATTGAGAGCGGGGCGATTTCGGGAGAGTACATCCGCTCAAAGGTGACCCCGGTGTGTTCGCGACCAACGGCCGCGAGGGCGCGATCAATCACGGCGGCCAAGTCCACGGTTTCGCGCTGCGGGGAAAGCGGGCGGGCAAAATCGAGGAAGCGGGTGACGAGGGAGTTGGTGCGATCGACTTCGCAGGAGATGAAGCCGGCCATTTCGAGCGCGAGAGGGTTATCGGGCGGCACATGCTTGGTGAGCATTTCAGCGGAGGCTTTGATGGTGCCTAACGGGTTGCGTATTTCGTGCGCGAGCCCGGCGGAGAGCTGGCCCAGCGCGGCCAGGCGTTCGGAGCGGCGCATCGCGGCCTGAGCGTCGCTGAGGTGGCGATTGGCTTCCGCCAGTTGCTCGGCGAGGGCGCGGTACTTCGTATTCTGTTCACGCAGCGCTTGAGCGAGCGCGTTCACGAGATTGCCCGCCACGGCGAGAAAGAGCAGCCGCAGGATGATGACGCGGACTTGATCCGGCTCAATGAAGGAGCGCGTCCAATCGATGAAGAGCAGGAACGAAAGATAAGCGCCGCATGCGAGCAGGCTGAACAGCAACGTGGCGAAGACGTTGAGCGACGTGGCCGCCGTGACGATGGGCAGCAGCAGCATGAGGTAATAGCTGGACGCGACTCCGCCGGTGTAGCCGATAAGCAGATACGCGACCGTGAGCTTCAGGAGAATCCAGACGATCTTGCCGGTGAGTGTCTGGACCCAAGGCAACCGGGGTTCCGCGAGTTGGAGCAGGCCTAAGGCTGCAATCATGCCGATTTCCCAAACGTCGTGCGAGGGGCTGAGGGTCGCGATAGCGAAGAACAGGAAGATGAGGACGGCGTCCTGGGCGGTGAAGCGGGGCACGGCGGTATTATACGGCGCGGGATTGCGGCTTCTCCGGGCGCTGAGCCGGGATTACGATCGCCTGAAGTGCTTGGCGCGCCTTTCACAGCATGGGCCGACGCTACGAAACGGGGATTGAGCTATCCTATTCCAAACCCTATGCGCCTTCCCGCTCTTGCGCTTTTGCTTCTTCCGGCCACTCTCTTCTCTCAGAAACAGGCCGCGCTTACCGCCGATCTGTTGGGCGATATCGATGCCCGCGCGAAACAGACACAGGTGATGGTCGACCAGGTGTTCAGCTTCGGCGAGCTTGGTTTTCAAGAGTTCGAAACATCGAAGTATCTGACCGGCGTGCTGGAGAAAGAAGGCTTCACCGTGCAGCGCGGCATTGCCGGAATTCCGACCGCGTGGCTTGCGACATGGGGCCACGGCAAGCCTGTGATTTCGATCGGCTCCGATATCGACTGCATTCCGCAAGCTTCGCAAAGGCCCGGCACTGCTCCGCATACGCCGCTTGTGGAGGGCGCTCCCGGGCACGGAGAAGGCCACAACTCCGGGGTTCCGCTGAATATCACAGCCGCGCTTGCGGTGAAGAAGATTATGGAGCGGGAGCATCTCTCCGGGACGCTGCAGTTATGGCCGGGGATTGCGGAGGAGCAGCTCGGCTCGAAGGCGTTCTATGTGAAGGCGGGCTTGTTCAAGGACGTCGACGCGGTGATTTTCACGCACGTCGCGGCGAACATGGGCGTCTCCTGGGGCGGCGGCGCGGGCAACGGCATGGTGTCCGTGGAGTATCTGTTCAAGGGGGAGAGCGCTCATTCGGCGGGTGCCCCCTGGCGCGGGAAGAGCGCGCTGGACGCGGTGGAACTGATGGACGTGGGCTGGAATTTCCGGCGCGAACATTTGCGGCTGGCCCAGCGCTCGCATTATGTGATCACCAACGGCGGCGATCAGCCGAATGTGGTGCCGCCCAATGCCAGTGTCTGGTATTACTTCCGGGAAGCCGATTACCCGCACATCATGGAGCTTTGGAAGATTGGCGACAAGATGGCGCAGGCGGCGACGATGATGACGGACACCACGGTGACTTCGCGACTGCTGGGCAGCGCGTGGCCCGGGCACTTCAACCGGCCGATTGCGGAAGACATGTATCAGAACATTACGAAGGTCGGGCTGCCGAAGTGGACTGAGGAGGAGCAGACGCTCGCCAAGTCACTGCAGAAGGAGATTGGCGCGCCGGTGAGGGGCTTAGCGGTAAAGATTACGCCGATGCGCGACCCCAAGCCGGAGTTGCCGGAAGAGGAGGGGAACGTGGGACCCACGGGCGGCGGTTCCGACGATATCGGCGACGTTTCGTGGAACGTGCCTACGGTGGTGTTGCGCTTTCCATCGAACATTCCCGGCGGGCCCGGACATAACTGGGCGAATGCGGTGAGCATGGCGACGTCGATTGCGCACAAAGGCGCGGTGGCGGGCGCGAAGGTGGAAGCGTTGACGATTCTGGATCTGCTGACCAAGCCCGAGTTGCTGAAGAAATCCTGGGAGTACTTCAACGATGTGCAGACGAAGACGGTGAAGTATCAGTCGTTCATTCGCGAGGGGGACCAGCCTGCGATCTGGCTGAATAAGAAGATTATGGATCAGTACCGGGACAAGATGCGGCCGTTCTATTACGACAGTGCGAAGTTCGCTACTTATTTGGATCAGATCCGGTAACGGGTGAACGCTGCTGGCCGCGGGCCGGCGCTACGAGGCTTGTGGGTGATTAAGCTTCACTGTTTGTCCGGCGGCAATCGTCGCAAGCGCCCGGCTAACGGCATCGACCATAGTTTTCAACGTTTCAAGATCATTGCGGGGTACAGAAATCACGAGCAACGCAATCGTTTGGATTGAAATGCTTTGTTGAAAGGGCATGCCCTGATCAACGGTAAGCAGGACTTGGTAGCCTGCTTCCGCCGCTAACCGCAGGAGCTCCCCATTTTTGCGGCCGCTAAACCCTGCCCATTTGGCGCTATGTACATCATGATCGGGAAAACAGCGCCTGAAACGTTCAGGCACGCATTCATCGAGGAGAATCTTCATGCAATGCGGGCAAGAAGAGATTCCTTCGCATCTTCAAGGGCTTGTATCGCCATCGCGCGGCTGACGGTGGGGAAGTCCTCAAGGAAGTCGGCGAGTGGATACCCGCCCTCAATGTAGTCCAGCAGATTCTTCAGCGGAACGCGGGTACCGCGGAAACAGGGCGTCCCGCCCAGGATTTCGGGGTCCCGGACGATCACCTGTGAAAGCGGATCCATGGTTAGGATGTTATCGGGTTTCGAGGATTGGTGCGCCGGCTGCCAGCTTTACTGCGTTCCTCATGAGCTGCAAGCCGTGGTCATCGGCCGTGCTCAGCAGGCTCTCGGGGTGGAACTGCACCGCTTCAATCGGGAGCGTCTTGTGGCGGATGCCCATGATGACTCCGTCTTCGGATTCGGCTGTGATTTCGAGACACGCCGGCAGCAGTTCGCGCCTGGCGTAGAGGCTATGGTAGCGGCCTACCGTGATGGTCTCCGGTAAGCCTTCGAAAATCCCCTGGCCGGTGTGCCGGATTCGGGAGGGCTTTCCGTGCACCGGGTAATCGAGCACACCCAGTTCGCCGCCGAACGCCTCCACGATGCCCTGCAAACCCAGACAGACGCCGAAGATGGGGATGTTGAGGTGCACCGCGCGCTTCACCAGCGCCGTGATCCCGAAATCGGAGGGACGCCCGGGGCCGGGCGAGATGAGTAGTAGGTCGGGTTGCATCTCCCGCAGCAGGTCTAAGTCAAAGCCCGTGCGGTATGTCGTTACTTCCGCCCCGGTCTGCCGCGCATAGTTGGCGAGGGTGTGGATGAAACAATCGTTATGGTCTACCAGCAGCAGTTTGGGGCCGGTCTCCGGAACGGGTGTTACCGCGGCCGGAACCGGAGGCGGGCCCAGGAGCCTGAAAAACCCGGTGGCCTTCAGGCGCGTTTCCTGCTCCTCAGCCGCGGGGTCGCTGTCGTAGAGGATGGTTGCGCCGGCGGGGTAGCGCGCGATTCCGTCCTTCAGATAAGTGGTGCGGATCAGGATGCCGGTGTTCATATCGCCGTTCAGCTTGAGCATCCCGATCGCCCCGCCATACCAGCCGCGCGCGCTGGTTTCGTGTTGCTCGATGGCTTCGGCGGCGGCCCGCTTCGGCGCGCCTACCAGGGTCACCGCCCACATATGGGTCAGAAAGGCATCAAGCGAATCGAAGCCTTCCTGGAGGATGCCCTCGACGTGATCCACGGTGTGGAACAGGCCCGCGTAGCTTTCGATTAAGCGCCGACCCAGAATCTTGACTGTGCCCGGCTCGCAGACGCGGCTCTTATCGTTCCGGTCGACGTCGGTACACATCGTCAACTCGGATTCTTCTTTGGGTGAATTCAGAAGCTCGCGGATACTCTGCGCATCGCGCATGGCGTCGCCAGAGCGGCGTGCGGTGCCGGAGATGGGGCATGTCTCTACGCGCGGCCCTTCCACGCGGACGAACATTTCCGGACTTGCACCGACCAACTGCTCATCGCCGAACTGGAGCAGGAACTCGTACGGGCTGGGATTTGCTCCCTGCATGCGGGTGAAGAGTTCGCTCGCTTTCCCGGAATAGGGCGCGGAGAAGGTCTGGCGGAGAATGACCTCGTAGTAATCGCCGCGGCGCATGCCTTCGCGCACGGCTTCCACCTTGGCCATGTACTCTTCGGGCGTCTGGTCGCTGACGATGCCGCCGGTCTTGTCCGGCCCTGGAACCGCGGGAATGGAAGCGGCTTCGCGAGGCAGGTGCCGGGTTGAGCCCAGGGCCGATTCGAAATCGTATTGGTACCGCTCGACGCGCTCCTTCTTGCGATCCATGTAGTAGATGTCATCGCAGAGGAATAGGTGCAGGTCGTCATGATCGTGGCGGGGGAGGCGCAGCGGAATGGGCTCGAACTGAAAGAGCAGGTCGTAGCCGAAGGCGCCGATGAGGCAGAGGCGATCGTCTTCGGAGTGGCGGAATTCCTCGGTGAGGGCCCGCAGAATTGAAAAAACGCTAGGTTGTTTCGACCGCTGCTCTTCAGGGAAGAATTTGGGCATCGGCTTCAAGCGCCCGCGGAGTTCGCCACTGGCGGTTCGCTCAAAACTCTGCCAATGGGGATGCCCGGCCAGCACCGGTTCCAGCAGCTGGTTGATGGCCACGCCACGGCTATTCAGAGGCCGAAACAGGACCTCTTTACCGCGCGAAATCAATTCGAGGGGAGGCCGCGTGGAAGCGACATCCCAGCGCGAATACCGGCCGGGAAACTCGTACCCGGAGGAAAGGTAGACGCCGCGATGGGTATCCAGTTCGCGCAGCAGCTTTTTGAGCCCCACCCGGTAGGGGGCCAGGGATGCGGTGCGGGTGACCGTAATCCCATACCTCGTTGTGTATTGAAGGGTAGGCATGACGGGAAACCTCCATTGTAGAATCAGGCTGTGGGATTTTCTTTAGCCCTTACGGAGGGTGTTCTTGTATAAAGCATTTTTTGGACTTAAACTTAACCCATTCAACCTTAGCCCGGACCCTCAATTTCTCTACCGGAGTGAGCAGCACGAAGAGGCCCTGGCGAACCTGATTTATGGAGTTCAGAGCCGGAAGGGCTTCATCGCGCTGACCGGCGAGGTGGGTACCGGCAAAACGACGATGCTTGAATGCCTGCGCGATTTTCTGGACGCGCAGGACATCCCGTTCGCGTTTATTTTCAACAGCCAACTGACGCCGGACCAGTTTTTCGAGATGATCTCCTGGGATTTCGACCTGCCCGGCGAGCGCACAAAGACCGGAGTGCTCTTTGCGCTGAACGATATGCTGCTGGAACGCGCCGCCGAAGGCCGAACGACGGTCCTGATTGTGGATGAGGCGCATAATCTGGACTGGAGCGTTCTTGAAGAGATCCGGCTTTTAGGGAATCTGGAGAACCGCCGGGGCAAGCTGGTGCAGGTGATCATTGCCGGCCAGCCGGAGCTCGATCAGAAGCTGGATGCGCCGCAGTACCGCCAGTTAAAGCAGCGGATCGCTCTGCGCTGTTCGCTGAAGCCGTTCGATGAAGTGGAAACGGGACGCTATATTGCTTCACGCATGGAGCACGCCGGGATTCCGAACCAGACTATCTTTCCGCCGGACGTGATTCGGGAAATCGCAAAGCGCACGCAAGGGATTCCGCGGCTGATCAATTCGGTTTGCGAGAATCTGCTGCTTACGGCTTTCGCGATGGAGATGAAGGAAGTGACGCTCGAAATGTTGGATGAGGTAGGCGAAGACCTCCGGCTCGATTGGACCGAGCCTGTGCGCGTCTCCCGGCCGGCTATGGCGCGGTAAGAGCACGGTGTTACGACGTTTGTATTGTCTTTAACAGGAAGGCATACAGAAACGCGGTTTCGCGGAACTTCTCATACCGGCCACTCGGGCCGCCGTGGCCCGCGCCCAGTTCTGTCTTTAGCAGCAACAGATTGTCGTCCGTCTTTACTGACCGGAGACGGGCCACCCATTTCGCGGGCTCCCAATACGCAACACGCGGATCATTCAAGCCCGTGGTCACCAACAGGTTCGGATAGCGCTGGGGCTTGACGTTGTCGTAGGGCGAGTAACTCTTCATGTACCGGTAGAACTGTTCGTCTTCCGGATTGCCCCATTCATCGTACTCGCCGGTTGTGAGCGGGATGGTGGGGTCGGACATGGTTGTGACCACGTCCACGAAAGGCACCAAAGCCACGACGCTCTGGAACAGGTCCGGCCGCTGATTGACGACCGCGCCCATCAGCAAGCCCCCGGCGCTTCCGCCCATGGCGCACAGCCGATTGGGGGAGGTATAGCTGTTCGCGACCAGGTGCTCGGCGCAGGCGATGAAATCCGAGAAGGTGTTCTGCTTGTTCAGCATGCGGCCGGCTTGCTGCCACGCTCGACCGTTTTCGGCGCCGCCGCGCACATGGGCCAGGGCTACAGTGAAGCCGCGGTCCATCAGGCTGACATAGGAGACGGTGAAGCGCGCGTCCGTATTGATGCCGTAGCTGCCATAGCCGTAAAGCAGCACGGGGCTGGCACCGTTGCGCTCCGTGCCTTCCCTAAAGACAACCGATATGGGGATCGGTGTGCCATCGGGAGCTTTTGCCTCCAGGCGTTCGGAGCGGTAGCGTGTGGCGTCGAAGCCGCCGGGCACGTTGGTCTGCTTCATCAAAGAGGAGCAGCGCGTATTCAGGTCGTAATCCAGAACGGAAAGCGGCGTGACGAGCGAGGTGTAGCCGTATCGCAAAGTGTGCGTGGAGTATTCGTAATTTTCGGCAAGCGCCACGGTATAGGCGGGCTCGGGAAAGTCGAGCGCATGTTCGCCTTGTTCGGTGACGACGCGCAGGGTGGGCAGCCCGTGCTCGCGCGTTTCGAGAACGTAGAAGCCGTCAAAGGCTTGCACTTCGTCGAGCGTCGCGCCGGGTGCTTCCGCCCGCAACGTGCGCCAGTGTTCTTTGGCTGTTTTGTCCACCGGCGTCTCGCAGAGTTGAAAGCGCTCCGCGCCGTCCGCGTTGGTGCGGATCAAGAACCGTGCGCCCTGATGGTCGATGTAGTATTCAACGCCGGTTTGCCGAGGCGCGAAGGAGACGAACGGCCCTTCCGGATTATCGGCGTCGAGGAGAAAGACCTCCGAGGTTGTGCTGGCATTGATGGAAGTCACTGCGAGAAACTTGCGCGAGCGCGTCTTTCCCAGTTCGAAGGTAAAGCGCTGATCCGGCTCGGTGAAGACGGTTTGATCACTGGCCGGGTTGGTGCCGAGCGTGTGCCGCAGCACGCGTTCCGGGCGCTTGGTTTCATCGAAGCGAACATAGAAGAGCGTGCGATTGTCATTCGCCCACGCGACGCCGTGAGAGGTATCGGGGATGGCATCGGCAAGCATCTGGCCGGTGCTCAGATCCTTGACGCGAAGCGTGTACTCTTCGCTTCCGTTCTCATCGGTAAGGAACGCGAGCAGCTTTGCGTCTTCCGACACAGCCAAGCCGCCCAAGGCGAAATAGCTTTTGCCCTCCGCAAGCTGGTTTACGTCGAGGACGACCTGTTCCGCACCTTCGAGAAGCTTGCGGCAGAAGATGGGGTACTGTTTGCCTTCCTCCGTTCGCGAATAGTAGAACCAGTCGCCGCGGCGGGCCGGCACTGTCTCATCGGTTTGCTGGATGCGGCTCAGGATCTCCTGGTAGATTTCTTCGATCAGCGCCGCCTGGGGCCGCATGGCCTCTTCGGTATAGGCGTTTTCCGCTTTTAGATAATCGAGGACGGCGGGATCATCGCGGTCGCGGAGCCAATAATAGGGGTCTTCGCGAACTTCGCCATGGGCTGAGAGTTGATGTTCGATTTGGCGGGCAACCGGAGGCGTCATCGTTGCACGCGTCCGCTACCATCGCCCTTGAGCAGCGTCTTCACCTCATCGACGGAGAAGCGATTGAAGTCTCCGGGGATGGAATGTTTGAGACAGGAAGCCGCGACCGCGAACTCCAGCGCCTCTTTGGGGGACGGGAGCGCGAGCAGCCCATACACCAGGCCGCCGGCGAACGAATCGCCGCCGCCAACGCGATCGACGATGTGCGTGATTTCATAATGCCGGCTCACGAAGAACTCCGTGCGGTTATTCATACACGCAGACCAGCCATTGTGCGAAGCGCTCTTCGATTCACGCAGTGTAATCGCGATCGACTGGAGCGACGGATATTCGCGGAGCACCTTTTCGGTGAGAGCCTGATAGACCCCGTGGTCCAGCTTGCCTGAGTGCACGTCAACATCGGCCGCGATCCCGAGTGCCATTTGTACGTCTTCTTCGTTGGCAATTGCGACGTCTACGTGCTGCATCAGCCCGCGCATCACGTCTGCCGGCTGCTTGCCATACTTCCAAAGATTCTTGCGGTAATTCAGATCGCAGGAGACGGTGAGGCCTAACCGCTTCGCTTCGCGAACGCTCTCCAGAGCCAGTTCGGCGCAGGAAGCGCTTAGGGCGGGTGTGATTCCGGTGATGTGAAACCAGCGGGCGTTCTGGAAAGCCGCGTTCCAATCGATATCGCCGACTTTGGCAAGCGCGATGGAAGAGAAGTCCCGGTCGTACACGACTTTGGAGGCTCGCTGATTTGCGCCCGCCTCCACGTAATAGACGCCCACGCGCCCTTTGGCCCGCTTGATGGAGGATGTCTCCACGCCGAACTTCCGCAGCTCGCTTACAATTGCGTCGGCGATGGGGTTCTCCGGCAGTACGGTCACGTAGCTTGCGGGCAAGCCGAACCCGGATACCGTTACCGCGACATTCGCCTCGCCGCCGCCGAAGGTGGCCACGAATTGCGGGCTCTGCAGAAAGCGCTCGAATCCGGGAGGAGCCAAACGCAACATGATTTCACCGAAGGTGACTACTTTGTTGTTCATAGAGTTAGTGAGTTACCGCCGCCGTCACGTCGAGCGCGAAGCTGGCATCGATTGAGGGTAAACCTTCGAACGTTACCAGGGTGGAGGGGGGAGTCAGGACCGCATCAAAAAACTCGAGCCGGATCTTCCGGACCTGCTCGCCGATGGATCCGGAGAGGGGATAGAAATTCGCCTGCGCCACGGTTTTGGTGGAAGCGCCGAGTGGTTCGAGAGACTTTTCGATGCGTTGAAAGGCGAGCCGCGCGTCGTTATCTTCAAAACCGAACGCTACCTGGGTGCCGGTAAAGGCGACGCGTTGAGACTGCACGGGCGACGCCTGGTTGCCGTTGAGTTGGAAATCGCGCTCGGGCAGACGCGCGGTGGCGTCACAAGTAACCGCACTGCGCGCGGAAGCGCGACGCACCACGACGACATCCACGGCGGCTTGCGCATAGCGCGCCGCGACGGCCGATTGCACTTGCGCGACGTCCGCGGGAGAACTGGTGAAACAGGTTACGCGAAGAGCTTGGGCGCCGTTCAAGACCTTTGCCAGGTTTGAGAGTGCCTGCTCGGCAAGAGGCAGAGCCGGCTGCAAAGGTGTTGGATTCGAAGCCTCCTGACCGCCTGTAAAGAGCAGGCCCCCGGGGCTGGTCTCCCTGCGCGATTCCGAGATGGACTCCAGCACCACCTGTGCCCCTTCAAGCGGCAAACTGCCCACCTGGACGACGCTGACGGCGGGCAACGGCATATGTTTGTCCGTGAGGATTTCACTGACCAGAGCGGGCACGCGCCGCATATCTCCCGTGCCTGCTACGAACGCGCGGATTTTGACGATTACGGCTCCCGAGTTGGATTTGAGGAGCGCTTTGACGCCGTCGCGGATCTGCTGTGACAGCAAGCCCTTCGCGCTTAACGGCGCGACATGAAACACCAGGTTGCGGGTTTCCGCGGACACAGCGGCGGGGCAATCTTTCGGCAATTCCAGGACCTGATTTATTTCCTTCTTTTTCGCGGCGAGAGTACAAAAAACGGCGCTGAACAGGGCGATCAGAAGACACAGCCTTCTCATGTTCTTCCATGGTAACGGGTGATGCTCACCCGCTTAGTGTACGGAAGACTACGTATACGGCGCATCGAATCGTAACCCATGTGGGTTCAAGAACCATCATGTCTGCACGCATGGGCTGGCAAGGGCGAACAATTTTGCACTGCGCGATGCTGAGCTGGCTTCTGGGCGCGCCGCTGATGGGGCAAGAGGCTGCCGATGGTTTGGAGATTGTTCCTGTGGAACCGGCGGTGTCGCCGGCACGCGTGACCGAAGAGCGCATGCTGGGCGTGCTGCCCACCTACATGGTGGTGGATAGCGCCAGCAAAGCCGCCCCGCTTACCGTGAAACAAAAATTTCAGCTCTTTCTGCGAGAGACTACCGATCCTTCGACGTTTGCTTCGGCGGCAGTGACCGCCGCGCTCTCACAACCGGGGAACAGCTCGCCCCGGTATGGAGAAGGCGCGGGGCCTTTTGGCCAACGCCTTGGCGCGGCGTATGCCGATGTGGCTCTCGGCAATTTCTTCAGCGACGCCGTACTCGCTTCCGCTTTCCACCAGGACCCCCGCTATTACCGGATGGGCCCGGGACACTCTGTCGCGCGGCGCGCCGCCTATTCGCTTTCGCGACTCTTTCTTACGCGCCAGGATAACGGACGCACGGCGTTCAACAGCTCCGGACTGCTTGGGATGGGGATGGCTATTGGTTTATCGAACGCGTATTACCCCAACTGCAACGTGAACGGACCGACGGTAACCTCGCACTTTGTCAGTAACGCGATTGGCGCCAGCGTAGGGAATCTGCTGCCTGAATTCTGGCCTGATCTAAAGCAGAAGTTTTTCCGCCACCACTAGTTTTTGACACTCAAGCGGCTTCGAATCTGATTCATCACTTCCGCCGGCAGGAACGGCTTCCGCAGGACCGGGAAATCATGTTCTTCGCAGACCGCCTCATCCTCCGCCGGCAGCACCGACCCGGTCATCATGATGACGTGCATCTTCGGCGCGCGGAGGCGTAACTGGACGCCGAGCTCCACGCCGTTGCCGTCCGGCAACATATAATCCAGCAACGCCGCGTTCGGCATACGCTCCGCCACGATCTTGTGCGCCGCACCCGCGCTCTCCGCCGTCAACAGTTGCCAGCCGGCCTCCGCCATCAGACGCTCCAGGAAATGAAGCAGGTCGCGATTATCGTCCACCAGCAAAACGGTGGGATGGGCCGGGGCTGCCGCCTCATTCCGCCCCGCGGCCCGAATGACCAGCTTTTCCCGGTCCGGCGTGATTTCTACCCGCACACGCGCGCCGGTATCAATCTGCCCCATGGCCACCATGGTGGCCAACGGCTGCGTCAAATTTCGATGGATGGTGCGGTTTAACTCACGCGCGCCGTACTCGCTACTTGTGCCCTTTTCGATAAACCATTGCCGCGTCTCAAATGGCACTTCAATTTGGAAACAGCGCGTGCCCAGGCGCGTGTTCACATGTGTCTGCAGCGCCGTGATCTGGTGGTCCACAATCTGGCTCAGGCTCTCCGCAGTGAGCGGCTGATACGTGATCACGCAATCGATGCGGTTTACGAACTCCGGCGAAAACTTTTTGCGCACCGCCACAAGCGCAATATTCTGCAGCTTGCTGGTCACATCGGTCGTTAAGCTCCCCACGCCCGCCTGGAACCCAAAGTCCGGCTTAAGTTCCTTCATCATCTCGCGGGCGCCCAGATTGCTGGTCAGGAAGACGAGGCTTTTCTCGAAATTAACGGAGGTATTGTCGCCCAGGCGCAGAAGGCCCTTATCCAGCACGCCTAAAAGAAGGCGCGTCAGCGAGGGCGCGGCTTTCTCGATTTCATCGAACAGCACCAGCGAGAGCGCACTGCTGTCGCTGGTGACACTGGTGAGCTTTTGCTGGCTGAGCATCGGCTGTGTTTCGCGGTGGCCCAGATATCCGGGAGGCGCG
Organism: Bryobacterales bacterium; assembly: GCA_963795835.1. Lineage (GTDB taxonomy): Bacteria > Acidobacteriota > Terriglobia > Bryobacterales > Bryobacteraceae > JALYXI01. The sequence goes on along the minus strand of CAWCJC010000009.1, from coordinate 177,917 downwards.
CCGATCAGCTTCGCCACTTCATGCTCCATCTGGAATTCGCCGCAATCGATTTTCAGGACCTGCTTTGCGTTTCCGTGGAGCACCTCCGCGAGCGCTTCCACGGTACGGGTCTTTCCGGTTCCGGTGGGCCCCAGCAGCAGGAACACGCCAACGGGCCGGCCCTCCGGCGCCAAACCCGCTTGGAACATTTGAATATAAGGAACAATTACACTTGTGGCGGCGGGCTGCCCCACTACTTTCCGCGACAGAACCGTCGTCAGATTTTCAATCGGATTGGGTGCCGATTTTTTCGCACGCCCATTGGAAGCCTGTAGTTTTCTTACCGTCCACCATACTTGGCCCTAGTATATCCACGCCACTTTCAGAAACTGTACAAAATAAGCCAAGAATTCATTCCCGCAACAAATTCTTTTGTTTAATTGTTTCCTTTAAGAATGAATGAATTATGCCTGCGATCCGCTCACTGGCGCAACCGTCACCATAAGGGTTGTGAACGCGCGACATACGTTCCCGCTCTTCCGGGTTATCGAGCAGGCGTCCGGCTTCGCCGGCAATTCGCGCGGCATCGGTTCCCACAAGCTTGACGGTGCCCGCTTCCACCGCTTCCGGACGCTCTGTTTTTTCCCGCATCACCAGGATCGGCTTGCCCAGCGAGGGCCCCTCTTCCTGTATGCCTCCGGAATCGGTCAGGAGCAAGGTTGCCCGCCGCATGAGGTCGACAAAGGGAACGTAATCCAGGGGTGCGATCAGGACTACGTTGTTGAGCCCACCCAGGAGCCGCTGCACCGGCCCGGCTACGTTGGGATTCCGATGCACGGGATAAACCACCTGCACATCGTCCCGCTCCGCAATCCGCCGGACGCCTTCGCAGATCCCCTCAAACCCTGGCCCGAAACTTTCGCGACGGTGGGCGGTAACGAGCACCAACTTCTTGCCGCTCTGGAGATAGTCGGGCGCTGGCTAGCGGCTCCCGGTCCAGTTTGTCCCGAATGCTCAACACTGCGTCAATCCCCGTATTTCCCGGTAACGAAAATGCTGGCTGCGTCGACGCCTTCCGCCCGTAAGTTTCCGGCTGCGCTTGCGGTGGCGGCGAAATGGAGGTCCGCCATGCGCGCCGTCAACACGCGGTTCAACTCCTCCGGGAAGGGTTGCCGCAAGTCCCCGGTCCGCAACCCGGCTTCCACATGCCCTACCGGAATTTGGCGATAGAACGAAGCCAGCGCGCCGCAAAGAGTGGTTGTGGTATCGCCCTGTACGATCGGTCAGATCCGGCTGCGCCTGTTCGAGAACAGGATCGAGAGCGGCGATCATTCGGGCCGTGATCTGGCTGAGCGTCTGCCCCGGCTGCATCAGGTCCAGATCGAAATCCGGCACAACACCGAATGCGTCCAACACCTGATCCAGCATGCCCCGATGTTGGGCGGTGACGCATACCTGTACCGCAAACCGCTCCGGCTCGCGCCGCAGACGCAGGACAACCGGGCAGAGCTTGATCGCCTCCGGCCGCGTGCCAAAAACGATCAGGATCCGGTGCAAGCGACTATCTGAGAATTAGCGATGCCGGAAGGTGATCCGGCCCTTGGTGAGATCGTACGGAGAAAGTTCCATGGTGACGCGATCGCCCGCCAGGACGCGGATGCGATTGCGCCGGAGACGGCCCGCCAAATGCGCCAGCACGACCCGTTCATGTTCCAACTGCACGCTAAACAACCCGCTGGGAAATTTTTCTAGAACCGTGCCTGTGACTTCTATGCTGTCTTCTTTACTCAATGATTTTAAATTATACCTTGCCCCGCACTAAAGTGGGTGTAGCTTTGCCGCCTTGCTTCCGATGCCTGCTGCTGCGCCTCTGGTTTGAGGCTCGCGGGCCCGTCCATTTTCCCGCCACGATGACTGCCAACATCTTTCGAGGCGCTTTGGGCAATGCGCTTCCGCGATCACTGTTTGCCCCCCTGACCGCCTCCGGACCGAGCGGGTTAGGCAACCCTCCGCGCCCTTTCATTCTCCGTGCCCGCCACCTGGATGGCCGTACGCTTTCCTCCGGCGAACGCGTCCGGCTGGACGTTCACCTGTTCAGCCCGATTCACGCCGAAATTGTGCGAGCATTTCGCCGGTGCAGTCCGCTTCACGGCTTGCTTCCTCTGGCAGGGGCCAGCCCGGAAGAAGTTCTTCGCTTTCCCCTGACACCGCTCGAAGAGGAACCGCGGGAAGCCACGGTCCACTTTCTGACGCCTACCGAACTGAAGTCAGACAGCGGCGTGGCGCCCCGGCCCGAGTTTCCCATCCTTTTTGCCCGTGCTGCTGGGCGCCTCCGCACTTTGGCCTCGCTTTACGCGTCACCGTTAGCACTCGATTTCGACCGTCTGGAAGAACTCTCAAAAGCCGTTCAACTGACCAGCCACTCTTTGACGCAGGAGTTTTCCCAACGCCGTTCTACCCGCACGGGACAGAATCATCCACTGGGCGGTTTTACGGGCCTTGCCCACTACTCGGGTCCGCTCCGCGAATTGCTGCCGATCTTAAACGCAGCCGCGTTCACCGGGATCGGGCGCCAAACAGTCTGGGGAAAAGGCGAGTTCGTGCTAAAACGGTAAGTTCCCTTGAGCCGCATCCTCATTACCGGAGCATCCGGAACCCTCGGCTTCAATATCGTCAAGCTTTTAGCATCGGACCCGGCCAATCAGATCGTCCTGCCCCTCCGCACGCTGCTCCCCGCCGCATTTCACCGGTACACCAACGTTCACATGCGCCAGGCCGACCTCTCCGATACGCCGCAGATGGCCCGCATCCTCTCCGATTCGCTGCCCGAACTGATCATTCATTGCGCCGCCTCCGGGGTCCGGCCGGTGCGGGAGGCCTGGTTCGACATGGTCGCCTTCAATGTGGATGCCACGCTGCGCCTATTTCAATCTTCCTGCGCTCTTCCCGATTGCGAATTTCTTTATATTTCGACCGGATTAGTTTACCGCCACCAGGGCCGCCCTCTTCGGGAGACCGACCCCGTGGAAAGCCTTCATCCTTATGGGGTCAGTAAAGCCGCCGCAGATTTTCTGCTGCAGGCTGCGGCGACCGAATTTAAGCGCAATCTTACGATTCTGCGACCCTTTTCTTTTACCGGACTTCACGATGGCGGCGCGCGCCTGTTCCCTTCCCTGCTTAACGCAGCCGCGACCGGCCAGCCTTTCCGGCTGTCTCCGGGCGAGCAGATCCGCGACTTTTGCGCGGTGGACGATATTGCGACCGCGGTTCTGACGGCCTCGCGCCGCCAGCGGCTTCATTTGGTTGAGGTGTTCAACGTGGGCTCCGGCCTCTCCCGGCCCCTCCGCGAAATTGTTGAGAACGTGTGCCACGATTTGGAGCTTCCGGTGGAGCTGCACTTTGGTGCTCTTCCGTATCACCCCTACGAACCCATGCATTTGGTCGCGGATATCGCTAAACTGAGCGGGTTGGGCTGGGCCCCGGTTACCCCCCTTTCCTTCGCCGTTTGGCAATTGGCGCAAGCACAGTGCCCGGAGTTGCCGGTCACTCGTCCGTAATGGATCTGAGCATTGTACTGCCTGCTTACCGCGAAGCGGAATCGCTGGTGACCTTGCTGCCTCTGCTGAAGGCCCGGGCGGCCGAACTGACGCCTGATTTTGAAATTCTGGTTCTCGATACCGAGCAGCCGATCGACCGGACGGCTGAAGTCTGCGCGCAGGAATCCGTCCGCCACGTCCACCGCCATGGAGGTAATAATTATGGCGACGCGGTCCGCACGGGCATTGCCGAAGCGCAAGGCAAATTCATCGTTTTTATGGATGCCGATGGGTCCCACAACCCTGTCTACCTTCAGAGGCTGTGGGCGGAGCGTGAAAGCGTTACTGTCGTGATCGGCTCGCGCTATGTTCACGGTGGCGTCACGGAGAATCCGTTTATCCTGATCGCCATGTCGTTCGCAGTCAATCTTACGTTTCGCGTGGCATTCAAACTAAACGCGCGCGACGTCACCAACTCTTTCCGTCTATATCGCGGGGCTCCGCTCCGCGCCCTTAAACTGGATTCCGACGATTTCGATATCGTGGAAGAACTCCTTATCAAACTGGTTGCCGGACCCGCTCACGCAACAGTGAAAGAGGTCCCCGTCGTCTTTGAACGTCGGAAAGCGGGCGAATCCAAACGCAACCTCGTCGAGTTCGCCGTGAGTTATTTTCAAACACTTGTTCGGCTTAGGAAATTCCGCGGCGATGCCTTGCGCGAGGCAAGGAAGCAAACGAGCAAATGACCTATCTGATTACCGGAGGCTGCGGCTTCCTGGGCAGCAACGTTGCCGCTCACCTGATTGAAGCGGGGCACCACGCGATTGTCTTTGACAACCTGGCCCGCCACGGAGCATCACAAAACCTGGCATGGTTGAGAACGCTGGGGAAATTCGATTTTATCCACGGTGATACGCGAAACCCCTTCGATCTGGATCCCGTTCTTCGGACGCAAGGTCTGAAAGCCGTGTTTCATCTGGCAGGGCAGGTCGCGATGACCACCTCACTGCAAAGCCCGCGCAAGGATTTCGAGATCAATGTGCTGGGGACGATCAACCTGCTGGAATCGATGCGGGCGCATGCTCCCGAAGCAGCGGTGGTTTACGCATCGAGCAACAAGGTTTACGGCGACTTGAGCTTCCTCGACCTGGTGGAGACGCCGCTTCGGTATCAGCCTCGCGCGGGCGGCAAAGGGGTGGACGAACGGGCTCCGCTGGAGTTTCACACGCCCTACGGCTGCTCAAAAGGCGCGGCCGATCAATACATGCTCGACTACGCGCGCGGCTTCGGCCTGAACACAGTGGTTTTCCGCCATTCCACCATCTATGGCGGCCGCCAGTACGCCACCTTCGATCAGGGCTGGGTGGGCTGGTTTGTCCGCCAGGCTGTGGAACTCCAGGCCAATCCCACGCGCGCGCCATTCACGATTTCGGGCGATGGCAAACAGGTAAGAGATTTGCTTCATGTCTCCGACGCGGTGCGCTGCTATCTTGCGGCCGTGGACCATATCGCGGAAGCGCGGGGCCAGGCGTTCAACATCGGAGGCGGCATGGAAAACAGCTTTTCTCTGCTGGAACTTTTTGGCCATTTGGAGCAACGGCTGGGCGTGAAGATGAGATATGAACGGCTGCCCTGGCGCCAGAGCGACCAGAAACTGTTTGTGGCGGATAACACGAAGGCAACGCGACTTTTGAAGTGGTCGCCCCAAGTGACGAAAGAAGAAGGAATTGAAACAGTGATCGGCTGGGAACGTGATCAAGTGGGTGCGCCAACCATGCCCGCCTGAGCGCAAATCGCATTTGAGCGAAACCCGACAGTTCGCCGATAAGGCAAGCCCTAAAAGATGTCTCGCCAGGGTGGAAACAGGACCGTTCCATGAATTCATGAACCGCACTGGCGCGCAGTGACCGCGAATTTCTGAATGCCAAGGTATCCGCCGGCCGCACGAGTGTATGCTCCTCTTGCGGCAATCGGATTTGCCATTTCACTTGTCGTACGGAACGCAAGTTCCCCTTGGTTAATCACGTCGTCGTTCTGTTGATAATTCCTGTCACTTTGCCGGTGATGTCCCTGGAATACACTTTGCTCCAAGTGTTTCCTGTGAGTGCGTTCTATTCTTCTTGCTCATCGCCGCCGAGAAGCAGGGACGACCGTCCCAGTCCGGTGGACATACGCGGCATTGATCGCTTTCGCGGTAGTGGCCGCCCCACTTACATGGGTGGGAAGGCGCACGGCGGACTATGGAGACCAGGCGAAGTTAGTGACGTTGATTGTGTTTGCCTGCCGGAACTCGCTGGAATGTGCAGTTCTAGAATCGGTGGCCTAACGGCAGAAGTGCCGCTTACGCCTTCCGAACTTCGCCTTGTAATCCGCGGTCGCCACGTTCTTCTCCGGGATACCGTAATGTGGTCCGTCTTTGCGCGGTCGGATTGCTTTTGCACACTACCCAAAGGTAACCTATGGCAAGCCGGATGAACGCTCGCGAAACCTCAATCGAAGGCTGCTTTGAGATTTCTCTCGACGCGCATCCCGACGAGCGGGGATCATTGGTGAAAACCTTGAGTAGTAGCGCTCTGCACGGTCTCAATCTAGAAACCGGATTTGTGGAATCCGTCTACTCCGTGTCCAATGCAAACGTGCTCAGAGGCATGCATTTGCAGTTGTCGCCCGCCGATAATGTTAAGCTGCTTACCTGCCTTTGCGGCAGCGTCATGGATATAGCTCTCGATCTTCGTCTTGATTCCACTACTTTCGGCCAGTTCGCCGTAATCGAGCTTTCCGATCACACGCATAATGCCGCTTATCTTCCCAAGGGCGTCGCCCATGGCTTCTATGTCCGGCAGGCCCCGGCCATCCTCTACTATCATCTTTCGTCCGAATATCAGCCAGGCTATGACGCGGGAGTTGCATGGAATTCTTTCGGCGCGCCCTGGCCGGCCCAGGATCCTATCGTTTCCGCCCGGGACGCCGCGCTCCCCTCCCTGGCTGAGTTTCGGAGCCGCTTGAATTCACAACCTTCGTCATCCACCCTATGAACCCAATCGGACCGACTACGCAGTGCAGAGCCTGCTCCTCGCCTTCTCTGTCTCCTGTTCTTACCCTGGGTGTAACACCACTAGCCAATACGCTTCTGAGCGCGAAAGATCTCGAAGAGCACGAGCCAACCTACCCCCTGGCGATCGTCTATTGCGAGACCTGCACCCTGGTGCAGCTGACGGAGACGGTTCCGCCGGAGAAGATGTTCAGCCAATATCTTTATTTTTCCTCGTTCTCCGAAACCATGTTGAGTCACGCGGCCGATATCGCCGCGAAAATGCGGGAACGCGAGAAGCTTAACGGAAACAGCCTGGTAATGGAAATTGCTAGTAATGACGGGTATCTCCTGAAGAATTATCTTTCAGCCGGCATCCCCGTCCTGGGTATCGAACCCGCCCGCAACGTTGCGGAAGTCGCCCGCCGCCAAAACCACATTCCAACCCTGGACGAATTCTTCGGCACCGAATTAGCCTACCGCCTGATCTCCCAAGATCAAATGGCGGATGTTCTTCACGCTAATAACGTCTTCGCCCACGTTCCCGATCTCAACGGATTCGTTCAGGGCATTGCCGCTGTTCTCAAGCCCTTCGGCGTAGCCGTGATCGAGACGCCCTACGTGAAGAATATGATCGATCATTGCGAGTTCGATACCATCTATCACGAACACGTTTTCTATTATTCCCTTACCGCCCTCGATCTTCTCCTGCGCAAGCACGGCCTATTCATTCATGACGTCGAACTGCTGGACATTCACGGCGGAACCCTTCAAATCTTTGCCGGTAAATCCGATTACGACCGTGAAGGCCGCGTGGCCGCGATGCTCCGCGAGGAAGAAAGCTGGGTTCACGATCAAAGCTACTACCACGCCTACGCCGAAGCCGTCGAGAAACGCAAACTCGATCTTGTCGAACTGCTGACCGGTCTCAAACAACAAGGGAAACGAATTGCCGCCTACGGGGCTGCCGCGAAAGGCAGTACTCTGCTCAACAGTAGCGGAATCGATACCCGACTGCTCGATTTCGTTGTCGACCGCAGCACTTATAAGCAGGGCCTCTTCATGCCCGGCGTCAAAGTCCCGATCTTCCCGCCCGAAAAACTCCTCACCGAGCAGCCGGATTATGTTCTCCTCCTCACCTGGAACTTCGCCGAAGAAATTATCAGGCAGCAGGACGAATATTGCGTCAGGGGCGGCCAGTTCATTACCAGTTACCCCTATCCCCGCATTCTGCCCAACCGCGCCCAGTAAATGAAGGTCTTAGTTACCGGAGCGGCCGGTTTGATCGGCAGTGGCGTAGTACGCCGCCTAATCGGGGAAAGCGGCGAAGTGCATGCGCTTGTCCGTCCCGGCAGCAACCTCTCCGCCTCCAGAACCTCAAGGGTTTGTTCGTCCACCAGCATTCGCTCGAATCGTTGCCGACGGATTTTCTTGGTGCTTTGCAGCCGGTCTCCTGCTTCCATCTCGCATGGCAATCGGGCAGTGACCTTCACGCCTTCGAGCATGTCGCTTTTGCCCGACACAGCCTCAACTTTGCCCGATCCCTTGCCGAACACGGCTGCCTCCAATTTGTCGGAGTCGGCACTAATTACGAGTACGATTGCTCGCTCGGCTACCTTTCTGAGCAAAGTCCCCTGCTGCCCCAAACTATGCATGCCGCCGCCAAGCTTGCCCTTTATACCGGGCTGAAGGAAATGGAACGCCGCGGCGCCATGCGAACCGTGTGGGTGCGCCCCTTCTTCCTCTACGGTCCTTCCGAAGAGCCCCGCCGGCTGGTGGCGGCCGTCATCCGCGCCCTCGAATCACGCACCCCCTTTGAAACGACCTCTGGGGAGCAAATTCGCGACTTTCTTCACGCCGAAGACGTTGCCGCGGGCATTTGCGCCGCCGCCCAGGCAAATTTGCCAGTCGCAAACATTGGCTCCGGCAACCCCATTTCGGTTCGTGATCTGGTCTTCAAAGTAGCGGCGCTGATGAAAGGTGAAGAGTTCCTCCGTTTCGGCGCCCTGCCTCGGCGCTTGGGCGAGCCACCCTTTATTTGCGCCAACAACGCCCTACTCCGCCAAACCGGGTGGGCACCCTTCTTTGATCTCGAAAGTGGTTTGCGCGACACGATTCGCTGGTGGCGGGAACATGGAAAATAAACTGATAACGGTAATCTGTCCGGTTTTCAACGAAGAAGAATCCATCCCGATTTTCTATGAGCGGTTCAACCGCGCCGTCGCCCCGCTCCGGTCGGACTATCGCTTCGAACTCCTGTTCACCAACAATCGCTCGAAAGACGGAACACTGCAAATCATCCGCGAACTGCGCGCCCAAGATCCCGCCGTCCAGGTCCTCACTTTTTCCCGCAACTTCGGTTATCAAGCTTCCGTTTCCGCAGGAATGCGTCATGCGGCGGGCGACGCGATTGTCGTCATCGATGTCGATTGCGAAGATCCGCCCGAGATGATTCCCCGCTTCGTTGAAGAATGGCGCAACGGTTTTGATCTTGTTTATGGCGACCGCAAAAAGCGGACGGAGTTCTACGGGGTACACCTGCTGCGGCTGCTTTTCTATCGCTTGAACCGGCTTCTCGCCGATAACGACATCATCCTCGATATGGCTGAATTCGCGCTCTTCACACGGCGAATCCGGGATGCCATGTTGGACAACCGTTCTACCTTCCCCTTTCTCCGGGCCGAGGCGGGTTTCGCCGGCTTTGAGCGAAAAGGCATCCCCTACCAGCGGCAGCCACGCGTCCGAGGAACTACGCATTACAACTTCCTTGGCATGACCAAGTTTGCCGTGGCCGGAATGCTCAGTTCGTCCACGTTCCCTCTTCGGGTGACGGCTTATCTCTGCGCCCCTGTGGTGATGGCTAATCTGATCCTGTGCGTTCTCGACTTTAGTGACACCTGGGCGAAGGCTTTTCACCTGCTAGTCACAACCGACCTGCTGTATGTGGTGGGCGCAATCGCCTTTCTGGCGATTTACCTTGCGCGTGACTACAAGAACGGCGCCGCCCGTCCGCTTTTTATCGTGGACTGGGAACTGTCGGAGTTAAACTCGCAATGACCACGCCGAAGCCCAACTTACTCATTAAGGCGCTTGATACCTTTGTGTTCGCACTGGTATTGCTTTGGGTGTTGGCTTTCCTGGGTTTGGCTGCCCGTGCCCCGCTCTTTCATCAACCATTCCAACTATCGCGCTTGTTTTTGGGAAACCTGGGCCATCCCTTCGACGACTTTACCCTCTACGATACGGAATTGGGCAGGTTCCCTCCTTCATCCTTGCTGCCCACCATTGTTTACCCAGCGCCCTTAATGTCCGTCTACTTGCTTTTTGGGCTCTTAGGAACACACGCTTTCGCGGCTTATGAATTCTGTATCATCGTTCTTCCTATCATTGCAGCCATGTGGTTAGCCATCCGGCTGAATCGTCTGGTGCCACAGCGCACGGTTCTCATTTGCGGGTACCTGCTAGTTTCTGTGCTGCTCTGTTTCCCGTTCTGGTTCGAGATCGAGCGCGGTAATTTGGAGGCCGTTGTGTGGGTGGTGCAAATCCTGGCGGTCAGCCTTCTTCTGAAACGGCGTTATGTCGCGGCCGGAATATCGATTGCTGTTGGCGCCTGTATGAAGGTTTACCCCGGTCTTCTTTTTCTCGTGCTTGTTTCCCGAAAGCAGTATAAAGCGCTCGCTATCTCGCTACTTACTATCATCCCGATGCAGCTGGTAGGTCTTTCCATTCTCGGCCCGTCAATCACCGAAGCTTACCGGGAGATGAGCAACGGCCTTCGGGTTGTCGCTGAAACGCACGTTTTTAATTACTTGACTCCGGATATCGGCTTCGACCACTCACTGTTCTCGCTCGGCAAACAGGCACTCAGAATCCGTGGCCTTCGACTGCACTATTTTCCAGATCCCAGAGCAACTCTTCTGAGCTGGAGCGCGCCATATCTGCTAATCGCAGCGTGCACGATCCTTGGCTTGTATTGGTACCGGATTCGACATTTGTCGATGGTTAACCAAGTTGTGGCGCTCATACTGTTGTCCACTATCTTTCCTCCAATGGCGCTTGAGTACTCGCTCATTCAAGTGACCATCGTGTGGGCTGTATGTTTGATTTCTTTCGCAAGTCAAGACTATTCCACTCATAGAATGCCCGTTTGGGCGCTTAACACCCTGATGATTTGCTTCGCCTATATTTTCTCCCCCGGATCCTACCTTGGCGGTCCGACTATTGGTGTTGCGGGCCAATTTAAGTTGGCGGCACTCATCCTTTCGGTTTATTTGGTTTGCCGCTTTCCCCTAGCGCGGCCGCTAGATCGGGAGCCGCTTCTTTAAGCGGAGAATCGGTTGTTCGAAAAACCTCCACGACAACCCTGAAATCAGAAGCGTTGCCATAAAGGCCAACAAACCTAGCCGCAACGTGGGAATCATCGTGCCCTCGGGGTGTCCTAAGTTAGCCACCACCTTGTAAACGGTGACAAACACAGGTGTGTGAATCAAATACATCATATAACTCACGGTTCCAATATAGACCAGCGGTTTGCTTCGCAGCAGCCTCGCCCACCAGACACCGCTCTGTGCATAAAGAACACAAAGACCAATCACTGCGCCAAAAAAACTTCCCAGGAAGCTATAGCCGAAGCCGGAAAAGATGAGCGCGGATCGAATTTCCATATGCCGCAAGATGCCAGCCAGAATACTCAAGAGAGCGAGCAGCACGGCGGAAACCGCACCGAGAGAGATGAGGCCCGTTAACAACCTAGAACGGTACTCCGGCCGATGACCGTATCCTGCCATGAGGACAGCCAGAAGACACCCAATCATCAAAGTGTCGAATCTGGTGAAAAACTGAAAGTACTCCGGATAATCGGCGCGATGATCCAAAATCCGAAGCAGCGGGCAGAGAACAACGGCACCTATGCCGACCGTCGCAATTTTCCGAAGAGAACACTTCAGAACAACGGGAGCCCACAACAGATAGAACAACTCCTCAATCGAGAGTGACCAAGAGATTCCGATGCCGTCATCATATTGCGAGAAAATATGGTCGTCGATTGGAAGAGGATCTATTCCCGTGAGGGGCGTGAGATGGATTATTCGTGACGCGATTTGACCAATTTGATTAAAGTCAACCGCCGTAAAGAAAAAAGCCTGCTGTAGCATGACCATCCTGGAAAAATGGACTTTGCTCAGCGCGGCCAACAAAGTTATCGCAAACAGGACGGCATAATAAGGCGGAAAAATCCGCAAGATCCGCCGCCAGTAAAAAACAAGAAAGGGCTTCTCGCTCTTTCGGAGAGAAAGCAAAATCGTGGTGATCAGAAAACCCGAGAGAACGAAGAAAAGATCCACCCCGGCCCATCCCAGCGAAAGAATATCCAAGGCGGGCCGAAACGGCGGTCTGTAATGAATTCCGATGACAGCGCAGATGGCGAAAAAGCGTAAGCCGTCCAGTTCTCGAATCCGGGTCATAATTCGGAAACCGCGAGAGTACCCGCTTTAAGAGCGGAGATCTGCTCTCACTCGCCTCGCTTTCGAGTCGTCGCGCAAGACGGGCCAACCTAACCCTTAGGCGCCTTCCCCACAACCTTCATCGCCTTCTCATCCCAATACAGCACGCGGCCTTCGCGATAGCTTTGGACGGCCATGCTGATGGTCACCTGCGCGTGTAGCGCCGTGTCTACGTCGAGCACTGGTTTCTGCCTGCTCCGCATGCAGTCCAGGAAATTTCCCACATGGGCCTGCATCGCGTCTTTCTGGTCCACCGGAATCGTGATCTTCTCGTCGCCGAACTTCGCCTTGTAATCCGCGCTGATGACGTTCTTCTCCGGGATTACGGTGATGTGGTCCGTCTTGCCCTCAAACATCCCGTGGTCCACCATGATCAGCGTTCCTTCATGCCCGCGAATCAGCCCCGGGATGTGCTGGCTATTCGCCATGCTGCTGCTCAGAATCAGCGAGTGGCCCTTCGGGTAATCGGCCATCAGGTTGAACGTGTCGGGCACCTCGCGCTCATCTTTGAACACATAGATTCCGCCGAATGCCGCCACCCGCGAGGGGAACTGCGGCTCGCTCCAGCAAATGTTCAGCGGGGCCACTACGTGGAAGAACAGGTCGGTCGCAATCCCGCCCGAATAGTCCCAGTATTTACGGAAGCGGAAATAGCGGTCGGCGTCGTAAGCGCGCTTGGGTGCAGGGCCCAGCCACATTTTCCAATCCAGGTAATCCTCGCCCTTGCCATCCGGCCCCGCCGCCGCATCGATGGGGTAATTCCATTCGCCCTTCGTGGAGTTGCGGTGGTAGCTTCCCTGGCTCGAAATCATCTGCCCGATCATGCCGTCCGCAATCGCTTTCTTGGCTTTATGCCACTGGTCGGCGCTGGTGGTCTGGCTTCCCACCTGCAGGACGCGCTTGGTCTCCCGCACCGTAGCCGAAAGCTGCTTGGCTTCCTCAATGGTGTGCGTCATCGGCTTCTCGCAATAGACGTCTTTGCCGGCGTCCATGGCTTCGAGGGCGATTTTTGCGTGCCAATGGTCGGGCGTTGCGACTACAACAGCGTCCACGTCCTTGCGCGCGATCAGTTCCCGGTAGTCCAGGTAGCCATCGCACTTGTTGAGCTCGGCGGCCTTTTTCTTGCGCTTTTCGTAGACGTCGCAGACCGCGACGATCTTGCAGGCGCCGTTGTTGTCCGCTGCGTACTTGGTGAACTGCCGGGCCAGATAGACGCCCCGGCCGCCTTGGCCTACAATTCCGATGTTGATTGTGTCGTTGGCGCCCACCACTCGGCCCGAACTCTTGCCAGCGGCGCCCATCAGTTGCTTGCCCATTCCCAGGGCGGCTCCGGCCCCGGCTGCGGATACTAAAAAGTCTCGGCGATCCATAAAAGTCCTCGTGGCTATGATTCTACTCTTCCCGCTTAATCAAGACAGCATGACCGTTCAGATTGTGAATCAAGAGGGTCCCGCGATCTTCGGCCAGCTCATTAACAATGCGCGTCACGCCTTCACATCCGTGCGTGCCATAGTCGTCGAAAACCACGATTCCCGAAGCTACCATACGCGGCCAGATCCAGGCCATGATGTCCTTGGTGGATTGATAAACGTCCACATCGACGTGGGCGAAGCGAATCGACGGCTCCTTGAAAGAATCCGCGGTGTCGTCAGGGAAGATCCCTTTTAGGATGCGGACCTGGTTCAGAGCCATGCGTTTTGCGAGATCGGCGACAAGTTGCTCGCTGGTGTCTTTGTGCTCCCCGCCGCTATAGACGGTGTCCATCGCGCCCGCCTTCACCACGCCCTCAAAGGTGTCGCAAAGGTAAACGGGTTCGGGGATTCCCGCCAATTGAGCTGCACGGGCAATCAGGCATCCGGTGCCCCCGCGCCACACGCCCACCTCAATCAGCGCGCCCGCCGATAGTTTGGAGGCTTGTTGCACCAGCTTCCAGAGTTCGTAGCACCGGAACAGATCCACCAGCGTGTTTGCTTTCACTTCGTCAAAAGCGCTTTGAAAGGCGGAGTCTGTCAGCCAGGGGGAATATGTTGCTTTCACCGGCAGGACGGGGGCGTGCCTCAGATTTGGAACATGAGCGGGGAGTTCCCCGGCGGAGCGGATCAGGTCGTAACCGAACCGTTTGATGGTGCGAGCCAAGCCTTGCGGGAGGGTGTCTGAGGACTCGTGCTCTGAAGTCATCTCAAAAGAATAACAAGCCGTCTGCGCGGGACATTTGTGATTGTCACGAACACTTTTTATTTTGGCTTGACTAGTTTCTCGAGCGCCCGGTAGCGACCTTCGTGGTCCGCCATCTCGGCCTTTGTCTCTACGTCGATATGGAGTACCTGCACGGCATTCCCGCTGTTTGCCGCTGGCCACTTCGGTAGATTTCCGCCATTCGGATTCCCGGTCTTCACGAAATTCGCGAAGTACTCTTCCATTGCCGCGGACACTTTGTAATCGTCCTCAGCCCACGCATACACCCGGTTTCCCTTCAAATTTCCGAGCGCGTACTCAATTTCCGCCGCGTGCACTGCACCGCGCGGCAGCGGCCGGGAGGCAGGCGCGGGACCCGCGTTTGTGATCACGCCACCCGCCAGACCAGCGGTCGCGTTCCCCATCTCCGGCCGCATCGCCGGCCGCGCTCGCGAAAAGTAATAACGGTACACGGGCTTTCCCCCCGTTTTTCCCGCCAGCTCCAGCCACTTCCAGGTGCTAAACGCAATAAACCGCGCGCTGGCCAGCTGCGTCGCCAGATCGCGCGCTTGCTCATTGCTCTGCGCCGCGTACTCCTTCGCGATATCCGCTCCGTTTTCCGGGTAAAGCCGAGCGATGGCGGCTTGAAGATTTTCCGGGGTCGCGGGCTCTTTGCCCAGTACAGCGCCGGCGTTCATCTCCTCAGAGTTCCAGCCGGCCAAGAGCGGCACATGCGCCTGCTTCCCTGCCGCGAAGATGGCGGCCGGCCACTCCGGAAAGAAATAGCCATCGATTACCGGGCTAAACCGTGGCCCGCCGCGCTTCCCCGCTGCTTCGAGGATCTCCTCCGCGCTCTTCGCCCGGAGTCCCGCGATATCCTTGTTGCCCCAACCCCGACGCGAACTTCACCCCCTGCGCTTCTCCCTGTGCCAACTCCACCGGGGCGAGCGCTCCGAGAACAGAACCGCTTTCGCCGATTGCGCCCGCGATCAGGTCCTTCGAAAGCGGCGAAGCCATCTGGGCGCTCACCGAAATGGAACCCGCCGATTCGCCAGCGATGGTGACCTTTCCTGGATCGCCCCCGAATGCGCGGATGTTGTCGTGCACCCAGTGGAGGGCTGCGCTCTGATCGAGCAGCCCATAGTTACCGGAAGCGTGCTGAGCCGATTCTTTCGTCAGGTCCGGATGCGCCAGGAATCCAAACACGCCCAGCCGGTAATTCACCGTGACCGTTACGATACCCTTGGCCGCCAGACTTTCGCCATCGTACCGGGGTTCGGACCCGTCACCCGCCATGAACCCGCCGCCGAAGAAGTAGACCAACACGGGTAGCTGCTCGCCGGCCCGGCTTGCCGGTGTCCACACGTTGAGATACAGGCAATCTTCACTCACCCCGTTGGAGCGGAAGTTCATGTCGCCGTAAATCGGCTGCTGCATGCACCGGGCTCCGAAAGCTTTGGCCTGCCGGATGCCCTCCCACTTGGCGGCAGCCGTGGGTGCGGCCCAGCGCAGGTTGCCGACCGGCGGGGCGGCAAAAGGGATCCCCTGAAACGAACGTACGCCAGACGGCAAGCGGCCGGCGCCCTGGAGCATCCCGAATTGGGTCTTCACGACATCCTGGGGTTCGGCAGCGAGCATTGCCGCGACTGGTAAGAATAACGCGAATTGACAAGCCAATCTCATAATGTTTCCTCGTTTACGTGTTCCAACCAATCGACGACCTTTCCATCTAACCGTTCCTGAATGGCGATGTGCGTCATGGCAGTAGTCGCGGTGGCTCCGTGCCAATGCTTTTCTCCTGGCGGAAACCAAATCGACGTCTCCCGGCCGGATTTCCTCGAGTGGGCCACCCCAGCGCCTCGCCCAGCCGAACCCGGCGGTCACAATCAGGGTCTGGCCCAGAGGATGTGTGTGCCAGGCTGTCCTGGCTCCGGGCTCGAAGGTGACGCTGGCCGCTTGCACAGCCGCCGGTTCGGGCGCCTGGAACAGCGGATCGATCCGCACAGTGCCGGTGAACCACTCGGCGGGTCCCTTTTGCGAAGGCTGAGAACCGTTTCTTGTGATGTTCATTTGCTAAGCCGACTTAGTCTATCTTACGGGGTCCAGACGTAAGCGCCGAATTTCTTCACCATCCGGAAACCCAGGCGCTCATAGAGCATTCTTGCCCCGCGATTTTCCTGCGTCACGGTGAGGCTGACCGTGCGGCACCCATTTCGCTCCAGAGCCTGGAGAGCTCTCCTCATTAGCTCACGGCCGAGCCCCAGCCCCTGGTGCTCCGGCAGTACGCAAACCTGCGTGACGTGGCCTGACGTTCCAGAGACCATGCTCGAAAGGACGAGCCCGCACAGGCGGCCCTCTCTCTTGTGAAAGGCTGAAAAGGAGGCTGATTCGTGGAATACCCCGCATCCCGGATATTGCACGATATTGTGCAGAAATTTGCGTGCCCCAGCCGCGTTTCGATACTGGTCGTTGATCCGGCTGTCCACATGCCCCACATACGTTGCGGGAATCAACTGGGCTGCCTGCTCTTGATGCGTATGGCTCCATGGCTCAATGGCGACGATGTCGGGAACAGCGCTTTTCACGCCATTGGCCGCAGGAAGCCGCAGGGTGAGAAACGACCGCTCCAGCATTTCAAAGGAGCGCCAACCCGAGTCCGGCCGTTCCAGTGGAGCGCTCAGCATCATGATTTGCCCCTCCACTCTCGGCACTCCGCCGACTTCGGCGATCTGTCTCAGCGCGGAATTCATCAACTGCGATTCCACTGTGGGGTTCCGAAACTCAGGCATTACGTAGAGATCGCCCAGCAGCCCTTTGCCGTCTTCAAAGACGAAATAGACGTAGCCCGTAAGCGTGCCAGCGGCACTGACGGCTACCGCACCATTCAAGCTGCCGGTATCGACGAACTTGCACACCAGTTCGCTGGAGCCGCGGAAGTCCCAATTCAACTGGTGGAGCCACTCCTCTTCCTGGGTCCGGAGAAGCACGTCCAGATCCCGGGCGCGGAACTCCCGCAAGTCCAGGATGGTCGCCGGCATTTTGGATCATGGTACCGCTTCTGCGATCGCTTCGGCAGTTGCGTTGAGGGAGAACACGCGCACGTCTCTCCCCCGGGGAGCCCATACGGCCGGGTTCGTTTCCCCGAACAGGGCGATGGTGGGCGTTCCTACCCAAGCTGCCAGATGCGAGATGCCGGAATCGTTACCGATGAAAACCCGCGCGCGCCGAAGCCACCACGCCAACTCTCCCAAATCCTCCATACAAACCGCGTCGGGAAGCGTGTCTTCCGGACCGCGGCACCATTGGACAGGCATCCGCCGCTCCAGCAGCCCGGCCAGCTGCCGCCAGCGTTCCATGGGCCAGTTCTTTCGAGGGCTTCCTGAGAACGGATGCAAGACCGCCCAGGGCGCCATGAGTATGCCGGGCTGCCCTACCTGCGCCAGATAAAAATCCATGGCGTGTTGCTCCGCGCCGGTGGGCAGCGCAGGGTAAAAGCGGAAAGGCAGCGCCTTAACGACTTCGCGAAACTCCGGCCGGTTGGTCCCATACCAGGAGTGGATCTCGTCAAAGCTGCGCAGCCGCTCCAGGACGTCCGCAGCATCTACCAGACCCACTCTGTCGATTCCCGACCCCGCGATCGGCAGGCACCGGTCTGCGAACCGAACTAGCGGAATGACCTCACTGCGGCACCAGACTTCTGTATAGTCCGCGCGCAGCGATTCCAGAGCGGGAAGCGAAACGATGAAATCTCCGATCGCGCCCGGACGAATAAGAAGACGCCTCAAGCCGGAAGGCTATCAGGCGAGGGGAATCCGTGCAAATCCCGGCCCAGCGCGCCATCGTATTTCACTGTGCTCTTGAACAGTTCAAAGCGCCCGTCCGCCGCATACATACGCACGCGGTTTCGAAGAGCCGTGAGTTCCGTTGCACTGGCCGGCTGAAAGCCGCGCGCGATTTCCAAATTTTGATGCAGCACGCCGATGGCTTCCATGCCGGAGATGGTGGTCGCCACGCCGGGCACGCTCATGGCGTAACGCAAAGCCTCCTGCGCGGTGACGGCGCCGTTCCTGATGGATTCCCCACTCCCGCCCATGCTCTTCATACCCAGCGCCGCCATGCCGCGCCGGGTCACTTCGGGGAGCACCTGCGTTTCAAAGCTCCGGTATGTTGCATCGAAGCAGTTCAGAGGCATCTGCACCGTGTCGAACGCGTATCCGTGGCTAAGCATTTTCAAATGGATCGCCGGGTCCTTGTGGCCGGTGAAGCCGACGAACCGCACTTTGCCTTGCTGCTTGGCCTGATCCAGCGCCTCAATCACTCCGCCCTTCGCGAAGATCAGATCCGGGTCGTTGTAGTAAACCACTTCGTGGATCTGCCAGATGTCCAGGTGGTCGGTTTGCAGGCGTTGCAGGCTTTCTTCGAGCATCCGCATGGCGACATCCTTTTTCCGCCCATGCGTACACACCTTGGTCATCAGAACCACCTGGTCGCGCTTGCCCTTAAGCGCGTTTCCCATGCGAACCTCGCTCTTACCTTCGTGATATTCCCACGCGTTGTCGAAGAAGTTTATGCCCGCGTCGATTGCCTCCCCAACAATCTGGTTCGCCTCCTGATCCGTATCAGCTGTACCCAGATGGAAGCCACCCAGGCCGAGCGCGGAAACCTGCAAACCCGTCTTGCCAAGCGGCCGTTTCGGAATCGACTGTTGCGCCGAAGCGCTCTCAACTGACATACCTACCCCCGCGACCGCTAAACCCTGCACGAATTCTCTACGTGAATGCGCCATAACGCTGTCTCTAGTAAGGTTTCCCGGTGTTGTCGGTAGCCTTCATTCTTTCCTTGGTTTCTTTGTTTTGCATGTCTTCCGGAAAACCGTGCGCCATGCGTGCTTCCGGGTTGTCGTACTTGATTGAGACTTTATAGAGCTCAAACCGCCCGTCCCCGTACTGCGCGCAACGGTCGCGCAGCGCCTGCATCTCCGCAGCCGCCATGGGCTTGAAGTTCTGCGCGATCTTGAGGTTTTGCCGCAAGATTTCCGGTTTGTCCATTCCCGCGATTGTTGCGGCAACCGGCAGGCTCATCGCGTAGCGTAGGCCTTCTTCCGGGGTGAAGACGCTTTTTGAAATCGGCTCGCCACGTCCGCTCAGACTCTTCATTCCTAAGACGCCAAGTCCGCGCCGTGCCGCTTCCGGAATCACGGTCTTCTCAAAGCTCCGAAACGTGCCGTCGAACGGGTTCAAGGGCATTTGCACGGTGTCGAACGGAAAATTCGTTTCGAGCATGCGCATATGGATCGCGGGATCCTTGTGGCCCGTGAAACCTACGAAGCGTACCTTCCCCTGCTTCTTTGCAAGCGTAAGCGCCTCCGCAGCTCCCCCTTTGCGCGCGAACAGTTCCGGATCGTTGTCGAACGTCACACCGTGAATTTGCCAGAGGTCTAGATGGTCGGTCTGGAGCCGGCGCAGGCTTTCTTCAAGCATGCGCAGGCCCAGCTGCGCGTCGCGTCCATGCGTGCAGACCTTTGTCATCAGGAACACCTTGTCGCGCCGGCCTTTTAAGCCTTTGCCCATCCATTCCTCACTTTTTCCGATGTGATATTCCCAGCAGTTGTCGAAGAAGGTGATTCCACCGTCCATGGCTTCCTGCACCATGTTGACGGCGGTTTTCTCATCGGGAGCGTCCCCCAGGTGATGTCCGCCCATGCCAAGAGCGGAGATTTGGACATTGGTCTTGCCGAGCGTACGAAGCGGGATGGATGCCATCGCCCGTGTTGGTTGCAATTCGAGTGCTCTTGTAAGATGAAAGACATGCCTGCGCTGAGTAGGACAGAACTTTTAGCGCAGATCGGCCAGACTCCGCTGATAAGGCTGTCGAGGATTTCCGAAGCACTTCCCGGGATTGAGATTTACGGGAAGGCCGAATACTTCAACCCGGGCGGAAGCGTCAAGGATCGGCCGGCTTTGAATATGATCCGCAAAGGCGAAGCGGCCGGCCTGCTGAACGCCTCGAAGACAATTATCGACGCCACAAGCGGCAACACCGGCATCGCGTATGCCATGATCGGAGCGGCGCTGGGCTACCGGGTGAAGCTATGCCTGCCTGCGAACGCGTCCGAGGAGCGGAAGCGCATTCTGAAGGCGTACGGCGCGGAGATGGTGCTTACGGATCCGGCGCAGGGCTCGGATGGCGCGATCCGTAAAGTTCGCGAGATTGTGGGCGCCGATCCGGACCGTTACTTCTATCCCGATCAGTACAATAACCCTGCGAATTGGCAGGCGCATTTCGAAACCACCGCGCCCGAAATCATGGAACAAACCGGTGGGCGCATCACGCATTTTCTCGCTGCGCTTGGCACCAGCGGGACGTTTGTCGGCGTCTCCCGCCGTTTGCACCGCGATTTGCCGCAAGTAGAGTGCCTCTCCGCCCAACCGGCTACTGGGTTTCATGGTCTGGAAGGATTGAAGCATATGCCGACCTCCATCGTTCCCGGAATCTATGACGCCGCTCTGGCATCTGAGAATCTGTGGCTCGAAACGGAAGATGCTTACAGCATGGTGAAGCGCTTGGCTCGTGAGGAAGGCGTTCTGGTGGGAATCTCCGCCGGGGCGAACGTTTCTGCCGCGATGCGATTGGGGACGCGCCTGCAGCATGCGGGAAGCTCGGCCGTGATCGTCACAATTTTGTGCGATAGCGCCGATAAGTACTTGAGTGAACAGTTTTGGGATTTCACGGAATGATTGAAGTCTGCCTAGAACCGTGGGAGCAAATGGTTTCGCACGCCGAAGCCACCTATCCGAACGAATGTTGCGGTGTCATGCTGGGCTCGGTCGATGAAAACGGCAAAAGCGTGACTGTGTCGATCCCTTTAGAAAATGCATCGCAAGGTCCGCAGCAGGCCCGTTACGAACTGCGCCCGGAGGATCTGCTGGAAGCCGACCGCGAAGCGCGCCGCCGTAAACTGGAATTGATCGGGATTTATCACTCGCATCCCGATTGCGACGCGTACTTTTCAGAAACAGATTTGAAGAACTCCTGCCCCTGGTATTCATTCGTCGTGATCTCGGTTCAGAAAGGGCGGTTCGATCACGCCAACTGCTGGCTTCCCGATGCGGACCAGACCAGAGCAGAGAAAGAGGAACTGATATGGCAAAAGTCCTGATCCCGACGCCCTTGCGGCAATACGTAGACAAAAAAGATTCGGTGCAAGCGGAGGGCGCAACCGCGGGTGAAGTTCTGGCCGCGCTTACCGCAGCGCATCCCGATCTTAAGAAGCAGATTTACACTGACGAAGGTAAGTTAAGAAGCTTCGTGAATGTCTATCTGAACGATGAAGATATCCGCTATCTGGACAAAGAGAAGACCGCGGTTTCGACCTCAGACGTCCTTTCGATTGTCCCGAGTATTGCGGGCGGGGTAACTTCACTTGGCTGAACTCACGCAAGAAGAAATTCTTCGCTACAGCCGTCATCTGATCATGCCGGAAGTCGGCATGGCAGGTCAGCTCAAGCTGAAGTCCGCCAGCGTACTCCTGGTGGGCACGGGTGGGCTTGGAGCGCCGCTGGCCATGTATCTTACGGCGGCGGGTATCGGAAGAATCGGTTTAGTCGACTTTGACGTTGTGGACCACACGAACCTACATCGGCAAATCATTCACGGCACCGGCGACGTAGGCCGCCCGAAGATCGATTCCGCTATGGACACGATGCGCGAGATCAACCCGAACGTCACGATCGACCGTCACGAAGTGGCGCTCACGAGTGAAAATGCGATGGAGATCCTGGCCAACTATGACGTGATCGTAGATGGCACGGATAACTTCCCTACCCGGTACTTAGTCAACGACGCTTGCGTGCTTTTAAACAAGCCAAATGTGTATGGAAGCATCTTCCGCTTCGAAGGCCAGGCAACAGTATTCGCTTACGAAGGTGGTCCGTGTTATCGCTGTCTTTACGCTGAACCGCCGCCTCCGGGCTTAGTGCCCAGTTGCGCGGAAGGTGGCGTGCTCGGAATCCTGCCCGGAGTAATTGGCCTGATCCAGGCAACGGAAACCGTGAAGTTGATTTTGGGTGTAGGTGAATCGCTTGTCGGCCGTCTGCTGCTTTACGACGCGCTGTCCATGCGCTTCCGTGAGCTAAAACTGCGCAAGAACAAAGAATGTCCGGTTTGTGGCGACCATCCCACGATAACCAGACTGATCGACTATCAGGAGTTTTGTGGAGTGAACGTGCAACCAGCAACGGCGGCGCCTGTGGTAGCGACGGAAACCGATGTCCAGGAACTGAAACAAAAGCTGGACCGGCGCGATAATTTCTTACTTTTGGATGTTCGCGAACCCCATGAAGTGCAGATCGGGAAGATCCCGGGATCGAAACTGATCCCCTTGGGTGATCTGGAAAAACGAATGTCCGAGCTTGATCCGGCTCAGGAAACAATTGTCCATTGCAAGAGCGGCGGACGTTCCAGCAAGGCGGTTGAGTCTCTACGCAAAGCAGGGTTTACAAACGTGAAGAATCTTAGCGGAGGGATCCTCGCTTGGAGCGAAAAGATAGACCCCTCCGTTCCCAAATATTAGTTAGACCGCGCGGCGGCCGGAGATTAACTGAATCACCAGCACCACGACGGCAAGCACCAGCAGGATGTGGACGTAGGCGCCGAGCGCCGCTCCACTAACCATGCCTACGAGCCAAAGCACCAAAAGAATTACGAAGATTGTCCAGAGCATTGTCGGCTCCTCCTGCCTGTTACAAAAGCACTTTTCTGGCCATTTTACCGGCGGGAATCCCTTGTTTTGGAAGGAGCCAGTAGACCAGAGCAATGGAGAGAGGATGCATCAGGCCCGCCATCAGAAATACCGGCGAGTAAGAGAAATGCCGCACCACGTATCCGGTACCCAAATTTGCAAGCATCCCTCCGATGGCGCCGCCCATCCCGGAAAAGCCCGCTGCTGTCCCTACCTCGGTTCCGCGGAATAAGTCCGTTGGAATGGTTTGCAAGTTACTGGTCCACAGTGCGTGTCCGAATGTAATGGAACAAGTGGCGCCGATGGCCATCCAGGCTTCGGGAAAGTATGGCGCGAGAATCGCAATCGGCATGAATGCAGCGCCTGCCAGCATGATGGATTTGCGCGCGCGGAGAATCGGCCAGCCTGAACGGATCAAAACACCGGAGAGCCATCCGCCGAAGATATACCCAACACCGCCAAAGGCATAGGGCACCCAGGAATACTTGCCGACGGACGCCAGATTGAATCCGCGCTCCTTCTGGAGATACTCCGGCAGCCAGAAGATGACGAAGTAAATGACGGGGTCTGTGAAGAAGCGAGCAAGAATCAAAGTCCAGCACCCGCGTTGGACAATGACGTCCTGCCATCGAACACGTTCTCCCGCTGGCCTGGTTTCCTGGGGCGGAGCAATCTCATCGCGAAACCCCGCATACTCGCGTTCACTCAACCATCTGTTCTTATGGGGCGGATTGTAAATGGCCAGCCACACGGCAAGCCATAACAACCCGACGGCGCCCGTACACAAGAATGCAAAGCGCCACCCATAGCTCAACGTCAACCACGCGATCACGATGCCCGATAGCGCCGCTCCTACTGAGGAGCCCGCATTGAAAATGCCGACCCCCAGGGCCCGCTGCCGCGCGGGGAACCACTCATTCACCGCCTTGGTGGCCGCCGGCCAGTTCCCCGGCTCGCCCAGGCCCAACAGGAATCGCGCACCCGCTAAACTCCACGTGCCACGAATTGCCGCATGAAGCATCGCAGCACCAGACCAGAAACCGATAAACAAAGCGAAGCCGCGTTTCGTGCCGAGCCGGTCTACAATGTATCCAGAGCCCGCGTACATGATTGCGTATGCAAGAAAGAACGCGACCAAGCTGTAGGAGTAGTCTTGCTCATTCAATCCAAACTCAGTACGGATGTTTTTTGAGACTACGGCCAGTGCTCCGCGGTCGAGATAATTGACCGCGGTCGCGAGGAATAACATCGCGGCCAGAATCCACCGGAGTTGAGGAATCTTCATCTTTTCATGCCGTTCACAATCCAGCCGATCCGCGAATTTCTTGTTCGTCCTTCCGTGCCGCCCGTCTTGGCGCGCATGCCTGAACTAGCCTATAACATTGTCTGGAGTTGGGAGCCGGTGATTCGCGCGCTTTTCCGTCGCCTGGATGCCGAACTTTGGAAAGAGTCCGGCTATAATCCCGTAGCCATGCTGGGCCGCGTTTCGCAGGCTGCCTTGGAGCGTGCTGCCGCTGAACCGCGATACCGCGCGCTCTACAAACTCGCGTGCGAGCGCTTTGACTTTCACATGGCTCGCGAAGCTGCGCCCAAGAGCGAAGACCCCGATTTGAAATCTCACGACGACTCCGCTAAGCCCAGTACAAAATTGATCGCGTACTTCTCCGCCGAATACGGGCTTACTGAATGCCTTCCGATTTACTCCGGTGGCTTGGGCGTTCTCTCCGGCGATCACATGAAATCGTCAAGCGATCTGGACCTGCCGCTGGTAGGGGTTGGCCTGCTTTATCAGCACGGTTACTTTCGCCAGTTCTTGAACGCCGACGGATGGCAACAGGAACGTTATCCCGAGAATGACTTCTATTCGTTACCGGTAAAGCCGGTCTGCGGGGGTAACGGCCACGAGCTCCGTGTTTTCGTCAATCTTCCTACCGGGCCGCTGGCAATCAAAGTTTGGGAAATTGCTATCGGGCGCGTGAAGCTTTTCGCGCTCGATACCAACGTGCCGGAGAACGCTCGTCCTGAAGACCGCGCTATTACCGATCAACTCTATGGCGGCGATAACGAAACCCGTATCCGCCAGGAGATCGTGTTAGGTATCGGAGGATTGCGAGCCCTGAATGCCATGGGCATCGAACCCACCGTGTATCACATGAACGAGGGCCACTCCGCGTTCCTTGCGCTCGAACGCGTCAGGGTCTTCATCGAAGAACACGGCCTCACGTTTGAGGAAGCGGTGGAAGCAACGCGGGCCAATAATGTTTTTACGACGCACACCCCCGTGCCCGCCGGAATCGATCTCTTCGACCCCGGCATGATGTACCACTTCTTCCAAAATTATTGCCGCGAAGCAAATATCGACTTCGATAAGTTTATGGAGCTGGGCCGGCGCAATCCCGACGATCGGGGCGAACGCTTCTCCATGGCGATTCTGGCACTCAAGACTTCCGCGTACCGCAACGCTGTCAGCAAACTGCACGGTGAAGTGTCGCGCGAGATGTGGCATGAACTGTGGCCTCAAATTCCTGTCAATGAAATCCCGATCACTTCCGTCACGAACGGCGTTCACTTGCCGAGTTGGCTGAATGGTGAGTTTGCCGATCTTTACGATCAATACCTGGAACCCGATTGGCGGGAGTTCTCAGGCGACTTCGATCGCTGGGCACTGGTGAAAGAAATTCCTGATGAGGAACTGCAGGAAGCGCATCGCCGCCGCAAGCGCAGGTTGATTACTTTCATTCGCGATCGTCAAACTGCGTCGGCATTTCGCAGGAAGGCTTCCACTTCAGAGCTGCGGTACTCGGGTGAAGTGCTGGACCCGAACGCGCTCACCATTGGCTTTGCGCGCCGCTTCGCCACTTACAAACGCGCCACTCTCTTGTTCCGCGATCCCGAACGCCTGAAGCGCATCCTTTTGAATAGTGACCGGCCCGTACAAATCGTGATTGCCGGCAAAGCGCATCCAAAAGACCAGCCGGGAAAGACATTTATTCGTGAGATTGTCCAGCTCTCGCGCGACCCGGAACTATGGAAGCACGTGGTGTTTATCGAAGACTACGACATGAAGGTCGGCCGCGAACTGGTACAGGGTGTTGATCTCTGGTTGAACACTCCGCGCCGCGGAGAGGAAGCATGCGGTACCAGTGGAATGAAAGCCGCGATGAACGGGGTGCTTGGATTGAGCATCCTGGACGGCTGGTACGACGAAGCCTATGAGTACTCGGGCGGCTGGGCAATTGGCGATCGCCAGGAATACGCAGACGATCAGGATGGCCTGCATGCCAGCGCGATTTATTACCTGCTTGAGAAAGAGATTGTCCCTGCGTTCTTCGACCGCCGAGAGAAGTCAACGTCTCCCGAATGGGTGCGCCGCATGAAGCAATCGATCATGAGCGTGACTCCTAATTTCGACGCGCGCCGCATGGTTGCGGAGTATAACCAGAACCTTTATGATCCGGCTCATCAAGGTTACGAAGAATTCCGGGCGGGCAACTTTACGAAGGCCCGTGAGCAGGCGGGTTGGAGCGCTCGCGTGCGCTCGGTTTGGGATCGGGTGAACTTCGTAGAGTCGAGCCCGGCACCTGTGGAACCGGTAACGAGCGGCCGATCCGTCTCGATTCGGGCGGCTGTGGAGATGGCGGGGCTTGATGCAGATGATATCCGCGTAGAAGTAGTGATGGGCAAGGTAGGCTCAAACGGCGGCCTTGAAGAGACGGCTGTTGTGCAGCTTCCGCCCTCTGAGCGAGTCGGTTCCGTGACCGTCTTTCAACGTGACCTCACCCCTCAATACACAGGGAGGCTTGGGTTATGCGCTGCGGATCAGTCCGAATCATTTCGCAGATCCCCGAACGCGGCCGTGTACCTCTCTTCTGAAGTGGGGGAAGGTATAGTACCAGCGGATTTGAATCTTCAAGTACGGGAAAATTTTAATCTGAATGGAACACTTTCTTCGCTGACAGGCGCGAACAATCCGTGGTAAATATGTACTTGCTGCTTGAGGATTTCCGCATGCCGCGCTTTCCGAATGTGAACTGCGGGTCTGCGTAAACGAAAGCCCTCTTCCCTTGTGCGAAGAAAATTTCGAATTCGAGCGCCTCACCGAACCGTTTCGTTATCTTCGAGCGAAAGCTAAGGAGCATTACCCCCGCATGGACGGCGACCGCAAATACTCCCAACGTGGTTACCAGGATTCCGACCGCAATGGACCCCGGCTATTCAAGAATGGCGAGGGGAAACCCCAGGGTCCGCGTCCCCCTATCGATATCACTGGGCCGCGGCTGCCGCGACTGGTGCAGGCGGTCACCGCGACGCGCTGCTTCAATTGCGCCACTCAGCTTGCAGCGAGCACGGATCGGGAGGCGGTATGTCCTAAGTGCGGAGTGAAGTTGCATTGTTGTAAGCAGTGTTCGCACTTCGAACCCTCCACGCGGTTTCAATGCACGAAGCCGATCCCCGCAAGAATTCCCGCTAAAGATCAGCCGAATGAGTGTCCGCTTTTTACCCCTAGAGTGACGGTGGCCCGGGATGCCGTAACGCAAGTTCCGAAGGTGCCCGTGCCGGATCTCAACTCTGCCGCGCCGCGCACCGCCAGTGACGCCCGCAGCGCTTTCGACAGACTATTTAAGAAGTAGCGAATGCTAACATTGAGAGTTCGTTTATGAAACTCTCATGCCCATCGCTTTAATCTCTGGAATCACGGGCCAGGATGGCTCTTATTTATCTAAGTTTCTTCTTGCGAAAGATTACGAAGTTCACGGCATTGTGCGCCGCGCGAGCACGTTCAACACGGATCGAATCGACCGCATCTACCAGGACCGCCATGAACCTGGTGCCCGCCTGTTTCTCCATTATGGAGATCTGACGGACGGTAGTTCCTTGCGCCGGATTCTTCAGAAGGTGCAACCTGATGAAGTTTACAACTTGGGCGCGCAATCGCACGTGGCCGTATCGTTCGAACAAGCTGAGTATTCGGCCGACGTTGCCGCAACCGGTACGCTGCGGCTGCTTGAAGCGATCCGGGACTATACCGGGGAAAACCACAGACCGGTTCGTATTTACCAAGCGGGTTCATCGGAAATGTTCGGCGCGGCCAAACCGCCGCAAAATGAACGCACGCCGTTTTATCCGCGAAGTCCATATGCCGTGAGCAAGCTGGCTGGCTATTGGTACTGCGTAAATTACCGCGAAGCTTACGGAATGTTTGTCTCGAACGGCATCCTGTTCAATCACGAATCGCCCATGCGTGGAGAAACATTCGTCACTCGAAAAATTACCCGCGCGGTTGGGCGGATCAAGATCGGGCTGCAGAAGAAGTTGTTCCTCGGCAACCTGGATGCGAAGCGCGATTGGGGATTCGCCGGCGATTATGTGGAAGCGATGTGGCAGATGCTTCAACATTCGGTACCGGACGATTTCGTGATTGCCACGGGGGAGGCCTATTCGGTCCGCGAGTTTCTGGATCAAGCTTTCGGACGCGCGGAATTAGATTGGAAAGAGTACGTCGAAATCGACGACCGCTACAAGCGGCCCACCGAAGTTGATTATCTTCTGGGTGACCCCACCAAGGCGCGGAAGGCGTTCGGGTTCGCGCCCAAAGTAAACTTCAAGGAATTGGTGGCCATGATGGTGGATGGCGATATGGAACTGGCGCGGCAGGAAGCGACACTCATTAATGCCGGCCACGCCGTGTCGTTGCGCGGCCGTGGCGGTGTGCAGCATGGATGACCAATGGAGCAAAGCAGCAAGATCTACATAGCGGGACATCGAGGCCTGGCGGGCTCGGCCATACTTCGGCATCTGGAATCGGAAGGCTTTCGAAACCTGATTGTCCGGACTCATTCCGAGTTAGATCTTACTCGTCAGACCGCGGTCGATGAGTTCTTCGCGGCGGAACGGCCCGAGTATGTATTTCTTGCCGCGGCTCGAGTAGGCGGAATCTTTGCCAACAACACGCAGCGCGCGGATTTCATTCGTGAAAATCTCTTGATCCAAACGTTGACGCTCGATGCCGCGTACCGCAACGGCGCTCAAAAGCTGCTCTTCTTAGGCTCAAGCTGTATTTATCCAAAGCATGCTCCGCAGCCAATGCGGGAAGACCATCTTCTGACCGGCTTACTTGAGCCTACCAACGAGCCCTATGCCATCGCGAAAATCGCGGGCTTGAAGATGGGCCAAGCCTACCGGGCACAGTATGGCTTTGACGTCCTCAGCTTGATGCCGACCAATCTTTACGGGCCGGGCGACAACTTCAACCTCCAGAATTCACATGTTCTGCCCGCGCTGATTCGAAAATTCCATGAAGCCAAGGTCAACGGCGAGAAAGAAGCAGTGGTTTGGGGCACGGGCGCCCCGCTTCGTGAGTTCATGCATGTGGACGATCTGGCAAGCGCGGCAGTATTCCTGATGCAAAAGCAGACGTCAGACGATCTCTTCAACGTCGGGACCGGCGAAGAGATCAGCATCTGGGATTTGGCCCACCTGGTCGCGAAGATCGTCGGCTATGGCGGGACAATCAGCCGGGATACGTCGAAGCCCGATGGAACACCGCGGAAGCTTCTCGATGTCGAGCGGTTATTGAGTTTGGGTTGGCGTCCGGGAATTTCGTTGAGCCAGGGGATCGCGACTACCTATGAGTGGTATCTCCGCCAGGAGTCATCGGGGAGCGGCCGCCCCGAACTGAAACACTGACGACTCAATTCTGTTAGCGCGGTCTAGGTACGCGGTACTGGTGAATCCGAACCGAAGATCGGAAAGCTGGACCGTTGCACCTCCTTCCTTCCGCGGAATTTCGCGGTAAACAGGATATTGTGCAAACTCCGCCAGAACGCGAAAGGCGCTGGTTTTGGATGACGCCGTAATTGCGGGCGAAGGCTGAGCCTTGGTTATCGTTTCCCCTGTGGATGGATCGAACGCGGCCGGCAAATTGAGATCGAAGAGCAGGTAGTCTGATGCCGTTTCCGCAACACCTCTCCACTTGAGCGGATTCATAGAAGCCGGAAACGCTGCCACCCGGAGCGCCGCCGTGCCGGCATATTCGCGGGAGTTTAACTCTGCAAGCACTCGGGAATGCAGCACGGCGCGGCCGCCGTTGTAGGCAGTTACAAATAAGAGCGCGGCAATCGCAGCTCCCTTTCCGTTGCTCAAGCCGCGCCGCTCGCCTATCTCAGACCCCACCAGTCGGGAAAGGAGAGGAGCTGCTACTGCAACCGCAAAAGCCCCCCAGATCCAGAAATCGATCACCGGCGTCAGATCCCATTCAAACCAGGCGGCGCTGAAGGGAAGCAAGATTCGAACGCCATAGACGTTCGTCAGGTCCAGAAGAAGATGAGAGGCAATTCCGCAAAGAGAGATCAGGAAAGCCGGCAGCAGGGGAAGCGAAGGCCGGAAGAACCGGAAGGCAAGCGCAAGAAGGATTGCAAGAACGGGAGCCGCCAAAAGCGAGTGAGTCCAATTGCGATGCCAGTGCAGATAACTTTCCGAACCGCGGAGCAAGGAGACAATGTCGGCGTCGGGCAGGTTTGCAGAAGTCAATAGAATCGGCGTTGCTAGAGGCGTGAAGCGGTTCAAACCAGCGCGGCTTAGGCATAAACCGGTAAACGTGTGAGTCAGGTTGTCCAAGCCGCATTATGAGGGAGAAACGGAGCCTTTGGGGGGACGGCCCCGTTTCTCCCCCCACCTGTGGGCCTTAGGCTACCTTCCTTTCGCGGAGAGGCGGCGTCAAACTGCTGGAGGTCCGGCGTTTCCGGTCGGGCATGGTCAGCAGGTTGGAGTGCACGGGGAGTTGCTTCGAGACGGTTCCCCCGAAGTACTCATCAAGCGGGAAAAGAGCGAACGGCTCCAGTTCCCGGAAGGTTCTGCCGAGCTTCTGTTGAATGCGATAAACGGCATGGAAGAAGTTTCCGCGATCCATCTCCAGGCGGCGGCAGCAAAGGCGCCAGTCGGCACCCAGCAAAAAATGAAAACGGAAAATACGGTATTCGAAATCATTTAGCGTTCTTTTACTGACCAGGCAGAAATCGGCGATAAAATCTTCGTCCTTTCTTGTCCATACCCGGCGGGCCCCCTTACCGGAACAATTCTCCAGTGTGACTCTCGTCATGTATTTTTCTTTCGAAAGGCAGGCTCGAAAACGTCCGTAGCACTCTCTAAAGATATTTCGCAAAACACAGTTGCACGGGCTTTTCTGCCCTTTAATCGGGGTCGTGCGCAGTCCTTCACCTCGGCAAAGCACACACGATTGTTTGGCAACGGCGATCGTTTCTGATCGTGTCCATTCCATGACTGTCGAATTTCCTCCCGGCGCGGCATTTCGGATAGCCGGCCGAATTCATAAACTGTGGTGAATATAGTGTGTAAGCTGTATAAAATAGACCACTAAAGAAATTATATCCGGTCTGAATAAGCGTGACTTTTACGGGACCATATAACCCACCTATAAGAAACTAAAGGTTTTACGGGCCATGATATTCTAATAAGAATGGCATTTATTTAAGCTTTAACTCTCGGTACTACCTCCTTTCCATATAGGGCATATTTCTGCGAGAAATAGGTATACCGTGTGCTCTTTGGTTCTCTTCATCGGAGGTTGATCCTGCAGATTCGGGAGCGCGTCCGGAATGGCGAGCTGACCGAACGAGGACTGGCCCGGATGGCGGGTCTGTCCCAACCTCATATGCACAACGTTTTGAAAGGTGTGCGCTCCCTCTCTCCGGAATACGCTGACCGTCTGATTGCGGAGCTTCGGCTTTCGTTGCTGGATCTGATGGACGACGCCGAGCGGCCGGTCCTTTCGCCCTCCGCCGGCCAGAGTGCAATGGAAGTCGCGTGGATTCGCGGCAGCGTGGGGCCTTCGTGCGCTCTCGAGGAAAGGGTTTACCCCGGTGACGTTTATCCCGTGGCCCGCACTCTGCTCGCTTCCCTCAGCGATCCGATTCTGGTCACTCTGGGGCACGACCCGCTGCTGTTTCCTTATTTCCAGGCTGGCGATACGGCTCTGATTGACCGTCAACCGATCACAGGCAGCACGCTTGATCCCAAGGCAGTCTACCTGGTGAAAACAGCCGGCGGCACTCTAGTCCGGTCGCTACGGATAGGGGGAACGCGACTTTACCTAATTACTCCCTCTACAGTGGATGAGCCCAGAAATTGGAGCGATTTGCCGCTTCTGGGGAGGCAAGTAAGCGAGGTTGTCTGGGGACGGCTGGTATGGCTGCAGCGCGACGTTCCCGCTTTTCCAGCCCGCCTTCCGCCACTTTCCCTAACCTAAGAGCCTCTTTGTAAGTGGCAATCACCTCCGCGGCATTCTGAGACCAACTGAACTTACTCGAATGCTCATACCCGCGGGTGATCAGCTTGGCCCGAAGGTCGTCATCGAGCAGCACTTCCCGGATTCCCCGCGCGATATCGAAGACATTCTCAGGGTTCACCAGCAGGGCAGCGTCTCCTACAGCTTCCGGCAAAGCGCTGATTCCGGAAGCAACCACCGGAGTTCCAGAGGCCATTGCTTCCAGCGGAGGCAACCCGAAGCCTTCGTACAGAGACGGAAACACGAAGGCGGAAGCGCGTTCATAAAACACCCGCAACGTTTCAAAAGGAACAAAGCCGAGAAACCGGACGCTCTGTTCCACTCGGCTTTGCATGACTGCGCGGCGCACAGCCGGATACCGGGAGATTTCGTCGCCGATGATAATCAGCCGCAGATCGCGGTAAACCGGATGGGCTTCCATTTCGCCCCGGATCACGGCGAACGCTTCGATCAGCCGCGGGATATTCTTTTGAGGTCGAATTGTGCCGGCGTACAGCAGAAAAGGTTGGCGAATTTGGTAGCGGTCCAGTATGCGTTCACTGTCTGGCAAATGCCGTTTCGGGCCGGTGGAGAAGAACTTCGGATCGGGTGCGTTATAGATCAGCCGAACGCGCTCGGGCGGGATGGACACCAGTTTCAGGAGATCGCGTTGGGTAGAGGAGGAGACCGCGATGACCCGCCTGGCGTGGATTAAGCCGTGTTGAAAACGGAAATTGCGGAGGACTTTCCAAATGCCGGACGTTTCAGAAAACAGGAGAACTCCCAAATCGTGGATTGTCACGACGTAGGGCCTGCGCATTAGGAGAGGCACCCGGTTCAACGGGAAGTGCACGATATCGCAACCCAAACCGGAGACGAACGCGGGAAAGCGGAGATGTTCTGAGCGATCCGTATCCCGGTGCGAGTAAGGCGCAACCTCAAAGTTGTTGGGTAACGGAGGAAGTTGTTCCCGGTCCGACGGATGGAGGATCAGAGAGAAACGATTCTGTCCGTCCACCGCCGCCATCGCGGTGAGAAGGTTACGAGTGTAAGTCCCAACGCCAAAATCGCGAAGCCGCCGAACGTCTATCGCGATTTTCACGCCGGATCAAGCACTCACAGTTTCCAGCTTCCATGGATAGAGGGGGAATTGTTCAGTAAGCGTTTCCACCTTACGGCGGACGGAGGCGCGAACCTGCTCGCTTGCTACATCGCGCAGAACTTCAGCGATGAGCCGGCCCACCTCCCGCATCTCCGATTCGCCAAATCCGCGCGTCGTCACGGCCGGCGTACCCAGCCGGATACCGCTTGGGTTCAGAGGAGGATTAACGTCGAACGGAATGCCATTCTTGTTCACTGTAATGCGCGCCTCATCAAGAGATTTTTCCGCGTCGCGCCCTCGCACGCCCTTCGAAAAGACATCCACCAGCATCACATGAGTATCCGTACCGCCGGAGACGATGCGGAAACCCTCAGCAGTCAACGATTCAGAGAGAGCACGGGCATTACGGACCACCTGCTCCTGATATTGCCGAAATTCCGGCTTCATCGCTTCCAGGAAACAGACGGCCTTCGCTGCGATGACATGAACCAGTGGGCCACCTTGCGCGCCGGGGAAGACGCTCTTATCGATCTCCGCGCCGAACCTCTCTTTTGCGAGGATGACGCCGGAGCGGGGACCGCGTAGCGTTTTGTGTGTCGTCGAGGTTACGATGTCACACCACTGGACAGGATTGGGATGCAATCCCGCCGCGACTAAGCCCGAAAAGTGGGCCATATCGCAAAGAAGGAGGGACTTGTGCCGGTCGGCAATCTCGCGGAAACGAGCGAAGTCCCAGATTCTGGAGTAAGCGCTGCCCCCGGTGATGATCATGCGCGGTTTGTGCTGCTCAGCCAGACGCTCTACTTCATCGAAATCGATCAATTCATCTTCTTTTCGGACGCCGTAGTGCACTGCATTGTAGGTCTTTCCCGAAAAGTTGAGCTTGAAACCGTGAGTGAGATGGCCACCATGGGCCAGACTAAGCCCCAGGATGGTATCGCCTGGGTTCAAGACAGCGGCAAATGCCGCCTGGTTGGCCTGGGAACCCGCGTGAGGTTGAACGTTCGCATACTCAGCACCGAACAATTTCTTGGCGCGGTCACGGGCCAGAGTTTCTACCTGGTCGGCGAATTCACAACCGCCGTAATACCGTTTCCCTGGATACCCTTCGGCGTACTTGTTCGTGAACACGCTGCCCGTGGCTTCGAGCACGGCTTCGGAAGTGAAGTTTTCACTCGCGATCAACTCAATTTGCGAGTGCTGGCGTTCCGTCTCCCGCTGGATGGACTCGAAAATTTCGGGGTCGACTTCGGAGAGGCGGCGCTCCATCGAACTGTGCATAGAATACCTGGATTTTATCATTCAGGGCCGATCTCCCGGAGATTCTTCCTATACTGAGAACATGTTCTTCCGCCATGCGAAGGTGCAACAGATTGGCTTCGCGGACTATCTTACCCGTGCCCGCAATGCCGGCTTCACCGTTGATCAGGCGGGAACTCGCGCGAAAATCAGCCGGAATGGCATTGCGGCGGTTCTCGAAGATATTCCCGGCCAACACCCACGAATCGCGGAGCGCGCGGGAGTCGCCATGGATGCCGAGATTGCGACGCTGGTGGACAGTGGATTCCAAAAGTTCCTGCAAACCCCTTCGGGGAGAAGGCGCCCGGCACTAGCTCAGGATCTGAGGGCGATCCACGAGTTCCAGGAAGATCTGCGGGAAGCGGTGGATATTCCAAGCCTCTATAACGAGTCTCTGGGAACTGTGTCGAACCAGTATATTTATGACCGCGTGGAGGAACGCGACCAGCCAAAACCGAAGGCTTCCTGGAAAATCAAACTGTAGAGGTTACTCCGTCTTCTTTAAGCTGGCCGTGACTTTCGCATACTCTTTCTGAATTAGCGGGTTTGTAGGGTACTCGCGCGACAGATCCGCCAGCAGTTTCTGGCTCTCGACAGGCTTTTTCTCCCGCAAATATCCGGCGGCAAGCAAGATTTTCGCAAGAGGTTTCAGATAATGACCGTCCTGCGCAACCATTCTCAAATTCTTAAACCCCTGCTCCTTATTGCCTTGTACGTCATCGAATTTGACGAACCATCGCACCACCGCGGGAAGAGATCCCACCAGGTATTCTGTAAATCCTGTCGTGAGGTAGGCATCCCGAAACGACGGGTCCACCTGAATCAGGTGCTTGGCATCCCGATAGGCACGCTTATTCACCGAAAGACTGGCAATTTGCTTTTTTTCCACAAGGGCCATGTAGTCGCCTGTCTCGCCTAAAGCCAGGCACATGGCGAAGAGCGCGGGTGGATCGTTCGGGTTCTTGTCTAACGTCACTTGGGCGAGAGATTGGGCTTTGTCGATTGCGGCATAGAAACTGTTGTGAGCAGCCGAATCTGGTTTCAGCTTTTTGCGGTTGTCCGATATCCGTTTGTCGCTTTCGAAAAATTCGCTCTCCAAAATGCCCAGGCGCTCCAATTCCGCGAACAGAAAAGCAGAAGCCCGTACCGCATACCCAAGAGGGTCATCCGGCTTTTCGGCGATGTACCGCCCGATCACCGATTGCGCGCCCGTAAAATCCGAGCTGTACATCCGGTGAAAGGCTTCGTTCACCAGAGGAGGGCCCTCAGGCTGCGCAGCGCAGCAGCTTAGTGCTAGAAAGACAAGTAAAATCGAGAGTTTCAGCACGCTTCATCCTACCAGCAGCTCCGCCGGCCGGTTTAGACGAGTTGGGATTCCAGAACAATAGAATCCCCGGGCGCCACATCCCCCGGCTGCGTTACTCTTGCGTAAAATCCACTTCTACCCCAACTCTCAGCGGAAGGATTGCCCGACTTTCGCTTTGCTTCGAAAATGTATTTCTGGATCGGAATACCTGCGGCGGTGGAATTATAACGATCGAGAGTCCGGCAGGGGATGCGAAGTTTCGTCAATTCTATTCGTGCCGACCCGACGTGAAATTGCTGTCCAGCGCGCAACATCCGCCGATCCAGGCCGGAGGTGGTCAGATTTTCTCCCAGCGCGCCTGGAAATACCGGATATCCCAGGCTTCTAAGCTCCTCGATGGTCTCAATTGTGATTAACAAGAGCGCCTGATCGAGTCCGCCGTGAATCTTGGGGTGCTGAAAGGCATCCCCTTCGAAACCGGACAGTCCCAGTTTCCCTAGTGAAATCGGGCGTTTTGGAACCCCACCACGCGAAAGATTCACCTGCAAAATTTTTCCTGACATTTTTTTGAGAACTTTTTCTCCCCCGGCCACTACCGAACTATAAATGGTAGGTTCCTCCCCTACACAGCTGTTCAGTGCTTACTTCGGTGCACTGGTTTTGGAAAAGGCTGCGATCCTGAGCTTTCCGCAGGGCCTGCCGGGGTTCGAAAACGAACACCGGTTCGCAGCCATCCAGATCCCGGAGCAGTACCCGCTGCTCTATCTTCAAAGTGTCGCAACACCCGAGCTTTGTCTACTCACGTTTCCCGTCCAGGCAATTTATCCCGCGTTTCAGCTCAACATTCAAGCGGAAGATGCAGAAGCCATCCGGCTGGAGCGGGAGTCGGATGCGGTGACTTTCGCCATCATCACCGCCGAGCAGGGCGGGGTTACAACGGCCAATCTTGCCGCGCCGCTGGTCGTGAACCTGAAAAACCACCTTGCGGTGCAGGCGCTTCAAGCCGATTCCTCGCTCTCTTACCGGTATCCCCTTCCAAGCGCACCCCCGTGCTGATCTTACGGCGCCGCGCCGGTGAATCGATCCTGATTGGAGACTCTATCGAAATTGAGATCACCGAGATTGGATCGTCGAAAGTAAAGATCGGGGTTCGCGCGCCGGCTGAAATCTCCGTCCAGCGCAAAGAGTTGGCAACCGCGAGGGAGCAAAACCGGAAGGCCGCTGTGCTTACTGGGGAAGCCCGTGCCGCTCTTGTTCAAAATATTTCTTATCTTTTCTCTCAAGCTCTTTCTGAAACGTCCGATATGAGTTTTGAGGCTAGATACTCCGGGCATCCGCAAACTAAGGAGAACCTGGAACCGGCATGATGCCGGGTTGTATCCCACAACAGGACGTTCACAATGTCGATTTCCGTTCAAACTAACGTAACTTCACTGATCGCGCAGAATAATCTTCGCATCAACACCGATTTCCAAAACCAGACGATCCAGCGGTTAACCTCCGGCTACCGCATCAATTCTTCCGGCGATGACGCGGCGGGTCTTGCCGTCGCCAACAAGTACCGTAGCGATACCGCGGAGCTTACACAAGGTGTTCGCAACGCCAACGACGCAATCGGTAACTTCCAGACAATTGACAGCGGATTGAACAACATTTCCCAGATTGTCGACCGGCTCAAAACCCTGGCTACGGAATCCGCTTCCGCGGTATTTCAAGGCAACCGCTCCACTTTGGATAACGAATACCAGACGCTGCTGGGTGAAGTCACGCGGCAGGCTTCGAACATCAATCTGAATAGCGGCGGCAAGTTCAACACCAACCTGATCACCTATATCGGCGGAGGAAATACTTCGGCGAACGCGCAGGTTTCTGTCGACCTGAGCGGAGCTCAAAATACCGTGGACAGCACGGGCCTCGGGATCAACACCACCAGCGTCGCAGGCGGCGGGACCAGTCTCACAGGAAACTTAGTTCGTCTGGACGACACGGCCGTTTCGTTCCTGGCGGGTGGGGCGCAGTCTTACAATTTCCACCTGGCCGATTCAACCGGTAACAATCTTGACGTAACCGCGACCGTGAGCGGTGGTTCGGGCGGAATCAGCGGAAGCCAGGTAATCGCCTCGCTTAACAACACCCTCCAAGCTTACGGAATTACGGCAAGCATCGGAAGCAACGGCCAACTGAGCTTTGGCGGTTCGACCGCTTTCAGCGTGACCGCAGCGGCTTCCTCGGGCGGCAACGCCGCGACAACATCCGGAGCCACTGCGATTAATTCGGGAAACTACAACCTAAATTCCACCTTTGCCGCGACTGTAGGTACAGCGGAAGCATTTACGGTTCAAAATGGTGGCAATTCCTACAGTGTGACGCTCAGTGCTGTAACAGGCGCCACTCAGGCTTCGGCACTTTCAGCTCTGAATTCGCAACTTGCAGGCTCAGGAGTCTATGCGATCAAGGGGCTTACCGGTAACGACATTCAATTTCAGAGTGCCAATGCTTTTAGCGTGGTCCAGACTGCGGCAGCCGGCACTTCAGGCGGCGCGTTCTCCGGCGTCGGTGCACAGGCCGTCACCGCCGCATCCGCCGCTGCTTCCAGCACGGGCAACGCCATCGCTGCGCTGAATTCGCTTGGCA
This sequence comes from Bryobacterales bacterium, assembly GCA_963795835.1. Classification (GTDB taxonomy): domain Bacteria; phylum Acidobacteriota; class Terriglobia; order Bryobacterales; family Bryobacteraceae; genus JALYXI01. The sequence continues at coordinate 139,331 of CAWCJC010000009.1, read as the reverse complement.
ATGCAATTCAAAGCTTGGGGCTTGTTCAAGGACGCGTCGGCGCGGGGGAAAACAAACTTACCTACGCGGTAAATCTAGCCTCTTCTCAGATCGCGAACTATTCCGCTGCCCAATCCCGCATTCGTGACGCGGATACCGCGGCGGAGGCGGCCAACCTGACTAAGGCACAGGTACTTCAGCAGTCGTCGATCGCCGCTCTGGCGCAGGCGAATTCCGCTCCTCAGGCGATCTTAAGCCTGTTGAAAGGTTAGTAACGAGTAAGTCGACCGAAAGGCGGGCGCCGCGCAACCACCGGGACGCCCGCCGCTGAGACTACGATGAGCACAACCAGCAACTCGATCTTCACGGGGACCAGCAGATTCACAAACGATTTTCAACAGGTGATCACTCGCGCCGTGGCTATTGCCTCGCTGCCGATCACGCAGCTCACGAACGCCAAAACAGCCCTGTCCGATCAAGTCACGGAAACGAATACCTTGCAGACGAAGTTCTCTTCTTTGTCCACAGCGCTGAGCAATCTGTCCAACGCCACGGGGCTTAGTTCCTTGACAACTTCCGTTTCCGATGTAGGGATTGCCAGTGTTTCACTTTCGGCGGGTGCCGCCCCAGCGTCTTACTCATTGGAAGTTCAAAGTTTGGGCGCATTCTCAAGCTCCTTAAGTACCGGGTCACTGGCTCGTGTCTCGGATCCAACTTCGCAAAATCTGAGCTCCGCGTCGTCGTTCCTGTTAACAGTGAATGGGACGAACACGCGGATCACACCCACCACCAGCAGCCTGAACGGGCTTGTGTCTGCTATCAACAACGCTGCCGGCCTTAACGTACAGGCCTCTCTGGTCAACGTCGGTTCGAATTCCGCGCCGGATTACAGGCTAAACCTGCAGAGCACAAAACTGGGCGCCAATTCCATCCAGCTAAACGATGGTTCAACGGATCTGCTGAACACGATTGCCACGGGCAGTTTCGCCGCCTATAAAGTGAATGGCCTGTCAACGCCGATCAACAGTGATTCGCGAACCATAACGCTCGCGCCAGGAGTTCAGGCGACCCTTGCCGGTCAAAGTGCCGCCGGTGTAGCGTCCACGGTTACGGTCACGCGGCAATCCTCCTCGATCGGGAATGCCCTGAACGCTTTTGTAAATTCCTATAATTCCGTAGCCGATGAACTGCAGAACAACCGGGGCAAGTCTGGCGGAGCTTTAACGGGAAACAGCGTGATTCAGGAGTTGGGCAACAAGTTACGGTCACTCGCAAGCTATTCCACCGGAGCCGGGCCAAACGTCCTCGCTTGCTTCGCTGGGAATCACCTTTGATGGGAAGGGCCATCTTTCCTATAATTCTTCGACATTCGCATCGGCAACAACGGCCAGTCTTTCCTCCGTTCTGGATTTCCTGGGTACGGGCACCACGGGCGGCTTTCTGAAGTCCGCGACGGACCTCCTGAGCTCCATTGACGACGCGACATCAGGCATCCTGGCAACTACGGGAACTTCTCTGGCGAAGCAAATCACAAATCAACAAAGTCTGATTGATGCGAATCAGGCGCGCGTCGACCAGTTGAAAGCGAATTTGCAGGCCCAACTCGCGAAATCCGATGCGCAAGTGGCAGCACTGGAGCAGAGCTACACAGTGCTCAGCGGAATGTTCCAGGCGGAACAAATTAACAGCCAGATCAAATGACTCTGACCGCGGCCGCCTACAAAGTACTCGCCGGCGCCGAATCGGGTGTTCTTGAGAACATGGACGAACCCCTCCGGACGTTGAACGCACTACTCCAAGAAAATGCCGCGCAAGGTGATCTTTCCTCGGCGCTGGCGATTCTCAACGAGGCGCGCAAGGCGGCTTACGCCCATCGGCGCCAAATCGTTGTGAGTCTGGAGCAGTTACAACGTACCGCAGTCTACGGGCAGCAAACGTCCAAGACATCGTCCTCGTGGCAATTTTCCGGTTGAAGTTTTGGCGCATGCCATTTTTTTGCCGCATGCAGAATTCGTAAGTCGTAGATTCGCCTGATTTATACCGTGGCATGCCACCTGCGCTTTACACGGCATGTTCGAAGGACTCGGTTCCAGCCTGGAGCGCTATATGGATTTGCTCAGCGCTCGCCAGAAGCTGGTGGCCTCTAATATCGCGAACTCCGATACCCCGGGCTATAAGACTCGCGACATCGATTTTCAAGCTGAGTATCAAACCGCGCTCGACAGCCACGCTCCTCAAGCGTCCGAGGTACTCGGACTGAAGACCAAGAACGACGGCAACAACGTCAGTATCGATCGGGAGGCCCGGCTGCTCTCCGAAAACGCGCTGCGGTTCAATCTTGCGGCCCAACTCCTGAAAGGCCAACTGAAAGATATTCGCACCGCAATCCAGGAGGGCAAATCCGGATGAGCCTCTTTTCCGCGATCTCTGTAAGTGCTTCCGGAATGGAAGCACAACGTACGCGCGCCGAGTTGCTGGTGGAAAATCTGGCGAATTCGGAAACCACACGAACCGCGGAAGGTGGACCCTACCGCCGCAAAGATGCCGTTTTCCAGACCGATACGCCAGAACTCCCGTTCCATTCTGTATTTGCCGCACAGCTTAATGATCAGAATCAGGGAGTATCCGTTTCGGAGATCACCGTCGATACTCGCGAGCCGGAGAAACACTATCAACCCGGTCATCCGGATGCCGACAAAGATGGTTACGTCGCAATGCCTCGCGTAAACCCCGCCGAGGACATGGTCGATCTGATTGGCGCGTCGCGGACTTATCAGGCCAACGTTGCCGCTATTTCCGCCGTGAAAGACATGATCCAGCGCTCGATTGATCTATTCCGGTAATCATGATCGCCCCAATCTCCAGCGCAATCGCTTTGCCGGCAGCGCCCGCGCTCACTGCGACCGGCTCTCCGGACGAATTCCGAAACCTGCTGTCCGATTCCATCGCCGCTGTGGAACAGAAACAAAACGACGCCAAAACAGCGGTGAACCAATTCCTTACCGGTGAGACGGAAGAACTGCATTCCGCTGCGCTGGCCGGCCAAAAGGCCGAACTTTCACTGGAGCTTTTCCTTCAGGTGAGAAATAAGGTGGTACAGGCCTACCAGGAAGTAATGCGGATGCAGATGTAAATGGGTTCTTTCGGGCAAATTCGGAACATCATCTCGTCGCTTTCGGTCCGGCAGCGGATCGCAATCGTCTGTACCGCGCTCCTTGCTGTGGCCGGAACCCTCTCACTTTCGCACTGGTCAAAAGAATCGGATTTCAAGCCGCTTTATACCAATCTCGCGCCTGAAGACGCTGGTGCGGTCGTACAGAAGTTGAAAGAATCCGGTGCCGAGTTTCGGCTCTCGGAAAACGGAACGACCGTACTTGGACCCTCCTCCCGGATTGCGGAACTCAGACTGGAGATGGCTTCCGCCGGACTCCCCAAAAGCGGCCGAATCGGCTTCGAGCTGTTCGATAAAACCAATTTCGGCGCTACGGAATTTGCGGAGCACGTGAACTATCGCCGCGCGCTGGAAGGGGAGCTGGAACGCTCCATCATGTCCGTATCCGCGGTGGAGCAGGCGCGTGTTCATCTTACTTTCCCGAAGGATTCTGTGTTTCTCGAATCGCGCCAGCCCGGCAAGGCCAGCGCGATTCTTCGGCTTCGGCCCGGTTCTCACCTGCTGCCCCAAAATGTAACGGCACTAACGAACCTGATCGCCAGCGCCGTCGAAGGGCTCGCCCCGGATGCCGTTACGTTGCTCGATACCCGTGGCAACCTCCTTAGCCTGCCGAAGCGCGCCGGGTTGGACCCGGATGCAACCCAATCTTCCGACGCCACTCTCGATTACCGGCAAAAACTCGAAAACAATCTGCTCGCAAAAGTGAATGCCACGCTGGAACCGTTACTGGGAGCCGGCCGCTTTCGAACAGGAGTATCGGTGGATTGCGATTTCACCAGTGGGGAACAAAGCGAAGAAACGCTGGACCCAAATAAGTCCGTAATGGTAACTTCGCAAAAGACCGAAGATGCCTCATCCTCGGCTGTTGCCTCCGGCACACCGGGGACGGCTTCCAATCTGCCCCGGCCACCCGGGCGAAGCGGCTCTGGCGCGAACGGCCTGTCCAGAAAAACCGAGAACATCACGTTCCAGACCAGCCGTGTGGTGAAGCATCTCCGCCTTCCGCAAGGCGTGATCAAGCGCGTCTCTCTTTCCGTACTGGTGGATAACGAGCTGAGGTGGGAAGGCGCGGGAAAGAAATTGAAGCGCGTGCTGGTTCCTCCCACGCCCGAAAAACTGAAGACCATTCGGGAACTGGTCAGCGGCATCGCCGGCCTGAGTACGGAGCGCGGGGATCTTCTGGTTGTGGAAACACTTCCTTTCGAATCGACGCTGAGTTCCGAGCCGCCCTCCGATGCTCCCCTCACAACGCCCGCTATGGATCCGCGGGTTCCGAAATGGCTGGCGCCCGTGCTGTCAGACGGCCGGACTTTCGTCATCGCGGCTGCCGTGGGAGCGACGGTTGTCATGCTGCTATTTGGAATGCTCTTTCTGCTGCTAAGAAAGGGCAAGAAAAGTAACTGCGGCCCAGATTTCCGCCGCGCTGCCTGAGGGAACGGCAAGACAAGCCGCTGGGCTTCCCGGTGAATCAGAACCGTCGGATGCCGAACGATTGCAGGCCAGAGAAGAAGCACAGCGCAAGCTCGATCAGGAGATCGCTTCCCAACTGATGCTCCCCACTCTTACCTCGAAAAAGGGCGAAATCCTGGTGAAACACATTCAAGAAATGGTCCAGAAAAACAGCACGGGTACAACGAACGTGATTCGCACATGGCTGTCTGAGAATGGCGCGGAGGTCCGATGATTGCAAACGCCACGTTTCCTGAAGTTTTAACCGGCCCCCGGCGCGTCGCCATCCTCCTGGTCTCCGTTGGGGAAAAAGCAAGCGGCGATCTGGTCAAAGGCTTGAGTGAAGATGAAGTTCAACAAGTCAGCCGTGAAGTCGCGCGGCTTCCCACCATTAGTACGGAACAGGCGGAAAAGGTGCTCGAGGAATTCCACGAGACCGTGATGGGCCGCGATTTCGTGGTGAAAGGCGGCCTGGATTACGCAAAGAAGATGCTCGAAAGTGCGTTCGGCCCTGAAAGCGCCCGCAAGATATACGATCGTTTGGTCAAAGTTCTGGGTACCGATGTCGCCAGCTTCGATGTGTTGCACAAGGCCGATCCGCAACAGCTTGCCAAGTTCATTCATAGCGAACACCCGCAAACCATAGCGCTGATCCTTTCTCATCTCAGCCCGTCTCAAGCCGCCGCACTGCTCACCTCTCTGCCTCCACGAATGCGATCGGATGTCGCGCTCCGGATGGCCAATCTGGATCAAATTTCGCCTGAGATCATTTCTAAGATCGCCGGCATCATCGGCCAGAAACTTTCGGCTCTGGGCGAATACAGCCGCGAATCGTACGGCGGCGTGAGGGCAGTCTCAGAGATGTTCAACCGCCTGGACAGCGGCATCTCCAAGGAAATTCTCGAAAATATTGAGAACCACGATGCCGGGCTGGTGGAAACCATTCGTCACCTGATGTTCGTGTTTGAAGACCTGCTCCACATAAACGAAGCCGGCATCAAAGAGGTGATCGCCAAGATCGATCGGAAGATCCTTACGGTCGCGCTCAAAGGCACCAGCGAGCAACTGCGTTCTCACTTCCTCGGCGGTATGTCGCAGCGCGGTGCGGAGATGTTGAAGGAAGACATGGAAGCTATGGGGCCCGTGAAAATCAAAGACGTCGAAACGGCGCAGCAGCATATTATTACGCTGGTCCGCGAATTGGAAGCGAGTGGCGCGATTAGTCTTAAGGGATCGGCCGGGGAACAGTATGTTGTCTAAAGTGCTGGCCTATGGAGAAAGTTCCGCTCACGTGCAGCCCATCAGCTGGCGCAATTCATCGCACACAAATGGCCCGCGCGTCGAAGCTGCGGCCAGCCACTTTGAGCCTTCCGTTTCGCTGGATCACGAGACGGTAATGCTGCGCAATCGCATTCTGGAATTGGAACAATCTGCTCGTCAGGCCGTGGACTCGGCCCGCAGGCAGGCGTTCGCGGAAGGCGAGGCGCGCGGCCAGGCGCAGGCCCGTGCCGAATGCGAGCCCATCCTTGAAAAAATGGCGGCTTCGCTCGGAAATCTCGCCGACCTTCGCCCGCGCCTCCGCGACCAGGCGGAAGCCGACGTCGTACAACTCGCTCTTGCCATCGCGCGGCGTATTCTTCATCGTGAAATTTCTGTCGATCCAGGCGCAATCCAGGCTCTGGTCCAGGTAGCTCTGGAGCGGCTCGCCCGCCAGGAAGTTCACCGTGTCTGCGTACATCCGGCGCAAGCCGCACCCATTCGGGCCGCTCTTGCAGCGCACCATCGGGAGTTTCAGATTCACGAAGACGGCCGCCTGGAACCCGGTGCGCTGATTTTCGAAACGAACCGCGGCAAAATGGACGCGTCCATAACCGCGCAGTTCGAAGAGATTGAACGCGGCTTAACAGACCGGGTGCAACAACGATGACCACGCAAGCGCTCGACCTGCGGCCCTATCACGCGGACCTTGCTCGTCTGGACCCGTTCCAGACCGCGGGCGAAGTGGTACAACTTGTCGGATTGCTGATTGAATCCGCCGGCCCTGCGACGGCGATCGGTGATTTCTGCTGCATCCGCACGCAGGAGGGCCGTTCGATCCGCACGCAAGTCATCGGATTCCGGAATGGCCACGTTCTCTCCATGCCTCTTGAAGACACCGACGGTTTGCGATTGGGCGACGTGATTTTCGCGCGGCCGAACGACGCGACCGTAAACGTGGGTCCGCATCTTCTCGGCCGCGTTTTAGATGGCTTCGGAGCGCCAATGGACCCCGGGCCCCGGTTTCCCGCCGGCACGAACTACCGCTTGTATCAACCGCCGCAGAACCCTCTGGATCGGGAGCACATCACGCGCCCGCTTATCACAGGTATTCGCGCCATCGATGGCCTGCTGCCTATTGGACAAGGTCAGCGCGTCGGTATCTTCGGTGGATCCGGAGTCGGAAAAAGCACGCTGCTGGGCGCGATGTCGCGCAATAGCTCCGCCGATGTCAGCGTGATTGCGTTGATTGGCGAACGCAATCGAGAGGTCCGCGCATTTCTCGAACAGGAACTCGGGCCGGAGGGCAGGCAGAAATCGGTTGTGATTGCCGCCACTTCAGACCGGCCCGCGCCGCTGCGCGTGCGCGCCTGCTTCGTTGCGCTTGCGGTTGCTGAGTACTTCCGTGACCAGGGTGCGAATGTCCTCCTTGTGATGGATTCCGTAACCCGTCTGGCAATGGCGCAACGCGAGATCGGGCTGGCCGCGGGCGAACCGCCCAGCCAGAAGGGCTACACCCCCTCAGTCTTCAACCTGCTGCCCAAAATTTGCGAGCGCGCAGGCAACTTCGAACGGGGCTCAATCACAGGCTTCTTCACCGTGCTGGTGGAAGGCGACGATTTCAACGAGCCCATCTGCGACGCAGTCCGTTCAATCCTGGACGGCCACATCACTCTCTCGCGCGAATTGGGCGCGGCAGGGCACTATCCCGCCATCCAGATTCTCGACTCCGTCAGCCGCCTGCAATCGCAAATTTCGAAGCCCGATCAACGCCAGAGTGCCCAGAAAATTCGCGAAGCGCTCGCCGCGTATCGGCAGGCCGAAGACCTGATCCAACTGGGGGCCTATGTCTCCGGGAGTAACCCGCGTCTGGACGCGACCATTCGCGCGCGTGACAACATGCTGCGCTACTTGCGGCAGGATGGCACCGTTGCCGCGCCGATTCATGAAACCCTCACCGGGCTTTCGAATCTGGCCCTGCAACTTCCATGAAAGCTTTTCGCTTCCCGCTCGACCGTGTGCTCCATTGGCGCACCACGCAATGTGAACTCGAAGAAGCCGCTCTAACGCGGCTCACGTCCCAACGCGGCAAGCTGTCTTCCGCCGTGGCCCAAATCGCGGCTCAAAGAACGGAAGCGTCTGACGCCATCTCGCGCAACCCCGAAATAGAATCCGGGGAATTTCAAACCGTTCATGCGTTCCATATCAGCCTGGACCAGCAGAAATCGCGTCTTCAGGCGCGCGCCCGCGAACTGGAGCGTCAAATCGAAACACAGGTTCGCCAAACAGCCGAAGCGCGCCGCAAAAAGAAGCTGCTTGAAAAGCTTCGGGAGTCGCGCCTCACGCAATGGACCAGCCTTCGAAACGCCGAGGACGAAACCGCCGCCGCGGACTCCTGGCTCGCGCGCTACGTCTCGGAACGCTACACTACGACAAATGCGCCGTCCTGCCAGCACAGTATCCGCTCTCGTTCTGATCCTCACCACTTGGTCTATAGCGGCCAAGCGCCCTCTCACCTTTAAGGACTTCGATTCGTGGCGCGCCATCGGCGGCCAGGTGCTCTCCCATGACGGCCGCTATCTGGCTTACGGCCTGTTCCCGCAGGAGGGAGATGGTGAGGTGATCGTGCGCGACCTTACCACCGGCAAGGAAATGCGCGAAAACGCCGGTCAACTGCCGCCTCCTCTTCCCCCCGACCCGAACGCGGAAGGTCCCGCGCGGCCCCGTGCCATCCGTCTGGCGTTCACGCCGGATTCGCGATACCTGGTGTTCGTTTCGTATGCGAAAAAGGCCGACATGGATAAAGCCAAGGAAGACCGCAAGACCGCGCCCGGCGATACACCACGGCCCACTACTCGTGCCGCCGCCCGCGCGGAACTTCCGCCCGGCGACCTGGTGGTGTTCAATCTTGCTTCCGCAACGCCCACACGCATCGCCAAAGTAAAGGACTTCGGCATCCCGGAGCGCGGCGATTCCGTGCTTGTCTACAGCAAGGCTCCTGTCACGCGCCCTGTGCCGGGCAAGCCGGCGCTCGGGACCGATCTCGTGATTCGCCAGCTTGACTCCGGCACCGAAAGAACCCTGCCCGATGTTGATGAATATTCGCTTCTTAAAAAATGGCCAGACGCTGAGCTACTCCGTCGCATCCGCGAAAGAGGATCTGGATGGCGTCTACCTGGTTCCGGCAAAAGGTTCCGAGACCCCGAAATCTCTGCTCACCGGAAAAGGCCAATACAAGAAGCTGACCTGGGACGATAAGCAGGACGAACTCGCCTTCGTCAGCAATCGGGACGATGCGGCTTCGAAACAGCCGAAGTTCAAACTGTATCTGTGGGATCGCAAAGCGCCGCAAGCCGTCGCCGTTGCTGCGGCCGAAACCCCCGGCTTTCGCGCTGGATTTCACATCATGGAATCCGCGGCTCTCAACTTTTCGAAAGATGGCACGCGCCTGTTCTTCGGCGCCGCTCCGGAACCGCTGCCGGAACGCAAGGCCGGCGCGCTTAACGACGACGATGTCTCCTTCGACCTCTGGCACTACAAAGACGACCACATCCAACCCATGCAGAAAGTCCGCGCCGCGCAGGACCGCACGCGTTCTTACCGCGCCGTCTACCTGGTACCGCAACACAAAATGCTGCAACTGGCCGATGCGGAGCTGGCGGAGATCACCCCCAGCGAAAACGGCCGCTACGCCCTGGGCTCCGATGATCGCGAATACCGGCCCATGGTGGAATATGGCGAGCGCGCCTCCGATTCCTATCTGGTGGACACCGAAACCGGGAAGCGCACGCTGCTCGCGAAAAAGCATTCCGGCAATGTAACGTGGTCGCCCGATGGCAAGTACGTTGTCTCCTTCGATGGCGCAAACTGGAGCGCTACCGCCGTTCCTTCGGCGAAGACGGTGAACCTGACCGAAAAGCTTCCCGTGAAGTTCTGGACCGAAGAGAACGATACGCCCGGCACTCCGCGGCCTTATGGGCTTGCCGGCTGGAGCAAAGACGGGAAAAACGTTTTGGTCTATGACCACTACGATATCTGGGAGCTGTCAGCCGATGGATCACGCTCGACCAACTACACGGCGGGCCTGGGCCGCAAGCAGAACCTGGAACTGCGTTATGTGAAGCTCGATCCCGAAGAGAAGACCATTGACACCGCTAAGCCTCTCCTCCTTCGCGCGGAAAACGTGGTCACGCGTGATACCGGGTTCTATCTGGGTGAGACGCAACTCACCATGGCGCCTGTCGATTACGGCATGCCCATTAAAGCCAAGAACGCGGACACCTTCGTCCTTGCGGCCCAGACTTATCAGCAGTACCCCGATCTGATGGTCACCAACGCATCGTTCAAGAACATGAAGAAGGTGACGGAAGCGAACCCTCAACAAGCCGGGCTGCTTTGGGGCAAAGTCGAAATGGTCTCGTTCAAGAACCTGGATGGCGTGCCGCTGCAAGGCGCTCTTTATAAGCCTGAAAACTTCGATCCCTCGAAGAAGTACCCGATGATCGTTTACATCTACGAGCGGCTCTCGCAGAACCTGAATCATTTCGTCGATCCGAAGCCCATGGACAGCATCAACATTCCGTATTACGTCAGTAACGGCTATCTGGTCTTCACGCCGGATATCGTCTACACCACCGGATACCCCGGACAGAGCGCGCTGAAGTGCGTGTTGGGCGGCGTTGATGAAGTTGTGCATCGCGGATTCGTCGATGAAGCCAATATCGGCATCCAGGGCCATAGTTGGGGCGGCTATCAGATCGCGTACATGATTACTCAGACCTCGCGATTCAAAGCCGTGGAGGCCGGGGCTGTGGTCGCGAACATGACCAGCGCGTATGACGGAATCCGCTGGGGCACCGGCCTGCCCCGCCAGTTCCAATACGAAAAGACGCAGAGCCGTATTGGGGGCACCCTCTGGGAATATCCCTTGCGCTTCATCGAGAACAGCCCGATTTTCCAGGCCGACCGCGTGAAGACCCCGCTCCTGATGGTCCATAACGATGCCGATGACGCCGTGCCGTGGTACCAGGGAATCGAGTATTATCTTGCGCTCCGCCGGTTAGGCAAAGAGGTTTACTTATTCAGCTACCAAGGCGAACCGCATCACCTGCAACGCCGCGCCAACCAGAAGGACTATGCCCGCCGCCTTGCCCAGTACTTCGATTTCGAACTGAAAGGCGGACCCAAACCGGCTTGGATGGAAAAGGGGATTCCCTATCTTCACGGCGCGGAGCAGATCGCCACCGATAACGAGCAATAGTTCAGAATCCGATTACGACTTTGCCGAAGTGCGCGCCGCTCGCCAGATGCTGATAAGCCGCGGGCGCTTCGGCAAAGGGGAACACGCGATCGATCACAGGCTTTAGCTTGGCCTGCCCGATTGCACGATTCATCTCTTCGAACATCTCGCGCGACCCTACATAGATGCCGCGCAATTGAATGCTCTTCATCAGAATCGGGCGTGGATCCACTTCACCGCCGCCGCCCAACACGCCGATCAGCGCTATGGTGCCTCCGATCTCTTACCGCCTTGATCGATTTGCCCAACGTGGCCGCGCCACCGACCTCCACCACGCGATCCACCCCGTGGGCCGGCTTCTCCCAATCGGGCGTGGTCTTATAGTTCACCAGGACATCGCCGCCCATCGCGCGTACGCGTTCCAACTTCTCATCACTGCTCGATGTTGCAATCACCCGCGCGCCAGCCATTTTCGCGAACTGCAAGGCGAAGATCGAAACGCCGCCTGTGCCCTGAATCAGCACGGTCTCACCCGGCTGCAGACCTTTCAGCGCGTTCCAGGCCGTAACGGCCGCGCAGGGAAGCGTGGCTCCTTCCTCGTAGGACAAGTGTTCCGGTATGCGAACCAATCCGTCTTGCGAGAACGCCCGGAACTCCGAAAGAACACCATCTTCTCCGCCACCGAGCGCGGTCTTCACCTTCTCCGCGTCGGGAGAGCCTGACATCCAGCCCTGCATAAAAATGCCCGCAACCCGGTCGCCGATTTTCCACCTTGTCGCGCCGGGTCCGAGCCCCACCACTTCGCCCGCGCCATCGGACAGCGGAACAATCGGGTAAACCACGCTCTTTCCGTAATCCCCCTTTGCCACAGCCAAGTCCCGGTAATTCAGCGAAGCAGCGCGCAGCTTCACCAACACCTCTCCATAACCAGCCTTCGGCTCGGGGCGCTCGCCCAAAACCACTGCTTCGGTGCCCTTCGGTTCGCGAATCTCGTAAACTTTCATTGTTGGCCTTTCGCTTCTGTGATGTAAGTCTTCCCGTTCCTCTCGATCAGCATTTCACTTACGCACTCCCCGTAACCCTGCAGCACCGCGTTCAGGTGGGCTGCCGCCTTATTGTCCCTTTCGGCACCCGAAAACTCACGGGCGTCATCCTCGCGTGCCACAACGACCCGCCCTCGGCGCCTGCCCGCGAAGCGCTCCGCCTCATCGACACGGAGCCCGTCGTCGGCCCCGACATTCTTGCCCTCGCCCGCTGGATCTCTGGTTACTACTGCTCGCCCTTGGGGGAGGTGCTTCGTTCGATGCTCCCCCTCGCCTCAGAGATTCGCTCGGGCAAGATTTGGTCCCTCACCGATTCGGGCCGGGACGCCGCGCGCCAATTGCTTTTCGCCTCCGCCGCCGAGGATCAGACGGTGCAGCTTCTGGGCGCGCTGGAACACCGGTCCTTATCCGCGGCTTATCTTCAAAAGAAATTCCCGCTGGCGGACCGAACGCTGAAGTCACTCGAAAAGCGCGGTTTGGTCGTTTCGGAGCAGACGCGTACCGAACGCGACTATCTGCGGGCGCCCTCAGCGTCACTCTCCGTCTCCGGCATCGGCTCGGCCGTTCCTGAAGAGAAGCGTCCCAAGGCTGAACGCGAACTGTTGGCTTATCTCGACCTCCACCCCGGTTCCCACAATCTTGCAGAGGTGGAACTCCAGGTGAAAAACGCTGGCCCTGCCGCGCGTTCGCTCGCCCGCCGCAAGCTGATTCAGGTAACAGAAAATGCGCCCGCCACGCCCGCGGATTCTCCTTACACGGCCCACGATCTGAATCCTATGCAAGCGGAAGCCTTGCACGCCATCGAAGCCAGCCTGGGCGCGGGAACTTTTCAAACGTTTCTGCTACATGGCGTCACCGGGTCCGGCAAAACCGAAGTCTATCTCAAAGCCATTGAAGCTACTCTCGCGCGCGGATTGAGCGCTCTCTTGATGGTGCCTGAAATTGCCCTCACGCCCGCTATGGCCGGGCAGTTCTTCGCGCGCTTCGGCGACCGCGTTGCCATTCTGCACAGCGCGTTCAGCGATGCCGAACGCACGGGCCAGTGGCGGAAGATCAGGTCCGGTGCGGCGGGCGTGGTGGTGGGAACGCGCTCCTGCGTGTTCGCCCCGGTTCGCAATCTAGGCCTGATTGTGGTTGACGAAGAGCATGATCAAAGCTATAAGCAGGAAGAAAACCCGCGCTATCACGGCCGCGATGTCGCGCTCGTCCGCGCCCAGCATTCCGGTGCATGCGTCGTCCTGGGGTCCGCGACACCGAGCCTGGAAAGCCGCTACAACGCGCAACAAGGCAAATACAGGTTGCTTGAACTGCCATGCCGGGTAGGGTCCCGGCCTATGCCGCGGGTCGACTTGATCGATATGAGGCAGGAATTTCTGGAGACGCTGAAGCAAGCCACGTTCTCCCGCGCCATGCTGGAGCAGTTGCAGTCGCGCCTGGAATCGGGAGAACAAACCATCGTGCTGTTGAACCGTCGCGGCTTCTCCAGCTTCGTGGCCTGCCGCGCGTGTGGAGAGCGCATTCAGTGCGTAAACTGTTCCGTTACGCTGACATGGCACCGCCGCGACCGGCGCCTGCTTTGCCATTACTGCAATTACGCGGAGAAGGTTCCCGAAACCTGCCCCAAATGCGAAAGCGAGCACATTCACTTTCTGGGCCTGGGTTCGGAGAAGGTGGAGGAAGAGCTGCACCAGCAGTTCCCCGCTGCGCGGATTGCGCGCCTGGACCGCGATACTGTCGGCGGCAAACACCACTACGAAACGATTCTGCAAAACTTCCGCGAAAAGAACTACGACATTCTGGTAGGCACGCAAATGATCGCCAAAGGTCACGACATCCCGAACGTCACGCTGGTCGGCGTGGTCTCCGCGGATACAGGCCTTGGCTTGCCGGACTTCCGAGCCGCCGAACGAACATTTCAATTGATCACGCAAGTCGCCGGCCGCGCAGGGCGGGGAACGCTGCCGGGAATTGTGCTGGTGCAAACGGTGAATCCCGAACATTACGCCGTGCGCCTTGCCGCTTCACAGGACTACGCCACTTTCTACGAAAAGGAACTGCAGTTCCGCAAAGCCATGCATTACCCGCCGTTCACGGCGCTGGCGAATCTGTTGGTGCGCAGCGATAAGCAGGAAGATGCGCTCCGCATGAGCGCCGAACTTGCCGCGCATCTGGGTCCCGCGCCGGAGAAGATTCGAATTATGGGCCCGGCGGAGGCCCCTGTGCCCCGGCTGAAATCCGAATACCGCTATCAATTTCTGATCAAATCGGCCAGTCGCAAACTGCTCAATGAACTGCTCCGCAACGCTCAGGAATTCGCGCGGAACAAAAAGTGGGGCGCCACCGCGCTGGTGATCGATGTCGACCCGATTACGTTGCTGTAAGTTAGGCCAAAGCGCAACCCGTCATGGTTTCCAAGATCCGAACCTTCGCCGAAAGAGTCGTCCGTTTCAGCCCCAACATGTCCGCCGCAAGTTTCTTGTTGCCGTTGGTGCGTCGAAGAGCCTGCGAAAGAATGTTGCGTTCAAATTGCGACACGGTTTTTTCGAAATCCAGCCCATGATCCGGCAGAGCTAGCGACGCCGTCGACCGTACCTGCGTTTCGGCAGCCACTGGCAACCGGATATCCGCGCCGGTCAGCACCGTTCGCGCCCCGCTCATTACCACAGCCATCTCGATTGCGTTCTCTAACTGCCGCACGTTCCCCGGCCAGCTATAGGAACTGAGCTTCGGCAGGGCCGTGCCGGAAAGCGTTTTGGAAGGCATACCTTCCTCCCGGCAGATCTTCTGGATAAAGTGATTCGCCAGGTTAGCGATATCTTCCGGCCGCTCGCGCAATGCCGGCATGCGCAAAGGAACCACGTTCAACCGGTAGTAAAGATCTTCGCGGAACAGACCCTGCCGCACGCGCTCCAGCAGGTCCAGATTTGAAGCGGCCACAATGCGAACGTCCACTTTCACCGTCTCTGAGCTACCCAGGCGCTGAAACTCGCGCTCTTGCAGCACGCGCAGCAGTTTACCCTGCAAATCAAGGGGCATGTCGCCGATTTCATCCAGGAACAACGTGCTTTTGTGCGCCTGCTCGAACCGGCCAGTCCGCATTTGCTGCGCTCCCGTGAATGCACCCCGAACGTATCCGAACAACTCAGCTTCCAGCAGGTTCTCTGGGATCGCCGTACAGTTCACAGCAACCATCGGCAGCCCGGAGCGCGGACTCGCCTGATGCAAAGCGCGTGCCACCACCTCTTTTCCTGTGCCTGTTTCGCCAGAAATCAATACAGTCGAGCGCCGCCCCGCCACCAGCCGGACAATCTCACAGATCTGCAGCATGGCGTCGCTTTCGCCGATGAGACTGCATTGCCAGGCAGGCCGACTTTCCCGCTGGACACTCCTTTTTCGTTTGAGATCGAAGTCTTCGATTGCGATCGCGACCTCATCGAGGATTCGCTCAGCCACGTCTCCGGTAAATATCCTCGCCACGCCTATTTGCGCCAAGGCGAAGACATCGTCGGCGGTGGCACGGGGGTCGCGAACGAAAATCGTCACGGTTTCGTTTTCGCGGCGCAACTCCTCGATCACCTGCAGAACGTCGCCAGGACCGGACCAATTCGCCATGATCACGCCTGCATGATTCATACGGCAAAACCGGCTTGCCTCGCCGGGGTCGCTCAACACCAGTACATCGTCAGCGGCAAGCTGCCCAAGAACGGCTGTTTCCACCTGGTCAGGTTCGGTCGAGGAGATCCAGATCAATTTCGGGGGTTCGGACATAGGGCGGGTGAACATACCATCGGTTCATGTTGTAGAAACTTTAGAATATTTTTCTCGGTATTTCTGAACCCGGCACCCTAAAGTTCTTTGCCGCTACCGCCGATGATCTCTGGAGAGGAATGCTTGAGAATTTCCGGCCTTCGCGGCAACCAACATGTTTCAGAATGCCGCATCCTCCTACTGAATCGTCCATTCACCCTTGCCAAATACGATTGCGCGAACAGGAACCGAGTCGACAAAGCCTGGTTCTGCAATATCTCCCGCTTGTTCGCATGATCGCGTGCCAGATCTACGGCAGCTTGCCCGCTCACGCTTCAGTAGAGATGAGCGATGTCGTCCAGGCTGGTCACGTCGGGCTGGTAAATGCAAGCTACTCCTATAGAGCCGGCGAGGAAGTTCCGTTCAGCAGCTTCGCCCGGCACAGGATTCGAGGGGAAATCCTGGACAGTTTGCGGAAATTGGATTCTGCTTCGCGCGGGTTGCGCCGTTGGCAGCGCCGGCTGGATGCGGAAACCCGCAACTTAACATCCGATCTCTGCCGCGAACCGTCCGAAGAAGAACTCAGTGAACGCCTGGGAGTAGAAATTGAAAGCCTGCGCAAGCGGCGTTTGCACATTTGGAACACCTGCTCCTGCAACTCCCCCTTGCGGGATTCGCGCGACTCCGAAGCAATAGACAGAGTTCTTGCCGGGCCGGATTCCCATCCCGACCGTCTGCATCAGCATGGCCAGACAGTGAAGTTTTTGGTGCGTGCCGTATCCGTGCTCCCACCCCGCTCCCGGAAAGTAGTGCTCCTTTATTACCTGCGGAGTATGACCATGAAACAAATCGGAGTCGTACTGAATGTAAATGAGTCGCGCGTGTCTCAAATACACAAACACGCCCTGAAAACCATGAGCCGCGGACTACGAGCGGCTGGTGTCATGAGCTTACAAGATCTTTGAGCGAATTCCTTAAAAGTTTGTTTCTGCCAACCGATATGCACTTTAGGAGAATGCGATGAAAATCGATGACCGCAATGCAATTTCCGGAAGCACGGCCGCGCGTACCGGTGATATTGATCAGGCTCGCGGCTCATCAGCGAAAGGGTCTGGTGCTTCCTTCCGCCTCAACGGGGATTCCGTGGAGCTGTCCGGAGCCTCTGTCGCGGTGAGTGGCTACAACGCGGCTCGCGATGCGAGACTGCACCAGATCGCGAAATCCGTTCAAAACGGCTCTTACTCCGTCCAGCCCTCGCTGATAAGCAAGGCTCTTGTTTCAGAGACTCTGGTTGCCGGACGGGCGTCATGAGAAATCTAATGGCTTGCCGCATTCTGGAGGAGGCAGAGGTGGATCTCCAAACGGTGATGGCGTCTTTGGTAAACGCTGATTTGGAGCAGTTGGAGAGTGCACAGAAGCTTCTGGAGCGCATGGCTGGTTCTTTTGGGGAGATTGAGGCAGCGGCCCGGCGTGATTCTTCCTTACCTGCAAAGTCCTCGCTGGTAAATCTTCGAAACAAACTCAGCCAAGCCGCCTCTTTGAGCGCGATCGCCCTGTCTTCTGTGGATCGGCGGGCGCAGCTGCGCGGTTTCTCTTCGAGCGGCTGGCAACCGAACCTCTGCGTCGAGGCATAATCGTGGCCAGCTTATTTGCCTCAATCAACGCGTCTTCTCAATCTTTAACTGCCTACCAACGCGCTCTCCAGATTACGCAAAACAATGTCGATAATGCCTCCACCCCGGGCTATTCGGCGCAAACGGTGGATTTTACTTCTCTTTCGTTTGACTCCCAGTCTGGCTTGGCTGGCGGAGTTGCAGTTTCCAGTTCCAGCACGCGTGACACGCACCTGGATTCCGCCGTTCGCTCGCAGCTGAACAATCTCGGCACCGCGCAGCAGCAGGTTTCGAACCTTGGCGGCGTGGAAGGATTGTTCGACGTCTCGGGAGCGTCCGGTATTCCTGCCGCATTAACGTCCCTCTTCAACAAGTTCTCCGATTTGAGCGTTGCTCCTGCGAGCAGCTCATCGAGGCAAGCCGTTGTTTCAGCCGCGACCGATGTCGCCACGGCTTTCAATCAGATTTCCTCATCGTTCACGCAAGCAGGCGCAGACGCGGGGCGCCAGATTCAGGCTCAAGTGGCCCAGATTAATGCCCTCTCCGCTGAAATTCAGGGATATAACGTCTCTCAGCAGCAAAGCGGCACCAGCGACGCTGGACGGGACGCGAAGTTGGAGAACGCCCTGGAGAAGCTTTCGTCGCTCGCGAACATTTCCACTCGTCCCGGCGCGAATGGCGGGACCGATGTCCTGCTCGGCGGGCAGATCCCTCTCGTATTAGGGGCACAGCAATATTCGTTAAGCGCGGCTCTTGCGCCCTTGCCCACGACTGCCCCGCCTAATCCGAACGGCACGCCACCGGAACAGATTTTGGACAGTAACGGCAACGACATTACGAGTCGCGTTTCAGGAGGCTCTCTGGCCGGCTTGCTTCAATTCAGAAATACGACGCTCCCTTCTCTCCAAGGTGACCGAAACCAAGTTGGCAGCCTGAATACGCTGGCAAAGAGCTTTGCCGACCGCATAAACTCTTTGCTGACTTCCGGCGTGATCTCGGAGGGGCCGCCCGTACAGCCCGGAGTTCCGATCTTTACTTATAGCGCCACTGACCCAACCAAAACCGCGGCCTCGCTTTCGGTGGTCTCCGGCTTCACTCCCGATCAAATTGCGACCATCTCCTCCGGCCCGCCTTCCGTGAGCAACGGTATCGCCCTCGCCGTCGCTGCCGTGGGAAAGGGCGCTACCGCGGCAGACCAGGTGAATGGATTCAGCTTCACCCAGTTTTTCGGCGAGATCGCGGGCGGAATAGGGAAACAGCTCGCGACGCAAAAGAGCGCCGCCGATCTCGGACAGCAAGCAGTGACGCAAGCTCAATCGCTGCGGTCGCAATTCTCCGGTGTTTCTCTCGATGCCGAAGCCGTAAAACTCACTGAATTTCAAAAGGCCTATAGCGCGGCGGCCAAGCTCATTAACGTGCTCGATCAAATTGCGCAATCGGCGCTCGGCATCCTTACCAGCGTCTAAGGTCCATCACCATGCTTCCTAATCTGAATCCTGCTGCTCAACGTTTCCTGGCCGATCTGAATCGGCTGCAACTGAAGAACTCAATCGCCCAGGGACAACTGTCTTCAGGGTTCAAAGTGCAATCCGCTTCCGACGCACCGGACCAGATCGGGACGCTCTTGCAATTGGAATCTCAGCGGTCCGCCAACACACAAACACAAGCGAACCTGGGGCGTGTTCAAGCCGAGACGACATCTGCCGACGATTCGCTTACCTCTGCCGTCCAACTGGTGGACAAGATCACCCAACTGGCGGGACAGGGTCTCAGCTTCCCAACAGCCCAAGATCGCGCCGGAATCGCGCAGCAAATCCAGGGCTTCCAACAGCAGCTCGTAGCTCTTACCGCTACCACGGTCGAAGGCCGTTACATTTTCGGCGGTGACGCGAGCAGCGCTCCTTACCAATACAACGCAGCGGCCACGAACGGCGTCACGCGTCTCCAAAGCACCCCGGCCACCAGGGAAGTCCAGGATTCGTCCGGCGCCTCTTTCCCTTATGCCAGGTCCGCGCAGGATATCTTCGATCAGCGCGATACCTCCGATGTTCCGACGGCAAACAATATCTTTGCGGCGGTCAACCAGGCTGTGCTGGCGCTGAATGCCAACGACACTGCGGCAACGACCGCGGCAATCGACTCCTTGCACACCGTAGCCACGTATCTTGGAACGCAACAGAGCTTTTACGGAACCGTTGAGAACCATCTCACTACGGCGCTAAACAATGCGCAGTCTCTCGATCTCTCCTTGAAAGCTCAAATCAGCGCCATAAGGGATGCCGACACCGTGGAAGCATCGCTGGCGATTAACCAAGGAAACATTCAAGAGCAGGCAGCGCTTGCCGCCGAATCGAAAGTGCAAACGAAAACCCTGTTCGATTACCTCGCCTAACTATGACCCAACTCTCCCAGCGGGAAATCGATGCCGTATTCCAGAACCTGCAAACGCAAACCGGCGAAGATCATCTCTCAAAAAAGGCCGAGCTGTTCGACTTTCGGCGCCCGGATCGCATTGCAAAATCGCAGCTTCGTGCTATACACATGCTGCACGACAACTTTGTCCGGAACCTGGTTTCCAGCCTTTCCGCTTACCTGCGTTCTTATCTCATCGTGAACCTGGTGAGCGTCGAGCAGCTATCGTACGCGGAATTCCTGGAGTGCTTGCCTTCCCCCACATGCGTCGTGTCCTTGAACATGCGGCCCTATGATGGCAATGCGGTTCTGGAACTGAACTCGTCCATCATTTTTCCCATACTCGAGATCTTGCTCGGCGGGAATGGAAAAGCATCCGCCACTATTCAACGCGAAATCACCGAGATTGAACAAAACCTGCTCGAAGGACTCTTTCGCATTATCCTTCGCGACCTGAAAGAAGCGTGGAAAGGTGTAACCTCTATCGATTTCGGTATCGAGTCCATGGAGACGGAGCCGCAGTTTCTGCAGATTCTGGCTCCCAGCGAAGCCGTTGTGGCAATTGCAATCGAAATTCGAATCGGCGAAACCATTGGCATGATGAACATCGCCATGCCCTCCATCATCATCAAGATGATGCGTCAAAAATTCGATCAGCAATGGTCGGTTCGAAAGACGGAATCCACCAGCAACGAGCACATTCGAATTTTCGACTTGATTGGCGGGGCCTTGATGGAAGCGCAGGTCCGATTGGATGGACCGTCACTACTCCTGAAAGACATGATGGCCATTAAAGTTGGCGATGTTCTCACATTCGATTACCCGGTGGAGAAGCCGCTCGATCTCACCATTAACGGCAAGTTGAAGTTTCACGGCCAGATCGCCACGGTGGGGAACAGGCTAGGGTTCGCCATCGATGAGGTCCGTTGCCCGCCCGTGCCAGCGCTGGCACCCCTTTCTTGAAATGTCACGCTACCAGGGCAAAACGGTTTTCGTCTTCCGAAGCGGCGCGCAAATGTTTCAACAGATAGGCGCAAGCCGATCGCGTAACCGGGTCATTCGGCCTTTCGAGCAATCCCATGGTTACACTCTCCAGTGCTTCCCGCCGTTCCTCTTCGAAGGAGCTTTCGTCTGTTTCCCTTCTTTTCATAAAATCTTATCGGCGGCGGTTTTAGATTTTAGAAACTTTTTTTCACTAAAGTTTTTCTGCTGCCCTGACGATCAGATACCCGTCTGAAAACCGATGAATTCCACCCAGCGCAGTAATCCGGATTTCGCAACTCTCGCGGGAGTGTTCGTTGCGCTCGGCAGTGTAATTGGCGGCCTGCTCCTTGAGGGAGGCAGCATCCAAGATGTCGCCCAACTTACCGCCGGTCTTATGGTGGTGGGCGGAACCCTAGGGGCCGTTCTAATCTCCACGCCTTTTGCAATCTTGCGCGGCACGGCACTTAGTTTCAAACTGGTCTTTTTCGATCGCCCGGTGGTGCTCCATCAAGTTATGGACGAGATGATTCATCTCGCTACCAGAGCCAGAAAAGAGGGCTTGACCTCACTTGAAGCGGAGGCTCTCGCCATGAAAGATCCTTTCATGAGAAAAGCATTGAGCCTGGTAGTTGACAACACGCCCACTGAACAAATCCGCGGCATCATGGAGTTGGAACTCGACGCGGAAGAGTTTCTCCGAGAGGATCAGGCCAAGGTGTTTGAGACAGCCGGCGGGTACGCTCCCACGGTCGGAATCATCGGCGCGGTGCTTGGCCTGATCCAAGTGATGAAGCACCTCGAAAACATGGACGAAGTAGGCCGCGGTATTGCAGTTTCCTTTGTCGCCACGGTATACGGCGTGGCGCTCGCGAATTTGATTCTGCTGCCCATCGCCGCGAAGCTGAGGGCGCGGTCCGCCCACCTTACCCAGATTCGCGAGCTGACTCTCGATGGCGTGATAGGCATCGCGGAACTGCTGAACCCCACTTTACTTCGTCTGAAGCTCGAACCCTATGTTTCGCGCCCGAAGCCTCCGGCGCGCCAGCGTGGCGAACGCCCCGCGCCAGCGGCCCGCCCCGTTTCCTCTCCTGCCTGAACTTGCCCCCTGAACTGCCGCCACTGAACTGCACCCATAAGATGCCGAGACGCCGCAAACTCGCCGCTCCTGCCAATCACGATCGCTGGCTGATTTCCTATGCTGATTTCATCACGCTCATGTTCGCCTTCTTCGTCGTGATGTTTGCCTCTTCGGAGACCAACAAAACGAAAGCGCACAAAGTCTCGCAATCCGTAGAAAAGGCTTTTGGACATCGCGCCGCGGCAACCCCCACGAATCGCAACCCGCTTACCGCGCCGCCCGCTGACCCCAGGTTTGCCGACCTTACTCCGTCCATGCGATTGCTGGAAAAAGAGCTTGCCGAAGAGCTCGATTCCGGCAAAATGCGGATGAGTCTCGAAACCCGCGGTCTGGTAATCACACTGGGCGAAGCCTCCTTCTTCTCGCCCGGTGAAGACCGTGTTCAGCCGGACTCGTTCCCGAGCCTTGCCAAGGTTGCCTCCGCTCTTTCCGCCGTGCCGAATCCCGTCAGGCTCGAGGGTCATTCTGATTCCGTCCCGATTCACAGCTCGCGCTTTTCCAGCAACTGGGAACTGTCTGCCGCTCGCGCGGTTCAGGTTTTGAAAGCTCTCGAAGAGCGCTACGGAACCAGCCGGTTCCGTCTTTCGGCTGCTGGATATGCGGATACCGTTCCCGTGGAATCTAACGAAACGGAGGCCGGCCGTGCCCGCAACCGTCGTGTGGATCTGGTGGTGCTTTCCGCTCCCGGCGGCGTCAGCGAGCCCCCAAAGATCTGAAGTTTTAGCGCTAAATTCCCCCGCAAAGCATCCCCCAGGGTATGAGGAACGGATGGAAAGCTCGCCGGTAATCGTGATTTTGGGCGCTGCCGGTGGAATCGGTTCCATGCTCGCCCGGCGGTTAGCCGCGCGCGGTGCAAAGTTGATTCTGGCCGGCCGAACGCCCGGGCCGATTGCCTTGCTCGCGGGAGAGTTAGGGGCACACGGCGCCTCCGTTGAGGCTACCCGCTTCGATCAGGTAGACGCCGTTTTCGCCGAAGCCATGGAACTCCATGGCCGCGTGGATGGTGTAGCAAATTGCGTGGGATCGCTCATTTTGAAGCCCGCGCACCTTACCTCCGAAGCCGAATTCTCCGATACCCTCGCCGCAAATCTCACATCTGCTTTTGCAACCGTTCGCGCCGGCGCGCGAGCGATGCTGCGCACCGGGGGTTCCATTGCGCTGGTATCATCCGTGGCGGCCCGTGTCGGCCTGGCAAACCACGAAGCGATTGCGGCCGCCAAAGCCGGAATTATCGGACTTACCGTCTCCGCGGCAGCCTCTTACGCCCGCCAACACATTCGCGTGAATTGCGTTGCGCCCGGCTTGATTCGAACACCGCTCACTAAAAAATTAACCGAGAGCGAAGCCGCGTTGAAGATGTCCGTGAGTATGCACCCGCTCGGCCGTATCGGGGAGCCCGCTGAAGTGGCGAGCGCGCTCGCGTGGCTCCTCGATCCTGAACAAAGCTGGGTAACCGGACAGGTGATTGGTGTCGATGGGGGCTTGAGTAACTTGCGGCCTATCTCCGCAACGTGAAGACTTGTCTGATCATTGGCGCCGGCATGGCCGGATTGAATGCCGCGCGCCTGCTCCATGACGCGAACTGGGAGACCACCGTTCTCGATAAAGGCCGGGGCGTTGGCGGTCGCTTGGCGACCCGCCGCGTGGACGAAGGCGTTTACGACCATGGCGCACAGTTCATTACGGCCCGCAACCCGCGCTTCCTTTCCCTTGTCGAAAACCTGCAGCGCGAAGGCGTGATCTACGAGTGGTGCCGAGGCATCGGCACGCCTCAGCACCCTTCCACCGAAGATGGTCACCCGCGGTTTCAAGGTACCGGGGGAATGAACGCCATCGCAAAACACCTGGCGCGCGGCATCGATGTTCGTCCCCGTCACCGAGTCGTTCGGCTTCAGCAAACGGAGAAGACCTGGGTGGCGGTTCTGGAATCCGGCCAGACACTCTCCGCGCAGGCGCTCATCGTCACCACCCCCGTCCCGCAGGCGCTCGATCTTCTGGACTTGGGCGGCTCCGAGTTGCCCGAGCAACAGCGGGCCGAACTCGATGCCCTGAAGTATCATCCCTGCATCGCGCTCCTCGCCAGCCTGGACAAACCCAGTCTGCTTCCCCCTCCGGGAGCTCTCCGTTTTCAAGAGGGTCCACTTTCCTTCATCTGCGACAATCGCGCCAAGGGAATCTCACCGGAGGTCACCGCTCTCACCATCCATGCCAGTGCCGATTTCAGCCGCGACCACTGGAACGTAGCCGATCGCGTCATCATCGATTACCTTCTGGAACAGGCCAAACCCTGGCTCTCCGGCCCGGCCCGCATGCCCCTCCTGCACCGTTGGCGTTTCAGCATGCCCATCCAGCCCGACCCCCGGCCTTTCCTTCGGATTGACCACGCCGCGCCTCTGCTCTTCGCCGGCGACATGTTCCAGGGTCCCCGCGTCGAAGGTGCGGCTCTTTCCGGCATGGCGGCGGCTGAGAGCTTGCTAGCATCGTGAGTATGAGCGCCCCCAGCCTCAACTCCATCGATCACATAGCGGTTCCCGTCACCAACGTGGCCGCCGCCGTCGACTGGTACACGCAAACTTTTCAATGCACCATCGAATACCAGGACCCTACCTGGGCCCTTCTTGGCTTTGCTAACATCCGCCTTGCCCTGGTCATTCCCGAACAGCACCCCGCACACATCGGCTTCGTTCATCCCGCGGCGGAGCAGTTCGGCGCGCTCAAGTTGCACCGCGATGGCACGCGCTCCTGTTACATTACTGACCCGGCCGGCAACTCGGTCGAAGTGCTCGCCGCTGAGAGCATGCCCGCAAGGCCGTGAACGAGCCCGTCACCATCATCGGCGCGGGTTTGGCCGGTCTTAGCTGTGCCCGCGAACTGAAATCGCAAGGCGTCGAATGTATCGTCTTCGAAGCCTCCGATGGCGTTGGAGGCCGGGTCCGCACGGATATCTTTCGAAGGCTTCCGCCTGGATCGCGGCTTTCAGGTACTCCTCACCGCTTATCCCGAATGCCGCCGCCTGTTGAATTATGAAGCGCTCAAGCTGAAGCCCTTCTACCCTGGCGCAATGATCCGTTTCGAAGGGAAGTTCCACCACTTGGCCGACCCCTGGCGACACCCCGCGGATGCCGTCTCCAGCCTCGCCTCTCCTATCGGCACCTTCACCGACAAACTCCGCGTGGCTTCGCTCCGCACCTCCGTGACCGGCGTGCCCCTCGCGGAACTCTTCACGCGACCTGAAACGTCCACAGCCGCCGCCCTTGCAGCCCAGGGTTTCAGCAGCAAAATGGTGGACCGCTTCTTTCGCCCGTTCTTCGGCGGCATCTTCCTCGATCGCGAGCTCTCCACCTCCAGCCGCCTCTTCGAGTTCATCTTCCGCATGTTCTCCGAAGGAGAGACCGCCTTGCCCAGCCACGGTATGGAAGCCATCCCTCTGCAGGTCGGGCACGAACTCGATGTGCGGCTGAATACCCGCGTCACCAATCTCCCCTCCGGCCCCACTGTGATCGCAGCCGAAGAGCCTGAAGCAGCGCGCCTGCTTGGCGAAACTCCGCCCACCTCTTCCCGATCCGTAGTTTGCTTCTACTACGCAGCCGAAGAGCCCCCCACACCGGAAGCGATCCTCATTCTGAATGGCGATGGCCAGGGCCCAGTGAACAACTGCGCAGTCCTCAGTTCAGTCGCGCCAAGCTATGCGCCGCCCGGTGCCTGTTTGATCTCCGTGTCTGTTCTGGAACCGGTGCCCGAATCGGACGTCCGGGCGCAGCTTACCGATTGGTTCGGAGCCGGTGTCGCGCGTTGGCAACACCTGCGCACGTACACCATACCTTACGCACAGCCGGTTCAAAACACTTACCAACCTCGCCCCGCGCTCGTCCGCCCGAACCTCTTCCGGTGCGGCGATTACGCGGAAAACGCTTCCATCGATGGCGCGCTTGCCTCCGGCCGTCGTGCCGCCCAGGCACTGCTCGAATCACGCCTGCACCAAGCCAAGCGTTAGGGAGCCAGCCGCACCGCGTCCAGTTCCGAGCGGAGCAAACGGTAAGGCAGCCAATCGGCCGAGCGATTCGCCCCAAAGCGCTCGTAAAAATCGATGGCTAGCTGGTTCCAATCGAGCACCGTCCATTCCATTCGCCCGCACCCGCGCACCCACGCCTCCTGCGCCATCGTCCGGAAGAGCGCCGCGCCAACGCCTTGTCCGCGAAACTCAGGCAGCACGAACAGGTCTTCCAGGAACAACGTCGGCAACGCGAGAAAGGTGGAGTATGTTTCGAAAAAGAACGTGTAACCCGCGGCCGTTCCATTCACCTCTGCGATCAGCGACTCCACCTTGGGCCTCTCCGCGAAGAGATCGCGAATCAATCGTTGTTGCGCAGCCTCATCCGGAGGCGAAAGCTTCTCGTAATCCGCTAACGCCACAATCAATCGCAACAGCGCCGCCGCGTCCCGCGGTTCGGTCTTGCGAACTTGCACCATTACCCCGCAGTCTCCAGCGTGCTATGTCGCCGGCTAAAGATGAAGTAAATTGCCAACCCCATCGCCAGCCAGACAAAAAAACGGACCCAGGTAATCAGCGGCAAGCCCATCATCAGCACCAGACAACAGACAATCGACAGAATCGGCACCAGCGGAACCAGTGGCACCCGAAAACTGCGCGGCCGGTCCGGCTGCTTCCTGCGCAACACGATTACCCCGATCGAAACCAGCACAAACGCAAACAGCGTCCCGATGTTCGAAAGCTCCGCAAACGTCGCAATATCCCAAAGCCCCGCCGGAATCCCGACCACCAGCCCCGCGATCCAGGTGCTGATATGCGGTGTCTGATAGACCGGGTGCACGCTCGCGAACATCTTGGGGAGCAGGCCATCGCGCGACATTGCAAACCACACCCGCGCCTGCCCGTACTGATAGACCAGCAATGACGACATCATTCCCATCAGCGCGCCGAACGTCACAATCACGCGAAGCCGGTTATAGCCCAAAGCTTTCAACGCGTCGGCCACCGGCGAATCCGTATTGAGCGTCTGGTATTTCGCAATGCCGGTCAACACCAGCGCCACGCTGCCATACAAAATCGTGCAGACGATCAACGTTGCGATAATCCCGAACGGCAAATCGCGCTGCGGCTTCTTGCACTCCTCGGCGGCCGTGGAAATCGAATCGAACCCGATATACGTAAAGAAGACGATGGAAGCGCCCGTGAGGATTCCCGAGAAGCCGTTGGGCGCAAACGGCTTCCAGTTCTCCACCTTGATCGCGTTCGCCGCCCCGGCGCAAAACAGGACGATTGCCGCAATCTTAATCACCACCATGGCCGTATTGGCGCCCGCGCTCTCCCGCACGCCCCGCACCAAAACCCAAGTCACCAGCATCGTGATCACCAGCGCCGGAATGTTGAACACGCCGCTCGGCTGCCCCTCCGCCGCAAATGCCGGATAGGCAATCGCCGCCGGCAGATGATACCCGATCAGGTTGTCGCCTAAATCCTGAAGATAGGCCGAAAATCCCACCGCCACGGACATGTTCGAAACCGCGTATTCCAGGATCAAATCCCACCCAATAATCCAGGCGAAAATTTCCCCCAGGATTGCGTAGGAATAGGTGTAAGCGCTGCCCGCCACCGGAATCATCGAGGCCAGTTCCGCGTAGCACAGCCCGGCGAACACGCAAGCCACAGCCACCAGCAAAAACGAAATGGAGATGGCCGGCCCCGCACCTTGCCGGCCCATCATGGAGCCCGCGTGAACGCCCTGCGTGAGCAGATCGAGAATGGTGGCGTGGAAAACCGACTCGATTTTCTCGATTTTTCCCGCCGCCGCCGTACCCGTCAGCGTGAAGATTCCGGACCCGATCACGGCGCCAACACCCAGCGCCGTCAGGCTTACAGGCCCGAGCGACTTCCGAAGCTGCCCTTCCGGCCGCTCCGAAGCTTCAATTAATGTGTCGATGCTCTTAGTGCGGAAGAGCCGCGACACCTACCGTTTCCGTTGGCCTTGAACCAGCTTCTTGATCTTCTTCTTCCCTTCGCCGCGAGCGACTCCCGCCGCGCGCTTCGCTTTAGGCGCCGCTTTCTTGCGCGCCGCGCGCTTCAGCTTCTTTCGTTCTTCGGTATCTTCGATCTTCTTTGTATCCATTGCTCTAACCACTTTACTTGAAAATGGATGCCGATACTCTGTTGTCTGAAGAACAGCTGCTGCCAGACCGCGGGTAAGGCCTTGCGCACATCTTGCGCCGACGCTTCTCCGTCGTATCGAGCCGCATCGAACGCAGCTCCCGCGCCGGGCTCCCACCTCCGCCCGCTTGCGCGGAATCCGCAGATCTTCCTTTTTCATCATCACCTGAATCCGCCCCACCAGGTCCTTCCCTTTTACTCCAGCTCATCCATCTTCAGTTCCGGAACTCCCTCCAACAATGACGGCTCCTGTAATGCCTTCGGTAAAGGTAGGTCCGCAATCCTCATTACAGGCATACCCCAGCGATTGCCAATCGCGTGGATATCCTGGTCATCTGAGACAATCTCATTCGCTCCCGAAACAATCGCAATCGCAACAATCTGGCGGTCGAATTTGATCTTGGTCCAGTCGGCCTTTAAACCTTCCCGCTTATCACCTTTTGCAATAGCTCGATTCGTACGGACTGCCAGTTCCACGGCTGCCGCCGCATCGAAGCTCACTACTTGAAACCACTTCGAACTGCGAATCTCCTTCAGAAATGCGTCCGTTCGCTCACCAGCCTTCACCAGAAACTCACTAAGCACAGGCGTGGGAATCAAAATCGTTCCGTGTTCCTGCCCGACGCTTTCCACCCACTCGGTAATCCGTTCCTTGGCGAACCCTGTTCCCTCTCTTGGTTCAACTCCGTCTGCCAGCAGAAGCCGTGAAAGGGCTGTCGTGTCCAGCGCCGTCGCTCTCAACCCCGGCGCAGCTCCTGAATCAGCGTTTCGTCCATTGGAATCTCACGGAAGATCTCTCTGAGATGTCCAA
Source organism: Bryobacterales bacterium (assembly GCA_963795835.1). Lineage (GTDB taxonomy): Bacteria > Acidobacteriota > Terriglobia > Bryobacterales > Bryobacteraceae > JALYXI01. Next base: position 110,321 of record CAWCJC010000009.1, on the reverse strand, counting down.
GCGATTCCCCAAACGGGATCTGGTCCAGCACAACGAAATCCGTTCCGTGAAGATTCTTCATCGTCCACCCGTCATCAGACCGATACCAGTCTGCCTCACCAAAAATCCGGACAGGTTCGGCAAGCAAATGCACCGCAAGCCGTCTCGCCAGCGAAATCGGAACCTCGCAACGGACATCCCCGCCGTTGTTTCTCAAATGGATGTTCACCGTGTCATCCTTCCCACCAATCTGATAAATCTGGCCTTCCAGTACGGAATCACGACGCACAGGCCCAATCACATTCGCTTTCGGCCGGAGTCGTCCCGGAAACTGAATTACTTTCCCTCCACTCACCGAAAGTGTCCCCACGGCATTGTCCGCAGCCAGCAAATCGTCGATCTCAGCGTAGGCTTTCAGCGCTGCCCGTGGCGCGCTGCCGTCCAGAACTCCCGCAATCCGCTCTTGGACCTTCGGGCTGGCAGACCGCGGCTCAAGCGCTCGTCCCAACAACCCGCCAACAACCAAGACGAACCCAACCCCTCTTCTGATATCGTCTAACTCATGCGTACGCGTCTTGTCGCACTCCTCCTCCTCCTCACGCCTCTGGCCCTCGCGCAAACCTCCACCGGCCAACTCTCCGTCACCGTGCTCGATCCTTCGAACGCCGTCATCCCGAACGCCACCGTGCAGCTCAAGGGTTCCGACACAGGCAACATTCTCCGCACCATCGAAACCAACGCAGCCGGAACCGCCGCCATCCCGCTCGTCCCGCCTGGCACTTACGATGTCGCCGTCTCCAGCCCAGGTTTCAAACAAGCCGTCCGCCGCCGCGTCACCGTGGATGTTGGGACCACAGCCGATCTCTCCGTCACTCTCGAAACCGGCAGTTCCGCCGAATCCGTCACCGTCAACTCCGATGCCCCTCTCGTCGAAGATAAGTCGGCCACCGTCGCCCAGGTCATCACGTCGAAGCAGTTGATCGATCTCCCCCTGAACGGCCGCAACTATCTTTCCGTCGCGAATCTCGCCGCTGGAGCCATCCCCTCCTCCGGCAGCCGCGACCAAACTTTCTCCGCTTACGGCAACACCGGTCTCCAGAACGCCTTCCTCCTCGATGGCGGACGCAATGAAAACTATCTCCGCGGCCTGGATAACCGCGCCCGCGACATCATTCGTCCCCCGCTCGATGCCCTGAGCGAGTTCTCCGTCCAGACCAGTAACTTCTCCGCGGAATTCGGGGCCGCAGCGGGCGCCGTCGTCAGCGCAATCACCAAAAGCGGCACGAACCAGTTCCACGGCTCGGCCTACGACTTTCTCCGTAACGACCGTCTGGACGCCATCAACTTCTTCGCCCAGACGCGTCCCCTCCTCGTCCGCAATCAATATGGCGGCTCGTTCGGCGGCCCCGTCCGCAAGAGATCGCGCATGGTTCTTCGCCGCTTTTGAAGGCACCCCGAATCGCAGCGAATCTACGGCAACCTCAACGGTCCCCCTCGCCTCGCAACGGGCGGGAAACTTCGGCGCGGTCCCCATCTATCGACCCTGCAACCACGCGCGCCAATCCCAACGGCACCGGCTACATTCGCGACCAATTCCCGAATAACACCATCCCCGCATCGCGCTTCAGTCCGCTGGGCCTGAATCTCCTGAATAGCTATCCGCTCGCCAACGTGCCCGGCTCTTCCACACTCTTCATCGCCAACACGCCCCAGCTTCAAAACAGCAATAATGGCGTGCTGCGTGGCGATGCCCAGGTCTCGAGCAAAGACTCCATGTTCGGCCGCTATTCCATCTCGCGCGGATCGGTTCTCGCTTCTCCGGCGCTCACGCTTCCCGCCCAGACTCCCGTCGCGCGCGATACCGATTCCACCAGCTTCGGTTACGGCTACACCCGCACCCTAAGCCCCACCTTCATCAGCGAACTCCGCTTCACCTGGACCACCATCAACCTCCACCAGGACGCCACCCAAGCCTTGAACCCGATCATTCCCGGAAGCCTGGATCCGCAAATCACTTCAGGAACGCCGCTCTTTAATGTCTCCGGATACGCCGGGTTGGGCAGCCAGCCCTCCTGCTGCGGCAATAGCCCGCTCCGCAAATCCTCCGGCGTCTGGGATTGGTCGGAGAATCTATCGAAGTCCTTCGGTTCTCACGTTGTGAAGTTCGGCGGCGAGTTCATCCTCATTCGCCCTTCCACCTTCGCGGCCAGCAACGGACGCGCTTCCTTCGCCTTCACCGGCGTGTTCTCCCAAAATCCTCAGGCGCGTTCCGGAACCGGCAGTCCCTTAGCCGATCTGCTGCTGGGGGACGCCAACTCGCTCACCTCCGGCACCATCGCCGATTCCGTTGAGCGCTCCTGGTTCGGTGCCGGTTATGTCCAGGATCAGTGGACCGTCAATCGCCAGCTCACCGTCAACCTGGGCGTGCGGTACGAATACGCGGCCCCCTACACCGAAACCAAGAACCGCCTGGCAAATTTCATCCTCGATGCGGGAGATCCTCTTTATGGCCAACTCATCCAGTCGGGCAACCCCGCCCGCCCGCGTTCGCTCATCTATGGCGATACCAACAACTGGGCGCCGCGCGCCGGCGTTGCCTGGCGAGTCCCGCATCTGAAGGACCTGGTATTCCGAAGTTCCTTCGGCATCTTCTACGGCCAGGACCAGGGCACCGGCGTCACCAATCGCCTCACCAGCAACCCGCCCTATTTCGGCTACGGTGCGCAGGTCTACTCGAGCGATCAGTTATTCCCGGCCAGCGGCTTCATCCTCAGCCCGAACGCCTCCATCACGCGGCCCGCCCCCATCGACCCCGCGAAGTTCCTCCTCAACCCGGCCGCCACCTCTACGCTGGTCAGTTGGCCCAGTCATCTGAAGACGCCCTATGTCGCGCAATGGAGCTTCAGCGTCGAAAAGAGCCTGCCCTGGAACATGGTCGCGGAAGTGAACTATGTCGGCAATCATGGCGTTCAATTGCTGGGCTTGGGCGAAGGGAATCAGCCTGTTGTTCTGGCAGCCACCAGCGTTACCGCCCGGCGTCCCTTGGCTCAGTACACCGTGGCATCGGTTAAGACCGTCCAGAATTGGAACGCGAGCTATTACGAAGGGCTGTCTTCGAAGCTGGAGAAGCGTTTCCAGAACGGCGTTCAGTTCCTGACCACCTTCACGTATGGTCATGCCCTCGACCTGCAAAACCCCGCGCTCGATCTCTGCGATGGCTGTGGCTCCGGCGATACCCTCCAGAACAATTACAACCGTGCCGCGAACCGTGCGTCCGCCGATAATGACGTTCGCCTGCGCTACGTTTTTGCCGGCTCCTTCGAATCCCGGGTCCGCTTTGCCTTCCTGAGCCGCTGGCGTTTCACGACCATCTATCAGGTCCAGACGGGCCTTCCGTTCACGCCTGCTCTCTCGTTCGATGCCGCCAATGCCGGCACCGTCACGCGCCCGAACCGGATCTGCGATGGCAATATCGACAACGGCACGCTGCAGCGCTGGTTCGATACTTCCTGCTTCGTCGCTCCCGCTTCGCTGACTTTCGGAAACTCCGGCCGGAATATTCTGCGCGCTCCCGGCAGAAACAACGTGGACGTGAGCCTGCAGCGTGATTTTCGATTGCCCTTGAGCGCGCCACCATCCTGCAGCTTCGCTTCGAAGCGTTCAACGCGCTGAACCACCCGCAGTTCGGAACCCCCGGTGCAACCGTGGGCAACGCCACAAATGGAATCATCACCGGCACGGGAGCCGAAAACCGCCAGCTGCAGCTGGGAGCGAGGATAACCTTTTGAACATCACTCGAAGAAGCCTGATCGCAGGGACACTCGCGGCCGCGCAAAGCACCGGGCAACAGCGCAAGCAGCCGAACATCATCGTCATTCTTTTCGATGACCTGGGCGTCAACGATCTGGGATACCTCGGCGCATCCGACCTGCTAACCCCGAACATCGACAAGCTCGCACGCGGCGGCACCGTCTTCGCCAACTGGTATTCGAATGCCCCCGTCTGCGCTCCCGCACGCTCCGCTCTGATGACGGGCCGCTGCCCCATTCGCGCCGGCGTACCCAACAACGGCCCCGCGCTCCGCCCCACGGAAAAGACCATCGCCACGCAACTGAAAGCCGTGGGTTACGAAACCGCGCTTGTCGGCAAGTGGCATCTGGGCAGCACGCCCGAAACCGTCCCCAACGCCCACGGCTTCGACTACTTCTACGGCTTTCACGATGGATGCGTGGACTACTATTCGCACCGCTTCTATTGGGGCGATCCGGCGCGCGTGAACTTCCACGACCTCTGGCGCAACCGCGAAGAAGTCTTCGAAGACGGCCGCTATCTTACCGAACGCTTCGGTGAAGAGGCTTCCGCATTCATCGCCAAACCGCGCACCAAGCCATTCTTTCTCTATACAGCGCTCAATGCCGTGCATTACCCCATGCACGCGCCTCAGAAGTATGTGGACCGCTTCCCCAACCTGCCGAAAGAACGACAGATGTACGCCGCCATGCTCTCCGCCGCTGACGATGCCATCGGACACATGCTCGAAGCTCTCGACCGTGCGGGCCAGGCCTCCAACACACTCATCTATCTGCTCGGCGATAACGGCGCCACCACGGAAAAGCGCGCGGGTCTCAACCAGCAGCCCGCTACGGCGGGCAAGAACGGAGTGTTTCGCGGCTTCAAGTTCAGCACCTTCGATGGTGGGATGCATGTCCCCGGTTTGGTCTACTGGCCCGGCAAGGTCCCCGCCGGGAAACGCAACACCGAAGTCGTGATGACCGCGGACATCTTCCCCACATTATGCAAGCTGGCGGGCGCGGAACTGCCTTCTGATCGCACGCTCGACGGCCGCGATATGTGGCCCGTCATCGCTGAAGGCGCCTCCAGCCGGCACGAGTACGTCGCGTGGTCCAACGGACAGCAGCTTGCCGTTCGCAAGGGGGATTGGAAGCTGGTTCTGAACGGCATCGTCTACGATGGAACACCAGCGGGAAACAAACCGCTCACCGGAGACGACGCCGTTTTCCTTTCGAACCTGAGTAAAGATCCCGGGGAAAAGATCAACCTGCGGCACCAGCATCCGGATATCACCGATAGCCTGCAAACACTGGTTCAGAACTGGCGAAAAGACGTGGAGAAGAACTGAAGCCTACTTGAAGCCGGCGTATCTCTCGATCAACTTCTTCAGCCCATAGCGCTGGAAGTGTACCGTGATCTTCGCGTCCTCACCCTCACCTTCACGGCGCACGATTGTTCCCGTCCCGTACTTCGGATGTTCCACCATGGTGCCCGTCTTTGCCGCGGTTTTCGGACGGGGCGGTGCGGCAACAGGCAGCTTCGGGCTCGAAAGCGGCGGCGGAATCCGCACCTGCACTGTAGGCGGCTGCGCTTTCGGCGCTGAGGGAGCAGGCGGAGCAACGCCGGCAGGCGAGATCCCCCTGTCCGAGAAGAACTGCGAAATGTTCTCGATCGAATTGTAAGTCTTGCCCGTAAACAGGTTCTTCTTTGCGCCGTAACGGACGTCGTACCGCTCCGCCGTCAGATCGACCTGCGGCCGGCTGTCCTCATCCTCCGGCCCTAGAGTTCACGACCAGTTCCGAAGGCACCTCACGCAGGAAGCGCGAAGGCACGCTACGCTCCTGCTCGCCGCCCCCGAACCGCCTCCGGTACTTCGCCCAGGTGATGTACAGCCGCTTCTCCGCGCGCGTCATCCCCACGTAACAAAGCCGCCGCTCTTCTTCCATGGCCGCTTCCGAATTTACGCTTCGGCTATGCGGAAACAGACCATCTTCCAACCCCGCGAGAAACACGAAGGGAAACTCCAGGCCCTTCGCATTGTGCAGCGTCAACAGCGTCACCTGCGAATCGCTCTCCATCGAATCCGCCTGGGCCACCAGCGCCGCATGGTCCAGAAAATCAGCCACCGCTTCGCCGCGCTCGACAGCCTCCGCGGCCGCATTCGCCAGTTCGTCCAGATTCTCCAGCCGGCCCTGCGCTTCGGGCGTATTCTCCTGCTCCAGCATCTTTCGATAGCCGGTGCGCTCTTCAATCAGCTTGATCGTCTCGTTCAGCGGCAGCGAAGCGGCGGCCTCGCGCAAATCTTCGATCAGGTTCCGAAACGCCACCAACGCGGAATGCGCGCGCGTCCCGAACTGATTCTCCTGAATCATGCGGCCCAGCGCGTCGTAAGCGCTCAACCCCTGTTCCTGCGCGAAAGCGTCCAACTGATCCACCGTCGTCTTTCCGATCCCGCGCGCAGGCGTGTTGATCACCCGCAGCAACGCAATCGAATCCGTCGGCGACACCGCTAATTTCAAATAGCTCAGAATGTCTTTTACTTCCGCGCGCTGGTAGTAACTGAAGCCGCCGACCACCAGATACTTCCGCCCATACCGGCGTAGCGCTTCTTCAATCTGCCGCGACTGCGAATTTGTCCGGTACAGAATCGCGACACGCGCGTCCGGCTCTTCGCGCAACAGCTTCTGGATGGTGTCCGCGATGAATAACGCTTCGTTCTCGGCATCGTATCCGCCGTACATGCCGATCATTTCGCCCGCGCCCGCCGCCGTCCAAAGCCACTTACCCTTGCGCTCCTTGTTGTTCGCGACCAGCGCGCTCGCCGCTTCCAGAATGTTCTTTGTCGACCGGTAATTCTGCTCCAGCCGGATCACCTTCGCGTTCGGATAATCCTTCTCGAAATCGAGGATGTTGTGAATGTCCGCGCCCCGCCAACTGTAAATCGATTGGTCCTCGTCGCCGACAACGCACACATTGTCATGAGCCCGGCTCAGCAGCCGCATCAACTCGTACTGCGTGCGGTTGGTGTCCTGATACTCGTCGATCATCAGGTAACTCAAGCGCCGGTTCCACGCATCGCGCGTATCGGCGTCGTGATACAGCAGCCGCACGGTCTCTAGCAGCAGGTCGTCGAAATCCATCGCGTTCGCCTGACGCAATCCCTTCTCGTACTCTTCGAACAACACCGCGATCCGCGTCATCTTCGGATCGGTCGATTCGCTTTGTAACTCCGAAGGACCCTTCTTCTCGTTCTTGGCCTTACTGATCACCGACATCGTCGCGCGATACGGCAATTGCTTTTCATCGAGACCGAGTCTCTTGTAAGCGGCCTTGATGATCGCCAACTGATCGTCGTCGTCATAGATCGAGAAATTCCGATTGAACCCCGGACGAATTTGCGCCAGCGGATCTCCATCGCGGCGCAACAGCCGGACACAGAAAGAGTGAAACGTAGCCAGATTCGGCCCTCGCCCAATCTCGATTCCCTCCAGCAGCGATTGGACACGCGCCCGCATCTCCGCCGCCGCCTTGTTGGTGAAAGTGACGGCCAGGATAGCCGAGGGCGGCACCCGCTTCGCCGAAATCAGGTGCGCGATTCGATGCGTAATCACGCGAGTCTTACCGGAGCCGGCGCCGGCCAAAATCAACATCGGCCCGTCGGTCAGCGCGACAGCATCATGCTGTTGCGGGTTCAGGCCTTTCAGGAAATCCATGGAGGGAATCTCGATTTTAGCATCCACCCGTTTTCACGTCTCCGAATCTGATAGGCTCTCTTTTGCCACTCAGAATTGGAGGGAATTCCGTGCCAAGAATTCTAATTTCTTTTGCAGTATTTACCGCTATCTGCTCCGCGCAGGAATACCGCGCCACTCTCACGGGCAACGTCGCGGACCCAAGCGGGGCCGCCGTTCCCGGCGTGAAGATCAAGGTAATCAACGCCGCCAATAGCGAGGCCAAGGAGACCACCAGTAGCGTCTCCGGCCTGTATAACCTGCCTCTTCTGGAGCCGGGCACTTACACCGTTGAAGCCGCCGCCCCGGGCTTTCAGATTCAACGCAAGGAAGGCGTGATCCTTCTTGTTTCCCAACGCCTGAACCTGCCCATCATCATGACGCTGGGCGAGGCGAACACGGCCGTAACAGTTCGTGCCGATCAGGAAATTCTCGAAAGCACAACCTCCGATCGCGGACTGGTCTTCGACCCGATCCGCACTCAGGAACTGCCGTTGAACGGCCGCCAGAGCTACATGCTGCTGGCCCTCACACCTGGCGTTATCTTTACTCAGGAACAGTTCGGCGCTGCCGGCTTCTCCGGAACGCGCGGCTGGGACGCGAACAGCAGTTATAAATTCAATGGCGCTCGCGCCGGCAACGGCAACAACGCATTCCTGCTGAATGGAAATATCATCAGCAATGAAAGCAGCACTTGGCTTCTCGCTCCTTCAGTAGAATCTATTTCCGAGTTTAAGGCCATCACCACCGTTTTTGATTCCCAATACGGCCATGAAGCAGGGGGCGTGGTTAACACCATCATCAAATCCGGCACCAACAAATGGCATGGCGACGCTTATGATTACCTCCGCAACCGCGTGCTGGACGCCAACAGCTTCCAGAACAATTACGCGGGGCTTGGCAAAGGGCGCCACAACCAGAATCAATTTGGCGGCGTGTTCGGCGGGCCTCTTCGCCGCGACAAAGATTTTCTGTTCCTCAGCTATGAAGGCTGGCAGGAGGTAGTTCCCTTCCCCGCATCCGGCACTACGGTTCCGGGAGACCTGCGCGACGGCACCGGCTTCACCGCCCACGGTATTACGGTTTACGATCCGCTCACCACACACGCTTGCGGAGGTCCGTCCGAACCTTGCTCCACATCACAATACTGGCGCAATCCTTTCCCCGGCAACGTCATTCCGTCCAACCGGATCAGTCCCGCCGCCAAGAAGATTCTTAGCTATCTTCCAGCCGAGAACAGCCAGGGGCAAGGCGCGGGCGGCATCAGCGGCAACTTCGTCGCGAACCAAAATGAAGGCCGCTATTGGTACAACCAGCCCATTGTGCATTACGACCACGTCTTTAACGAACGCGACAAGTTCAGCTTTCTTTATTCCTACTTTCACGGCTACGAGTTCCGCTCCAGCACCGGTTTTGCGAAGCCGGTCGCCACCGGCAACACGGACAATGAGCGTACGTTTATCGGCTACAACCTGGGGGAAACCCACGTGATCTCGTCCAACATGGTGCTCGACATTCGCGGCAATGTTGCCCGCTTCATTCAGCTCACCCCCGGCTATAACGACCAGGCCCAGCAGATCACAGCCGCATCCGTCGGATTGACCGGCTTGATTCACGCGCCTACGGTTTCGCAATCGCTGATCCCCAACATCAACTTGACCAACTTCAGTGGCCCGCTCTTCGGGAACGGCAGCTTCAGCCGCGCTCCTTACACCTCCTGGCAGTTCACTCCCAGCCTCTCCTGGAACCGCAATCGCCATGCGCTTCACTTCGGTTTTGAATACCACTATGAAAGCCGCGGCAACTTCAATCCGGGCCAGGCTTATGGCAGCCTCACCTTCGGCCCTGCTCTTACCCGTCAGGCCACGGACCGCTCCACCACCAGCACAGACCAGTTCTTAAGCGTGGCCAGCCTGCTACTTGGCATCCCCACCAGCGGCAACATCGATAACAACGCGACCACGTACGTCACTCGCCCCTACTATGCCGGGTTTGCTCAGGACGACTGGCGCGTATCCGACCGGCTCACCGTCAACATGGGATTGCGCTACGAAGTACAGCTCCCGTATCTGGAACGGTACAACCGTCAGAACTCCGCCTTTGACATCAACGCGGTCAGTCCCATCAACGCGCAACTGCAAGCGGCTTGGCGCGCCACCGAAACTGCCTATAACGCCACTAATCCGAAGTATCCGTATCCGGATCCACCCGCCGTCTTCAAAGGCGCTTACACCTTCGCCGGCGTGAACGGCTTACCGCGGCGCCAGTTCTATACCGATTGGACCAACCTTGCCCCGCGTATCGGTTTTGCTTATCGCTGGGGCGATAAGAGCCTCATCCGCGGCGGTTGGGGCACCTACTATCAGTCGATGACTCAGACCGGCAACAGCTCCACCGGGTTCAGTCAGGCTACCGCCTACCAGGCCACCACGGTGGACCCGTCTCTTCCCTCCGCGTGCGCCAACAACAATTGCGGCGCTGGTGCCCCTACGGGTCCGTACTCCATCGTGAATCCGTTTCCCAATGGACTTACGCCCGCTGCCGGATCCTCCCAGGGTCTGCTGGCCAACTATGGACAGGGCGCAAACGGAACCACGTTGGTCTATAAAATTCCGCGCACGTATCAGTACAACCTTGGCATCCAGCGCACCTTGCCCGGCCAGATCCTGCTCGATGTCGCCTTCTCCGGCAATTTCGCGGGAAACACGCCCACTTCGCATGACCTCGGCTTTCCCCAGGATGCCGCCGGCCTCGGGTACCTGAAGCAGGCCATCGCAGACCCCGCTGCCTTCAACACCAACCTTCCGAATCCCTTTCTCGGCATTCTCCCCACCACCACCGGCCGCGGTTCCGCCACCACGCAATCCCGCGAAAGCCTGCTCAACTCATACGCACTTTGGGGAGGCGTTTCCGACAACAACATCTCGCGCCAGTACTTCCGGTCCGATGCCATGCAGATGCGCGTCGAAAAACGGAATATCGGCGGCGCTACCGGCGCGGGCGGCGTGCTCACCACCGTCTTCTCCTGGACGTTCGGCAAGCAGTACGCGCTCCTCTGCTGCGCCGGGCCCACTTACCTGAATGGAGACAGCAACAATCGCTATCAGCTCGATTCGAATAACAAGACCCATGAACTCGCCTTCAGCGGAGTCTGGGATCTTCCTATCGGAAAGGGCCGTCACTTCGCCGCGAACGTCTCGGGCGTCTCCGATAAACTCATCAGCGGCTGGAAGGCCGACTATATCTTCAGCTACGGCTCCGGCTTTCCCGTCGGGATTCCGAATGTCCTCAATAAGTGCGGAGATTACACGCACTATATCGATCCAGCTACCGGCAAAGCCACCGGCCAGACCGAATTCCACTGGTTCAACAACAATCCGAACTGCTACGCCCAATACACCACCTATGCCGATCGTCTTTCCTACAATCCGCCGCGATTCTCCGGCAACGTAAACAGTCCCGCAAAGCCTCAGGTTAACTTCGCGCTAGCAAAAAACACGACGATCTCTGAACGCTACAGCCTTCAGTTCCGGGCGGAGAGCTTCAACTTAACCAACACGCCGATTCGCCCCGGCCCGAACACCACCTTCCCCAGCGCAACCTTCGGACAACTGCCTGAGACGCAGAACAACTTCCCGCGCCTGGTGCAGTTAGCTCTCAAACTTTATTTCTAAAACGAAAAAGGGCGGAGCCGAAGCCCCGCCCTTTCGCGCGTTCCCAACTGACGACTAGCTGATATTCCAACCCTTGCGCATCGCGGGCCGAATAAACTTATTCGCCTCTGAATTATTGGTGATCCGCATCTTCTCCGAATCCCAATCCAGCCGTCCCTCGAACCGAAGCGCCAGCACCCCCAGTGTCACCCACTCGGTAAACGGCGCCGACACACTGAAGTTCGAACAAGCCGGATCGCCTCCCTTAGCCGCGCGGATCCAGTCCCGGTAATGCCCCGGCGACCGCGTCAAGAACTCACGCGGAAATTCATAACCGCGCATCTTCTCGACAGGCAACAGGCGCGTATTCTCGCCGTAGGTACCGGTCGTGATCATCCCCTTATCGCCGACGAACAGGCTGCCGTTGCTTCCCTGGGAAATCATCCGGCTCACCGCCGCGTCCAGCTTCGCATTCGGATCGTTCGAAGCAGGGCGATCGGAGGCAGCGGGACGCTCCACCGGCGCTTCTGCCACCTGGTCGAAATAGCTTTGTGGGAATACCTGCCCAATGATCTGCGAATCGTGCATTTCCTGCGGAGGACCCGCCGGGCGCGGCCCGGTTCGGCGGCGCGGCAAATCGCCAAGAATCGACCCTGCCGGAACGCCCGGGATATTCGGCTGTTCCTTCAAACCGTCATACCAGAAGATCTTCACCGGAGGCATGGGCCCGCGCGCCGGGAAGTCGAAGCGAATGACGCTCTTCGAGGGGTAGTAATACTTGCTCTTATCTTCCTGCTTGATGCATTCCACGCTGGTGGGCGCGCCCAGCTTAAGCGCCATGTTCGGAGCCCCCAGAATGTGGCAAGCCATGTCGCCCAGCGCCCCGCAACCGAAGTCGAAGAAGCCACGCCAGTTGAAGGGCAGATACTTCTCGCTGTACTCGCGATTGTTCGCCACGCCCAGCCATAAATCCCAATCGAGCGTGCTCGGCACCGGCGTCGGCGCGGGAAGTTCCTGAAGCCCCTGCGGCCACACCGGACGGTTAGTCCAGGCATGCACCTCAGTCACGTTCCCAATCTCGCCTGCCCACACCATCTCCGCGCATTGCCTGGTCCCTTCGTTCGAGTACCCCTGGTTGCCCATCTGCGTCGCGACCTTGTACTTCGCGGCCGCTTCCAGCATCTGGCGGTTTTCCCAGATCGTGTGCGCCAGCGGCTTCTGCACATACACATGCTTGCCGCGCGCCATGCATGCAGTGGCGGCAGTAGCGTGCATATGGTCCGGAATGGTCACAATCACCGCATCGATGTTGTTCTGCTCTTTGTCGAGCATGATCCGGTAATCTTTGTACTTCGGAGCTTTCGCGAACGTTTCGTAAATCGGTTTCGCGCGCACATCGTCCACATCGCAAAGCGCGACGATATTTTCCGTCTGAGCGCAGCCGCGAATATCGCTGCCCGCCTTTCCGCCTGCCCCGATGGACGCAATGTTTAATTTTTCATTGGGTGATTTATAACCCAACATTTTCAAAGACGCCTTGCTACCGTATCCAGCCGCCGGCACAGCCCCCGCCAGCAGCGTTCCGTAGAAAAAATAACGACGTGAGATTCCGTTCTGTGACACAGTGTGCTCCCGCAGGAATTATATAGCAACGGATCTTTTTCTGCCTCCGTTGCGTATTCCCCAGTGTGATGACGTTCCTGCTTTGGCTGCTGCTCTTTCTCTTCTCCTGGCCCTTGGCTCTTCTGGCGCTCGTTCTTTATCCGTTTATCTGGCTGCTCCTGCTGCCGTTCAGAATCGTGGGCATCGCTGTGGGCGGCGTCCTGGAACTGCTGTGGGCCATTCTCACGCTCCCGCTTCGCCTGTTCCATCATCCCGGCAGAACTTCTCACGCCCCGTAGTACAGTCGGTTCATGACGAGACTCGCGGGCGTGATCGCGATGGCGCTAGCCACCCTGTGTTGCGCGAGCGCCGCCGAGCTTGGGTTCGACCGCAACCTGTACCCGGGCGATGCAACTCTGGCCCAACTTCATCGTACGTTTGCCTATGCCGGCTATTGGTTGAATAATCCGCCGGGGGACGGCGCAAGCTCATGGCTGGGTAAGCGCGCGATCTTGCGGCAAAACGGGTTTGGTTTTCTGGTTCTGTTCAACGGACGGCTTTACCGAAATCTGCGCGGCGCGGGTCTGGCGGAACGGCTGGGAGAGGCGGACGGAAACCTGGCGGCGGAACTTGCTCGCAAGGAAGGGTTTCCGGAGCAGTCGATCCTCTTTCTCGATCAGGAAGAAGGAGGCCGGCTGGTGCCGGAGCAGGTGGCTTACGTGCTGGCCTGGATGGACGCGGTGGCGAAGCGGAACTACGGCTTGGGTGTTTATTGTTCCGGGATCAATGTCCGCGAAGGGGATGGCACGGTAATCAACACCGCGGAGCAACTTCGGGATCAGGCGCGACTGCGGCCGGTCCACTTCTTCGTTTACAACGATGCCTGCCCGCCTTCCCCGGGTTGCGCTTACCCCCGTGAAGTTCCCGATCCGCGGCGCAGCGGAATCGAGTTTGCTGAAGTATGGCAAATGGCGCAGTCGCCCCGCCGTCGCGCTCTTACCGCGCGTTGCGGGTCGACTTACTCCCCGCAGAACCTGTGCTTGGCTCCGGGTACAGCAATCGATATCGACCTTTCGAGCGCCACATCGGCCGATCCCTCGCGCGGCCGGTAAACCTACTCGCGAACGAGTTCTACTTCGATCGTTACGCTCGCCTGAACGGTAACGTCACCGGGCAGCACCGGGGTTGTTGTCGAAAGGCTAGTGGGTATATTCACCACGACAGCGCCAGCTTCCTGAATCACCAGAACCGCGCCGGTTCGCAGAGTTTAGACTCGCAGCCATCGCATCTGCTTTTGCTTTCGCCTTCGTCACTGCCGATTGCAGCGCTTGCGATCGCGCCGCAGAATCGTCTTTCAACGTAAATTGCAAGCTATTGATGCGCGTAGCGCCTGCCTGCGTGGCGGTGTCGATGAGAGACCCCGTTCTGGTGAGGTCATTAAGCATGATGCGAATAGAATTCGTGACGGTGTACCCGGTGAGTGCGCCGGTATTGTTGTAGTTCGGGTTGACGGAGTAACCCACAGTCTGCACAGTTCCCGTTGTCCCCAGCGCCTGCTTTACTTGAGCGATCACGTTGGTGGCGATGCTGGCATTCTGGTTCGACGCGTCCTGGGCAGTGGCCGCCTGCGTGACTACCGAAACATCGATGTGAGCTTGGTCCGGAGTAACGGAAACGTTCCCCTGGCCCGTAGCGGTGACAACGGAGCGCGGAGGAACGGTCTGGGCAAACGCGGTGACAGTACAAAACAGGAATGCACAAGCGGTTCGCATCAGTTCAATTATCCACCCGAACGTGCGTTACTGAGCGAAGATGTGGACTGCCGATTCGGGGGTCACGGCCGGAACTGGCGATCCGCGAAACCCTTTAGGGTCACGAGTGACAATGAAATCGCAGGCTGCTTTTTCGGCGGCAGCGGCAGTAACCGCATCTTCAAAATCTTTGCCGCCCAATTCCAGGGCGCGCCGGATGACACCCTGATCGATAGCGGCGACGCTGAAAACAGAAAGCAGTGCCCCCGTGACGCTGTTTGCTTGTGCCGCGTCCTTTTCTTTCCGAACCAGGTAATGAATGGTGGTGACGGCGTGAGCGGCCAGCATGCCGACCGCCTTCCGCTCTTCAATGGCTCCCCACACGGCCATGCTGGCGTTTACATGCGCTTTGCGGTCCAGCAATACGTCAAGGACGATGTTGATATCGAACAGCGCCGTTTTCAACGGTATTTACTCGAGAGGTGTTTCCGGTAATCCTCAACGTCCGCCTTCTTCAGAGTTCCCCGCAGTGCGCGAAGAACCGGCGGCCCTGCGGATGTGACGGACGGGCGCGATACGGCGGCCAGGTAAGTCTCCACCATGCTCGAGACCGAAACGCCATGCCGGCTCGCATAGCGTTTCGCGCTAGAAACCACTTCCGGATTCATGCTGAGCGTGAGCTTCGAAACCATATACGTATCATGTCACGGAAACTATACGTACTCAAGTATTGGCTACTTGCGGTCGATCTTGTCGTACAGCCCACCATAAATGAACTGGCGCACCATTGGTTTCGTGAAGAAATCGTGCGGGAAACCGAGCTCGATTGCGCTCGCGTCGTTTAACCGAGCCAACTGCGCTGCATCAAGCGTAAGATCAAGCGCCGCTATGGTTTCCTTCAGTTGCTCCGTCTTACTGGCCCCCAGGATCGGAATGATGTCCGCACCCTGTTGGCGAACCCAGCTGATGGCCACCTGCGCGGGCGAATAGCCGGACTCTTTCGCCACCGCGAGCACCGCCTCTACGGCCGCTTTCTTCCGTTCGTCCAGCTTGCCCCAATCTTCCATCATTTTGTGCGAGAGCCGGCCGCCCTCGCCCGATGCCCCGCCATGATATTTCCCGGTCAACAAACCGGAACCAAGCGGCGACCACGCAGTAACGGAGAGCCCCAAAGCCTTTGCCATCGGGATCAGTTCCCGTTCCGGAGTGCGCTCCACCAGGCTGTACTCCACCTGCAAACCGACGAAGCGAGTCCAGCCTCGGAGTTCGGCCAGCGTATTCGCCTGCGAAACGCGCCACGCGGGAGCATCCGAAATTCCGGCATAGAGAATCTTGCCCTGGCGCACCAGATCGTCGAAGCCGCGCATAATCTCTTCAACCGGCGTCAGCGAATCCCAGATATGCAGCCAGTAAAGGTCGATGTAATCGGTGTTGAGGCGCTTCAGGCTGGCTTCAACGGATTGCATCATGTTCTTGCGCTGGTTGCCGCCCGCGTTCGGGTCCGTTCCCGGGAGGGTGTTCGTATATTTGGTGGCTACCACCATGCTGCCCCGATCCGAGCCCAGGAATTCGCCCAGAAACTTCTCGCTGGTGCCGCCGGTATAAAGATTCGCGGTATCGATAAAATTGCCGCCTGCTTCACGGAACAAATCGTACTGCTTGCGGCTTTCTTCCTTCGAAGCGCCCCAACCCCAATCTTCGCCGAACGTCATGGTGCCCAGACACAGTTCTGAAACACGAAGGCCGCTGTTGCCCAACAGTTTATAGCGCATGCGAATACGATGCGGCGTGGCTGAGCGAGGCTTCAGCCGTAACAAGCAACTAGTTCAAGGATGCCAGCCACCGCACCGCGGTTCGCAACTGCGCTTCCCGTTCTTCACGGTCTTCAGCTTCAGGCGCCATTCTCAAGTAGCGCTCCAGGTCCGAACGCGCCGCGCCCATCTGTTGTAACTGCATATGCAACATGGCCCGCTGTTTGTAGTGGTCGGCCAAAGAGGGCGTGGCGTCAATCAGAAGATCCATCACCTGCAGCGCTTTCCGGTAGAGTCTTCGCGAAAAGTAAATGCCGCGCAGGTTGTTAAGCATGCGGAACAGAATTTGGCGGTTGTCCACCGGCTGCAGAACGCGCGGATCCGGAAACTTCACGCCCGCCAGCCGGTAGCATTCGTCCGCGCTCAGCAGAGCGCCGCCCTGGAACGGATCGATGTAAGTCGCGTACTGACCGTCGTTGTATTGCACCAGAAAATGCCCGGGCAGCCCGATGCCGAAGACGGGACGCGCGAGTCGTCGAGCAATCTCGAGATACACCACCGAAAGCGAGATGGGGATACCAGAGCGCTGCTTCAACACTTCGTTCAGGCAACTGTTGTGCGGATTATAGTAATCGTCCGAATTGCCGTGAAAGCCAAGCTCCTGGAACAGCAGCCGGTTCGCGCCGCTGATGAACTCATGCCCATGCGAGGCATGGCGGGTGCGTTCCCCCACTTCCGCGGCCAACTGGTCGAGCGCGCGCACGTTCGCATCCATCGGCAATCCTGGGTATTCGATTGTGGCCAGGGTAAGAGCCGCGCGATCCAAACTCAAATCGCTCCTTTGCCCGGCCAGCAAAAATTTCAGTTGCGTGCGTCCCGGTTCGTCCACTGCTGGCCGTAGAATAACACTCCGCCGCTACGGGCGGGTTAGACTCAACCTATGACGATCGCAGTTGCCGCGGACCATGCCGGCTTTGTGTTGAAGCAATGCGTCATCGATACGGTTCGGGA
Organism: Bryobacterales bacterium; assembly: GCA_963795835.1. Taxonomy (GTDB): domain Bacteria; phylum Acidobacteriota; class Terriglobia; order Bryobacterales; family Bryobacteraceae; genus JALYXI01. Next base: position 93,051 of record CAWCJC010000009.1, on the reverse strand, counting down.
GATGGGCCACGAAGCAATCGACCTGGGGACGCACTCAACGGAGGCCGTGGATTACCCCGACTACGCGCGAAAAGCAGCGGATGCGATTCACACCAAACGCGCGGACCGCGCCATCCTTCTCTGCGGAAGTGGAGCCGGAATCTGCGTGGCGGCCAACAAGTTCCAAGGCGTGCGCGCGGCCACCTGCCATGACACGTTTTCCGCCCATCAGGCCGTGGAGGACGACGCCATCAACATTGTTTGCTTGGGTGCCCGCATCGTGGGCCCATCCTTGGCCGTTGAGTTGGTGCGTACGTTCCTTCAGGCGCAGTTTTCAGGCGCGGAACGGCATGTTCGCCGTCTCCACAAGGTAATGGAATTCGACGGGCAAAAACGGAACAGCTAAGCTTTCGGCCGCTTGGCTGATTGCGATCGTTTGGTTTTGATTTTCTTGCTCACGTGTTTGCCGTGAGCCTTATGCGCCTTCACTTCCGCGCGAGCGTTGGCGGATTTCGGCGTCTTCACCCGGTTGGCCAGGCACATCGAAGAGCCAATGAGAAGCAGCAGCAGCAAGACGCCGGGACGCATACGCGTCAGTCTACACCCCGATTGCGCCAATATGCAGGTACATCTGGTAGAAACAGTAGCCTGTAATCAGCAGACAAGCCCCTGCCGCAACGCGCCAGGCCTGCTCACCGCTGGACCGCACCGGTCCCGGCATGCCCGCCAAATACCCAATCGCGAACCCAGCCGCCAAACCGCCCAAGTGCGCAGTGTTGTCCACGCCGGGCAATAAGCCGAACAGGAGGCCGTAAATGGCCCAACGAATATACACAGCGCGAACCGCGGCGCCCGCTGCATTACGGTTTCTCACGCCGAGCGCGATCATGCATCCAATCAGGCCGAACAGGCCCGCGGATGCGCCCAGAGAATTCACCAAGGGATGGAAATGCGCGCTGCAATAGAAGCCTGCCGCGGTGGCGACTGTGTAAAAGCAGAACAGCCTGGCAGGCCCATACACCTCTTCCACCTGCGCGCCTAAATCGAACAGCACCCACATGTTCATCAGCACATGCAAAAAGCCTCCATGAAGGTAACCGGCAGTGATTAGCCGGTACCACTGGTGGTAACCGAGGATCAGCGCAGCGGATTCTATACCGGCGCGGCTCAATAGAACGCCCGCGTTTAGTTGCTGTCCCGCAAACAGCACCAGGTTGACCAGCACAATAATGACAGTGACAAACCGCCCGTTGGGAATGAAGCCGACCAGCGTCTCTCCTGCGTTTCGCCTCTCAATAGCGCGCGGCCCTACCGGCTCGCCGCAATAAGGGCACACGCGATCATTGCTTGTGATGAACGCCCGGCAATGCGGGCACATTCTGCGGTTATCCATTCTTCTCTTGAGTGCTCAAAACTGATTACCCGCGCCGGCGCGCGGCGGGTACATCATCTAACTCGCTTTCCCGGGCAAAGACATTCTTGTCCGGTTTGCGCCGCGTGATCAGAAATCCGGCAACGGCCAGCCCGAGCGCGATTTTTAAGAGTTCCACACCGGAATAGATGCCGTGGAGCAACCAGAAGGCTTTGCGATCCTCGCTTTCGATGTTCGGCGGGATGAAATCCAGCATGCGCCCGAGCCGCGTAATCTGTGGCGTCAACACGGCACGCTGGCCCAGCACCACGATGAGCATGGCAACCGTGAGCAGAATCGGCAGCTTGGGGGGACGGTCGCCGAAGATCAGGACCAGGAGCAGAACCAGCCCTAAGCCGAGCTCGAACCACTCCCATTGTTCGAAGTAATAGCGATTTTGCTCCGCCACCAGATGCCGCATCAGCGTGCGGGTTTCCCCGTGCCCGAGAGTATGGATGTCCTGGGCTGCGACGACACCGGGGTCGGCCAGAAAGCGCTCTACCGATTTAAAATTCTGAACCGCCGTGAGATCCACCAGGACACTGCCTGCCAGCCACACGCCCACCAGCAGGGATGCAAGTCTTCGAAATTGCAACACCTCCCAAATGTATCAGGCAATCTTTGGGAGATTAATCGTTTTTGGGAAGTCGCTACGCGAGAAACTGATTCTTGGCAACAGTTCCCAAAGTCCGTGCTCCTGAAAGAACTTCCCGGATGCAATTCCCGGACGGACTTCGGGGTGTAGCGGCCACTCTCGTGATACTGCCCCATGCGGTAGGCCTGTTGGATTATTGGCCCTCTCCCAGTACCTTCACGCGGATGGTAATCGGCATTGCTCCTCTCGGCAGTTGTGGCGTACAAATCTTTTTTGTTCTCAGCGGTTTTGTCATCGCCTACTCGTTACGGAACGCGCAGTTTTCTGTGAAGTACGTCGGGAACTTTATATTGCGCCGTTCGATACGGCTTGATCCACCGTATTGGGCAGCGATCGTGATCTATTTGGGATTCATCGCTCTTCGGCGTTCCCTGGGGCATGATCCTCTGCCCTATCCAAGTGGAGCAAAGCTTTTGGCGCACTTGTTCTATCTTCAGGACATACTAGGGTACGGAAATATCAATGATGTGTTTTGGACTCTCTGCATTGAGATACAGTTCTATGTCGTCTTCTGTCTACTGCTCTGGGCAGTTCAGGCGCGAGTCTCGTCTCATTGGAGACGCACCCCGCTAGTCGGGCTATTCTTTTTCTCGCTCGCGTGGCCACTCGGATTAATACACGGCACAATATACTCCGGGTCGTTTCTTCCTCACTGGTATGCCTTTCTGGCCGGAGCGGTTGTCTGGTGGACCGCGGAAAGAAGCTTGCCAGGTTGGGTTGGTTTTGCGGCTGCAGGAGCTCTTTGGATCGTAGCTATTGCAACAAGAAACTCAGCAACTGTGACTGTGGCGCTGACAGTGAGCATGCTGCTTGCCGCGTCTTACAGGGGCAATCTTTACAAGTGGCTGAGTTACCAACCTTTCCAAGTTCTCGGCAGGCTGTCTTACTGTATTTACCTGGTCCATGTACCGATCAGTCTGATTCTCCTGGGAGTGCTCGTTAGAGTTGCGCCGGAGCGTGAGATCGTAAGTTACTTATTTCTGGCGATTTTGGTTGTCCTTACTCTCGCGGCCGCTGCCATCATGCACAGACTGGTGGAGGCGCCAGCGCTTCGTTGGGCCCGGCAATTCAAGCCCCGACAGGAAGCTAAAGAGTGATATCGGTCCGCTTAATTTTGGCTTTGTCGTACTCGCCTAAGCCCATGTTCGCCGCCATTTCGATATGGCCGGGCTCTCGCACAAAGTGATTGAAGTTTGGTTTCGTTGGCTCGGTCCCAGGCTGCAGATGAGTCTTCGTGCGATCCCAAATCGACACGGCATTCTCCTGCTTCCGCTTCTCTTCGATGACATCGATCAGAAGCCGGTCCATAGCGACAGGATCTGTGCCGAAGAAGATACGCTTCGGTGAGAAACGGTATTCGGGAACCACGGAGGACGGTCCGCCGATGGTGGGCATCAAGGTGAACTGTTCGGGGCACCCGAATCCGGTCCAGCCCGGAAGTAATGGCTGAAATTGTCCGAAGCGCGGTCGAATCGGGTGTTTCCCCCACATCTGAGGGAAGCAGGAAAGTACGCCAGGGGTGACGACGGGAAGAGACCCGGACCTTCCGGGTTCAAACGAGGAAACGAGGCTATATTCCGGTGCAGTGCCGACTGTCCTTAGGCGCGAAGCGAAGCGCCTCGGAGGGTGCTGCTAAGTGAAGGAATTAGCGGCGATCTATAAATTGGCGTCCCCAGGGGGATTCGAACCCCCGTTACCGCCGTGAAAGGGCGATGTCCTGGGCCGGCTAGACGATGGGGACGTACAGGCGGCAACCTTCATAGTACCGTCCAGGAGGGCAAGCCGCAACTGAGTAAGTTTTCGTTTGTACCCTGCAAAGTTTGGCGCGCTACGTGCATTTAACTGGCCGTGCGAGAGCTGTCGGCTGAAACATTGAGCTGATCCCGCAACGATTTTTATAAGAGGAGAATGAAGATGAATAATAAGTCACTCACATTTGCCGGCCTGCTGATTGCCGGTGTTTCCGCAACTGTCCAAGCACAGGGGCCCCTTTATGACAAAGTAACCGTCGACCTGCCGTACCGGGTGACACTCAACAATACGGTCTTGGAACCTGGCCACTACACCATTCGCCAGCTCGATAGCCCTGGTGGTGGAAGCCGCGTCCTGCAGATTTTCACCAATGGAGGCATGCGGCTAAAGACTTCCACATTGACCATCCCGACCCTTGATAACCGCACTCCGTCAAGCACCCGCGTGGTCCTGCATCACTACGGAAGTGATTACTACTTTGACAAGATTTGGGTACAAGGCAAAGACTATGGCTACGAATTCCCGCTGCCACCGGCTGTCAAGAGCCGCGAACGTGAGCGGATGGAACCGTACACGGTTGCCGCGACTTACGAGCAGACTCCCGCAACCAACCAGGCTGGATCGAATGAAGCCGACACGACTACCGTGACGCAAGCCGCTCCGGCCCCTGCTGCAGCACCGGCGCCCGCCCCAGTTGCGCAAACCCCGGCCCCAGCAGTTGTTGCAGAGAACAGTGCGCCTGCCAACTCAGCGCCTGCTCCCGACAACACTCCCGCGCAAAACACTCCTGCGCCGCGAATGCCTCACACAGCCGGAAATTGGCTTGGCTTGCTGTTAAGCGGTGGCGCCCTAACCAGTGCCGGTGCGATGCTGCGCCGCTTCCGCTCCTAAAGTAGACCTGTGGTGTTGGGCGGTCTGGAGCAATCCAGGCCGCCTTTTCTATTATGAGAAAACTAATCCTCATTTGTTCATGGCTCCTGCTCATCGGGGGCGGCATCTTCATCTGGCGCGGCTGGGCAGATTACCGGCTTTCCGTTAATTCGCAGAAAGAAGAAGCGCTCCAGTGGGACAATCAAAATCCATCGCTGCCCGCCTCGCGGGATGAGTCTCCCGTCAAAGCCGCCACCCACCAGGCAAGTATGGTTCGCACAGCGGGAACCTCCATCGCCAAGCTCTCCATTCCGCGCCTCAGCAGCACGCTCTATGTGCTTGAAGGAACGGACGATCAAGATCTCAAACGAGGGCCAGGACATCTGGAAGGTACGGTAATGCCGGGTGCCAAGGGCAACTGCGTCATCGCAGGGCATCGCGATACTCACTTTCGCGTCTTGAAGGACATCGCGAAAGGTGATGACATCGTCGTTCAATCCCGAAAGGGGACCTACAAATATCGTGTGAGCGGCATCAGCGTGGTGACGCCGGACAATACGGACAGTCTTAAACCTACTTCCCGCGCAGTCCTGAACTTAATTACCTGCTTTCCATTTAATTACGTAGGCTCCGCACCCCGGCGATTCATTGTTCACGCGGACCTGATTTCTTCGTAATAAACTGGATCATGTCCCCAGTCTTGAAGGAAGATTTCTACCGCATCGGCAAGCTGCCGCCTTACGTCTTCAGCGTCATCAATGAGATGAAAGCGAAGGCGCGGGCGGCGCAGATGGACGTGGTGGATCTGGGCATGGGAAATCCGGATGGTCCCACTCCACAGGTCGTGGTGGACAAGCTTAAAGAAGCGACTGCAAACCCAAAGAATCATGGCTACTCTGTTTCTCGCGGCATTCCTCGCTTGCGTGAAGAGATTGTCAAGCGGTACGCGAAAAACTATGGCGTGGAGCTTGACGTAGAGAAGGAGGCCATTGTCACGATTGGCGCGAAGGATGCGCTGGCGCACCTGCTGTTCGCAACCGTGGGACCTGACGATGTGGTCGCATCTCCCAATCCCGCTTATCCCATTCATCAGTACGGCGTCATCATGTCGGAAGGGCATGCCTGCATGCTGCCCATGCCTACTCCGGAAGCGTTCTTCGGACATTTAGAGGAGATGTGCCGCAACGGCAAACCCCCGAAGATCGTCCTGATTTCTTTCCCGCACAACCCCACCACGATGTGCGTGGACTTGTCCTTTTTCGACGGCATCGTCAAGTTAGCTCACCAGTACGGCTTCTTCATCATTCACGACTTCGCTTACGCGGATATCTGCTTCGATGGTTATAAGGCCCCAAGCATTCTCCAGGTTCCCGGCGCGAAAGAGATCGCTGTCGAGATCTTCTCCTTGAGCAAGAGCTACAACATGGCCGGCTGGCGGGTTGGCTTCTGCCTGGGAAACCCGAAGATGATCGCGGCGCTTGCCCGCATCAAAAGCTATCTGGATTATGGAGTTTTTCAGCCAATTCAGATCGCCAGCATTATCGCTCTGCGCGAGTGCGAAGAGGAAACCAAGAAGATCAGCGCGGAATACCAACATCGCCGCGACGTTCTGGTCCACGGATTGGACCGCGCGGGCTGGCATTGCGAGAAACCGAGAGGCTCCATGTTTCTTTGGGCACCGATTCCGGACCAATATCGCGCGGCGGGCTCGCTCGAATTCGCGAAGAAGCTGATGAGCGAAGCTCAGGTCGCGGTGTCACCCGGTATCGGCTTTGGACCCATGGGCGAAGGCTATGTGCGTTTCGCCTTCGTCGAAAACGAGCACCGTATCCGGCAAGCTACGCGCTCGATCCAAAACTTCCTGCACCGCTAAAACCAGTTACTGAACGTTAACGGGAAGCTTGACTTCAACAGTCTTCGGCGCAAAGCACGCCTTGTCATTGCAAGCCTGATAGCGCAACTTACCCATCACCGTCACGGGACCGGGTTGGGTACCGGCAGCAACCTTGAATTTGGTTGCAAGCACGAATTTACCGGTCAGTACGGAAAGCGGCTTTGCTTCGAACGGCAGCTTGAGCATCTCCGGCTTTGGATATTCCACTTCTGCTGCTTCCACAGTGCCTGGCGTCCACTTCAAAGTGAGCGGAATCAAGTAAGTCTCCGCCGGTGTGTGGCTATTGGTGTGAAAGCCCTCGTTCAGTGTTGCAGTGAGCTTCGAAGTGAAAGCGGCGCCCGCTTTCGCGGTAACGGGTTCCGGCGGAACAACGTTGAGCGATGGGCTACTCTGCCCTTGCAGCAGAAGCGCGCTGAGACTCGGGAGCAGCATCCAGAACTTTTTCAATTGCATTTTCGAAATCTTCCTTGGCCGCCAGGCCGATATGAATCTTGGCAATACGTCCATCGCGGTCAATGATGAAGGTGGTGGGCAGGGCCTCGATTCCGCCGTAAAGATCGGCAGTCATATCATTGCCCTGTACCACTGGGTAATTGATCTTCATCTTGTCAACGAAGGGTTTCACCACTCCCCACTCTTCGTCCCCGCTGGCGACGCCCAACACCACCAAGCCTTTGTCCTTATACTTCCGCTGGAACTCGATAAACCAGGGAATTTCCACCTTACACGGACCGCACCAGGTTGCCCAAAAATCGAGGATGATCGCTTTCCCGCGGTAGTCGGACAGCTTGACGGGCTTGCCGTTCGCGTCTTTCAACGTGAAATCGGGAGCAGTCTTGCGGTCTTTGGTCGGCTTCACGGCTTGCGCGCTGGCAGGGCGTGATCTCGAACATCCCACCACAATCAAAAAGATCACCAGACTCAAAGTGAAGAAGCGTGTGAGAGAACGGGTCACGATAGTCCTTAGTTACCGATTATAGCGAACCACTTCTTGCGAACTTCACGGGCACGCGCGCCGAGTGTGGCTTCCGGGTGTTCCGGCGGCGCGTTCGCCACCCACGCGAAGGTATCGCAGAAGCTCTCGCAAACGTATTCACGCCAGGCGCGGGTGCGATGTTCGCGGTCTTCGCGAGTCAGCCGGTCTTTCCGCCACTGCGCGGACCAGCCCAGCTCGCCCCGTGTCCGTTCCGACAGCAGCACTTGTTCCCAGGCGCGCCGCGTCCCATTCGAAGCGCGCCACCAGACGAAGTGAGCCAGTTCATGCAACCAAATCCGCTTTAACTCGCCAGGGTCGCTCAACAGTTCGCGATCCAGAATTACCAGCCGTTGCCGAAGGAAGGTTGCCGCATGAACGGCAGTTCCTTTCCCTTCGGTGAGCCGCCCGCGGCTTACGCGAAGGTGATCGGCAAATCGTATGCGGATCAGAAAGGGGGTCAGAACTGGATGACGGCTATGCGCGCGTCCGTTACGACATCGTCACCGGTTGCGTTGCGGAAGTGGGTGGGGATATCGGGCCGGGCCACCAGTGTCACCCCGCGAACCTTACCGGTGAAGAGAAGGTCGTTGGTGACCTTGAGCCGCTCCAGATCAATATTCGAATCAATCTTGTGAATGAAGGTCAGCTCCTCCTCGGAGTAGTCGATGCCGATATCGTGAGTGGCGCCACAGAGCCAGACGTCTTGGCCGCGGTAGGTGTCAGGGCTGTGCCAGATACGCAGGTGATGCCGCGCGGAGAAGGTATTGTTGGCCTTTTGCAGCACCAGATCCGGCGGCCGGCCATCGAGAAGGATGGTGGAAACGGGCGCCTCTTTATAGCCGCGCTGTTCGATGATGGCGCGGGCGGTTTCAAACTTGGATTCCCCGGTAAGCGCCTGTGCGCCTACCCAGCCGGCTTGCTCGAAAGCCGCGGTTAAGTCGCGCAAGCTTCCGATGAAGATCAGGTTCGTAACGTCAGAGGGGCGCTGCAGATTGGGCGCATAGGTCTGCCAAGCCTGATGATTCACCAGATCCGTGAGGTGTCCATCATCGGCGACTGCCGGGATAGGCGGCGGGATCAGCGAATCAGGAAGGCTGAGCGGTTTGGTCAGGCGGAGCGTCAGTTCAGTACCCGGGCCGTAAGCAATGTTCGGGTCCGCGTCTCTGATGAGGGCGTTCTTCGCGAGTTCCAGAATCTGCGCCAAGCCACCCAGGCGGCCGTTGTTCATTTTGCCTAAACCCTGATCTATGCGGCCGGTGATCGTGTTCTTGGGGCTGATGCCTTGGACTACGCCGGAACCGTCCAGCGTTTCCCGAACATTGTCCAAGCCATAGACGCGGGCGGCGATACGGTATTTGCGGCCCGCAGCCGAAAGTTCCGTAAAGCTTAGTTTCAAGGCGGCACTGGTCTCCTGGGTGGGCGGCGTAAGCTCCGCGACTGTGCCCAAAACCGACGCGCCGCTTGCCAACACCGTTCGGCCATTTACGGTGACGGGTGCGATGAGATCCGCATCCAGACGATCTTCCGGGCGCGAAGTGGCTGTGGATACAGGCGTCTTGAGACGGATCTCGAAGTCCGTGCCGGCGGGAAGCAGAATCGCCAGGAATAGTACCGCGGGGTTCATCTTTGCAGCCTCAGCCCACAATGCGCAGCATGGTTTCCATAGACGTATGCGCTGCTTGAATCAACGTGCCATCGAACAGATGCGTTTCCAGGCCAATCCGGTATTGGTAATTGTCCTTATTCAACTGGGCGATGATGGCCGCCCAATCCAGTTTCTCATCGGAATTCGCCATGATGCCTTTGCCTTTGAACTGGATGTTCAGCATCTTCTTCTTCGGCAGCAGATTGTATCCATCGGGAAACACGGTTTCGTTCAGGTGGACAGCATTCTGCGGGTCCCAATTCAGCCCGATCCATGGAGACGGCAGAAGCTTCATCAAGTCCGCAAGTTCCGCCGACGTGCCGATGTTCTGCGAATTCTCATTCTCCACGAGCAGATGGACCTTCTCCTTTTCCGCGATGGGGAGTAACGCGTTCAGCTCTTCGGCAACGCGCGGGAGCATGGCGGCGGGATCCGCAACGCGCGAGCCGGTGAAGACGCGAATCTTGTCGCAGCCCAGAATCTTCGCGGCCGTGACCGCCTTTTCCACATCCTCGCGCCGCCGGTCCCAGCGCTTCTGGTCGCTGGCTTGCCGGCGCGCTTTGGCGTCGTCCTTTTCAGGGTTCTTACGAACCGGTTCGGTTCCGGGCCAACCAAATTTCAAGAGCGGCGTGTTGATGAAGGAGACTTTCAGGCCATTCTCGGCGAAGCTGGCCGCTGCGGCTTTCAGTTCTGGCTCGGTCATGAACGCGTAGTCTTTGGTGGGCTTGACGCCCGGAACAGCGCGCAGTTCGATCCATTTCAACCCATACTGTTTGGCGAAGGCGAGAGAATCGTCCGCGGTGAGACCGATTTCGTCGGTGATGGCGCTGATGCGCGACTTATCGATGCGCCCTTTTGCAAACAGGGGCAATCCGGCCAATGCGGGCGCTGCAGCAGCGCGCAAGATCAATTCGCGTCGAGTCACCCCTAGAATATATCTTGATGACGCCCGCCAAAACCGGAATTCTTGTCCATGCCGGCTCCGGCCCCGGCATTCTGCATCAGCTAACGGGAGTGATCGCGACGCATCTGGGCGACATTCTTTCGATCGCGATCCTGGAGCAGAACGATACGGACGCACATGTCTACTTCGAGATCGTCTCGCCGGCAGTGGAGCCGATGGTTGAGGAGCTGGCAGCGCTCGAGGTGGTGAAGAAGGTGGAAACCGTGAAGAGCATGGACCGCATTTACGGCAAGCGGATCATCATCATGGGGGGCGGCGCGCAGGTAGGGCAGGTGGCGATCGGGGCGGTATCCGAAGCGGACCGCCACAATATCCGGGGCGAACATATTTCCGTGGATACCATTCCGCTGGTGGGCGAAAAGACGCTGGCCGATGCGGTGCGCGCGGTAGCCCGGCTGCCTCGGGCGAAAGCGCTGGTTTTGGCCGGAGCGTTGATGGGGGGAGAGATCGAGCAGGCGGTGCTGGAGGTTCGGAAGAAGGGGCTGCTGGTGATCAGCCTGAATATGGCGGGCAGTGTTCCCGATGCGTCCGACCTGGTGGTGAGCGACCCGGTTCAGGCTGGGGTGATGGCCGTAATGGCGGTAGCCGATACGGCCAAATTCAATGTGGAGAAGCTGAAGCGGCGCACCTTCTAGAAATCAGTTGCCGAGATGCAAGGAGAATTCGCGCCGCGCACCCGAAGGATCGGCAATGCGGACGTAATATTGACCCGGGGACAAGCGCTGCTGAACCAGGGCGTGAACGTGTCCGTCGTGAACGTTCGAAGATGTGGACCAAACTTCCGTTCCTTCTCCATTCACAAGCTGAACGCGGTAGCTTCCTGACGAGGCCAGATCGCGGGCATCGAGATCCAGGTCAAGCGGGCCTGCCGCTTTGGCGACCGCAACGGAGCCGCCGCGTGTCGCGGTAAGAGCAAGCGCCAGCGGAGCCGGTTGTGTATTCAGGTTGTGAGCGACAAAGACACCCGCGACACCCGCCAGAGCCACAGCCGCAGTGGCCCAAACGGGAACGGGCATTTGAAACATCTTGGCCGGGTTCCAGCGTTCCCAAAGGGTTTCTTTCACCGGATGCTTCAAAGCGGCCTTCATGGCGATAAGGAATCGGTCGACTTCGGTTACCCGGTCCTGACATTCCTCACAGATCAGGAGGTGCTCCTCAAAAGATTCCAATTGAAGGCCTTCCAACTTTTCCATGCAATACATTTCTAGAACATTTTCGTCAGGGTGTGTTCCCATCAACATGCAATTCCCTCTTGCTCAGTATGTGAGGGCTTGCGGGGATTTCTCTCAAAGAATTTTCGGGATATTTCCTTATCCGAAAACAGAAGTGTTCCGATTCGCCAGCTTGCGCTTTCCCAACTGGCCGAAGCGAGCCTTGGCACGGCTCTTGAGCAGGCGGAACTGGGTATCGGTAAGACGCATTTCCTGGCAGATCTGCTCCTGCGATTGTTCATGAAGATAGAAGCGAGTGAGGATTTCGCGATCGCGCCGGGAAACTCCCTGCAAGGCGCTCACCGCAATTTCTTCCTCCTGTCTCCCGATGGCCTCAGTTTCCGGATCCCGACCGCGGTCCGGAAGCGGCCCGGTGGAATCCATATCGACCTGTGTCTTACGGGTTTGGACGGCAACATCGATCTGACCGGCAATCTGACGGCGCACGATGGTTCGCACGAAGCCCATCAACCGGTCCGGATCCCTCAGCTCGCCCTTCCGGATGGCTTGGGTGACCACAAGAAAACAATCGTGCATTCTGTCATCGAGGTCCTGGGGCCCCAGTTGCCTGCAGAGATAGAACCGGATACCGCGCGAGAAGACCCGGTACAGCTCTTCCAGAGCCGCTTCTTCATTGGCCTGAATACGCTTGACGAGCGCCGCCCAATCGTAAACTGGCTGTCCGGCTGGTTGCGCCGGCTTTTCGGTTTGGGATATTCCGGCCGTCTCCATGTTTAATTAAGTCGCTTTTTCCAAATTAATGTCAATATTAATTAATTCCAGTCAGGAAATAACTTGCCCAAAATTGCGGTTTGGCCCGCCATCCGCCGGACCGCAGAGCGGACCGGCGGGCTTCGCGAAGGGCATAAGCCGGGCCTTTTTCGGGTGCGCTTTTTAAGTTTCGATAGAAATCGTTAAAGAAGGTGCCTGTATCGTCAGGACCCGGCCAGCGCGTAGCCAGAACACCGCTCGCCCCCGCCGCAATCCAGGCCCGCGTTAATCCCATGAGTCCGGACGCGGCCCGAATTTCCCCATTTCCGGAACTACACCCATTTAAAACGACTAATCCTGTGCTTAATTTATGCGCGGAAATGTCGGCGGGGGAAAGGAATTCCGACGTTCCGCCGGGATCTATACTGAGCGCAATCCAACCAGTATGCAATTGGTCATTCGCTTCCAATATATGTGTGGCGAAATGAATTACCGCGGGTTTACGGTCCAGTTCCTGCCAGATTCGGGAACGGGAGAGAGCGGGGCCGGAGATGAGGACACTTCCGGGCGTGTTCCAGGTATTTTCGACGGATTGGATCTCGCGCGCGGCGCCCCACAAGCGTGCAAACTGCAGGGTGGATTCGCTCTCCGCTTCGGTTCTGCCGGGAGAAGGAACTCCCGCAAAGATCGTCGCTTCCGCCAACCGGGGATCGGCGCGGTTGTAAATGCCATCGCCCACGGCGAGCATGGGGCCCGCAAAACTGTTGCGTGCGTGAGACGCAGCGTAAATCAACGCGCCCGGAGTCGCTTCCAAGGCGTGCTCGGTGCCCAGATAAACGGGTTGGGAATTCTCAAAGCGAACTACCAGACCGGGCATGGGCAAGGAGAACAATTCCTGATCGAGCGAGAAAAGCCAACGGTCCCGCCGAGAAAAGCGCACCGGCAGAGCGCCGAACAGCACGCGATAGAGCTCAGCTCCCTTTTGATCCGCAGTGGGAGCCCCGCGGCGGACACCTTCCTGAAATTCACGGATTTGCCGGGTGAGCTGCGACCGCGCCGGCAAAGGGAATACGGCGACATCGTCCCGCGTGACCGCCCAGACCCAGGAATGAACCTGCCCCAGTTGAAAGCTGAGGAAGACCGTGTTTTCATCCAGCTTTTTCTGCGTTGCCAGGGCGGCGGGCTCAGTGACGAAAGTGAGAGGCGCGCCGGAAGCAGCTTCCATCTCATCGAGAACGCTGCGCAAGTGAGAAACCTGCTCCCGATGTTCCAGCGAATCCTCAATCAGTTCGGCACGCTCCGCCGTTTGCAACTGCGCCAGGTATTCCCAGTAATCGGCGGGGAGTTTGGTATGCCAGCCGGTTTCACGCTCCGCCAAAGCCCGCAGGCTGGCCGCGCGATTTTCCTCCACAGCCTGGAACGTTTCGCGCGCCAGATTGAGCCCACGTTCAGCCGCATAGGTGTTGCCGACGTCGATATAAAGCGCGTAGAGCTCGGAAAGCGTTTCTTCCGCGCTGGTGCGATTCGCATCATTGGCAACGATTTCCGCGCGCCAGTCGCGCGACAATCTAACCGCCGTGCCGAGATCGGACCAGGCCGCGGCGCGGTTGCCGGAGAGAGCAAGAAGGCGCCCCTGTTCAAAGTACACGATCCAAGCCGGTGTCACGGTGCCCGGCGCACTCAGTTCCTCGACGGCAGAGTTCAACAGTGCGGCGGCGGAGCGCAAGTCACCCTGTTCGGAACGGAGGCGGGCGAGATGAAAATAAGGGCTGCTAAGGTCGGTCAAACCGAACATTTTCCGGATTCTTAAGGATTCGGTGAGGAAGCGATCTGCCTCTTCCAAACGATGCTCCAGGGTGTACCGGTAACCCAAATAGTCGAGCGCCCAAGCGGCAGTATCGACGTCGCCTTCTCGATAAGCGCCGTCAATTGCGCGGCGGATCAGGTTCTCCGCTTGCGGGAGATCGTGCTGTTCGGCGCTGATCTGGGCGACGGGAATGAGCAAACGAGCATATTGGGGGTGGGTTTCGCGAAGCACGGCAAGGGCGCGTCCACCCGCGACGGCGGCGCTGCTGGGGTTCCCCATTTGCAGATACAAGGAAGCGATGTTGGAGTTTGCGACAGCGATAACATCGCGGTCGCCGGTTTTCTCAGCGGCTTTCCGGGCGCGCTCCATGGTGGAGAGAGCGTCCTGGTACCGGAAAATCATTAACTGAACTCCGCCGGCGTTAATTAAATATTTCGCGGAGGATGCATAGTCAGCTAATTGATCGGCCTGCTGAGCGATATCCAGATATTGCGGGATCGCTTCCGCGAAATGCTTCTGCTGGTACAACTGATAAATTGCTTTGCCCCGGCGGTGCAGGAGCCTATTTTCCGAAAGGCCATGTTTCGGTGCTTCGGGCATTGCGCTCGAGCAACCCTGGAGCGCAGAAAGAAGACACGGAATGGCAAGAATCAGCACGGAATATCGGATAGAAAAAGATGGGATAATCTGGCTTCCTTGGTGACTACCGGAGTATATCACCAAGGAATTGCCAGCGATTAAAAGCCGTATTGGCTTTTTTTGTTGAAAAACGAAAAACTAAATCGCGCGTCTGTATACGCGCCGGTACTACGGAAGAACTAGAACAGGTCGGGGATGATAATTACTACGGGTCCGAAACCGCCCAATGTCTTCTCCTTTTGGTTCTCCTGCCGGCTGAGAACCTTGTTGACTGGAGAGTAGCAGTGAGGAGTTAGAGAAGAAGGCCGGTTTGGCCTGATGCTGTTAAAAATAAGGAAGATAGAAACATTTTGATTTCTGTGACAGCGTGATCCGCCTTAGTTGAAGGCGAGCTGAAGGAAGTGTTAAGGCAGAGGAGATTCTCTCAAGGAATTTAGGGCGGAGATGACGTGTAAGTGCCGCCTGACCCACGATCAACGCCGAGATCGCGCCGGCTTTTCGCAGAAGGTTTTCTTCAAATTTCGCAGTTCCCTGGCCTTTGCTAGCGAGTGTCCGGGGAGGGTTTATTGGAAATATCAGGAACGAAGCCACCGGAGGATAAGTCGTTTAGATCCGGAGGATCAGGGAGGTTGAGGAGGGGTTCGTCCTGTTCCACCTCTTCGGGTTGGCTCAAGCGATCTGCTTTTATCTGCTGGAGTTGCTCGATGGATTTTGCAACGGTGCGGTTGAGCTGATAGATCGCTTTCAGGATGGCGGGATACGCGGTCACTTTTGCAGGGCCGCCGCGCGATGCGCCTTCGTGGATATCGGGAAGGTAGGCCACCATCCTCCGGCTGAGCAGGAACGCGTGCAGGAGCTGTTCCACGAGAATCAGTTCCGTGGCGGATTGGGGGCCGTAATCCAGGAGGAGTTGGTAGCGATAGTTGTTGTACGACTCTTCGGTTTCGGTATCGATGCGGAATTCGCTGGCATGCAGGCCGTGTTTCATGGCGTTCAGGGCGCTGATGCGTTTGCCTTCCGCGGTTCGGGGGCCGGTGGATTTTTTGGCGTTGGCGCGGTTGGATGCGAGTTTACGGTCGGTGATCATTTCGATGGTGCTCTCCCGCCTGGAAGGTAACAGCGGGGAGTTAAGGGCTGAGCTCGAAATCAGGGGGGCGTGTTGATTGCGGAGAAGATAGAAAGTTGCGGGGCCGGTGAATCGGACTTTCAACCTCTCGCACACCTGTGCCCGGCTCGCCACATTGTTCCGGCCCCCAGACATCGGCTAGACTAGGGAATTCAATACCGGTGCTGAACGTGTCTGGTTTGAGGAACGCGAGGTTCTTTACGCGCGTCAAGCTGAGGAGCGTTCACGTTGGAAAGGGAACAGGTTTTCATGAAGTTTTTCAGGCCGAAGAGCCTGACCGCCATTTCGTTGTGTGTCCAGGGACTGCTGTTCCTCAGTGAAGGGCGGTCCCAGACTGCTCCGCCCGCGGCAGCACCCCAACAACAACCTCAGCGACCAGCACAAACACCTCCGCCCACAAAGCCGCCGGCGCAGAACCCGTTCGAGGCCGTGCCCGTGGGGCCGGAACAACCAAAGCCTCCGGTGACCGCGCCCGCAGCCGCCCCTGCAGCCGCAGCCGCCATTACGGATCCCAACGTGATCGGCACCATCGAATTTCGCGGCTCCCGCCGAGTGCCGCAGGATACGCTGCGCGCCCTGATCTTTACGCGTGTCGGCGATACCTTCAACGAAGAGACTTTGCGCCGCGATTTTCAGGCTCTCTGGAACACCGGCCGTTTCGACGATATCAAGCTGGAAAGCGAACCGTCCGACAAGGGGATGATCATTCGCTTTGTGGTAACCGAGCGCCCGGTGGTCCGGACCATCAAGTACGAGAACATTCACTCCGTCACAACGAGCGAAATTCTGGACCGCTTCAAGGAGCGCAAGGTTGGGCTTTCGGTGGAATCGCAATACGATCCCAATAAGGTGCAGCGCGCCGCCGTGGTTTTGAAGGAATATCTGGCGGAGCGGGGACGCCAGTTCGCCATTGTGGATCCGGTGGTGCGACGCGTTCCGCCAAGTTCGCTCGAAGTGATCTTCAACGTGAACGAAGGCCCGAAGGTGAAGGTGGGGGCCATTACGATCCTGGGCAATGAGGTGTTTTCTTCGAAAGAAGTGATCCGCGCGATGAAGAACACCAAGCCGATCGGCATCCCTTACTCCATCGTTCTGGAAAATCTGTTTTCCCGCACCTTCGATTCCACCAAGCTCGAAGAGGATAAAGAGCGCGTTCGGGATGCGTACCAACAGAAGGGCTACTTCACGGTTAAGGTTCTTGATCAAAAGGTGAATTTGCGGGATGTTCCCGGCGGCAAACGTGAGCTTCCGCTGTTCCTGAAGAGCAAGCCGGGAAAGCGCGCCGACATCACGCTGCCGGTTGAAGAAGGGCACCAATTCCGGCTGCACAAGATCAACTACGTCGGCGTGAAGCTGTTCCGGACGCCGGAGGTTTTGTCTCGCCAGCTTTTCAAGATGGATAACGGCGACGTGTTCTCTACCGCCAAGCTGCGCGACGGAATTAAGAACCTTACTAAGCTGTATGGGGATTTCGGCTATATCGATTTCGTGCCTGAACCGGCCATCGATATCGTGCCGAACACCGATACGCTGGATCTGACGCTCACTGCCGACGAAGGGAAGCAGTTCTTTGTCAGGCGCATTGATTTTACCGGCAACACGACGACGCGCGATAAGGTGATCCGGCGCGAGATTCTGCTGGATGAAGGCGATATCTACAGTGCCCGCTTGTGGGATGCCAGCATCCTGCGCTTGAACCAGCTTGGCTATTTCGAAGTTTTAAAAGAAAACGAAAGCTACGACCTGAAGCGCAACCCGGGCGCAAACACTATCGACATTCTGCTGAAGGTGAAGGAGAAGGGCAAGAACTCCATCGGCCTGAATGGCGGCGTCTCCGGTATTGCGGGCAGCTTTGTCGGCTTTAATTATTCGACCAACAACTTCCTTGGCCTGGGTGAAACGCTTTCGCTGGAAAGCCAGCTCGGGACGCGGGTGCGTGAGGTATCGTTCGGCTTCACCGAGCCGCACGTGCTGGATAGCAATATCCTGCTCGGCATCAATGCCTATGTACGCCGTTACAACTACGACCAGGCGCGCGAAAGTTCCATTCTGAGCGGGCGCGACTTGAGCTCCTACTACAACGCCCTGGGGCAACAGAATCTTCTGAATTACGTTCAGAACTCGAAGGGTATCTCGATTTCGGCGAGTAAACAGTTGCCGCGAAGCTTTGCGCGGGTCGGCATCACGTACGGGTACGATATTTCGGATCTTACGACCAAGAGTACCGGCGCCCAGAATTACTTCCAGTATCTTTATGTGAATCAGGTGTCCGGCCCGAATGCGCTGAACGGCGTCAAGACCAGCCGCATTGTTCCTTCTTACACCTATAACTCGAAGAATCACCCGCTGACACCGACAGCCGGCAAGAGCATTTTCTTTTCGGTGGATTTCGCCGGCAGTTTCCTTGGCGGGACGGTTAACACAGTGCGGCCTTCCTTCGATGGGCAGTATTATCACTATTCGCCGAAGTGGCACAAAAACGTTCTGGCGTTCCATCTGCTTACGTCGACTTACTTCGGTTATGGCGGGAAAGTGATTCCGCCTTACTCCCGGACTTATATCGGCGGCGAAAACGATATTCGCGGCTTCGATTTCTACGGGATCAGCCCGATCGCATTTATTCCCAGCAGCGCCTATACCGGCGTCTTAAACGAAAACGGGACGCAACGGTATCAGCGTGTGGTGGGGTCTGACGGAACGGTTTCTCAGCAGGCGGTGAATCAGCAGATCCCGATTTATCAGATTATTACTCCGGGGGGCGATACCCAGGCTGTTTTCAATTTCGAGTACCGGATTCCGATCTTCGGACCGGTGACGATGGCGCCGTTCCTGGATGCCGGGGTGAATAAGATTCTGTATAAGAACCAGCTTCGCCTGAACCAGGGCCGCATTGACGATCTGAATAGTTTGTTCCCCCAGGCCGCGTTTAACAACAAGGTGCAGATTGCGGCGGGCACGCAGGATCCGCGCATGTCGGCCGGTCTGGAGATTCAGGTTCTTCTGCCCATCGTCCAGGCGCCCTTCCGCGTTTACTACGCGCTTAATCCCCTGAATGTCCGTGAATATCTGCAAACCCCGATTGTTGCGGACCGCAGTTACTTCCCGAATAACACGTCGTTCTTAAACGCCATCTCGCAACACGGGCAGGCGTTTCCCTTTTTTGAGAAGCGCGGCACCTTCCGCTTCACCATTGGCCGTACGTTCTAACATAAACTGAAATCGAAAAGAAGAGACCCCATGAAACTGAACTCGTATATTCTCCCGCTTGCCTGCGCGTCGTTAGCCTGCACATCGATCGCGTTCGCGCAGGCGGCCGCGCCCGCACCCTCCGCGACGGCAGCGCCTTTGGCGACCCCCGCCAAGATTGGCGTCATTGACATTCAAGCCGCCATCATCCAGACCAAAGACGGCCAGAAAGCCATGGCGGACCTGAAAACCAAGTTTGGGCCCAAGCAGACCGAACTCGAAAAGAAGCAGACCGATATTCAGCAACTGCAGCAGACTCTCAGCAAGGGTTCAAACGCGATGAGCGATGAAGCCAAGCAGAAGACGATGCGCGACATCGATTCCAAGACCACGTCGCTGAAGCGCGATACCGAAGACGCACAGGCGGATCTGGAACAGGAAAACCAGCGCATGATGGGCGACTTAGGCGGCAAGATGATCAGCGTGCTGAACAAGTTCGCGACTGATAATGGCTACGCCATCATCATCGATATCTCCAGCCAGCAGACGCCCGTGCTTTTCGCTTCCAACACGATTGACATCACGCGCGACATCATCGCTCTGTACGATAAATCCGCAACGACCACGACAACGGCCGCTCCCGCCGGGCGCCCGGCTGCGCCGGCGACGCGGCCGGCGACTACTCCGCGTCCCACGGCCCCTATCAAGAAGTAGCTCCCGGGCGACGCCGCAGGTTCGGTATGGCGCTGGGTGTATCTTAGAAGCATGAAGTACCTGGGAACCGTGAAGTATCTGGCGCCTATCCTGATCGCGGGTGGAACATTGTTGGCCCAGAACGGCGGCCACGCCGCGGGCGGGGTTACTTTCACCAGTCCCGGTGGCTACGGCAACGTCGCTTTCCCCGGCACGGGCCATCCTAATTTCGCGAACTCGTTGGGCGCAAGCGTGGCGGGCCGGCAAATTCCGCTTCGTAACGGAATCGGCAATGGCAATCGCCGGAATGGAGTGGGCGGCGGGGGGTACGGCGCCGCTTATGGCTACCCGGTGTTTGTCGGCGGCTACGATAATTCCTACTTCGACCAAGGCTCCTACGGTAACTACGGCGCGCAGCAACAGCAGCCGAACGTAACGATCATCAACAACATGCCGCCCGCGCCGGCGCCTGCGGTTGTGATCAACCAATATATGGCGCCTCCGGCCCCGCCCAATGCGGATTCGACCGACACGCTGCACGTGTTCCAACCGGAACAGCGTTACCCGAGCCAGCCCGCCTCAACCGAGACGCCGGCTGCCGCGCCACCGCATTACTTCCTGATTGCTTACAAGGACCACTCCGTCTACTCCGCCCTCACGTACTGGATTGAGGACAAGACGATGCACTACGTCACTCCGCAACAAACACACAATCAGGCTTCGTTAGACCTGATCGACATGGATTTTACCAAGAAGCTGAACGAGCGCTAAATCTCCTTCGAGAAAGTCGTAACGGCACAGTTCCCCGGCCCGCTCCCAAACCAGTTCCGCAAACGATCCGAGATTTTCGACATGCCCGGCATAGCTCTGGACTTCAAAAAAGAGCAGAAGGATCGCGGCTTTCTCCGGGTAGGCGTACTCGTATCGGGCAAACTCCGCGCCGATCGCCGCTTCGATTCCCAACTCCTCCCGAAGCTCCCGCACCAACCCCTGCTCGGGCGTCTCTCCCGATTCCACCTTCCCGCCGGGAAACTCCCACTTCAAGGGATGCGCTCCTGAAGGGCTCCGCCGGGCAATGAGGATTCTATCCTTTTCCCAAATCAACCCCGCCACCACGGTCAGCATCAGACAATTGGAGCATGCTCAGCGCTAAGCTGATCGACCATTTCCAGAATCCGCGCAACGTCGGCGATCTGCCCGCGCCTGCCCGGTTGATCTTCGTCTCAAATCCTGTATGCGGCGATGAACTTAAGCTGTGGGTGCGTTTCGAAGGTGCCCGAGTCACGGAAGTCCGCTACCGGGTGCGGGGCTGCACGGCCGCGATTGCTTCCGGCAGCGCGCTTACGGAACTGCTTTTGAGCGAACCGCTCGCGAGCATCACGGCGGCGTCCATCGAAGACGCAGTGGGTGGCTTGCAGCCGGCATCGAAGCACGCGGCCGCGCTCTGTTTCGATGCCGTTCGGCGTATGCTGAAAAGCGAATGACCGTCTACACCGAAACTGTGGTCCACCTGGCCCCGCCGGCCTTCGCCGCGGACGCTCCTTACCAGGTGGTGATCGTCACGCTGGACGACAACACACGCGTAACGGGCCGAGTGGAGGGCGAACATCTCAACATCGGAGACACGGTGGTGGCGGCCGAGCCCCGGGCGGGCATCCCTTACTTTCGTAAAGCGTAAAGCTTCATCGCGTTATCCCACGTTACCTGCCGGAACAGTTCGGGCGAGCATTGCGTCCCTCCGCTTGGTAAGATCACCGTGCCATGGATTCCGAAGGGCTACTCAGCAAAGCACCGGAAGCCGGCTCTTTCGTCAACCGGAATTTCCTGCTGCTTGTCCAGGGGTCGTGGGTGAATCAGGTTGGCACTCAGATCGCCCTAGTTGCAACCACGGTCTGGTTGAGACGATCAACGGATTCAGCCGGTATGATCGGATTGCTGGTGACCGCGTCCGCCCTCCCGATGCTTCTACTTGGCCCATTGGGAGGTGTGTTTGCCGATCGCTGGTTTCGTCGAAATAGTCTAATTTTGTGGGATGTTATTTGCTCGGCCGCATCCTTTTCCCTGATGTTTGTTGTCGGTAACGGAGCACTCCCGCTGAGTTATGGTGTGGCCGCAATCTTCGCGGGCACTATCCTTCTGTCTTCCGCCAACGCATTTACGAGCCCAGCATTTAGCGCATTAATTCCGGATGTCGTGCCTCCCGTCCATCTCGCCAAGGCCATGGCATTCACTCAGGCATCGAGCCTGGTAGCGATTATTGTCGGGCAGGCGATGGGGGGCCTCCTGGTGGGACATTATGCTCCGCACGTGCTCTTCGGGCTGGATGCGGCAACTTACGTACTTTCTGCGGTCGCCGGGTACTTCGTCCTTGTCCCGGCCTTGCCCGATAGGACTCCACGGTCGGTAAACGGATTGGAGGCGCTATACAAAGAGATTCGTGAAGGCATTCAATATGTAGGGCAGAGAAAAGGCATGCGGACCCTCTTGCTAGCGGCCATTCCCATGAACGTTTTCACCATGCCGATTTTTGTCTTTCTACCGTTTTACACAACAAATGTTTTACGGGCGCCCCTTTCTACGTACGGATACCTGCTGGCCACCTTCAGTTTTGGATTGCTGGTGGGTTATGCACTGGCGGGCAAGCTTTCGATTCCAGCCGACCGCATCGGCCCAGTCGTATTCGGCTGCGTTCTCGGCAATGCCCTGATCTGTCTCTCTCTTGGAGCGATCCATTGGTACGCGTTCGCCGCGATGTTGCTTTGCGTTCTGGGTTGCTTCAGTGGAATGGTGACGCTTCTTTCTATCAATGCCCTTATTTCCCAAACCGACCCGGATAAAAGAGGCAGGGTGTCGGCCATGCTTGTCATGATTGTGCAGGGACTCACGCCGCTCATCATGTCTTTTGTCGGCGTAATTGGAGACTTACTTCACGGCAACGTGCAACCTATTTATTCCTTCTGTGGCGCGGCTCTTTTTGTTCTCGCAGCGACCCTGTTTTTCAACAGGCCTCTCCGCCGTTTTCTTAAAGGGCTACCCGAGTAAGGGCCACGGGAAGTTCGGCAACCAACGGGATCTGGTCTGATCTGCCGTTCACAATTTCCCGCGAAGAACCGGCTGCTTCGTCATGGCAACACGCTCGATGATCTTGGCAGCTCCTTCCGCGCCTGGGGACGACTCAATCACCTTCGCGATAGCGAGGCTTCGATCACGGTAGCTGGAATTGTTGAGAAGTTTTGAAACGGCGATGGCCAAATTCCCGGCGCTTCTATCCTGACGCAATGACAGTCCAACGCCGCGAAAGACAATCCGAGAGGCTACGCCCATCTGATCCGCCACGAATGGCATGGCTAACATGGGAACTCCATGAGCAAGACTCTCAAGCGCGGAGTTCAGACCTGCGTGTGTGATGAAGAGCGCGGCCCTGGCTAATAGCGCCTCCTGAGGCGCGTAGGACACCACCACCGGGTTTCCCGGAAGGTCTTTCAAGGTCCTTGAAGTTGCAAGAACCACTTGAAGGCCGAGAGGCGCGCACGCCTCTGCAATCGAGGTCCAGATACCGGGATCAACGTCGAGAGTCGTGCCGAGCGCCGCATATACCAGAGGCCGTCCATCCAGGCGTTCGAACGGGAAAGAGACGCCGGATTCTGTGCGCCGAAAGTAAGGCCCTACATAGTGGAAGCAGGGTGGCAATCGATTTCGAGGAAAATCGAACTCAGCAACCAGTTGCGTGATCTGCGCGAATTGGGAAAGCGAATCGAAAAGCTTGGCGTAGGGTTTCAATCCATTTTGGCTGCGAAAAGAATTCAACGTGCGCAGTAGCGGCCGGATCACCTGGTCCCGAATCAAGTACGCGGACTGGTTCCGTAACCTGGCCCAAGCGGCCGAATTGTACGCCCAGGGAAGGAAGCCCGGGGGGATCGTAGGTTCTTCATGGGGCGGCAGAGCACTGCAAAACGTCACAGAGGGAAGCGACTGAGACTCTACGACACAGGAAGCGGCCGGAAGGTTCGCATCCACAAGCATGCAGTCAACTCCCGCTTTCTGGATGACGGCCGGCAGTTCCCGGAGGAGGAACCGTGCATTCTGGTCCAACGCCCCGATAATTTCCTTGGTGGAAAACGAACGGCCAGCGCTGGTGGATGCATGATGCCCGGCTAGTTCGGGAGAGTGCGGCAGGTACGAAGAATTAATTCCTTCTTTCTCAATCCAGGGCTTGAGATGCTCTAATCCGAAAAGAGTAAAATCATGGCCCCTCTTTGTCAGGGCACGGCCAATGGCTGCACTGGACATGATGTGGCTGGGACCGTTGTCGCAGATGCAGCCCACACGCATTCGTACTAATACTAACTCACCGTGGTCGCGGCCGAGCCCCGGGCGGGCGTCCCTTACTTTCGTAAAGCGTAAAGCTTCATCGCGTTATCCCACGTTACCTGCCGGAACAGTTCGGGCGAGCAGTATTTCTTGAGCAGGGTGAGCGTCTCGCGAGCGGTGCATTTGCCGCCTAAGGGTCCCTGCGGCTGGCCCAGGCCGTGCCCATCCTTGCAGCCGCAGTCGCTGCCGAACATGAGCTTGGCGCGATGCCGTTCGAGAAACTTTCCGGCAAACTCCGGGTCGCGCGCGAGAAAGTTTCGCCCGGAATTTGCGGATAAATCTCCGTAGACATTCGGATAGTCGCTCAGCACGCGCTCGGAAACTCCCCCCGGCACTATCTTTCCGGTGGGATAGTTCACCTGGTCATCGACATCGGCGCTCATATGCGCCCACCACGAATTGGCGTGACAGACGAATGTGGTCTTCGGATTGGCTTTCACCAGGGCGGGCAGGCGGGCGATGCCGGTGTTCCAGTGGCCTTCGTTCTCCTGGAAATGCAGCAGCACCGGCACCCGAAGCTCCGCGGCCAGCGCATACACACGGAGCATTTCGGGCCCATCGCAGGCCACCGGGTACTTCAGCTCGCCGAACCCGATTGCCCCATCCTGCACGGCGAGGCGGAGATGCTTTTCTGCATCGGGTTCCCGGACATCGTAGTTTGTAAACCGCACAAAACGGTCGGCGTGTTCCTGCACATCGAGCTTGGCTCGCGAATTGTTCCCGGCACCGGGCAGCAAGACCGCGCGCGCGATTCCGGCGCCATCGGCATGGCGAATCTCCTGGCCCTCCGCCCCGCCCGGATGATAGTGAATATCGATCACGGGGCTGCCCCACTCATCGGGTTCAGCGCGCGCGGGAGCTACGCAGCTTAAGAGCCCCGCCAGTTTGAGGAAGTTGCGACGGCCGGTATGCATGGTTATGCAAGATTATATATAAAGCTTATGGCCCGCTCTCTTCTTCTGGCACTTCTCGCGGTTTCCGCGTACCCGCAAACGCAGCCATTTTACTCGTCACTGCGTTACCGTTCGATCGGCCCCAATCGCGGCGGCCGCGTCACCGCAGTGACGGGAGTTGCCTCCGACCCACTGACTTACTATATGGGCTCGACCGGTGGCGGTATCTGGAAGACCACCGACGCCGGACACTCCTGGCGAAATATCTCCGATGGGCAGATTGCGACCGGCTCCATGGGCGCGATTGACGTGGCACTCTCAAACCCGAGCATCATTTACGCCGGCACCGGCTCTTCGAAGATTCGCTCGAATGTCTCGATCGGCCGCGGAATTTACAAATCCACAGACGCCGGCCAGACGTGGAATTTTATGGGTCTTCGGGAGATGGGCCAGATCGCAACGATTCGCATTCATCCGACGAACCCCGACGTTGTGTTTGTGGCCGCGCAAGGTAATCCGTTTGCGCCTTCGAAGGAGCGCGGGGTTTACCGCACCAACGATGGCGGCAAGACATGGAAACAGGTTTTCTTTCTTTCCGACCTTGCGGGCGCGGCCGATCTGGAACTGCAACCGGGCAACCCCGACGTGATTTTTGCTTGTATGTGGCACGCGCAGCGCAAGCCCTGGACCATCATCAGCGGCGCGCAGGAGGGCGGCATTTATAAATCGACCGATGGCGGCAATACCTGGACGAAGCTGGCGGGTGGTCTTCCGCATGAACTCTTCGGGCGTTCGAACGTGGCGCTCTCCGCCGCCAAGCCGAACCGAGTGTATGCGCTGATCGAAGCCAAACCGGGGTCGGGTCTTTATCGCTCGGAAGATGCAGGGGCCACCTGGAAGCTGATCAATGCATCCGGCAACCTGATCACCAGGCCTTTCTATTACGACACGCTCGGCGCCGACCCGAACAACGCCGACTTGATCTTCGTGGGTGATGAAGGCTGGTTTAAATCGACCGACGCCGGCAAGACTTTTGCGCGCTCGCCAAGCCCGCACTCCGACAACCACGACCTGTGGATCAATCCCAAGAATTCCAACTACATGGTGCAGGGAAATGATGGCGGCGCGGTCGTTTCGATTGACGGCGGACGCACCTGGAGCTCTGAGGACAACCAGCCTACCGCTGAAATTTATCAGGTGGCGGTGGACAACCAGTATCCCTACCGCCTGTATGGCGCGCAGCAGGACAATACCACCGTCATTATCCCCAGCAACCCCAACGGGACCGGCCAGGAGTTCCGCGTGGGACCGGGGTGCGAAACCGGCCCGATCATCCCCGATACGCAGGACGCCAATATCGTTTACGGGGGTTGCAAAGGCCAGTTTACGCGGCAGAACATGCAGACCACGGATGAGAAGCGCTACTGGATCGGCGCGGAATCGCTTTATGGGAACGGGGGCGAAACGCTGATGTACCGGTTTCAGCGCGTGTCGCCGATGGAGGTTTCGCCGAACACGCCGCATACCGCGTATTACGGTTCGCAATATGTACACCGCACACACGATGGCGGCCTGCATTGGGAACGCATCAGCCCGGACCTTACCGCGAAGCCGCCCGGCACACAAGGACCCAGCGGCGAACCGATTACCCGCGATGCCACCGGCGAAGAGGTTTATAGCACTCTCTATTCGATTCGCGAATCCCCGGTGCAAGCCGGTGTGATCTGGGCGGGGTCGAACGATGGGCTGGTGCATGTGACTCGCGATGACGGTAAGAGCTGGACCAACGTCACGCCCGCGGGACTGCCGCCTGGTGGGCGCGTTCAGAATATTGAGCCCTCGCCAAAGCGCGCGGGTGCGGCTTACGTGGCAATTTACCGTTATTTGCTGGGAGATTTCGCGCCCTATCTATTTCGGACCGAGGACTTCGGCAAGAGCTGGACGAAAATCGTGAACGGCATCGCCGCCGATGAGCCCACGCGCGTGATTCGCGAAGATCCCGACCGGGCCGGCCTGCTTTATGCGGGCACGGAGTTCGGGATGTACCTCTCGTTCAACAACGGCGCGGAGTGGAAGCCGTTTCAGCTCAACCTGCCCCGAACGCCGGTTACCGATCTCAAGCTCGCCCATAAAGACCTGATCCTTTCGACACAGGGCCGGGGCTTTTACATCCTGGACAACATTACGTCTCTGCATTACCCAAAGACCTTCGATTCCGTTACGCTTCTGGAGCCGCGGGAAGCGATCCGGACACCCTCGCGAGGGCGCAACAATGGGGCGCAGATTGAATACTATCTCCCCATCGCGGCGAGCGAAGTGAAACTTGAAATCCTGGACAAGACCGGCAAACCCATACGCACCTTCACGACGGCGACGCCGGCCGTTGCAGAAGCCGCGCCCGCCGCGGATGAGGACGAAGAAGGCGGAGGGCGGCCGAGGGGCCCAGTGGCACGACTCGAAAAGACGCCGGGGCTGCACCGCTTCACCTGGGATCTGCGGTATGACGGCCCTTATCCGACCTACGCCAATGGCCCGGTAGCGGTACCGGGAACTTACAGCGTCCGCCTCACGGCGGGACAGGCAATTACGCGATCTCTTACGATTGCGGAAGATCCCCGCGTGAAAGCGGATGGCGTAACCCAAGCAGACCTGGAGCAGCAACTGACTCACAATTTGCAGGTAAGAGACCTGGTCAGCGACACCAATCGTCTGGTGGCGAAGGCGAAAGCCGATAAGAACGAAGCGCTACTGCAAAAACTGGTGACGCCGCCAATTCGCTACAGCCAGCCCGCGTTCCAGACGCAAGTCCAATATCTATATACGGCGACAAACACCACCGATCAACTACCGGGTGAAGATGTGAAGGAGCGTTACAGAGTGCTGCGCAAACAGTACGACGAGCTAGCTCGCTAAAATCTGGGTCGGCGCGGCCAGCGAGATGCTCTCCCGCGCCATGCGCAGATAGATGCGGCGCCGCAGTTCACTTTGCACGCCGAATTGGTTCACAAATTCCGCGACACTGTAGTTCAGGCTCAACACCAGCGCCGAATCCGTGAAGCCCGGCAGCCACAATACCGTGATGGGATCTTCACTCACCAAACCGGCAATGCCCTTCGCTTCTTCGAGCAGCACGCGCTCCACGCGCTCAGCGTCCGTCCCATAAGCGACCCGCACGGTGATGCTGCTGCTCATCTTCTTTTGCGGTAAGTTGAAGTTCGTCACGTTCGCCGCCCCTAACTTACTGTTTGGGACAAAGATATAGTTGTTGTTCAGATTCTTGAGCGTAGTACTGCGCCATGTGATATCGACGATGTAGCCTTCCTCGCCGGTATTCAGCTTTACGTAATCCCCTAACCGAATCTGACCGGCGACGCTGATATAAAACCCTGCAAACAGATTCGCCATGGTGTCCTGCAGGGCCAGCGCGACCGCCAAGCCACCCACGCCCAAAGCCGTCAGCAGGGGCCGGATATCGATCCCGATGTGATTGAGCAGAATCAAAACGCCCAGGACATACACGACAATCTGGGCCAGGTTCCGGCTCAAGGTGGCTGACGCGGCCGCCTGCTGCCCTGCGACGTGCGAGCCCCAGAAACGAACCGCGTTGCCCGCGAGTTGCGCGGCGATCATGGTCAGCGAAACGATCCACAGAGCCAGAAGGGCGACGTCCACCTGATGCACGTAGACCACGGGCAGCCGCGAGTTGCGCAGCGCGAGGTCCGCACCGAGGATCAGGCTCCAGATCACGAGCGGCGTGCTGAGCGCATCGGCTACCCACCGGCGAACGGACCGGAGCAGGAAGTAACGCAACACCAGCCCTGCGGCCAGACACCCCAGGAAGACCGCGATCGGCAAGGCAAATTGCTGCATCAATCTTGATTCTAATTGCACGGTCCGCGGCCGCCCGGCGTCAAGCTTACTTGAGGGCAGAAATCCATGTGGCCGCGCTCGCCTGCTGTGCGCTTACGGCCTATGGCTCGGAAGCCTCGACCGCCGCAAAACAAGCCCGCAAGGCGGAAAAGAAGGACGAGATCTCAAAGGCCTACCTGCTTTATAAGCAGGCCTCTACGCTCGCTCCCGGGAATCGCAAATACCGGGCGAAAGCCGCCAATCTGGAGACACGCGCCGCACTTTCCTCCAAGGTAGAACCAACTGCGGGCGACCCTGAGCCTTTTATTGATCCGGCCGAGGTCTTCGACAGCGTTACCGCCAAGGACTATGCGGCGGAGCGCCAGCCCGCCCCGCTGGTTGAACTCCGCGCGCGTGGCGGGCGCTTCGATCTTGTCCTTCAAGGCACCTACCAATCGTTGTGGACCCAGGTGGCGCGAATCTACGGAATCGACGCGGTCTTCGATTCAGATTATGAAAGCGGCCGTACTCTCCATTTAGAGCTTCAACAGGCCGACTATCGCGAAGCTTTCCACTCGCTTGAACTCGCCACCGGCGCATTCGTTACGCCGATCTCCCCTACCGTTGTCATCATCGCCAAAGACTCGGTAGCGAAGCGGAACGATCTGGAACAGAACATCACGGTCAGCGTTCCCGTCCCGCAGGCTACCACCACGCAGGAGCTGATTGAAATTGCGCAGGCGGTGCGCCAAACGCTCGACCTGCAGAAGCTGGCCTGGGACACGAAAACCAACACGATCGTGATTCGCGACCGCATGTCCCGCGCGATTCCGGCGCAAGCGGTGCTCGAAAACCTGCTGAACTACCGGCCGCAAGTGATTGTGGAGCTGCAGCTGATTGAGGTTCGCAAGAGCGAGATGGTCAGCTACGGATTGAATCTGCCGAACATGATCAACGTGGCGTTCACGGGGTCGCTCAGCGGAACCAGAAGCGTGACCAGCACCGTCGCGGGTTCCCTTCCCGCGAATACGAACAACCCGTTCCCGTTCGGCAGCCGCTCCTATCAGTACATTGCACAAGCCAGCGCGACCGCCACGAATATCTTGCAAATGGGCTATCGCGGCTTGTATCCGAATAGCTTGTCGCTGTTCAGTCTCTCGGTCAGTGAAGCGCAAGCGCTGGCGAACTTCTCCGACAGCCGCTCGAAAACGATGCTCAAGGCGGAACTTCGCGCCAGTGACGCGCAGGCCGCGACGTTTCACTTAGGCGATAAGTATCCGATTGTGACCAGCAGCTTTCAGGCGGGCTTGTCCACGCAACAGCGCGGCATCACGCCGGTGCCGGCGTTCACCTTCGAAGACTTGGGGATTTCTTTGAAACTGACACCGCACATCCACGGCACAGAGGAAATTTCGATGGAGATCGAGAGCGAATTCAAGCTTTTGACGGGCCAACTGGTGAACGGGAATCCGGTGATTTCAAGCCGGAAGATGAATGCCGCCGTGCGATTGCGGGATGACGAATGGGGATTGGTGGCGGGGTTGGTCTCGCGGAGTGATTCGCGGGAAACCAGCGGGACGATCGGGCTATCGAACATACCGCTGCTGGGCCGGCTTTTTCGAACGCATACGAAACAGAAAGACGATAACGAACTGCTGATTCTGATGAAGCCACGTCTGGTGAATTTGCCGGGTGTGGAGAGCGTGACGAGGGCGATCCGGGTAGGCACGGAGACTCATCCGTTTATTCCGTTTTAGCTTTCGTCAAGGCGCTCCGTAACACGAACTATGATATTTCCGGTCAGCCATTGAACAGAATTTGGAGTATGTTCGGAGTGTGCTGGCGCGAATTTCGGGTAGTGTTTAGTTTGAAATCCCGTAAGCTTCTTTCAGTTCAGCTGTTCGTAAAGTAGTTAGTCTTGTCAAGCAAAGAGTGCGCGCTATCGGCGCGCCGGTTCCGAGTCCCCACAATTCATATTCTGCCTTACAAGCTGAATCCCGATACGATATCCATCTACGTTGCGCTTCTCGGAGGTTTTGAATATCTGCCCGAGTGTAGTGATCCGAGCAAGCGAGTATTGCGCGTTGGTAAACAATGGCTAGATCGCCATCGGCCTTCCTATACCTTTCTTTTTCGCATGCGAAGGTCTGAGCGGTCGTTCCCGGGCAAGTGTCGTCATCGACTCGCCCAGCCGCCGTGACCGCCAGGATCACGCCGACTGCAAGTGCTTTGCAGATCATCTCTGGGTTGTAACTCTACCATGCCTTCCCCAGCAAGGAAGCGACATCGCCCGCGTGAGGAGAAACCCACTCATACAGCGACGTTTCGGCCATGGCCCCGATCTTTTTCAGATTCCAGATCAAGCCCAACAAGAGGCGAATCACGAAAGAACTCCAACAGGTTTTTTGCCCTAAAGCATGGCGGCAGCCGTTCACATGACAATGAAAAAGGGCGGGTTGCTGATTCGCAACCCGCCCACCTTTTGCGCTTTTCAATTACTGGTCACCGGAGGGGCGGCCGCAGGCGACGGTGATGGAAGAGACTTCAGACTCCTTTCGGAGGCGGCGCAGTTGCTTTTCTTGCGCCGATACGGGGAGTTTGGTTCCCATCTGCTCCGGAGTCCAAACTTCGGCCAGGAAGTATGTTGAGCCGTAAGCGTGGAAGATCAATTTCGAAGCACCTTTGCCCCGCTCCGTGCCCTGGGCCAAGCCCAAGTTTTCCGACTTCGTGCTGTAGGCATTCCGAAGCGTGATCGCGGGCGAACTCATGGTTTGCCCGATGAGGTATGTGCCGGCGGCATGGGTTTTGCCGCTTGCCTGGAACTCGAAGGGAATGTTGCCGCGCATGTTAAATTCTTCGGCGTGGAGTCCGGCGGCGCAGGCGAAAGCGGAACCGAAAGCCAGAATCAAATTGGTGAGTGAACGTTTCATGGTCTTGCTCCTTTTTGCATCCGGCTTCTTTTGTTTCCGGGTGATGCCCTATAAAAGGCAGCGGAAGAACCAATCGCCTGGGCTGTCGTAAGATGCTGATTTTAAAAGGAGGTGAGGCAAGACGAGGCGCATTTTTCGGCTAATTTCGACACTTTTCCTGAATTTCTCTCACCAAATGGTGAAAAGATGAAGGGACCGATGGCAGACCGCGAAGGCGCGAAACAAACGCTCGACTTTGCGCTCTGTATGGCGGCGCTGCTGCCTTCAATCCGCGCTCTTTATGAGGCACGGAATTCGCCGGAGTCGCGGGCGGTGTGGGAGCGGCACATTCTGGCAATCGTGAGGGAGTGGGTGGCAGCGGATTGCGGTGCGGTGGTGCTGGAAGATTACGTTCCTGACGGCTCGGTTGTGCCCGAAGAGTGGATTGCGCGGATCAAGAGAGAGCGTGGACCGGTGCAGGATGCGGTGGGCGAGGGATTTGGGATGGCGGCGCCGCTCTTGGTGCGGGGAGAAGTTTCCGGGTTACTGTACCTGCAAGGCCCGACACCGTATGAGGAGGAGCATGCCTTGCTCTTAACGGCAATCGCGCATGTGGCTTCCGCGGGTATCGAAGGGGCATACGAGCAGGAGTGGCTGGAAAACGAAGTCACACGGCTGGAGCGAGGGCTACCGCTGGACCAGATGCTGGCGGGCGAGAGCACGAAGATCCGGGAGCTTCGGGAACGAATCGCCCGGATTGCGCCCACCAGCGCGACGGTTCTTATCACGGGCGAGAGCGGGACGGGGAAAGAACTGGTGGCGCGCGCGCTGCATAAGGGGAGTGCGCGGGCGGCGAAAGCGTTTGTGGCGATCAACTGCGCGGCGCTGACGGAGACGCTGCTCGAAAGCGAACTGTTCGGGCATGAGAAGGGCGCGTTCACCGGGGCGGCAATGCAGAAGCGCGGACGGCTGGAGAGCGGCGAGGGCGGCACGGTGTTTCTGGATGAGATCGGCGAGATGCCGGTGAATCTGCAGAGCAAGCTGCTGCGCGTGCTGCAAGCGCGAGAGTTCGAACGCGTGGGCGGGACGCGCACGATTCCGCTGAACATCCGGTTGATTGCGGCGACAAACCGGAATCTGGAAGAAGCCGTGCGGCGTGGGGCTTTTCGTGAGGATCTGTTTTACCGGTTGAACGTGATCTCAGTGCGCACGCCCTCGCTGCGGGAGCGGCCGGAAGATGTGGTGCCGTTGGCGTTACGGTTTACGGCGCGTTTCGGGGCGGAATGCGCGCGCGCGGTCCATGGGATTAGCGCCCGATGCGCGGGGGTTGTTACGCGCTTATACGTGGCCGGGCAATGTGCGGGAGCTGGAGAACGCAATGGAACACGCGGTGGTGTTGGGGACCAGCGATATGGTGCGGGCGGAGGACTTGCCGGAATCCGTGCGCGAAGGATCGGGGCGGGAAGCGGGGGTTGAGACGAGCCTGTTGCAGGACGCGGTGAATGCGGCGAAGCGGGGCGCGCTGACGGGGGCGTTCGAGCGCGCGCGGCAGGACCATAATGAGGCGGCGCGATTATTGGGGGTGCATCCCAATTATTTGTATCGGCTGATTCGGAATTTGGGGATGCAGGAGTTGTTGAAGGGGATTGGGCGGGAGTAGGACGTGTGATGGGAGAATCAAGAGCGGGTTATGAGTAGCAGGAGCTCTTGTGCTCGCGGAGGCGGTTGGGTGCACTGTTCATGTCGCAAGGGAAAATCATCCGTGATCAACTCGAGAAGAACCGGAGCGAGATAGAGCAACCGTTTTTGCGGCTTGCGGGACGGGTTTCGAAATCAGCCAGGTTGTCGACCTTACCGATTTCCGGGTTTACCGAAGAACCGGCGGGATGCGATTCCGCTGATGTGTCCGCAGGCTTGACCGTGCGCCCGGCGCTACACTGGTTTGGGTTTGGCTTGGGAGCGTTCCAGATCTGAGAATACCGGTGCTTGGTTGGATTCGCGTCTTGCGCGGCTTGCACGGCTTGCGGCGGCGAAAGAGGCTCTGGTTCCGGCGGGTGTCGCGGCGTAAGTTAGGGCTGCGTTGGATTGAATGCCGAACTGGGCTGCGCTGGTTATAGCGTCCTGGTTGGCTCCGAGGAAGATGAAGTCCCAGCCGTACTTTTCGCGTTGGTGGGTGATTTTTTGATTAACTTGCTGCGTTGAGTATTGGAGGCTCGCGTTTTCCTGGCCGTCGGTTACGATGACGACGATTACTTTGCCTGGACGGTCCTGGTCTGGGAGAGCGGCCAGTTTTGCCCCGAGTTCGTCGATGGTGCGGCCCATAGCGTCAAGCAGCGCGGTGGTGCCTCTGGGCTGGAAAGTCTCAGGGGTTAAGGGCGGGACGCTTTGGAGAGGGCAGTCGAAGACGGTTTCGAAAACGTCGTCGAATTGGTTCAGGATCAGCGTCGCTGTTCCTGGGGCAGCCTTCTGGCCCTCGACGAATTCGTTGAAGCCGGCGATTGTGGCGGCTCTCACACTCTCCATGGAGCCGGAACGGTCTAGGACGATCGCAATTCTAGTGTCATTTGGGTTCATAAGTCACTTTGAGCGCTTCGCGCTCACTTGCCGGCCATGGGCCAGCGTTACATCTTATAGCGGCCCATGTCTTCGTCGTTCAAGCCTTCGAGCCAGCGGCGCAGTTCTTCCGTGTTTACCTTGTCGCTGACCGAGGCTGTGAGCTTAGACGATTTCAGCACCGAGTCTTCGACGAAGATGGGGCAATCGAGGCGCAACGCTAGCGCCAGGGCGTCGCTGGGGCGGCTATCGACGGAGATCAGCTCGCCAGCCGCGTTCGAGCCAGATCAGCGCGTAGAAGGTGTCTTCCTTCAGTTCGCTCACCACCACCTTTTGAATTCCCGCGTGCAGACCGACCAGAACGCTCTTTAACAGATCGTGCGTCATGGGTCTGGGAGTCGCTACCTTCTCAATCTCGAGAGCGATTGCGTTTGCTTCATAGATACCGACCCAAATGGGAAGCACGGTGCTTCCCGCGACGTCCTTCAGAATTACAATCGGCATGTTTGTGCCCGGGTCCATCATCAACCCGCGAATTTTCATTTCGACTTCCACGGTGGGCTTCCTTTGTTTCATTACACCACTTCGCCCGCAAGGGAGTTGGGACCGGCGCGCGTAATCCGCACCGGCGTGTACGTGCCCAGCAGTTCCGGTGAGTCGCGAAGGATGGGTGAAATTCAAAGTGCGGTTTTGGGTGGTGCGTCCGATCCACTGTTGGGTGGCGTGGTTGCGGCCCTCAATGAGCGCCTCTTCGGTGGAGCCGATCATCTCCGCATGGCGGCGGAGCTGGATGGCGCGCTGCTTTTCGAGCACAGCGGAAAGCCGGCGCGTGATCTCTTCTTCGGGAATTTTGTTTTCGAGTTTTAGGGCAGCGGTGTTGGGGCGCTGGGAATACTTGAAGCCGAAAAGCGCATCGAACTGTACTTGATCCAGAAGCTTCAGCGTTTCCTCGAACTCTGCTTCGGTCTCGCCCGGGAAGCCGACGATGATATCGGTGGTGATGGCAATGGGGCGTTTGGCGCGACTTCATCCAATCGATGCGGCGCATGTATTCGTCGCGCGTATAGAGGCGCTGCATGGCATTCAGAACGCGCGTGGAGCCGGACTGCACGGGAAGGTGGACGTGATTGCAGAGGCGCTCATCCCGCTCGATGGCATCGATGATGGGCTTGACGAAATCGCGCGGATGGGAGGTGGTGAAGCGGACGCGCTTGATGCCCGAAATTTCACCTACGCGGGCCAGAAGGGTCGCGAAATCCCAACCGGCCGGGGAGGGATCGCGATAGCTGTTCACGTTCTGGCCGAGCAGTTGGATTTCGGTGTAGCCGGTGGCGGCGAGGCGTGCTGCCTCTTCCATGATGTTGGCGCTGGTGCGGCTTCGTTCCGGACCGCGGGTGAAAGGGACGACGCAATAGGCGCAGCTTTTATCACAGCCTTCGATGATGGTGAGGAAGGCGCGATGAGGGTTGTCCCGGCGTGTATAGGGAGTTTCAAATGCTTCGTCCCGGTCAAACGCGAGACCGGAGACGCGATTGTTGCCGGCTTCGAGCTGCACCAGCATTTCCGGCAGGCGGGCGTAGCTGGCAGAGCCGGCGACCAGGCTGACGTGCGGCGCCTTGGCAAAGATCTTCTCCCCCTCCTGTTGGGCGACGCAGCCCAGGACGGCAATGGTTTTCCCTTTCGCGTCGCGCTTGAATGTATCGAGGCGGTGAAAGACTTTCTGTTCGGCTTTATCGCGAATGCTGCAGGTGTTGTAGAAAAGGTGAGTCGCTTCGTCCGGCGTTTCGACTTGGGTAAAACCTTCGCGAAGAAGCGTTCCGACCACCTTTTCCGAATCGTGGGCGTTCATCTGACAGCCGAACGTCTCCATGTAGAAAGTCTTCGCAGGCATTTTACCCATTGTAGAATGGAGTGAATTGGACCAAGGCGATCCCAGCAAGAGATGGGCTGCCCGGGAACGGCAGGCGCCATCCCCGGACGAGCCGAACGTCTGGACTCCGGACGCGAGTACATACCCGTGCCCGGCATGCGGATCTCACGACACGCGCAAATCCTATCCGAGCGGATGGCTGGATTCACTTATCCAGATGTTCAACCGCTGGCCTTACCGTTGCCGGGGGTGCAGCCACCGGTTTATCCGTAGAGTCCCGGAAGGCGAGAGCTCCGGCGGGCCGGATGAAAAGCTTTCGAATTCAGCCGACGAAAATCAGCCCTTGTAAGGAATTCAGAGGGTCAAGGTAACTTTGCTGAGCGTGCGGGGCTGGTCTGGATTCAGGCCTTTTTCGCGCGCCAGGGTGGCGGCGAAGATTTGCGCGGGAATTGCGTAGGGAATGGGCGTATAGAGCTCCGGGACCCGCGAAGGAATCAGGATTTCGCAGTTCGAGCGGCCTTTCGCATCGGGATTGAGTTTGTCGGTGATGACCAGGGTTTCGGCGCGCAGGTGACGCAACTTTGCGAGCATCTCCGACATGGCAGGCCAGGTGACGCCCGAGGGGGCGAACAGGAAGAGCGGGAAACCGCGTTCGATGAGCGCAATGGGCCCGTGCAGGAAGTCGGCTGAGGAGAAGCGCTCTGCGACGACATAGCAGGTCTCCATCATTTTGAGGGCGAATTCGAAGGCGTTCGAGTAATTGAGTCCGCGGCCCACGACGACTGCCTGTTCCATGAAACGAAACCTGGGGACAAGGCCGGCGATGGAGGATTCGAGAGCGAGAGCGGAGGCAGCGTGGTCCGGGATGCGTTCGAGGTCGGCTAACTTGAGTTTTGCACCGAGCGCGTAGGCGAGGAGATAAAACGCGAGGATCTGGCCGGTGTAGGTTTTGGTGGCGGCTACGCTTTTTTCCTTGCCGGCGCGGACGTGAATCACGTGGTGGGCGAGCTTGGCGAGTGTGCTGCCCGCCTCATTGGTGATGCCGATGGTGAGCGCGCCCGATTCGCGCGCCCGTTCGAGTACAACGTTCGTGTCCGTCGATTCGCCGGACTGAGAGATGGCGACCACCAAGGCATCGCGGTAATCGAGCCTGGCTCCGTAAAGCGTGGAGACGGAGGGGGCGGCGAGCGAAACGGGAATGCCGGTGGTGATTTCGAGGAGGTAACGGCCGAATTGGGCGGCGTTGTCGGAAGTGCCGCGAGCCGCGAGGACGATGAGGCGCGGGGGGTTGCGGGCGAGGATGGATTTGAGGCGCGTGGCGCGGCGGAGTTCAGTGGCAAGCGTGCGGGCCAGCGTTTCCGGTTGCTGCCGGATTTCTTCCAACATGCGGGACATGATCTGAAATTCAGCCTACCCGAGAATACGCGATGATCTGACCGATGTGCCTCTGCGTATGTTCGGCGATGTGGATGATCAGACCGATGGCTGTGGTGGGGATCCGGTTACGGCCTACGTAGCGCGCCTCGGCAAGCTCTTCCGAGGGAAAGCGGAGCAGCACTTCGCGCGTTTGGGCGAAAGCTTGACGGCATTGCGCGATCAGCATCTCAAGCGATTCGCCGGAAGCTGTTTGTTCGGAGTGGAGGGCAGCCAATTGGGATTCAGAGAGTGCCTGGCCGTTCAGGTAAGTGGTGAGGCGCTCGAGACTTTGAGCGATGTGGCGCAGGTGGAAGTACGCCGCGCGCGGAGGGTGGAATCGCTCCAGGTCTTCTTCGGCTTGCTGGAGCGCGAAAATTACGGCGGCGATGGCGGGATGGCAAGGGAGCGTCTGTTCGCGCAGCCACGGCTCCTGCATCAGGGTTTGAGGTAGCGGCGGAGGAAGGTGTAAACCTCCGCGCGGGACTCGCGCGCAAGCTTGGTATCGATGCGGTTGAAATGGTGGCCGCCCGGCGCGGCTTCGTAAATCTTCGATTCGAATTGCTTGCCTTCGGCTTTGAGGGCTGCGATCAGGTGACGGACTTCCAGGACGTTGACGTCTTCATCGATGGTGTTCGAATGAATGAGGAGCGGGGTAGCGAGCTTGTCGGCGTACGTGTAAGGCGAACGTTTTAGGTATTCCTTGACGTTGTCGTTTGCATCCTTGCCGATGCTCTCGGAGAAGATGCGGCGGTAGCCTTCCGTTTTATAGCCCATGCGCGCGACAAGGTCGCTGACGGGCACGCCGGCGTAGGCGCAGGCGAATGCTTCGGGGTGCTGAAAAATATTCATCAGCGTGATCATGCCGCCGTGGCTCCAGCCGAGGATCCCGGTTCGTTTGGGGTCGAGGAACTTGTAGGTGTCGAGCATCCATGCGCGGGCGGCAAACACGTCGTCATTTTCGCGGCCGCCGTAATCGATGGCGCGGGAGTAGGCCTGCCCATAGCCGGTGCTGCCCCGGTAATCGGGGGCGACTACGGTATAGCCTTGCTCGACCAACTCGCGGACGATGTGGGCGCCGTTGCCTTCTCCACCGCTCAGGAAACTGCTATGGACGCCGCCGTGAACGTAGACGAGCAGGGGATGCTGTTTTGCGCGATCGAGGTTTTTCGGGATGAAGCTATAGGCGTAGACGATCATCGGATTGCCGGCGCCTTGCGCGGTGGGGTTTCTCTCGTTCGTGGGAGGCAGGCTGGTGTAGCTGAACTTATCGACGAGGGCGATGTCCTGCAGCTTGAGCTGCCACATGAGGTCGTCAATTTGTTTCAGAACCTCGTCGTCACCTCTGGCGGGCGCGGCAGCGGGAGCGGGTGTGGAGCGCGCGGGAGCGGGAGCTGGGGTTTGTTGTTGGGCGAACGCCGTGGCGGCTAGGAGCAAGAGAAGAAGGCGCATTAGTTTTTGAGGTAGCGGTCGAGGAACTTGTAGATTTCTTCGCGGGAGTCGCGGGCCAGGCGAGTATCAAGGCGGTTGAAATAGTGGCCGCCGGGGGCGCTGTCGTAGATTTTGGATTCGAACTTCCGGTCCTTGGCTTTGAGCTCTGCGATCAGGTGTTGGACTTCGAGAACATTGACGTCTTCGTCATTCGAGTTGCCGTGAATCAGCAGGGGTGTCTTCAGATTGGCGGCATAGAAGTAAGGGGAACGGCGTTCGTACTCCTTGACGTTTTCACTGGCGTCCTTACCGAGCATTTTGGAATAGATCTGGCGGTATTGGTCGGTTTTGTAGCCCATTCTCGCGATGAGGTCGCTGACGGGGACACCGGCGTAGGCGACTTTGTAACCATCGGGGTGCTGGAGAATGTTCATCAGGGTGATGAAGCCGCCGTGGCTCCAGCCGATGATGCCGACGCGTTTGGAATCAAGGAAGGAGTACGTGGAGAGCGCCCAATCGCGGGCGGCGAGGACGTCGTCAACCTCGTAGCCGCCGTAGTCGATAGCATCCGAATAACCCTGCCCGTAGCCGGTGCTACCGCGGTATTCGGGGGCAACGATGCCGTAACCGCGCGCGAGGAGTTCGCGGACGACGGCTTCGCAGTTGGCGCGTCCGGCCGTCATGAAGTTACTATGGACGCCCTCATGGACGAAGACGATGAGGGGGATGGGGCGGGTGCGGTCTACATTCTTGGGAAAGAAGGTGTAGCCATAAAGGATCATCGGGTTGCCGGCGCCCTGAGCCGTGGGATTCTTTTCGCGGGCTTGGGGTTTACCGGTGTAAGTGAACTTGTCGAAGGTGGCGATGTCGCCGAACTTGAGCTGCCAAGCTACATCGTCGATGGCTTTCAGCGTTTCCGAGCCTTGCGGTAAAGCGGGGAGAGCAAGGAGCAAGAGCAGGACGGCGAAACGCATGTTCGGCCAATGTAGCACGCTGCGAAGCACCCGGACCGGCGAAGCGCGTTCAAAAGGTTGTGATACTGAGCTTCATGGGTTTTAACGCCAATTTCCAAGTGGAATCCGTTCGGCGGATGCTGAATGCGGGGGACTCGCTCTGTGTGGTGTATGTTGCCGGAAACGATAGTCCTACTGGCGATACCGTGGCGCGTTTGCAGCAAGCGGGCGTGGCTGTCAATTACTGGGCCCCCTCTTTCTCGGAGGCATGGCCGGCCGGATGCAATCTGCTGCTGATTGACGATCACGCCTGGCAAGCCGATTCCCTGCCGCACGAACTGGAAGCTGGACGCAAGCCCGCGGTGATTGCATCCCGCGATGGCGCCGAAGATGCCGCGACGCGCCAAGCGAAGTATGAGTTGCTGATCCGCAGCGGCTACCACTTTGCCGGTCTCTCCGGCGAGCACTCACTTTGGACCCGCCAAAAGCACCACGAAGACAGCGGCGCGTTGCTGCTCTCCGAATTACCCGCCGAGATTGCCGCAAGGCCTTTGCTCGGCTCCGGGACCGTGCAACTGGACAGCCCGGTCTCAATGCCAGGCGAGGTTTTAGGGATTGCGGCTCGCGCCGATTTCGCCATCTCCGGATGGGCGATCATCGCGCCGGACCAACCCCCGGCCGCGGAACTGTTCGCGTGTGCCCGTCATGACCAGACGGGCGTCACCGAATACATGCGCCTTCCGCGCGAAAGCCGCCGCGATGTGGCGGACCATTTCCAGACCGAACAGTTGCTTATGGCCGGCTTCCGAGCTGACCTGTCTCCGCTGTTGCATCGCATTGGACCTCATAGCCTCTCCGTACTGCAGGCCGACCGGAACGGCCGTTATGACAGCGGCACGTTGTTCCGCTTCGAACTCAAACTGCAGCCCTATGAGCTTGCCGCCCGCGCCGGTCTGGCCAACCGCTACATTCGCGGAAGCGGAATCGAGATCGGCGCGCTGCAAAAAGCGACCCAGCTGAATGCCGCGTGCCGGGTCCGCTATATCGACCGCATGTCGCTCCAAAAGCTTCTGGAACACTATCCGGAGATGGCGGCAATCCCGCTCCAGGCGCCGGATATTGTGGACGATGGCCAACTCCTGACCCACATCGCGGAAGGCTCACAGGACTTCGCGATCGCCAACCACTTCCTGGAACATTGTCCGGATCCGATTCGCAGCTTGCACAACATGCTTCGAGTGGTCCGGCAGGGCGGCATTCTTTATCTGGCCGTGCCCGATAAGCGGCATACCTTTGATCTCCGCCGGCCCGTCACACCGTATCCGGCTCTCAAGAACGCTTATGTCAGCGGCCAGCGGTCCGGCCGCGCGGACTTGTTTTACGAATGGGCGCATCTGGTATACAACCTGCCGCCCGATGAAGCCCAAGTCCGTGCCGCGCAATTGATGGAGGAGGATTACAGCATCCACTACAACGTCTGGGCCACCAGTGACCTGCTGAACTTTCTGGTCTCGACGAAGCATGACTTTCAAAGTCCTTTCGAACTCGCCGCTGTGGTTTCTTCAGAAAACGAAACGATTGTGCTGCTGGAGCGCACAGCGGGACGCCTGCCGCTTTAGTTCCAGAGCTCGCGCCGAAACAGGATCTGGGCCGCCAGCGTGTGGTTGCCCTCCACGTCCTGGTAAGCAGCCTTGCCCATGGCGCGCCGGAGGGCGGCGTCGGTGACCAGCAGGCGCATGGCCTGGTGCCACGACGCGTCATCGGGGACGATGATTCCCGTCTCCCCCTGTTTGACGACCCCCTCGAAAACGCCGATGCCGGAGTAGATTCCCGCTAGCCCGAGCGCGGCATAATCCAGGTACTTGATATAGCTCTTACATTGGTTGAACGAATCGTTCACGAGGGGCGCAACGGCGAAGTCCCACTTGTTCTCACGCCGGATCCATTCAGTGAAAAGCGGGTAGGAATGTCCGTAAATGGAGGGCACTTCTATCGAGTTGAACCAATCCTGCTTGCGTTCGTTCCGGACGATGCCGATCAGGTCCAGTTCGACGCCTGGTCCGAACTCCTGCTTGAGCTTGCGCATGGGTTCCTCCAGGATGGCCAAGTCTCTGGAGTGAGTCATTGTGCCCATATAGAGAATGCGCACCGGTTTGCGATTTGCGCGGAAGGGCTTTTTGCCCGAAAACCAGAGGGCCTCATCGAGCGCGTTCGGAACAACGCGAATGTTCGGGTTTAAGTGCGCCATACGCTTCCGCAGCACAGGGCTCGATACAAAGACCACCGCTGCCCGGCGCGCAATCAATTCCGCCGGCTCGATTAAAGGCTTGTAGAAGGAACCATCGGCATGGTCGAGATCGATATTGAACAGGTCGTCGTCGGTTTCGTAGATGAGCCGGATCCCGTGGCGTTCGCAGTGCTGGACCAGCTCTTCGGCCAGGGCCATGGTGGGCACGGTGGTGCGCTGCACCAGCAGAGTATCCGCAAGCATCCGGAGCGCGCTGACGGGTGTAGTAACAGTCAGGCGGATCAGGCTCTCCATGTTGTCGTGCAGAAGCGGCAGGTAAGCGCGAATGTATCCGCAGCTTTGCATCTGGCCGGATTCGTAGGAGGAGAGCAGCGCGATGACGGAACGGCGTCCCGGTTCCCGAAGGTCCACGGCAGGTTGAGGAGCCTGGGCAAGAGGGCCGGCCCGGTAGCCTTTGTCATAGAAGCATGGATTGGCCAGCGGACGCGCGGGAGCAGGGTGCGGCGGTTTGCCGGCCACCATGGATTGGCGAATACGCAGAAACAGCTCGATCAACTGCTCGGGCGTCAAATCCCAGTCGTGGACCCAGGTCCACGGGCGGTTGCTCAAGCGCTCTGGAAATGCACCCAATTGCGTTGCCGCCACGGGGTATCCCTGCTCCAGGCACGCCGAGAGCGTGTAGCTGAAAGTTTCAGGCCAGCGCTGCGGAAACCAGACCAGTCCGGGGGCGGTTTCTTCGAGAATGGCCGGTAGATCCGGCCGGGCATATTCGCCGGTTTCGCGGAAGCTGAACGGCCCCGCTTCGCGAACCTGCGGCTCGCAGTAGCCGACCAGTACGAAATCGAGCGGCAGATTGCGCTCGCGCGCCAAGCGGGCGCAGTGCTCCAGATTTTCCAGGCCTTTATGCCAGGTCATCACGCCCAGGACGGCGATACGTAGACTTTGATCGCCTTCCAGTTTCGGAGGCTCGACAGGCCGCTGTTCCCCTGGTTCGAGTTGCAGTGGATGCACGGCACTCTGAATGCGAGCGCCCGGGAAACGCCGGCTGATGCGGCTGGCTGCGTCCGCTGACGGCGCGATGACGCGGTCCGCCGAATCGACCAGCCACGAGTATTTGGCGCGCCAACTGCCGATGTCCATATTCAGATACGGCAGGGTTGTTCGGATGCACTCATTGCAGCCGCTTTCCGCCGGTTCGCCGCAATAACGGCCATCCGGTTTCGCCAGAACGAACCTGGGGCAGATGGCCATGTAGTCGTGGACCGTGAAATCCATGGGAACGTTCAGATCGTGCCGCAGCTTTTCAATGGATATGGAATGCCGGAGCACCTGATGAATGTGCATCCGCGTAACGCCACAGGAGCGAAGCAGCGCGAGCAGTTCCTCGTATTTTCGCTCTACGTCCAGCTCCAAAGACAGTGCGTCGCCCGGGGCGCGAGAGGTGAGAAGAACCTTGGAGCCGGAGAGAGGCCGCAGTTCCAGGAAGTTGATGTTTCCCCTTTGAGATTCCACCAACTCCTCAATGTGTTGGGGAATGCCGCCCCCTAAATCGTGGGTGACGATCAGCACGGTGGGGTTGAGAGACTCGCGGAGCCGCGCCGCCGTCAACGCGATGCGATACGGCAGCGCTGCATCCCGGGCCACGTGCCAGCAAATCAGCGCGGGGTAATGCGGATAACGTTCCACCAGAGCGCGGACGCCGCTTTCGCGCAGCAGCGTCGCGCCTTGGGCGAAGCTCACGCTTCCTGCGTGATAGACGAAAACATCCGCGGCGAGAACATTGCGCCAGCCTTTCGCGGCCGCGCGGAGCGAGAAATCGTTCTCCTCGCCATAGCCTTTGCCGAACCTCTCGACGTCGAAGAGGCCGGTCTCGGTCAAGCAGTCCCGCCGAATGTACATGCAGAATCCGACGGCCGTGGGCAGGTCGACAAAGCGCCCCTGGTTCGTCACTGCCGCAAGACGGTCCAGTTCTGCGGCCGTAACTCCCTGCGGGAGCGGATTGTCTTCGCAGAAGCGCGGGTAGGAGCAGATGGTGGCGTTGTTCGACAGCGGCGTCACTGTGCCGATGCGGTTCGTTCCGTAGGCGCAGCGCACCAGCCGGTCCAGCCAGTCGTTGGCGACGGTGGTATCGCTGTTTAGCAGGAGAATGTCCCGGCCGGGGTGAAGCTGCATGCCGCGGTTTACGGTCGCGACAAAGCCCAGGTTGCGCTCGTTCACCAGCAGCGTGAACGAGCCGGAAGCGGAGGCTTCCACCAGCCAGGCGGAAAGCGCGGGGTCCGGGCTGCAGTCGTCGATGACGATGAGTTCATACGGCTCCCGATTGCTCGACCCGAGCACGCTTTCAATGCAGGCGCGGGTCTCGGCCAGGCCTTTGTAGACAGGCACAACGATATCGATGGTTCCGCCGCGGGGAGGGGCTGGTTCAAAGGGAACTGCGGGCAGAAAGCGCTCCAGGCAATCGGTCTGAACTTTGGGCCGGCCTTCTTTCTCACCGTAGCGAACGAAGTGCTCGAGAGGAGTCATATCGCCCAAAGGAGAACCGATCTCATCCTGGTAGAAAGCCGTGTCAAAGAGCGCGTGCGGATTGCGGCCTTCCGCGGCTCCATGTTCCGAATAGTGCTGGATGGCCTCAACGCCCGCGGCGGCCACATCGGGGTGGCGTTGATGGTAGTAACTGGTGTCGAACCACGGATGCGGCTGCCTGCCTTCCGCGGCGCCGAACAGGACGTAGTGTGTGAGCGGATTCAACTCCGCGGTGACGATATCGGGGTAGCGCTTTCTATAATATTCGCC
Organism: Bryobacterales bacterium; assembly: GCA_963795835.1. Taxonomy (GTDB): domain Bacteria; phylum Acidobacteriota; class Terriglobia; order Bryobacterales; family Bryobacteraceae; genus JALYXI01. Next base: position 48,249 of record CAWCJC010000009.1, on the reverse strand, counting down.
GTCAAACAGCGGATGCGGGTTCAGGCCAGCTTTGGCGCCCACCTGCATGTAATGCGTGACGGGATTCAGTTTGCCGGTCCTGAGTTCAGGAGCCTGTTCCAGGTAGTACAGCGTGCGGAACAGCGGATGGGGATTGCGCCCCTCGCGCCAGCCCGTCCGGAGGAAATGGACCAGAGGATCCGTCTTGGAGGCCTTCACATCCGGGTAAAGGCGAAGGTAATACTCACGATCGAAGAGCCAGTGCGGGGAAACGGGCGATTCGGAACGGAGGTAATGATAGACGGGATCGGTTCCGGCTTCTTTTAAACCGGGGTTGCGAGAGCTATAGTGGCGGCGGTCGAACAAGTCCGAAACATCGGCGCGCAGAAATAGACGGGCGAAGGAGACGTACCACTGTTCCCATCGCGCCTGGAGCGTGAAGGACCGGTTTGCGGAGTAGGCTTCTGAATCAAGATGCCGGGAAAGTTTGTCGAACGAGCCGCGAAGAGATCGCAATTCATGCTCGATACCCCCAATTCGCGCAGCGATTTCGTTCTGCCCGGTGGTGCGCTCTTCCATCGTCTACGTTTGGGTCCGAAAGCTTATTTAAGCATGTCCGGCGGAGGCTACTGCCAGCCTCCCACCGAGAGCCCTGTAGAGATTCACAATCGCGCTTTGCTCATCGCGGCGCAGCCGGGCAAGATCGAGCTGGCCCGTGAACAGATTCCGCTCCGCGTCAAGCACCTGGAGATAGCTGTCCAGGCCGCCGCGATAGCGAAGGTCGGAGAGCCGCTGCGCATCTTCGAGCGCCTTGACCAGCAGTTCCTGCTGACCGCGCTGCTGGCCCAGCCGGTTGTACGCGACAAGGGCATCCGACACTTCGCGCAGTGCGGTGTTGATGGTTTTTTGATAGGCCGCCAGAAATTCCTGCTGTTGCGCTTCGCTGAAGCGAACGCCGTTGCGGATGCGCCCGGCATTGAAGACAGGAACGGCGGCGCTCGGGGCGATGCTGAAATTTTCAGCCGAGCGGGTAAACAGCCCGGTCAGCGCGCGCGACTGAACGCCCAAAAGGCCGGTCAGCGTGATTTGAGGAAAGTACTGCGCCTTAGCCGCGCCGATGTTGGCATTGGCCGCAATCAGTTGCTGTTCCGCTTGCCGGATATCGGGACGGCGCTCGAGGAGGCTGGAAGGCAAACCCGGGGGAAGCGTGGGGGGCGTGAAGAAATCCGTCAGCGTGCGGCTACGCGTGATGGGGCCGGGGTTCTTGGCGATCAGCAGGCTGAGCAGATTCTCGAACTGCTCGATCTGGCGTTCCGCCGCGGCGATGGTTGAGGTGGCCGTATAAAGAAACTGCTCGGCCTGGCGAACATCGAGCGAGGTGGCGACTCCTCCCTGGCGCCGGATGGTGGTCAATTCCAGGCTGCGCTTCGCCACTTCGAGCGTGCGCCGGCTGATTGCCAGTTCGGCGTCCGCTTCCAGAAGATTGAAGTAGTTGGTGGTGACGTCGCCAACAAGCATGGTTGCCACGGCCCGACGGCCCTCTTCACTGGCGAGGTACTGCGCGCGCGCCGCTTCATTCAGCCGCCGCAACCGGCCCCAGAAGTCAAGCTCCCAATTCAAGTTGAAGCCGGTGGAAAGATAGTTGACGTCGAGATTGGTGCCCTTCGGGATGAAGATGATGGAGCCGACGGAAGACTGGCGTTGCGTGGTGTCGGCTACGGACCCGGTGACGGTGGGGAAAAGATTGGAACGCGCAATCGCAAACTGCGCGCGGGCTTGATTGACGCGGGCTGCGGCAATACGGATATCGTAGTTGTCCGTTAAGGCAGTGCTGACGAGATACGGTGAGTTGCGGATCGGCAAAGACGTCGGGCCACTTGCGGTCCGCGATGGAGTAAGGGTCGGCCGGGGTATCGGGAGCGGCGCGGAAGGCAGGCGGCGTTTGCGGCGCGGGACGGTGATAGTTCGGGCCTACCGCGCAGCCGACCGAGAGTAAACAAGAGACAACGAAGAGCGGACGCATTTAGTCGGCCCCCACGGGTGAAGGAGTCGCGACCAGCGGGGGCGGGCTCTTTCTTGCCCCGTTCCGCGAATGCATCGATGACGTAGTAGAGCACAGGGACGAGAAACACGGCGAAGATAGTGGCGCAGAACATTCCGCCAAACACCGTGGTCCCGAGCGCACGCCGGGAAGAGGCTCCCGCGCCTGTTGCAAAGAGGAGCGGAGAAACGCCCAGAAGGAACGCGAAGGAGGTCATCAGAATCGGCCGCAAGCGGAGGTTTGCGGCTTCGATTGCCGCGTCTTTGATCGACATGCCTTCCTGGCGGCGCAGCACCGCGAACTCCACGATCAGAATCGCGTTCTTCGCCGCGAGGCCGATCAGGGTGACGATCCCGATCTGGGCGTAGATGTCGTAGGAATAGGACCGGATCCAGTTCGCGGCAAGCGCCCCAAAGATGCCCAGCGGCACCGCCAGAATCACCGCGAAGGGGATGGACCAGCTTTCATACAGGGCGGCCAGGAACAGGAACACCAGCACGGCCGCGAAGCCGAAGATGAAACCTTCTTTGCCTTGCGTCAACTTTTCCTGGAATACGGTGCCGGTCCATTCGTAGCCGTAACCGTTCGGCAGAACCTGCTTGGCAACCTCTTCCATGGCCGCCGCAGCCTGGCCGGAACTAACGCCGGGAGCGCCTACGCCGATCAGCTTCGTGGCTCGATAGCGGTTGTAACGATAGATGACTTCCGGGCCGGTGACCGGCTCGATTTTGACCAGCGTGCTGAGCGGAACCATGTCGTTGGTGCCGGTGCGGACATAGAAGCGGCTGATGTCGCTGGGGCGGTCGCGGAATTCGGGCTCGGCCTGCAGCAGCACCTGCCAGGTGCGGCCGAAACGGTTGAAGTCGTTGACGTAGAGGCCGCCCAGAAAGGTTTGAAGGGAGTTATAGACGTCCGTAACGGGAATTCCGAGGGTCTGTGCCTTGTCCGTATCCAGCTTCACCTGATACTGCGGTACGGTGTTGCGGAAGATGCTTTGAACGAACAGGAATTCCGGGCGCGAGCGGGTAGCCGCCACCGTTTGATCAATGACGTTGGCGAGTTGCTGGGTATCCGTGCCGACCTTATCTTCCAGCATAAATTCGAAGCCGCCGGCCGTACCCAGACCCAGGATGGGGGGAGGACCGAAAGCGACCACCACAGCCTCCTCAATCCCCTGAAACTTCTGCGAGACACCGCCGAGGATGGATGCAAAGTTCACATCTTTCTTGGTGCGTGCATCCCAAGGCTTGAGGACGGCGATGACGGTGGCGACATTCGAATTGTTCGTGGAGGTGAGAAGATCCAGGCCACCAAAGACGAACACGTCTTCAACGCCGGGCTGATCCCTGACGATCTTTTCCACCTTTGCTGTTACCTGGCGCGTACGCTCCAGCGAGGCGCCATCGGGCAGACGGACAGCAGAGAAAAACCAACCCTGGTCTTCATCGGGAAGGAAACCTGTGGGAAGAACTTTGAAGAGCACGCCCGCAAGAACCACGAACATGAGCAATCCGGCAAACGCGACGAAGGTGCGGCGCAGCAGAAAACCAACACCGCCCAGATATTTGGACCGGGTCCAATCGAAGGCCCGGTTGAAGGCGGCAAACGCGCGGGCGAGGAAGTTCTTCGATTCCTTGCGAGGCCGAAGCAGCAATACGCTGAGCGCGGGGCTGAGCGAAAGAGCGTTGAAGGCCGAGAGAAGTACCGAAGCCGCGATGGTGAGAGCGAACTGGCGGAAGATCTGGCCACTGATGCCCCCGAGGAAAGCGACCGGGATGAACACCGCGGCAAGGATGAGGGCGATGGCGACAATAGGCGACGAGACCTCTTCCATCGCCTTGATGACGGCATCGCGAGGAGACATTCCGTTATCCAGATTGAGCTGAACGGCTTCGACGACCACGATCGCGTCATCGACCACGATGCCGATGGCAAGCACCAGACCGAACATGCTGGTCATGTTGATGGAGAACCCAAGAAGGGGAAAAAGAGCGAAAGTTCCCACGATTGCCACGGGGATGGTGAGAAGCGGGATGAGCGTGGCGCGCCAGTTCTGAAGGAAAACGAAGACGACGAAGATGACCAGCCCGATCGCGATAAAGAGGGTGAGGATCACGTCGGAGACGGCGGCGCGCACGAACTTGGTGGCGTCGTAGGGAACCTTAAGATCGAGACCGGGCGGGAGAGTTTTTCGGACTTCCGCAAGATACTTATTGCACCGTATCGGCGGTTTGCACCGCATTCGAGCCAGGAGTGAGGAAGACGATGATCAATGCACCGGGGCGGCCGGTGACGCGGCTATAGGTCTTGTAATCCTGGGCACCCAGTTCGGCATGACCGATATCGCGCAGACGCAGCAGGGAACTATCGGGCTCCGCGCGGATGACGATATCGTTAAACTGCTGCGGGTCGATCAAGCGGCCTGTCGCATTGATTGGATATTGGAACTCGGTTCCGCGCGGAACCGGAGGCTGTCCCACCGAACCGGCCGGATTCTGGCGGTTCTGCGCCGCAATGGCGTTCTGAACGTCTGTCGAGGTGAGGCCGAGCTTCGCCATCTTGTCGGGATTCACCCAAACGCGCATGCCATAGTTCTGGCTTGCGGCGAGGCGGGAATCTCCCACACCGGGCAGCGATCCGATCTTGTCGACCATGTTGATGGTCGCGTAGTTGTTCAGGAAGAGGTCGTCATAGCGCTTGTCCGTGGAGGTAAGACCGATCACCATGAGGAACGAAGACGAGACCTTCTTGACGGTCACGCCCTGGCGCTGCACTTCGGGCGGCAGGATGGGAAGCGCGACATTCACTTTGTTCTGAGTCTTGACAGTCGCGATGTCCACGTCCGTTCCGAGCTGATACGTGACGTCGATGGTGAGAACGCCATCATTCGAGGAGCGGGAGAAGAAGTAGAGCATGCCATCGAGGCCGGTAAGCTGCTGTTCAATGGGCTGCGCTACGGTCTTCTCCAGATCCTGAGAGTTGCCGCCGCGATAAACAGCGGTGATTTGAACGACAGGCGGAACTACTTCGGGATAAGTAGCGACAGGCAGCGACGGAATTGCTACGGCGCCGATGATGGTGATCACGATGGCGATAACCATCGCGAAGATCGGGCGATCAATAAAAAATTTAGCCATGAGGTTGAGCCTTGCTGTTTATGCTTTGGGCGGCGAAGCGCGATAGGGTTGAGGCGCGACCGGCGCCCCGGGTCTGAGCTTCATGACGCCTTCAACTACCACGCGATCGCCTGGTTTGAGGCCTTGCTCAACGATTTGGTCCTGACCGACTCGGTCCCCCATAACGACACTGCGAGGGACTGCCTTGCCATCCACCACGGTATAGACAGACTGCAATCCCTGCAGTTCCTGCAAGGCTCGCTGGGGGATGAGGATCACGTTATTGCGCTCATCGACGCGTAGGCGAACGCGGCCGAACTGGCCGGGAAGCAGGGAATGCTTCGGATTGGCGAACGTCGCCTGCAGTTCCAGGGTTCCGGTTTTCGGATCCACCTGATTGACGGTGTTCTGGATGCGGCCTTGCGCGGGAAATGTGCTTCCATCGGCAAGAAGCAGTTCGAGCGGCAACTTGCTGACTTCGGTGCCGCTGCGCTTTTCGGTGGAGAGATATTCGCTCTCGCTCACTTTGAAGCGAACCCAAATGGGGTCGAGAGGTACAACCGTGGTCATGGGCTGCGTGGCGGTTTTCGACACAAGACCGCCAACGGGGATGAGCGTGTCGCCGACGCGTCCACTCACGGGTGAGGTGATGGTGGCATACCCCAGATTCAGCTCAGCGGTTCGGAGAAGAGCCCGCTGCGCTTCTACCTGAGCCGAAGCCGTATCGATCTGAGTTTGGACTTGCAGGCGGGTTTGATCCAAATTCGCTTTCCGGGCATTGACGTTGGCCTGGTTTGCGGCGAGCGAGGAGGTTGCGTTGTCCAAATCCTGCGTGGCGGCGGCCTCCTGCTTCACAAGAGGCTGCAGGCGTTGCACATCATTCCTGGCCTTGAGCGAATTGGCCTCAGCCTGCGCCACGTCCGCTTCCGCCTGAATCACCGCGACCTGCTTTTTCGCGAATTCCAGATTCGCCAGGGCTTGCTGCAGATCGCCTCTTGCCTTTTGCACGTCGGCTAAATAGGGACGCCTGTCCAAAATATAAAGCGGCTGCCCCGCGCGCACGTCAGCGCCGACTTTGAAGAGCCGCTGTTCAATGTAGCCATCCACGCGCCCGCGGATATCCACCATGTCCCGCGAGAAAGTTTGTGCCGCGTATTCGCTGTAAATGGGGACGTCCTGGGGCTTCGCCTCCATCACGCTGACGGGAGTGGGGGGAAACTGAGGAGCCTTCTGCTCGCTCGCTTTGGAAGAGCAGGAGACTGTCAGCACCGCTCCGGCCAGCGCCGCGAAGAATAGCAGGTGAGTTTGCGCCATCGTGAAGCTTGGATGATGCAGGTGCTGCCGGAGTCGCAAATTACGGCGTTTTGATGTTTTCGAAGTGGTAACCGGAATCGGAAACCACGATGGTTGCTGAGATTTCCTTGCCGGGCTGGAGCTTTTGCGGATCGGGGACTGGATACTCCATGGTCATGGATTCCATCCAGCCCTCAATCTTATCGTTGGTGATATTGGCGGTTTTGTTGGGGATATCCACGGAGACAACCTTCCCGTGGAATGCGTAGCGGCGCACCTGTGGCTCCGGCTTGCAGGAGATACACAGAAGCGCGAAGCAGATGAGGACGGGGCGCAACAACTATTTCATCTTGAAGTTGCCGCTTTCCGTCTTCTCGCGATGCGCCATGTGGCAGGGACCACAATTTTGTCCAATCGCTTTTGCGCTGGCTCCAGCCTTTTCCATATCGCCGGACTTGGCGGCTTCCGCGGTTTCGTTGGCGGCTAACTGAGCCTTGTGCGCGAATTCGACAGCATCGGCGGTGTTCGTTTTTGCGTAGTATGCTTCCACGTCTTTGAAGATGCTGGAGACTTTCTCGGCATCCTTGGCAGCATCGGCGCCCTCTTTGGCTTCGAAGTGCTTCCTCATGCTTTGCATGGTGGGTCCGATGGTTTTCATCCACTTCGCAAACTCGGCTTCATCCTGCGCGAAGCTGGTGGTGGCAAGTGCTAACGTTGCAATCGAGAGTACGAAAATCCGCATGGGTGAGATTCTCTCACACTTTCGCCGCCTGGAGCCAGAGAGTCGGTTGGCGCACAGGGTAATTGCGAATTACTTCCTCGACGGTGGGATCGGGATCCAGCTTGCGCCAGAGCGCAAGATACTCGGGCTGGTTGTAAGCCAAACCGGAGAAAAGCAGGCTGTGCTGGCGGACGGGCCAACGGTCGAAATACATCACGTCAGGGGGAAAGGGCCACTTCGATTTGTCCGCGATGAAAGGGAACATGTAAGCGGCGGCCGTGCGCAAGCGCGCGTCTTGGTTCCACTGGTTCAGAATCTGCGCGGCGGCGGATAAGGTTTCCAGATTGAAGAGCGAATAGCCATAGGGCTTGGTGCGCTTCAGTTCCAGGGGGAAGCTGCCATCGGGCGCAATCTGGTTCAGCAGGGCGGTACGGAAGCGTTCGCGACAGAATTCAGTAACGGCGGAATTGCCCGTGAAACGCGCAAATTCCGCGGCCTGCATCACCCAGCAGGTGCCGTGGTTGTTCTTGGCATCCCTTTCCGCGATGCCGTACGGGTGAGTGGAGATCCACTCCAGGTAATCAGCAAACCACTGGTGGAGAGCCGCTGTTTCCGTTGCGGTGAGCGCGCCGGAATCCGCGATGGCGGAGGCCCCGCGCGTCACCTCCACCAGATGAATCGTGTCGATGATCCCGGTGCCGCGACCGGTAGCACGCCCGTGAATCGCCTGTGCGTAAAGCAGGTTCGGGTTCATGCGCGTGGCGGGCGTGAGGAACCAGGCGCGGAGATGGCGGGCGGCGGCTTCGGCGTACTTGCGGTCGCGGGTGAGGAGCCAGGCGGCTGAGAGCGCCGGGGCCTGGACGCTGAGCCGGAGAAGCGCTTTCCGGTGATCGTCGAAGTTGCCGGGGTTGGACATGCCGTCCCGCTGAATATAGGGGCCCTCAGGATGGGCGGGGTCAGGCCACCAATAGTCGCCTTCGGAGAAATAGTCGTGGAGTCCACCTGCGGAGCGGGGGCTTTGCGAGGCGGTGACGGTGACGGGCGGCTGGTTCAGGTAACGGGCGGCGGCGCGAAGCACGCGCGGCTTTTCGAAGGCCCGAAGATCCATGCCGGATGCTTTGAGAAGTACAGGCACCGCGGGCAGGAGGAGCGCTTGGCGGCGAGTCATTTACGCTTGAAAGTTTAACTGAAGCACGCCACCTACAGGGACTGCGGACCATTGGCGGAACAGTTCGGCACGCAGACTTCTGACGCTTTGAAGCTCGGCAGCCGTCATTGGGCGCGGAGCGAACAGGTTGAACTCTTCGGCGGTCCAAAGCGCGGAGGAGCCCCGTTCGGAATCGAAGAGGCCCACGATCTTTTCGACTTCGAGCGCCTCCGGGGGGAGCGGGCCTCGTGCGCCTTTGCCCGTGGTGTCTTCCACGTCCCATCCCTGGGCGATGAGACCAAAAAAGCCTTGCCGATAATGAAGACCTGTTTCCACGGCATAGTGCGTCAGGTCATGCAGAGCGAAGTGCGCCGCATGCCTGGTCTGCTTCTGCCATGTGGAGGAATGATCGTCCCGCGTGCATCGCAGCAGGCCTGAGCCGTCCGGTTGTTTGGTAATTTCGATGCGCAGCACGGACCGGGTTCAGAGATCCTTCTCCCAAGTCAGTTCAAAGACGCTGGTGGTTACGGCCGTGAGTAGGAGCCGGTTTTCCTGAAAGCGGTAGGCGCGTCTTTGGTCCGTGCCGATCCAGCTTGGCTCCAGACTGGCTTGGACATGGTGAATCACAGTTGCGGTCTGCTCCTCGACATCATAAGTGCCGAAGTAGGCGACGTAAGTTTCCAGAGCTTCGCGGATTCCTGCGCTGGCGCGGCGGCCGGATTGCATGAGCTGCGCGGACATTCTGCCGGCGTGGTCGTAGGTGAGTCTTCCCAAAGGAGCTTGACCGTAGGGGAAATCGATGTGTCCATCGAAGGACGTTCTCTTCACGCTCAACACTTTCCAAGAGCCGATGAAGGGGGCGCGGGCGTGAGTCATGGTTCGAGAATCATGGTGCGCCCGACAAGATTCGAACTTGTGACCTTTTGCTTCGGAGGCAAACGCTCTATCCAGCTGAGCTACGGGCGCATGGGGTGTGGTAGCCTCTCAATAGTATCGCACCACGCACTTCGAGCTGGAGAGGTGGCTGAGTGGTCGAAAGCAGCGGTTTGCTAAACCGTCGTAGGCCTTTAAAGTCTACCGGGGGTTCGAATCCCCCCCTCTCCGCCATCTTTTGCGTTCGTATTCGCAGGGAAATTCCACAATAGAATCGAATCACCGATGCGTTCCGGCTCTTTTGGGGGGTGGTCCGCCCATTTGGGTATGCCGTAGAGTTTCGCAATTGTGAGGCTGACAGCATTCCAACCAGGCGACGGCTTTTCGGGATCGAGCGGGGTCACAGGGGGCAGGCGGTGGCCAGCCAAAGTGGAGTACGTCCGGTTGAAGGGCGTGAATGCCAGCCCGGTGGCTCCCGCCTGCCTGAGCCGCTCTTGCGAGCCTGTTCATGTCCTGGCCCCAATCGAGATCGGAATCCACAACCCACTGTTCCGGGTGCTTGCCTGCGAGTTCGTTGGTGTAGGACAGGTAGTCTGGATGATGCCTGAAGCCGACGGCAATTTGCCACGTAATCAAAAGCGCCACAACCAAGCGCCACCGCGTTTGAGCGGCGACCGCACCGCCCGCGACGCATAACCCAAGGTAAAGGGGGAGGACGTGCCGCACGCCAATATTGATTCGCCCGAGCGAAGCCGCGGCCAGAATCGCCAGAGAGAAGGCGAGCGGTATCAGGACTTCGCGACGATTGCGCACAAGAGCCGCCCAACAGGAAAGAATCAGCAGAGCCAGGGGAGTTTTGATCGCCAAAACCGTGGGGTAGTAATACCAGAATCCGCTCTGGCTGGTCTTCCCCAGCAGATAGCTGAGGTGGCCTTCCTGGTTATGACGCCACAAAGCGTTCAGCCCGAGAAAGAAGCGGGGCGCGGGCAGGCGTAAGTGGAGGAACTCCACACCCGCGAAGGAGAAGCGATACCCTGCCCAAACCGTGAGAAAGGCCGCGCCGAAGATGTAAGGGACTAAGCGCCAGCGGACGGGGCCTCGCAAAATGGCGTAGAACGCAAGCCACGCCGCAGGAAGAAACAGTAAGCAGGAGAACTTGGCCAGCGCGGCAAGTCCGATGGTGAGCCCCAAGATAAGCGACCTTCTGACCGTGGGATGGTCGGTCCAATAGAGAGACGCGAGCGCCGCGGCTCCTGTGCAAGCGGCAGCCGCCATGTCCGTGGTAATCAGACCTGCATGCCCCAATACAGGGGGCAACGTGGTGAACAGAAGCGTTGCCCAACAGGCTCCCCATGGACCCGCCGCGCGCTCACCCCACAAGAACACCACGGCCGCTGCGAGAAGGAAGAACGGAAGCATACCCGCGCGGCCCAAGCTCAGGGTGCGATCGTAATGCGTGTCGAAACCCAGGATGCGGTAGCCTTCGCGATAGGCATCCTGGTCTTTGTGCCAGCGTTCGCCGGCAAGATACGGACCGATCGCTCCGAAGACGCGCGCGAGCGGCGGATGCTGATCTTCATAGGTGTACTTGCCCTGGTCGAGCCACTGCATCCCGGCGGCAAGGTGGTCTGGTTCGTCGATCGTGTGGCTGAAAACGCCATAGGTGGAGACCACGCGGACCGCGCCGATCAGTGTGAATGCCAGGGCGGCCAGCGCCGCTCTCCTACGCGTCATGCCGGGAGTTCTTATTTCAGGCGTTCCGATAGCAGGTGATCCGAAACGCGAATCGCGTTGGCGATGATGGTCAGCGAGGGATCGACGTGCGCTTTGCAATGTTGGCCCGCTCCCGTTCCAATAACAATCGCGTTGTATGCGCCAGGCATCTTATAACCATACAGCCCGTTTCAGTGAAAATACACTTAGCATGCCCGCCACAATTCACGTAGAGCATCACTTTACTTCGAGCGAACTGGTTCGCGACATCGTAATCGGCATGTCGGACGGGCTTACCGTACCGTTTGCGCTGGCGGCGGGGCTTTCCGGTGCCATCGCATCCACCCACATCGTGATTACCGCGGGGTTGGCGGAAGTAGCCGCGGGGTCCATCGCGATGGGGCTTGGCGGGTACTTAGCGGCCCGCGGCGATGCCGACCATTACGAGGTGGAACGAAAGCGCGAAGAGACCGAAGTGGAAGAGATGCCCGAAGAAGAAAAGTTTGAGGTCGCAAAAATCTTCGAAGGCTATGGGCTGACGGAAAGCGAGGCATCCCACGTGACCGAAGCTCTGAGCAAGCGCCCGAAGGCGTGGGTGGATTTTATGATGCGCTTCGAGTTGGGCCTGGAGGAGCCAGATCCAAATCGAGCGCTTCGAAGCGCGGCGACCATCGCGTTTTCCTATATCGCCGGCGGACTGATCCCACTGTCGCCCTATTTCCTGACGAGTAATCCGGCGCATGCTTTGCGCATCTCCGTAGCAGTTACTCTTTTGGCGCTTGCGGTCTTCGGATATCTGAAGGGCCGCGCTTCGGGAACGTCCGCTGTTCAGAGCGCCGTACAGACTACGCTGATCGGTGGTTTAGCGGCAGCGGCGGCATTCGCGCTCGCGAAGGCCATTTCCTAGAGGCGGATACAGAGGCTTCGGCTGCGCAAGCAGCTTTGCCGCCTGTACGCCACCGCCCACGCGAATCGGAACGAATCAGCGGAACCAGCAGGATTAAGCCGGTGAAAACTATGGGCGACGCGCAGAGCCCGACTGATCAAGAAACGTCTGCTCAAACATTTTTCTTTCCCTTGTTTTTGCTTGGATTCGAGCAGCGCTGTTCTGTGGGGGTAGACACCGGCCCAAGCGCGAGGGTTCCCGCCCGCCGATAATGGAAGCCGATGAAACTGCGCAGCGCAGAGTGGTGGAGCGGACCTGAGTATTACAATTTTGCGCGGCGCGCGTGGCTCCGCAGCGAAGGCTTTGCGCGTGACGCAATGCAGGGCAAGCCCGTGATCGGGATTTGCAATTCCTGGAGCGAGCTGAACAACTGCAACGCGCATTTGCGAACCGTCGCCGAAGCCGTGAAGCGGGGCGTATGGGCAGCGGGCGGAGTGCCGCTGGAATTCCCCACCATTTCCCTTGGCGAGATGTTCATGCGGCCCACGGCAATGCTGTTCCGCAACCTGATGGCAATGGACGTGGAGGAATCGATCCGCGCGAACCCGATGGATGGAGTGGTGCTGCTTTGCGGTTGCGATAAAACCACGCCCGCGCAGTTGATGGGAGCAGCCAGTGCGAACCTGCCCGGCGATTGTGGTGCCGGGCGGACCGATGTTGGGCGGCATCTGGAAAGACCAGAAGCTCGGCAGCGGCACCGACGGGCGCAAACTGTTCGACCTTTACCGGGCGGGCAAGCTAAACGACGAAGAACTTTGCGAAATAGAGGGTGGCTTATCGCGCAGCGCCGGCCACTGCACGGTGATGGGCACGGCCAGCACCATGACGAGTCTGGCCGAAGCACTCGGCATGACGTTGACCGGCTGCGCCTCGCCGCCGGCCGTCGATTCGCGCCGGATGATGTACGCGGAGCTGAGCGGACGCCGCATCGTCGACATGGTGAGAGAGGATCAGCGGCCTTCCGCTATCATGACTCGCCAGGCATTTGAGAATGCAATCACGGTGAATATGGCGATCGGCGGGTCCACGAATGCTGTGATTCATCTGATCGCAATCGCGGGGCGCTTGGGGATTGAACTGGAACTCGATTTGTTCGACCGTATTTCCCGGCGCACGCCGTTCCTGGTGAATGTGAAACCTTCGGGAGAGTTTCTGATGGAAGATTTCTTCGTGGCCGGTGGCGTGCCCGCCGTGATGCGTGAAGTGCTTCCGCTGCTGCACGGCGATGTGCCCACGGTAACGGGCAAGACCATGCGGGAGAACGTTGAGACCGCACCCTGCCACCGGCGCGACGTAATTCATGCAGCCGCGGAGCCGCTGCATCAGGAAGGCGGAACGGTGGTGCTGTGGGGCAATCTGGCACCCGATGGCGCGGTGTTGAAGCAAACCGCCGCGTCGCCTGAATTGTTGCAGCATCGCGGGCCGGCGTATGTCTTTGAGACCCATAAACAAATGCTTGAGGAGATTGATCGCGACGATCTCCCCGTTACGCGCGATACCGTGCTGGTGATGAAGAACTGCGGTCCGAAAGGTGGCCCCGGCTTTCCGGAGTGGGGGCAGATTCCGCTGCCTCGCAAACTGTTGCTTGAAGGCGTGAAGGACATGGTTCGGATCAGCGATGCGCGCATGAGCGGGACCAGTTTCGGAACCGTGGTTCTGCATGTCGCGCCGGAATCGGCGATAGGCGGCCCGCTCGGTCTGGTGCGAACCGGGGATATTGTTGAACTCGATACCGCGGGCCGAAGAGTAAACCTGCTTGTCGATGAGGCGGAGCTGGCAAAGCGACGGGCGACGTTCGTTCCGCCTCCGGCACCTTACACGCGAGGCTACGGCCGCATGTTTCTGGAGCATGTGACGCAAGCCAACCGCGGCTGCGATTTCGATTTCCTGGAAGCTCAGCCGACGACGATGGAAGGATGATACTCGCCGGTCGCGGTGCGGTCGCAGATTGCGATCAAGGCGCCAGATTCCGAGCACGCACGGATATGATCCGCCTCCAGGCCCGGCGCTTGAAACGAACGCCCCTGCCGGATTGCGGACGCGCTTGGCGGGCCGGCTACGAAGATAGGGAACTGAGGCAACAATTCGTCGAGGGGGATCACTGAGACCTCTTCGCCGAGCGGCTTGGCTTGCTCGATTGTAAATTCGCCTGCGGCCAGCCTGCGCAAAGAATCAAGATGGGCTCCACAGCCGAGCGCGGCGCCCAAATCGTGAGCGATGGAGCGAATATAGGTTCCGGCCGAACAGCGGACGCGCAGCTCCGCCCGTTGACCGTCGAAGCGCAGCAGCGTTAGCTCATGAATCGAGACCTCAACGGGCTGAAGTTTCACGTCTACGCCCCTGCGGGCGGCTTTGTAGGCCACAACGCCGCCGACCTTCTTCGCGGAATACTGGGGCGGCATTTGCAGGATGGCACCTCGAAAGCGGCTGAGAACGGCCTCCAGACTGGCTTCCGAAAGGGCCACCGAAACCGGCTCTGAAGTGGGGGCGCCGGTGCGGTCATAGGTGTCGGTTGAATACCCAAACCGCACGACGCCTTGGTACAGCTTTTCCGCGTTGGCGTAAAAGCGCGCAAGCCGTGTGGCGACGCCGACTGCTAGGGGCAGAACTCCGGTCGCCATCGGATCGAGCGTTCCCAGATGGCCCACGCGCCGGGTTTTCGCAATGCCGCGAAATTTGGCAACGACATCGTGGGAGGTCCAGCCTTCGGCTTTATCGATAATCGCGATGCCGTCCACTACGGCTGTGCTTCCAGCTCAGGCAGCACCTTCTGCAACACCGTGCCTACTACTTCCAGACTGTGCGCGCTCAATTTATCCATCGTGTCCGCAGGCGTGTGCCAGTACTGATTGTTTGGGCCGTAATCGAAATCGATCAGGTCCAGCGCTTTCACGCCGCGCTGCAGGAAGGGGACGTGATCGTCCCCCGTCACGCCGCCCGTTTGCGAAAAGTATTGTCCGAAGCCGAGCCGCGCGGCTGTGTCCCAGACCACCTTCTGCAAAGACATCGCGGATCCGGAATTCCAAACCAGACTCAGATCTTTATCGCCGATCATATCGACGTTGATCAGCGCTTTGATTTTCGGCAACGTGCCGTCAGCGGCCCACTTCTCGGCCAGATGACGGCTGCCATAAAGGGAGTTGGTATCCGTCCACTCACCATAAGCTTCTTCGCCATCGAAGAAGACGAGATACACGTCGTCCTTACGCGGCGCGCCCGCAAGCACGCCCGCCATTTCCAGGAGGAGGCCCGCGGAGGAACCCCCGTCGTTCGCACCGGTAAACTCCGGAATGGTCTTGGTGTCGTAATGGCCGCTCAGAACAATTGCCTTGCCGGATTTGCCGGGGAAACGGCACAGAATATTTTTCATCGGCACCGCGCCTTGCGGCGCCTGCGCGATAAAGCGGTCTTCCGTGATCTCACATCCGGTTAACCGCAGTTGGCCCAAGAGGTAAGTCTGCAGTCTTTTGATCGCGGGCGAATTTGGCGGGCGCGGCCCAAAAGAAGTCGCATGACGCGTAAATTCCAATGCGCGGGCGCCGCTAAAATCCTTCCCGTTGATCGCAAGGGCAAACAGAAATATCAGGACGAGCGTTTTGCGGTGCATAGGTATCCCAAGGTGAAGTTTTTGTCGCGATCCAGATTGTCGAGCGCGGGAAGCAATAACGCCAGCGGAACCAGAACGGCGGCTGCCGGAGCGAACAGCAACCAGCGCGCGCCTCCTACAAAGAATTGTAGTCCGTTGAGCAGGCGGCGCGAGAGCAGCCGGAAATAACCACCGGCAGGCGTGATTTCGATTTCCGTAAAACCGGCTGCCGTTAACAGGTGCGCCAAGCCGTAGCGCGTGTAGCGGAAGAAATCGTGCGGGCTCTGGTGTACTTCCCACTCATGCGGCGCGGCGATCAGCACCGGCGCCCCGGGACGAAGGACGCGCGCCATCTCCCGAAGAGCTTCGGCCGGATTGCGCAGATGCTCCAGCGTCACAATGTTCAGAACGGCATCGAACGAAGCCGGCGCGAAGGGTAGCTTCTCCAAATCGGCAACGCAATCGAGCTTGCGATAGTTCCACCCCGGATCGCCCACCGCAAGATCCACAGCAATGTAGCGTTGCTTCAAGAAGTGCGCAGCATGCCGCGATTCGCCCGCACCGGCATCCAACACGCGCACCCCCGCGGGCAACTGCATTGCAAACGTTTCCAGCGCGCCCTCAATCAAACCTTCGAAGTGCAGCACATAATCGCGTAGCGAACGGGGCAGGCGATAGGCAAGCGCGGTGTAGCCCTGCCCGTTGCTCATTGGCTGGCGCGCAACGCGGCCTGAGTACTGAGTTCTTTCAGGCCGATGCGGTTGCTGAAGATCAATTGAGTAATCTCCGGACCGGAAAGCCGGCGAACCAGGTTTCGCCGTTTCCTGAGCATTCGCGGTAAACGAATCAAGGCCGCCAAGTCCCCCCACAACAGCCCGGCCGCTAAGCGAAGTCTCCCGCGCCAGCCAGGGAACAAAGCGGTTTCCCCAGCATTGGCGAAAGAAGCCTGCGCGCCTGCGACCAACCGCTGCAAATAGAACCACGGATTCAGAATCAGTAATCTTGCGGGGAACAATTTCGCAGCCAGCAGCACGCGATTGCGCTCAATCAAATGCAGGCGCCTGACGCTTCGCAGACCCAACGTAGATCCCCGATGATGGCGAACTACCGCGTGCGGCGTATAGAGACAGGTCCATCCCGCCAGGCGCGCTCGCAGGCCCAACTCGGCGTCGTCTCCGTAGGCAAAAAAGTCCTCATCGAAGCCGCCGATTTCGCGCAGCATTGCAGCGCGGTACATCGCCGCGCATCCATCCGGCCAGAGCACAGGCTCTATGCGGTCGAACTGGCCCACATCGCGGGCACCCGTCCCGCGTCCGCGATTCTGACCATCGGGATAGATCAAGTGGCCCACTTTATCAATGCGTGATGGATCTTCGTACACCAGAATCTTGCTTGCCACCATCCCGACTGAGGGCTGCGATTCACAAACCTGCAGAAGTGCGGCGGCCCATCCCGGTTCGGCCTCCGCATCATTATTCAGAAGCGCCAGGTACTCGCTCGAAGCAGCGGCGATGCCCTGATTGTTGGCGGCGCAGAATCCCCGATTGGACGAGTTTCGAATGAGCCGCACCTCCGGAAATTCAGTACGAATCATAGCGACAGAATCGTCTGTCGATCCGTTATCAACGACGATCACCTCGAGATTCGCACCCTGCTGATTTCGAAGTGATTGAAGACAGTTTCGAAGCAGCCCGGCGCGGTTCCAATTCACCACCACCACCGAGATCATCCGAGTTCCCCGTAGTATTATAGCCAGTAAGGACGCTTGGCCAGAACCGGTCGGCAACTATGACTTCCATCGGCGAGACTCTGCGGCGTGAGCGCCTGCAGAAGGGTCTCGAGCTTCAGCAGGTAGCGCAATCCACAAAGATCGGCACGCGGATGCTCCAGGCAATGGAGCAGGACGATTTCAGCAAGTTGCCCGGTGGTGTTTTCACCCGCAGCTTCGTAAAGCAATACGCGGCCGCCTTGGGCTTGAATCCCTCGGCGCTTGACGAACAGCTGAAAGGGCTGACTACGGGAGTGGAAGAGCCCGCAAGCGGCAGCGTGGCGCGAAAGGATGTGATTGCCGAGAGCAAACATTACTCCCTTTCCGAATACAATTCTTCGACGAACTCCGGTGGCGTGATGATGTCCGTCTTCTGGGTAGTGGCTGCGATGGCCGTAACGGGGCTGGTGTACTACATGATCAACCGGCCGCAAAGCGCCGCTCCACAGCCAGAACGCGCGAAGACGGAGGAGCGTGCTCCCGTTGTAACGGCGCCAACCCCGGCTGAACCAAATCCCGCCCTTTCCACCAGCACCAAACCCGTCCGTGTGGAACTGACCGCCACAGACGCGACATGGGTTTCACTTACCGTTGACGGCAAACCGTTTTTCTCCGGCGTGATGAAGCGGGGCGAAAAACGATCGGTGGAGGCCGCTCAGAAGATCAGGCTAGTGACAGGGAACGCGGGAACAATTCAAATTTCCTGGAACCAGAAGCCTGTTGACGCGATTGGTCTGAGAGGGCAGGTCCGCGCGGTGGAATTCACTCCGGAAGGGTCTTATGTGGTGCCGCGCGCATCACCCAAGCCCTTGCCCTGAGTGGCGCTGGACTGCAAAGCGCGCTTCTCCCGAAACGCGGCAAGGCGGGCGTGCCGTTCGGCAACCAGAATTTCCCGGCGGCGACGTTGCTTCGTTCCGATATCCACCCGGCGCCAGAATTTCCAGAAATAATCCAAAGCCGAAATCAGGGAAAATGCAACAACCGCACCCATGCTCCAATGCGCGGCCGGAATCAACCACGGATGGCGAATGCTCATGAAAATCAGGCAAATTCCCAGAACCTGAAGGGTAGTTTTGCTTTTACCTAGATCGCTGGCTTTTATGGTGTAGCCTTCCGCAGCGGCAATGCTGCGTAATCCGGAAACAGCGAATTCGCGGCTCACCAGCAGAATGACCAGCCATCCGGGAACCGCCCGCACCTGGACGAGGGCGATCAACGCGGCGGAGATCAGCAGCTTGTCCGCGATTGGGTCGAGCAAGGTGCCGATCGTGGTAATCTGCCCGAGTCGGCGGGCGAGATACCCGTCCAGAAGATCGGTTGCGGCCGCACATAAAAAAATGCCCAGAGCCAACCAGTCATTAGTGACATTAAAGCTTCCAATCTGAAATTGGATATCCTGTTCTACCAGCGCCGCGACCAGTAAAGGCACAAAAAAAATCCGCGCAATTGTTAGAAAATTGGGCAAATTCACGGCAGCGACCCCTGTGAAATTGTGGAAAAGGGTTCAAATTCCCGCGTAGCATACCAAGGACTAGCGGGAAAGGCGAAGATTCGTCGAAGATGA
The DNA here is from genome assembly GCA_963795835.1 of Bryobacterales bacterium. Taxonomy (GTDB): domain Bacteria; phylum Acidobacteriota; class Terriglobia; order Bryobacterales; family Bryobacteraceae; genus JALYXI01. The sequence continues at coordinate 29,502 of CAWCJC010000009.1, read as the reverse complement.
CCCAACGTATTGCAAGTAAACGACTTATCTAGAATTGAAGATTTTCGTACCTCTGTGCCGTTCCGGGCATTACAGATGTACTTAGCTGACCTCAACGGTGTTCTCCACAACGTTTTCCACAGTCATCCCGGTTTGCTTACCAGGAACTGGCTCAATCTCCGCCTTAACGACTCTGACACATCCGCGTCGATGACGCAAAATGCATCCTGATACTCGATTTTCCGAACGCGCCCATACTCGTGCAGCAGGGCGATTGTGGATTGTTCCGCGTCCGGAATTCGGAACGTCTCCGTGGCGATCAGATCGAACGGCAACACCGAATCCAGCGCATCGAGCAACTCCGGGATACCGGAGCCGGTCTCCGCCGCAACGAGAATCGCGCGCGGATCCACCTTGCCGCCGGAATCGCTCAGCAGACGTCCACGCAGCAGTTCGACATCGCGTTCTTCAGGAGGCAGCAGGTCGGATTTGTTGAGCACCAGCAGTTGTGGCGTCTTCTCCGCGCCAATCTCGGTGAGTACCTTGGAGACGTGCGCGATGTGTTCCGATGCCTGGTCCGAAGCAACGTCTACTACATGCACGATCAGCGTCGCTTCGGCCACTTCCTCGAGCGTTGCGCGAAAGGCTTTGACCAGCGTTGTGGGCAGGTTGCGGATGAATCCGACTGTATCGCTCAGAAGCGCGCGACGGCGGGAGGGAAGCGCGATCGCCCTTACCGTAGGGTCTAGCGTTGCGAACATACGCGCATCGGCCATTACGTCTGCACTGGTCAAGCGGTTGAACAGGGTGGACTTCCCGGCGTTCGTGTAACCGACCATGGCGAGTGTCGGCAACGGGACAGCCTGGCGACGCGACCGGTGCAGCCCGCGGCCGGCGCGAACCTGTTCCAGATCGACTTCGATTTTCTTAATGCGTTTTGAGATGCGGCGGCGATCCGTCTCAAGTTTCGTTTCGCCTGGGCCACGCGTGCCAATGCCGCCCCCCAAACGCGAGAGAGAAACACCCTTGCCCGCCAGCCGCGGAAGAAGGTAGCTCAACTGTGCCAATTCCACCTGAAGGCGGCCTTCACGGGTCCGTGCGCGACTGGCAAAGATATCCAGAATCAGCTGTGTGCGGTCAATGACTTTCAGGTCGAGGAGTTTTTCGAGGTTGCGCTGCTGGGTGGGCGTGAGATCGTGATCGAAAATAATGAGCCCGGCACTGGTTGCGAGCGCTTTCTCTTTAAGCTCTTCCACCTTGCCCGCGCCGATCAAGGTAGCTGCTTCAGGGGAGTCCCGCTGTTGGACCAGAATGTCCAGCACGGTTGCGCCTGCCGTGGCGGCAAGCTCCTTCAGCTCACGAACGCTCTCGCTGGTGGAGACACTTCGGCCTTTCCGGTCGAAGCCCACCAGAATTGCGTTTTCCTGATTTGTCTGAAGCGGCTGCGCGGGCTTCCTCCCCCAGCTATGTTATTCGGATGACTGGCCGGAATCAACACCAGCCGATTGCGAACTGGCCGAGGCTCCTGCCGCTGACACCTGAACAGCAGCCGGCGCCGCATGCGGTGCGCGCTGGGTGACGACAGTTGAGATTGCATGCTTGAAAATCAGCTGTTCCTGATTGTTGGTTTCCATAATCAGGGAATACTTGTCAAAGCTCTTGATGCGTCCGGAAAGTTTCACGCCGCTCAACAGGTAAATCGTTACCAGCCCTTTTTCTTTCCGTGCGTTATTTAGAAAACTATCCTGGATATTTTGTGCTGGCTTTTCCATGGGGCGAAGTACGAAGAGTCGAACTACTGGTAATAATACACTGATGTTAACTTAAGTACCAGATGAGCGCTGGCGTCCGTTATGTCCGGTTTGAGAAAGAAGACGAAATTTGCTTCGGAAGGTTACATCAGGGAACCATCGAAAGATTGTCCGGAGGGCTATTTGACACGGCCGCCCCTACAGGCGAAATGATTCAGGAGAGCACAGTAAAGCTGCTTGCTCCTTGCGTTCCCAAAAACATTTTCGCTGTTGGCCTGAATTACCGGAGCCATCTGGGAGAGAGGAACGCGCCGGCCCATCCTGAGATCTTCCTGAAGCCGGTGTCGTCGCTGCAAAATCCTGGTGATCCCATCCGCACTCCGCTCGATTCTGAAGACATGCATTTTGAAGGCGAGTTGGTGGCAGTGATCGGGCCGGGGAATTCCATCTTCGGAGTAACTTGCGGCAACGATGTGAGCGATCGAAACTGGCAGCGCGGTCCGGGTAAGGACTTGCAATGGTGGCGCGCAAAAGGTTGCGATACGTTTGCCCCTTTGGGGCCCGCAATTGTCACCGGACTCGATTACGATAACCTCCTGCTCGAAACCCGAGTGAACGGCGAAACGCTGCAGAGCCAGCGCACCTCAGACCTGATCTTCAATGTCGAAGACGGTGATCGAATGGATCAGCAGATGGGCAACACTGCAGCCGGGCGACTTGGTTTATACGGGCACTCCGGGCAACACGCGTCGACTGATGCCGGGCGATACGGTGGAAGTTGAGATCGAAGGAATTGGCGTGCTGTCGAATCCCGTTATTTAGCTAAACCAAGACGGTAAAAGCATTCTCAACGCGTTCCACTTCGTTGTAGAGCGTGTCGCGCTCTACCGGATTGCGGCCGGCTTTACGAATCAGTTGCATCAACTCCTGGCGGCGCATCTTCTGTCCGGTTGTGGCGCCGGCGTCGTGATAAATCTTCTCTTCGACTACTGTTCCATCGATATCGTCAGCACCGAAGCGGAGGGCGATTTGCGCAATCTGCGGCGTCATCATGATCCAGTAAGCCTTGACGTGAGGGATGTTGTCCAGCATCAGGCGTGAGACTGCGATGTTTTTCAGATCGTCGAAGCCCGTGGTTTTTCCCAGATGATGGAGGGACGTATTCTCGGGGTGAAACGCGAGCGGGATGAAGGTGACGAAGCCTTGGGTTTCGTCCTGCAACTCGCGCAGGCGCACCAGATGATCGACGCGATCTTCTGCGTTTTCGATGTGGCCGTAAAGCATGGTGCAATTCGAGTGCAGGCCCAATTCGTGAGCCGTGCGCGCGGTTTCCAGCCACTCATCCCCGGTAAGCTTGTGATCGCAGATGATGCGGCGCACGCGGTCTGAGAAGACTTCCGCTCCGCCGCCGGGCATGGAGTCCATACCGGCGTCGCGCAGTTTGATTAACGTCTCGCGCAAGCTTAGCTTAGCCCGCTTGGCCAGGTAGCCGATCTCCACCATCGTGAACGCTTTGAGATGCACCTGCGGGAAGCGCTCTTTCAAGCCCCGCAACATCTGGCAGAACCAGTCGAGCGATAGTTCGGGATGCAGGCCGCCGACGATGTGAAACTCGGTGACTGCTTCCGTCCAACCGATGCCTGCGGTCTCCCAGACTTGCTCAAGCGACATCGTGTACGAGTTCGGATCCTTGGCGCGCTTGCCGAATGCGCAGAGGCGGCAACTGGCGACGCAGACGTCAGTAGGGTTGATATGGCGGTTGACGTTGAAGTAGGTACGATCGCCATGGAGGCGTTCGCGCACAAGGTTGGCCATGTAGCCGATGGCCAGGAGATCGGAACTGTTGTACAGCGCCACGCCATCGTCTTCCGACAGCCGGTGTCCGGCTTCTACTTTTTCGAGGATTGACTTGAGACGTGGATCTTCAATGAAAGCGGACATAAGGGGTGCGAAGCAGGAGGATATCTGCCGCCCAGAAACAGAAGAATAGCACGCTAACCCAGCCGTTCATGGTGAAGAAGGCGGCGTTGACGCGGCTAAAATCCGTGGGGCGGACTAGCGAATGTTCGTACAGGAGCAAAGCGGCAATCGCCGCTATTCCCGCCAGGCTTAAAACTCCGAGATGCAGCGATAGGGAGAGCGCGACCAGGCACGCGATCATGGCGAGATGAAAAGCGCGGGCGATGAGCAGCGCCCGAGACAGCCCGAAGGCGCGCGGGATGCTGAACAGGCCTTCGGAGGAATCAAATTCAAAGTCCTGACAGGAGTAGATGATGTCGAAGCCGGCTGTCCAGAAGGTTACGGCCCCTGTGAGCCAAAGAATTCTGGGGTCGAGCGAGCCGCGAACCGCAATCCAGGCGGCTGCCGGTGCGATCCCAAGCGCAAAGCCTAAAACCAGGTGCGAGAAGGACGTGAACCGTTTTGTGAAGGAGTATACGAAGAACAACGATCAGCGCCAGGGGAGCCAGCGCAAAACAGAGCGGGTTTAACTCGCGCGCTGCAAGAAGGAAGATTAGACTCGAAACAGTTACGAATGCCCAGGCGAACTGGGTTGACAGCAGGCCTGCGGGAAGGTGGCGGTTGCTGGTGCGCGGATTGCGTGCATCGATTCCGGCATCCACCAGGCGATTAAAGGCCATTGCGGCGGAGCGCGCGGAAACCATCGCGACCACAATCCAAAGCAGAATCCACGGCCATTGCGGGACACTGAAGCGGCTCTCGCGAAACGCGAGCAACGCACCGGTCAACGCAAATGGCAGCGCAAATACCGAGTGCTCAAACTTGATCATCTCCAGCGTGAGCAGCAGCCTGCGCGTGAACTTCGGCATACCATCTAGTTTGATGCGTACCGGAGCAATTTGGATCTGCCTTACGCTGCTTTCCGGCTGCGGCGCGAGAGACCATGAATTTGAAGACATCGCCAGCCAGACGGTGACGCTGCCGGACGGCACGGCCATTCACGCCGAGGTGAAGGCGGACCGGCAAAGCCAGGCCACCGGGATGATGTATCGCGATTCATTGGCTAAAGACCGCGGCATGCTGTTCGTGTATGGAAGTCCGCAGCGCGAAGCCTATTGGATGCACAACTGCAAAATCCCGCTCGATATCATTTGGATTGAGAAAGGCGGCAAGGTGGTGGAGATTGCGCCCGATGCACCGCCCTGCAACGGTCCCGAGAGAAGCTGCCCGTCTTACGGCGGCAACCAGTTCGCGGATTACGTGCTGGAACTGGGCGGTGGGCAGGCGAAGGCGCATGGCGTGGAAGTGGGCAAGGTGATTCGAATCTCATGAACGAAGAGCAATTGCGGTTGATGCTGGAGCAAGTGCGTGCGGGCTCAATGAATATCGAGGCGGCGCTGGAGCGCGTGCGGCATTTGCCGTTTGAGGACTTGGGCTTCGCGAAGGTGGACCACCATCGCGCGCTGCGCCACGGGATGCCGGAGGTGGTTTTTGGCTTGGGGAAAACGACCGATCAGGTGGTGGCCATCGCGGAAAAGCTGCTGGACCGGTCCCCGAATGTGCTGGTGACACGCGCGAGCGCGGAGACGGCGAAGGCGCTGCTCGATCGCTATCCGGAAGGCGAGCACTTCGCACTCTCAGGAGCGGTGCGCTTCTGGCGGGAGCGTAAGGTGACGGGACGCGGCAAGATCGCGATTGTTTGCGCAGGTACCAGCGATATCTATGTCGCCGAGGAAGCGCGGGTTACAGCAGAGGTGATGGGCAACGAAGTGGATGCGGTGTACGACATCGGCGTGGCGGGCATCCACCGGCTGATGGCGAATCGCGAGCGGCTGATGCAGGCGCGGGTAGCAGTGGTCTGCGCGGGCATGGAAGGCGCGCTGCCGAGCGTCGTCGGCGGGCTGGTTTCCTGTCCCGTGATCGCGGTTCCGACCAGCGTGGGTTACGGTGCCAGCTTCCATGGCCTGGCCGCGCTGCTGGGAATGCTGAATAGCTGTTCGAGCAACGTGACGGTGGTGAACATCGATAACGGATTCGGAGCGGGCTACGTGGCGAGTCTGATCAACCGGCAATAGGCGGGCGCTTGCGATGCCAATCGGTGCGGGTTTGGAACTCCTTACCCAGCGAGAGCAGCAGGTTCTCGGTGAACGGCATACCGCAGAGCTGGATGGCGACGGGGAGCCCCGCTGCGAAGCCGCAGGGCAGCGAAAGCGCGGGCATGCCGACCAGGTTGCCCGCGGGGATCAGGCCTGTCATGCCGGCCTGACGCTCCTTCGGGACCTCCGGGCCGCGGGCATCGAGCGGATCTGAAATGTTTGGGGCCGGCCCGAAACGCGCAGGCGCCACCACAGCGTCAAGTTCGGAGAACGTCTTGCGGAACTCTTCTTTCACTTGGGTTCGGATGCGCATGGCGCGCAGGTAATCTTTGGCGGGGATCTCAAGACCAGCGCGGAAACCGGCGGCTTGTTTTGGGTCCGCAAGCTGATCGATCTGTTTACTCGCCACCAGCGGCTCGAAGATCGATGCGCCTTCGCAGGCAACAATGGTGCCGGTGAGCGCACCGTACGGAAAGTCGGGCAGCTTGGTTTCTATGAGCTTGACGCCTATTTGGCGCAGTATGTCCAAGGCGGCGTTGAAGGCGGGACGCGCACGTTCGTCGGCCCAGTCGGTGAAATCGACAGGGGCGTAGCCGATGCGTAAGTCCTTCCATTCGCGGTGGTATTCGGGCGTGTAGTAGAAGCTCTTGCCGGAGGAGCCGGGGTCTTTGGAATCGCCGCCCGCGATGACTTGGAGCACATGGCCGCAGTCTTCGGCGGACCGGCAGAGAGGGCCGATTTTATCGAGCGTCCAGGAAAGAGCCATGGAGCCGTGGCGGCTGACCAGACCATAGGTGGGCCGCAGGCCGGTGACGCCACAGAAGGCCGCGGGCGTCAGGATAGAGCCCGACGTTTCCGAGCCCAACGCAAACGGAACCAGGCCCGCCGCTACGGCTGAGCCCGAACCGCTCGATGAGCCGCCGGACCAATAGTCGGTATTCCAGGGCGTCTTGCCGGGGCCAAAGTAAGAGGCTCCGGTAATGCGATATCCGCCGCCTCCGGCGAGTTCGACCATCGCGAGCTTCGCGATCAAAAGCGCGCCGGTCTTATCGAGTTTTGTGAGCGGAGTCGCTGTATAGTCGAAGACTTGCTTTGAGAGAGGCGGGGCGCCCCAGGTGGTAACTTGGCCCGCGACGCTCAGAAGGTCTTTGGCGCCGAACGGGATCCCTTGCAGAGGACCGCGATAGCGCTCGCGTTTGAGATCGCCATCGACGGCTTTCGCGCTCTTGAGAGCTTCCTTGGTGAGCGGGAGCGCGAGCGCGTTGAAGCGGGGGCCGAGCAATTCCATACGCGCCGCAAAGGCTTTGGTGAGTTCGACGGCGGAGAACTCGCCCGCGCGGAGTTTGGCGTTGAGCTCGGTAACGGTCGCGTAGAAGATGTCGTCGGTCATCTTTAGGGTTTGAAGACGAATGCAGGTTCGGTTTCGAACGCGACCGGCACCTTCGCCAAGGCGTCAGAATTGCGTTTGTTCTGAGCGGCGGAGATGGCCAGGTAGTCTGGTTTGCCTTCCGGCTTGGCTTCCGTTTGGGCAAGCGCCAGTGCGGGAACGGTTGAGGCGAGGACGGTGCGGCGGGTAAGTTTCATAGGGCGTGATCCAGAGCCTCTGCGGCAGCTTTCTCCATTACACCGCGGGGAGCGGTTTCTTCGGTCCAGAGTTCGAACTGCTTGACGGCCTGTTCGATGAACATCTCGATGCCGGGGATGGTTGTTTTGCCCTGCTCGCGCGCGAGTTTCAAGAGGAGTGTCTCGCGTGGATTGTAGACCATGTCGAAGACAATGCTTGCCGGAATCTGATCCGTGAAGAACGATTGCTCCGCATGAGGAAACATGCCGAGCGGGGTCGCATTGATCAAGACATCAAACTCGCGCGAGAGAGAATCATGGGGCGAGAGGGCTTCGCCATCGCAGAAGCGGGCTAGCATTTTGGCGCGTTTCGCATCACGGCCGGTGATGAAGACCTTGCCGCCGGCGTCGGCGATGGCGCAAGCCGCACTGCGAGCAGCGCCGCCATACCCTGCGATCAACACCGCCGCGTTCCGGAGCCGCAGGTGCTTCGACAAGGGCGTGAGTACGCCCGCGACATCGGAGTTCGCGCCGCGCCACTTGCCTGCCCTGCGATAGACGGTGTTTACCGCGCCAATGCGTTTCGAGAGGGGGTCCACCTGATCGAGCAGTTTCACAATGGCGCGCTTGTGCGGGATGGTGACGCTGAAGCCGCTGACAGGCAGTGCCGACGCGAACTGGAAGAAGTCTTTGAGTTGCTTCGGCTCGACAAGAAACGGAAGGTAGACCGAATCCAGACGCCTGACCTGGAACGCGCGGTTGTGTACGGCCGGGGAGATGGAGTGGCGCACGGGGCTTGCAACTACGCCATAGATCTTAGCGGCGCGCGTAAGCCGGTCTGCCCGGTAAAGGTGGCGCATCTGTTGCACGGTGACCTGGCCCGGCGCGGTGCCAACGCCTGCCGAGGGAGCTGCGTATGAGAAGAGGTTGCCGAGGGCGGGAGCGAGGACGCGGGTAGGGAGCCCCTGTTCGCCCATGGCAAGAAATACGGCGGGCAGTTTGGGTTCGGAGCGGCCCAGCTCCAGGATGCGGCCCGAATCCGTGAGCTTCAGGGCGGTGGTGACCAGCTTGTAGGCATCGGCCGGGATGCGTTGCAGGCGGGCCAGTATGCGGGGCAGCGGGGGCGTGCGTTCGAAGTTGTGATAACTGACGATCAGACTGGCGCGGAGGCGGAGTGCGGCCACGGCTTCAGGCGCAGCTTCGGCGGATTCGATTTCCACATCGAACCACTCGGCGCCATGATCGATGGCTTGGCCCAGTGTTTCCAGTTGGTCTTCAATGCTGCCTTCGCGGCGGCGGCATGTCACCAGAATGATGCACTCGGGAAACTCCCTCCGCAAGATCCGGACAGCCTCGATTCCGGTCTTAGGGCGGTCGAGGGTATCGAGACGAAACTCCAACAGCGATTCCCCCGCTGCCGCTTCACGGCGCGCCGCATCGAGCAGCTGCTTCGCGTCCGGAAGCCCGAGCGCAACACAGATCTTCGGCAGTGCGCGCTTGCGTGCCATGGTTAGCTCTGTTGCGCAGCCTGGCGCTTCCATTCGTCGATGAGCGGACCGGGGTTTGCGGTACACAATCGCGCGGCGCCGGCCTCGATAGCTTCGAGAGCCTGTACGAGTGTGTCGATTCCTGTAGCTTCGACAAGAGTATCTTCGGGGAGATGGGCGCGGAGCAGCGCGATATCGGCAATGGTTGCGGCAGGGCCAAAGCCGGTCGCGGTCTTGACCACGGCAACTTCGGCGCGGCCGCACATGCGGCAGGCCACGATCTTCTGTTCGTCGGTGAGATAGCCGGTTTCGAGAGTTACCCGCAAAGTCGCTCCTTCCTTGCGGCACGATTCCGACATCTGGATGATTTCCATATCGACGTGCTGAAACTGGCGGGAGCGGAGCTTCGAGATACTCAGCACCATGTCGATCTCACGCGCTCCGCGGCGCAGCAGGTCGCGAGCCTCGTAGAGTTTGGTGCCGGTGTTCTGGTCGCCGTGCGGAAAACCCGCTGTGCTGCCGGGCTTGACGGAAGAGGTTCCCAGAAGGCGAACCGCGACATCGATATCGCAGGGCCTCACCGTCACGGACAGCAGCCCGAGGCGCTTGGCCGCTTCGATGGCTTGCGCGGCTTCGAGCTCAGTCCATTCCGGGCGGAGTGCGGTTGCGATGATTTGATCGTTCATCTGCGTGGCCTCGCATGGAGGGTCAAGGTGGTGAAGTCCCGCAGGTGGGTGCGAGTGGTCTTACCCCCGGAAAGCCAGTCTTCATGATGAAAGTTCGCGAAGTTGCCCTGGCCATCTTCTTTCCGGTCCAGATCGCCGATCGCGATATTCAGGCCGACGGTGGCCTCGGTATCGGGAGAATAGAAGCGGCCGGGCGCAATCTCAAGACACGGATCGAAGCGGACGGACCATTCAACGATGTAGCCGTGCCCGCCCGGTTTCGGCTTTGCGACGGCTTGCTGCGCGCCGTTCGCAATCCAGTTCGAGTATGTAGACCATGCTTCCGGACTTCTGCGCGGCTCGCCTTCGAGAAGACCGCCCACACCGATGCCGCCCATGCGGGACTTGGTGAGATTGCAGACCATCTGCCAGGACGAGCCGTTGCCAGCGGCATCTTCGGTGCCGCTCCAGGTGTTCCGAGCATTAATCAGCAGCTCGATCTCATCACCGAACCAGGGAAACCCTTTCGGGGTGAGATCATGCGCATTCGGATTTTCGTCCGGGAGCCAGCGAGGCGTATCGATTCCGTAGAGAACGTCGTCCGTTACGTCGAAAGCGAAGTAGAGGCGCTCGCGGTCGTGTTTTACCCAGCCTTTGACGGAGAGATCCTTCGGGTCGGTGGTGGGGGTGAAAGTAGAGGTCCAGTTCAGTGTGCCGGTGAAGAGCGTGGCATCGCGCCACTCGCCGGGCGAGAGAACGCCATCCAGGTTCGGGGTGGTACCGGGGTAGGAGTTTAAGGCCAGGAAGAAAGCGGCCAGTATCACCGGCGTCGTTTAGCGGGAGCGGGAGCCGCGGCCGGTGCGTTGACGCCGAGCATCTTCAGCGCCGCCTTGCTGGTGGCTGCGGCGGGACTGGACGGAAACTGTGTGATGACGGCGTTAAACTCGCGAGCGGCTTCATTGCGCTGGCCAAGTTGAATCAGCGCGCGGCCTTTCATATAGTGGGCGTCCGGCGTTTTCGGATTTGTAGGGAAAGCTTCGAGAACCTGGTCGAAATCTTTTACGGCGAGATCGAGCTTGTGCTGCTGATAGTGAATCTGGCCGATGTTGAATTGCGCATTCGGGCCCAGGTCACCGGAGCGATAGAACTTCAGATAATCAGTGAATTCGTTGAGCGCGAGATCGAGATTGCCGCCATCCATATCGTGCTTGGCGTTGGCCCAGAGCTGCGAGTTGGAGATAGGCGGAACAGTGGGATCGGCCGCGGCGGAAGGTGGTGCGCCCGGAGCGGACTGAGGCGGCACGGAAGAGGGCGCAGGCATGGTGGACATGGCGTTTTTCAAATCCGTCAGCTGCTGCTGAATTTTGGCCATGCGGGAGGCCTGATCGGCAACGCCGGCTTGCAGCGATTGCAAATCCTGCGCCATGCCATCGATACGCGAACTCATGGAAGCCATGGGCTGCAGGACCTGCTTGCCGAGATCGGCGCCGCTGGCCTGGATGGAGCGAGAGAGATCCGAGACCGAGGCGTTGGCGCGATTTGCGGAATCGAGCGACTGCTGCGCCAGCGACTTGCAGCTGCGCCATTTTGGTGTCGATGGATTGCTGGAGCAGACGCGTCTGTTCCTGCAATTGCGCAACATCGCGCTGCAGTTCGATCATCTCCTTGCTCGCCGCGAAGCAAGGCGCTGCGGCGGCCAGCAGGGTGAAGCAGAGTTTGGCGAAGCGTTGGGTGTTCATGGGTGTTCCTTACTGTCCGGCGGAAAAGTGGGCGCGGCGGTTGCGCTGGTAGCACTCGTCGTTGGCTTCGGTACATTGCGGACGCTCTTTGCCGTAGCTGACGGTTTTGAGGCGGTCGCCGGTGACGCCGAGTTGGACGAGGTAGGCTTTTGCGGCGGAGGCGCGCTGGTCGCCCAACCCCAGGTTGTATTCGGCGGAGCCGCGTTCATCGCAGTGGCCTTCAATGATAACGCTGCCTGTGGGGAAGTCGGTGAAGATCTTCTTGAGCGCGTCGGCGTCTTTGTTCAACGCTTGTTGCGCATCGCTCCGGATGGTGTTGCCGTCGTAATCGAAGAAGGCATCGCTCAGGGTGGTGTTGACCGACATCGATAAAGTTGCCCTTGCTCACAGGCGCGACTGGGCCAGATCCGCTGGTGACGTTCACGGTAGCCGTGCCGGAGATGGTGCCATTCGGACCCGCAGCGGTGAGGCGGTAGGTGGTGGAATCGGTCGGTGTGACGCGGCGCGTGCCGCTGCCTTGCACTTCGCCGATGCCGTTATCGATGGAAACTGCATTGGCATTGCTGACGGACCATCGCAGCGTGGCAGACTGGCCGCGCTCGATGGAGGAAGGCTCGACGGTAAAGGAGAGAATGGCCGGCTTCAGGTTGGCCGTGTTGTCGGTGGGAGTCGTCACGGGCGGTGCCGGCGCGCTGGCCGTCTTGATCGGCACCTTCTTCTTACAAGCAACGCCTGTCGTCAAGGCCGAAAGCAGGAAAACCGCACCTACAATCCGATTCATGTTCATTTGTTTTCGATCATCTCCGTCAAGCTTATTGTAAGCAACTTACTTGCCCCAAACCGGCGACAGGTTGCGCCCCGCGCTGGTGAGCCGTTGTAGCTGTGTGCCATCGGCCAACATGCTATAGATCTGAAAGCTGCCGGTACGATTTGAGGCAAATACTAAATGCCGTCCGTCAGGGGCCCAGCAAGGATTTTCGTTGCGGCCGGCGTTGCTTGTGAGCTGGTCGAACTGGCGGGTACTGGGGTCCATTAAGAAGATGTTGAACCCGCCAGTGGCATAGCCGCGCGTCCAGGCAAAGAGCAGAAGCTGACCATCCGGGTGCCAGGACGGGTTCGAGGCTTCCCCTTCGCCGTTGGTGAGGCGCTCAACATCGGCGCCTTCCAGATTCATACGGTAGATCTGCTGATGGCCCGGCCCGGCGACGAACGCAATTGTGCCCCCTTTCGGGTTGATCTTGGGCTCGACTTGAATCGCTTTTGAAACAGAGACCCGGCGAAAGTTGGTTCCGTCCACGTTGGCGGCGTAGATGTTGGAGAGCCCGCCCGCGGTGGAAGCGTAGTAAATCGTTTTGCCATCGGGCGAAAAGCTGGGGGTGGCGTTGAGTGAGGCGTCCTGATTATAGAAGCGTAGGGGCCGGCCGGATTCGGTGGAGATCAGGTTGAGGCGCGGGGTGCCGGTGGCAAAGCTGGTGTAGGCCAGCTTCGAACCATCGGGCGAAACGGCGGGCATGATGGAGATGTTGCCGCTGCGCGTGAGCTGCTTTTGATTTGAGCCATCGTAATCCATCTGCCAGATTTCTTTGTGGCCGGTGCGGTCCGAGACGAAATAAATGTGGCTGCCGACAAGCGAGCCGCCGCCGAATTTAGCGATGATATCGGCCGCGAATTCGTGGGCCACTTTGCGGGCACCGCCTTCGTCGACATTGCCGAAGTAACGCTTGCCGATGGCCTGCGCGCTTTCCGGGGTTTTCTGAGAGACATCGTAGAGGTACCCGAAAAGCACCAGTTGGTTCCCTGCGACGGAGTTGTAGCCGAAGGCGAGCCAGTTGGCGCTGACCGGAGCGGCGGCCCAATCGGCAAGAGCGAGGCCTTGACCGCTCGACGGCTTCAGATCTTCCGGGCGCTGTGGATTTTGCAGCGGGTAAAAGCTCTTCGAAACCATGTTGAAGAGGCCGGAGGTTTCCAGGTCGCTATAAAGCGTGCCATTGAAGGTGTTCATCAGCCCCTGAGAGCCACCGGTGCCGCGGAAATCCGTCACGGCGAGATTGGGCTTACCGCCGGCCTTGTTCAAGACGCCGGTGATCAGGCTGCCCTGGCCGAATAAACCCGGCGCGGCGAGCGCGGCCAAAATTGCGAAACGAACTGTTACTTGACTTGGAACCATAGTTCTACCTGTGCGGAATTTTGAGTGTAGCCATCGGGAAGTTGCGGAAGCGGGCTCGCTTCCATCAAGGCGCGCTGGGCTGAAGTATCGAGCGCATAGTTGCCGGAGGGTTGCGCGACGCGGACGGCTTCCACGGTGCCATCGCGGAGGATGGAAAACGTCAGAAGCACCTTTCGGCCATCATTCGCCATGCCGCCGGTATTCCATTTGGAGGCGATCTGGCGCAGCATGAGGTTCTTGTAATAGCCGAAGCGATCCCCCAGTGTGGTGTTTTCCCCAACGCCGACGCCGTTAGCTCCTTGCATCGCAAAATTCGGGGACTTCAGCGACTCCTGCGTGCGTGAATAGACCTGGTTGGGGCGCACGGGCTGAGGCTTGTAGACATCGCGCGTAGCGGGCTCGGGGGAGCGCTTCGTGAGAGGATTGCGCGAAGGAATGGGGATCGCGCGGGGGTCGGGCGGCGGGGCTTTGGCGATCTCACGCTTCTTGGGCGGCGCTTGCGGAACGACGGATTGTGTGTCGTGAGCGAGACGGTTGACCCGGCCATCACGCTGGGGGATAGGGATGGCTTTGACGACGTTGACACCGACACTTCCGGACGATTGGGTTTTGTCACCGAAGGTATCGACGTGGGGCTTCAAGAGATAGCTCAGCAACAGAGCACCCGCAATTGCGACATGAGCGGCAACGGAACCGGCGAACGGCCTGCCCAGAGGGTCGCGCTGATTGAGAATGTCGCTGTGCGGCATGCTATCGAACCTTTTCTTCGAGTTCGGTGACTACGTTGACGGCTATCGAGGCGTCGCCCAGGATATTCATGACTTTCGCGACGGGATCCCAGGGCGTTTGCGCATCGGCTTTGAGGTAAACGCCTTTCCTGGTATCGTACTTCGCGCGGATCTCAGCGGCCAGGTTGTGGACGTTGACTTCGTCTTTCCCGAGATAGACGAGGCCGGTTTTGGTGATCACAATGATCGGGAGTTCTTTGTTATTTTCCTTAACGGCGACGGTCTTCGGGACTTGGACTTCAGCGCCTGACTCCATGACGTGCGCGGTAATCATGAAGATGATGAGCAGGACCAGCAGAACGTCGACGAAGGGAGTGACGTTGATCTCGGAAAGAGACGAGCCGGCCTGCCTGCGGCCGCGCGAACCCTGTGAAAAAGAGAAAGCCATGTTCGTTTCCCGGCTTAATCCCCGAAGCTGCGCTCGGCCAAGTTCATGAATTCGAGAGCGAAATCATCCATGCGCGCGCCCATTTCGCGAATCGAAGCGCTGAAGTAGTTGTAGGCGATATAGGCGGGGATAGCGGCAGCGAGACCCACCGCGGTGGCGACGAGCGCTTCTGAGATGCCGGGAGCAACAGCCTTCAGACTGACCGCGCCCTGTTCGCCCAAGCCGTGGAATGAGCGAATGATGCCGATCACGGTCCCAAACAGTCCGATAAACGGACTGACGCTGGCTGTTGTGGCGAGCCAGCTCATGTTTTGTTCGAATTTCGCGACTTCTTCGTTGGCGGCGAGCTGCAGTGTACGCTCCAGTGCAAGTTTGTTGGTAACCGTACTGCGTGCCTTCACCTGGCGGCTGATTTCTTCATAACCGAACTCGAATACGCCCACCAGGGGGGCGGGGCGGAATTGTTCGCTTGCGACCATCATCGATTCGAGCCCCGTGGTTTTACGGAAAGCGCGAAGGAAGCGGGTGTCGGCAGCGCGGGCCTGGCGGAGCGAACTCCATTTCGAAAAGATGACCGTCCAGGAGAGGACTGAAAAGAGCAGGAGAAAGGCGATTACGCCAAGCGACAGGGACGACATCCCACCCAAAAGTTCTTTATAACTTACTTGTGCCAAAATCGGCGTAAATACAGCAACAAACGTCAATTTCTCTCCTTTGCCCGACTCTAACATATGACTCCTCAGTAACTTGAAAAAGTCGGGGGTTGAACAAAACAGTTTCAAAATGTTTTAGTCATTTTCTCGAAACAGGGCGTGCGCGATTCTGAAGCGTGGCCGAATCGATTACGCTTGCAGAATCGTTCCGGAGGCTGATTCGTCACCCGGTGGAAACTCTGGTGCGGAAGTGGAACTGGAAGTCGGCCGTATTCAGTTCAACTACGCGGTCCATCCTGTTTTTCTTTGCAAATCTGACCGCTGGATGGCATGCGGCGACCGGGGCGATGCTGGCGGAATTTTTGTTCCGGTCTACGACGGCCGGTTTCTATGGCGCGCTAACGCAGAATTTCCGAAGAGTTGCGCCAGCCTGGCAAGCGGGCGTAGCAGTAATGATTCTGCTGCCGCTGAGTTCGCACTCGCTTGAGTTTACGCTGCACTGGCTGCGGCACACGCCGAAATTGGGAACCAGCATTGTTACCTCTGTTATTTTTACGGCAATTTCGACATTGTTCAACTGGTACGCGATGCGTAAGGGCGCGATGGTGGTCGGCAGCGACAGCCAGTCGATCGGACGGGATATGCGCGCCCTGCCGAAGATTATAGGGCAGTTCTGTGCGGCTTTTCCTCTTTACTGCTGGCGGCAGTTGCGCCCTTCGATCCATGAGCCTCAAGACGTTACATCTGACCAACGCCTGGCATAAGGAGTCGGGCGGAATCGGGACGTTCTACCGCGCGCTGCTGGACGCTGCGAATGAGCGCGGCCATTTTTTGCGGCTGGTGGTTCCCGGCGCGGTAAGCCGCGTGGAGGAGGCCGGCCCATTTGGGCGAATCTATTCCATTCGCGCGCCTTACGCCCCTTTGAACCAGAAATACCGTTTGTTGTATCCGCACAGATTCCTGTTTCCGGGCAGCGCGATTCAACGGATTCTCAATCAGGAGCGGCCGGATCTGATCGAGGTCTCAGAAAAGTACACCATGCCGTACCTGAGCGGCCTGCTTCGGGTTCAAAGCTTGCAGGGCGTCAAATTCCGGCCGACCACGATTGGGCTGACCTGTGAGCGCATGGATGAAAACATGGCGGCGTATCTTTCGGGGAGCCGCGCGGCCGCTGGTTTCTGCCGCTGGTACATGAAGTGGGTGTATTTCCCACTTTTTGATCACCACATCGCGGTAAGTGAACATGCGGCGGCAGAGTTAAGACCGGCGTCGCGGGGACATAAGGTGAGGCGCGGCGTTTGGATCCGGCCCATGGGTGCGGACTGTTCGTTGTTCACGCCGGCTAGACGGAATCAGGAGCCGCAGAACGGGCTGGCGCGAAACTTGGTCTACGCAGGCAGGCTGGCTCCGGAGAAAAACTTGCCTTTGTTGGTGGAGACTATGGCTCGGTTGGGGCCAGAATACAGCCTGGCGGTAGCAGGTGAAGGGCCGCAGCGCCCGGCGCTGGAACGCGATTGCGCCGGACGTCTACCTGGGCGGGTCACGTTTCCTGGGCCATGTGGCGGATCGCGAGCGGCTGGCCAATCTGTTTGCAAACAGTGATGCGTTTGTGCATCCCAATGCACGGGAGCCGTTCGGCATTGCGCCGCTGGAGGCAATGGCATCGGGATTGCCGTTAGTTGGTCCGAACACTGGCGGTGTGACGACCTATGCGAATTCGGCAAATGCGTGGCTTTCCGAACCGACTGCGGAGCGATTTTGCGCGTCCGTTCAGGACGTATTTTCCAATGCCGAACGGCGGGAGAAGAAAGTGAGGGCCGGTTTGGAAACGGCGCGGCAGTTTGAGTGGCGGAACGTGGCGCCCGCAGTTTCTCGAGTTGTATGCGGAACTTCATTTGCGCACGCAAGGCCTGCCTGCGGCGAGTGAGCCTGAATTTGTCTTGACGAGGGGTGACTACTTCGGAAAGGAGGACCGCCATGCAGTTTAGATCCGGCTTGACACGACGAGACTGTTTGCGCATGCTGCTTGCCGTTCCGGCGCTCCAGAACGCTGCTGTGACACACCGTCGCTACTACCAAGCAGGAGCGCAGATTCTCTTTTGCGGCATGACGGTCTTTTCAAGTAAGGACGTGGGCGGTGGCTACGCGGTGGCGGAAGAAGTTCCCGGAGAGGGGGAGACTTCAGTGGCATTGCAGTTCGCGGGCGGCAGCTGGCCGGAGAAAGCGCATGGCGTAAACAAGCTGGGTTATATCCAGGAGACAGTGACGGAACGCGCGTCGGGAGAGCCGGTTCGCGCGGAATACTTCGGGTTTATGACGAGCGCCCCGGAGAAAAATCTCGACCAGGCGCAGCAGGGATTCCTCGATAAGGGCGAGAAGCCCGTGCCGTTTAACGCAGCTTCTGGTTCGGCAAATGGGAGCACATGGAAGTTCAGCATGTCGCATCTACTGCTGTCATCGGCCTGGACTTTTTCGCAATTTGCCGAGCTGGATGCGGAAGTTCGCCGTGCGGCCGCGGCCGACAAAAATCCGGAGCGGTCGCAGGCGCGTAGCAGCCCGAACACATTTTTGAATTCGCTGAGGCAGACACTTCGGAATCCGGAGGGAACGACGGAGCACTCTCTGGTTTACAACGGCAAGAGCTATAAGATGCGGTGCAGCAAGCAGCCCGATGGAGCTTTGATGCGGCTGAATGGAACGCTTGAGGAGACGGTGACAGGGCAGCGAACGCCCTTTAAGCTTTGGTACGAGCGCGACGCGGCGAACTATTTGCCGGTGCGAATCGAATATAGGGCGAAGCCGTTTCTGAGATTGATATTTGAGGCCGACCCTCACTGGCGCGGCCCCTCGGCACCGTTGATTCTAACCAAGGAGAATGCTTGACAAAGCAGCAGATTTTCTATGAGTGGGAAGACCAGAAAATCACGCAACGGTTTCGGACGGGCGTTTCTCTCCATGGACATACGTTTCACTCCAAAGAATGTCTCAGTTTTATTTCGCGCGTAACGAAAAACGTTCCGTATTTGTCACCGGCGATCCGGCGGCAGGAAGACAAATACCGTTTGGTCCACGGCCGCGATCTGGATTTGAGACGCGCCTGGTGGACGCCGCCGCTTTCGCCTTCGCAGGCGGTGGAACTGGAAGCGAAGCAGATTGAGGAGCGAGGTTTAAGCGCGCTGGTTTCGCTCTCCGATCACGACGACATGAACGCCGGAAATTCTGTCGAGTGGACCGGTTCCGTTCCGGAAAACGTTTTTCCACATCGGCATCCACAACGTACCACCGGGGTGGGCTTCGGAGTGGATGGACACCATGCGTGCGTTTACAGCAAACCCTTCTGAAAGGCTTTTGCCTGATCTGCTTACATGGTTCGGACGGAATCCCGGGACACTTGTGATTCTGAACCATCCGATGTGGGATGAGAAGGGGATCGGGGCGGGGCGGCACTGGTCTTTGCTGCGGGAGTTTTTGCGTTTGTTTGGGGGGCTGATTCACGCATTGGAGCTGAATGGGTTACGGCCCTGGAAAGAGAACCAGAACGTGATGACCGTTGCGGCTTCAGTAAAGCTGCCCGTGATTTCGGGCGGAGACCGGCATGCGCGCGAGCCCAATGCCTGCATCAATTTAACCAATGCGGCGACTTTCGCGGAATTTGCGGATGAGGTGCGAAGCGATGGGTGGAGCGATGTGCTGTTCCTGCCGCAGTATCAGGAAAAATTTAAGCTGCGCATGATCCGGAGCATGTGCGAGGTGATGCGGGAGGACCCAGAACATGAGCTGGGTTGGACGAAATGGAGCGACCGCGTATTTTACCTTTGCGATGATGGTACGGCACGATCTCTATCCGAGTTATGGGCGACGAAAATTCCCGCGGTGGTGAACCAGTTTGTCGCGTTGATGGGGCTGGTGCGCCTCGGGTTGCGTTCTTCACGGACTGCTTCCACGAGGTAAACGGCGTAGCGCTGACCAGCCGGGAGCTGGATGGCTTTGCGCGACGCCAAGGGCATCCCTTCTTCAGCGTGCATGTGGGTCCGCGGACGGCGACCTGGACCGAAGGAGCGCACACCACCCTGGAACTGCAGCGGAGCGCGGCCTCCGTGCCTCTCGATGCGGGGATGTACTTCGATATCTTCGGGCTTCGGCATCTTTGGCATGTGAAGCGCGAACTCAAGAAGTTTCGGCCGGACGTGATTCACATTACGGGGCCGGGCGATTGCGGATTGCCCGGGGCGCTTCTGGCGTGGCAGTTAGGCGTGCCGCTGGTGGCGAGTTGGCATACGAACCTGCATGAGTTCGGCGCGCGGCGGTTGGAGTATGTGTTGCCGAAACGCTGGGCGCGCGCGAGCGAGGGGTGGATGCTGGCGCTCCTGAAAATCTTCTACAAGTTCGGACGCGTGCTGCTCGCGCCGAATCCGGAGCTGGTAGCGATGCTGGAGGCGACCGGCAGGCCGACGTTTCTGATGCGGCGGGGTATCGACACGAAGTTGTTCAATCCGGAAAGAAGGACGCGGGCTGACGACGTGTTTACGGTGGGGTATGTCGGGCGGTTGAGCCCAGAGAAAAATGTGCGCGTTTTGGCGGAGATTGAGCAGGGTTTGGAGCGGCTCGGTTTGGAGCGGTTTCGGATCCTGATTGTCGGGCAGGGAAATGAGCGCGAGTGGTTGCAGACGAACGTGAAACGGGCGGAGTTCACGGGAGTACTGAAGGGCGCGGCGCTGGCGGAAGCTTATGCAAACATGGACGTCTTCGCATTTCCGAGCGACACGGATACGTTCGGCAACGTGGTGCTGGAAGCGCTGGCCTCAGGCGTTCCGACTGTTGTGACTGAGAATGGCGGGCCGAAGTTTCTGATTGCGGAGGGCGTGACGGGATTCGTGGCGCGCGACTTCGTTCCGGCGATTGCTTGCCTGATGCGGAACCCGGACCGGCAGCGGGCGATGGCCGTGGCGGCGCGCAAGCATGCGCTTGGAATCAGTTGGGATGCAGTCTTCGAAAAGGTGTATGGCGCGTACCGGACTTCTATAATCACAACGGATGCTCCTCGAACTCGCGGTTGAGAACTATGCGGTTGTGGACCGCTTGCGGGTACGCTTTCATCCGGGATTGAATCTGCTTACGGGAGAGACGGGCAGCGGGAAATCGATCGTGGTGGATGCGCTGGGGCTGCTCATGGGCGGGCGCGCGTCAAGCGATGTGATTCGAACGGGCGAGACGAAGGCGCGGGTATCCGGATTATTCGATATCGGCGAGAAGGCTGTGCAGCGGGTGCTGGAGCCGGCGGGGTTCGAGGCGGAAGACGGAGAACTGCTGATTGAGCGCGAAATTCTGCAGAACGGCAAGAGCCGCGTTTATGTGGGAAGCCGGGCGGCCACGGTGGCGCTGTTGCGGGAACTGGCGCCTTATCTGGGGGACATTCACGGGCAGCACGATCAGCAGCTCTTGTTCCTGCCCGAAGCGCAGTTGGGCATTCTGGATGGGTTTGCGGGAACCCGGGAGCAGCGCAGGGCGGTGCGCGCCGCGTTTGAAGAGTGGCGCTCAGCTGAGGCGGAATTGAAGCGTTTGGAGGCGGCGGAGGCGGAGAAGCTGCGGCTGCTGGACCTGTGGCAATTTCAGGCGGGCGAAATTGAGGCGGAGAGTCTGCAGGCAGGGGAAGATGCCGCGCTGGAGGAAGAGCGGCGAATTCAGATGAACGCCGGGAAACTTCTGGAGAATGCGGGCGGGGCGCTCGACATGCTGTATGACGGCGAAGAAGCGGCTTATACCGTGTTGCGGGGCGCACTGCGCAAGTTGGAGGATGCCAGCTTCGAAGAGGTACGGCAACTGTTGCAACCTGCGGTGATTGCGGTGCAGGAGGCGGCGCATGCGCTGCGCGGGTACCTGGGCGGGCTGGAGGCAAATCCGGCGCGGTTGGAGGAAATTGAGACGCGGCTCGCGATGCTGCAGAAGCTGAAGCGCAAGTACGGCGGGAGCGTGGATGAAGTGCTCGCGTTCCTGGAGACGGTGCGCGGGCAGATTGCGGCGGCGGAGGGGTCGGGAGAGCGGATGGCAAAGCTGCGTGGGGATTTGGGGGCTTTGGCGCAGCATTATCAGAGTGCCGCTGCGGAGTTGAGCCGAGTGCGGAGTATCGCAGCGAAGGAGCTTGGCCGGCGGGTAGAGAAGGAGCTGGCCTCGCTCGCAATGGAGCGGACGGTGTTTCAGGTGGCCTTGCAGAAAGCAGCCTGGAGCGAGAGCGGGGTGGATGGCGTTGCGTTTCTGGTTTCGCCCAATCGCGGCGAGGAGCCGAAGCCGATGGACAAGATTGCGTCCGGCGGTGAGATTTCGCGGATCGCGCTGGCGTTGAAGACTTGCGTGATTGGGGCGCAGAAAGGGCCGCTGCGGACGCTGGTTTTCGATGAGGTGGATACGGGGATCGGCGGTATGGCGGCGGATGGCGTGGCGCGAAGGTTGAAGCAGTTGGCCAGTGTGAACCAAGTGCTTTGTGTGACGCACCTGCCGCAGATCGCGAGCTTTGCGGACCATCATTACCGGGTGGAGAAGGTGGATGTGGGGGGAAGGACCGTGGCGCGGATCGAGGAGCTAACCTCCGACGCGCGCAGGCAGGAAATTGGGCGGATGCTGAGTGGAGCGCGCCTGACACCGGAGGCGTTGCGAAACGCGGACGAGATGATCAGAACGTCGCAATCGGGTTGAGCGGCGAGCCGGTTCCACCGGGAACGGCGAGCGGGGCCGCGGTCAGAAGGAACGCGTAACGGTTGCGGGCGGCGGTAGCTTTTGCGAGTGCTTCGAGGTCGAAGTTGTCGAAGATGGGGGTGCCCATGGCGACAAGGAAGAGCTGGTGCATGGGCTGGTTCACGCCTTCGACTTGGGAGGGCATGACGTCCGTACCGAGGTCGCTGCCGATGATGGCGATGTCGCGGGCTTTGAGCCATTTCGCGCAGGAGACGTGGAGTCCGGCGGCCAAGTGGTCGGCGTCCCAGGCGCCTTTCGCGGCTCGTCGAGCCCAGCGGCCGGTGTAGATCAGGACGATGTCGCCGGATGCGATGTGAACCCCGGACTTCCGTTCCCATGCGTCTAAGTCTTCCGGGTAGATGGCGGTGCTTGGTTCGAGATACGGCAGATTCTTCAGTTTGGGAATGTCTACCAGCACTCCCCGGGAGAAGAGACCATTCTTGAAGTTCGTAACAGCAAGTTCGGAGGCACCTTTATCCGTGACTACGTCTTTTGAATACCCGTTGTAGAACTTGCCGTTGAAGAACATGTGGCAAAGGGCATCCATGTGCGAGTGGGCCTGGCCGTGATAGTTGACCGAGTAAGTATCTAAAACAAATTGCCCCGCCGGTTTCGCGCCTGTGTATGTGAAAGTGTGTCCGAAGGGATTGGGATTGTCGGCGGCCTTTTCGGTTTCGGCGTCGCGGGCGAGAGAGACCGAAACACCTTCGGTGACGAGCGCCGCCGCGGCTTTGCGCTTCGCGGGTGTAATCAGATTGACGGTGCCGATTTGGTCCGCCTTGCCCCACCGGCCCCAGTTACTCAGCTCCTTCATCAGAGCATCTACGTCAGCTTTGGTGGCGTGGTGCGGCGATTGCGCCAGCAGAACCAAGCGTGAGCAGAGGCGAGAGTAGTTTCATCAGTGTCCTTTTCGGTCAGCCGCATCAGTTCCAGCCGGATTGCGGCCAGCAGAGCATCCCAGCTGGCTTCGATTATGTTATCCGAAACGCCCACCGTGGACCAGCTTCTCCGGTGATCGGACCACTCGATCAGAACTCTTGTCTTGGCCGCGGTGCCGTTTTTTGAGTCGAAGATGCGGACTTTGTAATCGGTGAGGCGGACATCGGCGATTTCCGGGTAGAGGCCGGACAGGCATTTACGAAGACAGAGGTCTAGCGCGTTTACCGGGCCATGGCCTACCGCTGCTTCCGTTCGTTGGCCTTGGTCGGTTCGGATGCTCACGGTTGCCGTGGAGGAGCCTTTTCGGGTGGTGACTTCAAAATGATCTACGTCGAAGAAGTGCAGGTCTGGGTTTAGGGCTTCCCGTACGAGTAGCTCGAAGGTACCTTCGGCGGCTTCAAGTTCGTAGCCCTGGTATTCGAGGTCTTTGATGCGTTCCAGAAGATTGGCTCGGGAGGATTCTGAAAGGCGGTTAGCCAGGCCTTGTTGTTTTAGTTTGTAGAGGACGTTGCTCTTGCCGGAGAGGTCACTTACCAAGACCCTTTGGCGATTCCCTACTTTTTCCGGTTCGATGTGTTCGTAAGTGGCGCTGTTCTTCAGGACTGCACTTACATGGATGCCGCCTTTGTGGGCGAAGGCGCTGTCGCCCACGTAGGGAGAGTCACGGCGCAGCGGAAGGTTGGCAAGTTCGGCGATGTATCTGGCTACGTTGGTGAGGGTGGTCAGTTTCTCCAGGCCTACCGTGGTGTGGCCTAATTTCAGTTCCAGGTTGGCAAGAGCTGATGCCAGGTTTACGTTGCCGCAGCGTTCCCCATAGCCGTTGATACAGCCTTGCACGTGAGTGACGCCTTGCTCGACGGCGGCGATGGTGTTGGCTACGGCTACGTCGGAATCGTTGTGGGCGTGGATTCCCAGGGTGCCTTCAAAGCGTTGCCGGATTTCTGTAACGATCTCTGACAAGCGGTTTGTGAGTGTTCCGCCGTTTGTATCGCAGAGACAGAGGACGTCGGCTCCGGCCTGTTGGGCGGCTTCGAGGGTCTGAATGGCGTATGTGGGGTTCGCGATGTAGCCGTCGAAAAAGTGTTCGGCATCATAGATGACTTCGCGGCCGTGGGCTTTCAGGTAAGCCACGGTTTCACTGATCAGCGTGAGATTTTCTTCGAGCGTGATGCCCAAGGCGGTGGTTACGTGGAAGTCCCAGGTCTTGCCGAAGATAGCCACTGCCGGGGTTTCGGCTTCCAGGAGCGCCCTAATGCTGGGATCTTCTTGGACGGCGTTCTTTGCAAATCGGGTTGCGCCGAACGCCGTCAGTTTTGCGTGTTGCAGGTGCAGAGTCTTGGCCCGGGCGAAGAACTCTTTGTCCTTCGGATTGCTGCCGGGCCAGCCGCCTTCGATGTAATCGATCCCCAGTTCGTCCAGTTTCTGGGCAATGAGCAGTTTGTCATCGACCGAGAAGGAGACGGACTCGCCTTGCGTGCCGTCTCTGAGCGTGGTGTCGAACGTGGAGATCTTCATCGGCGATTAAGCGGAGACGGGGACTCCGGCCTCTTTTTTCTTCTTGAGGAACGGCATCATGGCGCGGAGTTCGGCACCAACCTTTTCAATGGGCTGGTCTGCGGCTTCGGCGCGCATCGCCAGGAATTTGTGACGGCCGTCTTTGTTTTCCTGCATCCAATTTTTTGCGAACTCGCCGGATTGAATTTCGTGCAGGATTTTCTTCATCTCGGCTCTGGTTTCGGCGTTGACCAAGCGTTTTCCGCGGGTGTAGTCTCCGTATTCCGCTGTGTCGGAAACCGAATAGCGCATATAGCCCAAGCCGCCTTCGTAGATGAGATCAACGATGAGTTTGAGTTCGTGGAGACATTCGAAGTAGGCGATTTCGGGGGCGTATCCGGCCTCGGTGAGGGTTTCGAATCCGGCTCGGATCAGTTCGCTGACCCCACCGCAGAGGACCGTTTGTTCGCCGAAGAGATCGGACTCGGTTTCCTCTTTGAAGTGGGTTTCGATCACGCCGGCTTTGAGGCAGCCTAGCGCTCTGGCGTAAGCTAGGGCAGTCTCAAGCGCCGTACCGGACGGGTTTTGGTGGACCGCCACCAGCGCGGGCACGCCTACGTTTTCGGTGAAGAGTTCGCGCACGCGGTGGCCTGGAGCTTTGGGCGCGACCATAGAGACGTCGACATCAGCCGGGGGCTTGATAAAACCGAAATGAATGTTGAAACCATGCGCGAACATCAGTGTCTTGCCCTTCTTCATGTGCGGGGCGATGTCGCGCTCGTAGAGATCGGCCTGGATATGATCGCTGACCAGGATCATCATGATGTCGGCGGCTTGCGCGGCATCGCTGACGGTCATGACTTTGAGGCCGGCGGATTCGGCTTTCTTCCAGGACGGGCTTCCTTGGTAGAGGCCGACGATCACGTCGATTCCGGAATCGCGCAGATTGAGGGCGTGGGCGTGGCCCTGGCTTCCGTAGCCGATGATGGCTACCTTTTTGCCGGTTAGGTAGGAGAGGTCTCCGTCTTGTTCGTAATAACGTTTTGCGTCAGGCATTGGGGACTCCGTCCATTTCCTCAACTGGGATTTCGGTCCGTTGGGTACGGGTAGGGACCGGGGGTTGAAGACGTAATTTTCTTGCTTCGAGCGAGACCGCGATGGCGCCGGAGCGCGTGACTTCGGTCTCGCCATAGGTTTGCATGATGCCGATGAATTCTTCGAGCGTGCCGGTATCGCCGGTGACTTCGAGTGCGAATCCTTCTGTTGAGGAATTGACGACTCGCGCACTGAAGATTTCTGCTTCTTTCAGGACCGCCGGCCGATCGTGGTGGGCCGGGCGAATGTGGAGCAGGATCATTTCGCGCGTGACCGAGGTGGCGTCCACCATTTCAGTAGCTTGGAGGACGTTGACCAGCTTGTTCATCTGCTTGATGACCTGGGCGTGGAGGTGTTGTTCAACATCGACCACTATCGTCATGCGGGAGAGTTCCGGGTCTTCCGTGCGGGCTACGGTCAAGCTTTCTATGTTGTAGCCTCTTGCGCTTAGCAGGCCGGTTACCCGGAGCAGTGCTCCGGGTTGATTTTCTAAGAGGATGGAGATGACTTGTTGCATGCTTAGGCCACCACGGCTACCGGGCCGAGAACCATGTCGCTGATGGCGGCACCCGCGGGGACCATGGGATAGACGTTTTCGAACTGGGTGACCATGACGTTGAGTAAGTAGGGCCCGGGCTCTTTAATAGCGGTGGTGAGGGCTTCGGTAAGGTCGCCGGGTTGAGTGATGGTGCGGCCCTTGAAGCCGTAAGCTGCCGCCAGTTTTTCGGCATCGGGGAAGGCATCCAGCCGTACCTGGCTGAGCCGATTGTTATAGAAGAGCTCTTGCCATTGGCGCACCATTCCCAGGTGGCCGTTGTTCATGACGATTATTTTCACGGGGAGGCCGTAAGCCACCAGCGTGGCCAGTTCGGGGACGGACATTTGGAAACCGCCATCTCCCACGATGGCAAAGACCAGTTTGTCGGGTCGTGCGAATTGCGCGCCAATGGCTGCCGGGAGACCGAAGCCCATCGCGCCGAGGCCGCCCGAGTTGATCCAGAGCCTCGGTTCGTTGAAGCGGACCAACTGTGCGGTCCACATCTGGTGCTGGCCTACGTCGGTGGTGACAATGGCTTCACCGGCGCTGAGGCGGTCGATTTCGGAGATGAGGTGCTGCGGTTTGATTTCCTGCTCGCTGTGGGGACGGTCGTAGGGATGTTGATTTTTCCAGGAATCAATCTTCTGGTTCCAGGCGTCGTGGTCGCGCTTGACGATCGACTTATTGAGCTGCTGGAGAACGGCTTTGACGTCGCCGACGATCGCGACATCGGGGTGGCGGTTCTTGCCAATTTCGGCGGGGTCGATATCGACGTGAATTATCTTCGCGTTGGGGGCGAACGCGGCGAGCTTACCGGTGACCCGGTCGTCGAAGCGAACACCCAGGGCGATCAGGAGGTCCGATTCGGTAATAGCCATATTGGCGGCATAACTGCCGTGCATGCCGGGCATGCTGATATAGCGGGGGTGAGCGGCTGGGAGAGCACCGAGGCCCATGAGGGTGCAGACGGCGGGGAAGTCACCCGCGTCGACCAGCTCCAGAAGTTCGGTGCTGGCATTCGAAGCGATGATGCCGCCACCTGCGTAAACCAGCGGACGTTCGGCTTTGGCGATGAGTTCAGCGGCGCGGTGAATCTGGTCCGCGGTGAAATCCTTGGGCACTTTGTAACCGGGAAGGTGGATGGTGCTGACAGGCTTGTATTCGCCTTTGGCCTGGAAGATGTCCTTCGGAATATCGACGAGGACGGGTCCGGGGCGGCCGGTGGAAGCGATGTAAAAGGCTTCATGAATGATGCGGGGGAGGTCTTCCAGGCGCTGCACCATGTAGTTGTGTTTGGTGCAGGGCCGGGTGATGCCGAAGGTGTCGGCTTCCTGGAAGGCGTCGCTGCCGATGAGATGGCTGGAAACCTGGCCGGTGATGGCGACAATGGGGATGGAATCCATCATCGAATCGACCAGGCCGGTAATCAGGTTGGTGGCGCCGGGGCCGGAGGTAGCGCAGCAGACGCCCACTTTCCCGGTGGCGCGCGCGTAGCCTTCGGCGGCGAAGACGGCGTTTTCTTCGTGGCGGACAAGGACGTGTTTTACGGAGTGGTCATAGAGAGCGTCATAAAGAGGAAGCGTGACGCCTCCGGGATAGCCGAAGAAGCAATCGACCTCTTCCTTGGCGAGGCATTCGAGAAGAATCTGCGCACCGTTCATCAGTTTTGACATAAATTTTAGGCACCTAAAATGAAAAAAGCCATCGGCGGGTTGAGCACCCTGCCGATGGCTGAATCGCTATTCGATTCGCCTCAGGCAGGGCCGCGAACGACAGCGGGCCCGACGATAATGACCGGAATGAGGACGACTGGAACCATAAGACCCTCCCAGTGTAGCCTCGTTTGCGTAAATAGCAAATTATTTTTGGATAAGAAAAATTTATGATTCTGCCGTTGATTGACGGATGTGTGAC
The DNA here is from genome assembly GCA_963795835.1 of Bryobacterales bacterium. Classification (GTDB taxonomy): domain Bacteria; phylum Acidobacteriota; class Terriglobia; order Bryobacterales; family Bryobacteraceae; genus JALYXI01. The sequence continues at coordinate 1,558 of CAWCJC010000009.1, read as the reverse complement.
AGGGCGGTATATTTGAGGTGCGGGGTGGAGCAGTCTGGTAGCTCGTTGGGCTCATAACCCAAAGGTCGCAAGTTCAAATCTTGCCCCCGCAACCAAGTTGCTTCAGCCTGTTACGCCCTCCTGAACGATCTTCGCGCGGTACCTGTCAAACGGCCTGATGACATGGCATATCTGTAAGGCGCTTAACCCGGCACCGATCATGGCGAACAGATCGATATCCTCCGGTTCTGTATCGTATGGGTTAGCGCCGCAGCCAGCCATTTTTCCTGAACTATACAAGTGACTGGACCAAGTCGGAAATCTGATACGGCGAGCATGCCCCTGCCCGGATTGGCTCGTAATGGAGCCTGCCGGCTGATGCTCGCGGTCCCTATGCAAAGGATGGCGTACTTGGCCCGCCGCGATCCTCGCGTATAGCGCGCTTAGGATAGAGGGATGAACCCGAACATGCTGGGCCCCTACGGCGAGTGGGCGGCGGGGATTGTGCCGGATCCGGCGCGGCTTTCGTTTCGGCAGGCGCGGTTTCGTGATGTCGAAGCGTGGAGGCGCGTTGCGCGCGCACGGTTGAACGAGTTGCTGCTCGGGCCTGGGAACGGCGCGGCGCCGGTAGCTTCCGTGCAGCACCATTTAGAGTTCGACGGATTGTCGATTGAGCACCTGAGTTGGCAGCTGCCCTATGGGCCCGCAACCGAGGCTCTGGTGCTTAAGCCCGCCGGGGCGGTAGGCAAGTTGCCGGGCGTGGTGGCGCTGCATGACCACGGCGGGAACAAATATTTCGGACTGCGCAAAATTACGCGAATGTCGAACGATCCGCATCCGCTGATCACTGCGCACCAGAATAATTACTATGGCGGCGCGGCTTGGGCCAATGAGCTGGCGCGGCGAGGGTACGTGGTGCTGGTGCATGACGCGTTTGCGTTTGGGAGCCGGCGGGTGCGGCTGGCCGATGTTCCGGCGAAGATCCGGAACGATATGACGGAGGCGAATCCGGAGGCTCCGGACGAGATCGCGCGTTACAACGAATTCGCGAATGGCCATGAACACGTTGTAGCGAAGAGCCTTTTCTCGGCAGGTCTGACGTGGCCCGGAGTGTTCGTCAATGACGACCGTCGCGCTGTGGATTACCTTGCGTCGCGCGCGGATGTAGACACGACCCGGATTGGTTGCGGAGGGCTTTCCGGCGGAGGGCTGCGGACAGTGATGCTCGCAGGCGCGGATCCGCGGATCCAATGCTCTTGCTGCGTAGGCATGATGTCCACTTGGCGCGATTTCGTTCTCAATAAGAGCTATACCCATACTTGGATGGCTTATGTACCGGGGCTGCCGCGAGAGCTGGATTATCCGGAAGTGCTAGGGTTAGGGGTGCCGAATCCGGTTCTGGTTTTGAACAACAGGCAGGACGCGTTATTCACCATGCCGGAGATGGAACGAGCCGCAAGGATTTTGGAAGACGTTTACAAGAAAGCGGGCGCGGCAGACCACTACCGGACGAACTTCTACGATGGCCCCCATAAGTTCGATCGTGAGATGCAGAAAGACGCGTTTCTATGGTTCGACC